>NZ_JBFBJW010000001.1:1117848-1188547 GCF_040686315.1 Micromonospora sp. NPDC085948 | reverse complement strand
CGTCGTCTGGGCACTGCTGCGCGACGGCCGCGAGTTCCAACCCACACCACCGCTGACCGCGTCTACGGCTTGACTTGGTCATTGAAACTCCTTCGACGGAGTGGGGTCGAGCTGTGCGCGCGAACCGTTCGGCGTGCTCCTCGAACGCCAACCGGCCCCGTCTACACCGGCGCCGTGGGAAGCAGATCGTCGTCGGATTCCGTACCGAACCTTATGACGCAAAGTCAAAGCTCGGTGACCCCGACGTCGCGGGTGGGGCCACCGGTTGCGCGGGCAGTGCCTATGGTGGGAGCCGCGGCGGCTGACCCGTCGCGCAGGACACAGAGGAGGGTTCCGTGTCGAGCCCGCACAACGAGCTGGACGCCCAGCCGAAGGCCGGGGCGGCGTTCGCCGCGGCTTCCCGGGACCAGGGGGCGGGCGGCCGCGAGGGGCGCCGATGATGGTCGACGAGATCCGCGCCCGGTACGTCGACGGGCTCACCCGGCTGCTACCCGCCGGTGAGCGGGTGCGCGCGGTGGCCCAGGTCCGCGTGGGCGGAGGTCTGGTCCCGGCGGCGCCCCCGCAGCCGGCGGCGCCTCCCGCCCCCGGTGGGTCGAGAGTGCTGGGTGTCCTGCTCACCGTGCTCTCGCCGAACATCACCTTCGGCCGGGCGGACGGCGCCGTCGACTGGCTCTTCTTCGGCGTCGGAGGTCGAGGCGCACCCGGCTCGCAGGCCTCGCTGCTGCACCACGCCGTGACCGTGGCGACGAAGGGTTTCGACCTCCGCGACCTCGTGCTGGGGGTCACCGACCAGCGGTTGCTGCTCGGCGCGACAGCACCGGTCACCTTGTTCTCCAGCTCGGCGGCGAGCGAACGGGCGCAGACCGACGTCGAACTGCTCGGGTCGGCGCCGCGCACGACGGTGACCGCACGTGTCGGTTGGTACCGGTTGAACTGGAAACGGCTGCGGCTCGACTTCGCCGACGGTTCGTGGCTGTCGTTCCACGTGCCGCTGGCCGACTCCGGCCGACCCCTGCGGGAGGTCGCGGCGGCCGTGTCAGCCGGCTGAGCCGACGACGAGCGGGGCGGGCAGCGGCTCGCGGTGCAGCACCGCCAGTCGGGACACCGCCCGGGTGAGCACCACGTACAGGCGGTGTAGCCCGCGCGGCTCGGCCGCGACGATCGCGGCCGGCTCGACGACCACCACGTGGTCGTACTCCAGGCCCTTGACCAGGGTCGCGGGCACCACGGTGACCCGCTCCGCGGCCGCCACGTCGTCGGCGGTCGCGGTCGCGACACCGGCGGCGGCCAGCGCCGCGCGCAGTTCGTCGACCGCGTCGTCCGCCGCGATCACACCCACCGAGCCGTCGTGGGCGAGCGCCGCCCGCACCTCGGCCACCGTCTCCGCGACCAGGTCGGTCACGGTACGCACGTCCAGTCCGCCGTCGTGGCGCAGCGACTCGGCCGGCGGTACGTCCACCGCGAGTGCCGGAAGCAGCAGGTTCGCGAACGCGACCACCGCCGCGGGCACCCGGAAACCAACTGTCAACGGGACCACCACAGCGTCCGGCTTGCCCAGGTGGGCGAGCGATTCCCGCCAGTCCGTCGCCGCCCACGGCGCGGTGCCCTGGGCGAGGTCCCCGAGGAGGGTGACCGAGCCGTGCTCGCTGCGCCGGGCAATGGCCCGACACTGCATCGGGGAGAGGTCCTGCGCCTCGTCCACCACCACGTGCCCGAAACCGGAGGGCCGTTCCAGCAGCCCGGCCGCCTCGTCGAGCAACACCACATCGGCGGCGGTCCAGCGGGTCGCCTTCGCGGTGCGGGCCGGCTTCGACCACGTCAGCAGCGCCTGCTCGGTCTCACTGAGCAGCCCGTCCGCCGCGGTGGCGAGCCGCCCCGGGTCGGAGAGCAGGCCGAAGACCAGCCCCTCCGGGGTGAGCGCCGGCCAGACCGCGTCCAGGAAGTCGACCACGGGTCGGCAGCGGCCCATCCGACGCAACCAGGCATCGCTCGGCGACTCCGCCCGCCGCGCCTCGGCCTGCCGTTGCAGCAGGCTCACCACTCGCGCGCGGACCCGCTCCCGACCCGTGCCGTACGGCAGCTCTTCCCGGCGGGTCTCCTCGACGATCCGATGCAACGGCTCCAGCCCGATCCGCCACCGGAACGAACCGTCCGACACCGTGATCGACTCCGTCGGCGTAGCGATCTGTGCACCCAGCGCACGTCGCAACACACGCGCCATCCGGACGTCGTGCTTGAGTACGGCCACCGCCGGCGTCTCGACCGCCCGCACCGGCACCCGGGAAATCAACTCCTCCACCGTGGCCTGCTCGACCTCGACCTCGCCGAGAGCCGGCAACACCGCCGCGATGTACGACAGGAACGCCCTGTTCGGTCCGACGATCAGCACACCCGCCCGCCGCAGCCGCTCCCGGTGCAGATAGAGCAGGTACGCGGCCCGGTGCAGGCCGACAGCCGTCTTCCCGGTGCCCGGCGCTCCCTGCACGCAGATCGAGTCGGCAAGGTCGGCCCGGACCAGTTCGTCCTGCTCCGGCTGAATCGTGGCGACGATGTCGCGCATCGGCCCGACACGCGGCCGCTCGATCTCGGCGGTGAGGATCCGACTGGTCGTGCCGAGCTCTTCACCCCGATCGAGACGCTCATCCTCGAAACTGGTCAGGACCCCGTTGCTGAACCCGAACCGCCGCCGTACCGCCACACCCTGCGGATCCCGCACGCTGGCCTGGTAGAACGACCGCGAGACCGGTGCCCGCCAGTCCAACACCAACGGCTCGCCGCGGTCGTCGGCGACATGCCGACGCCCCACGTGGTACCGCCGACCGTCATGCCCCGAACTGCGCACAACCGCGCCGGGATCCCCGTCGCTGGCCCTGCCCTGCGCGGTGCTGCTGTGCCCGGTGCTGCTGTGCGCGGTGCTGCTGTGCGCGGTGCTGCCCTGCGCGGTGCTGCCCTGCGCGGTGCTGCCCTGCGCGGTGCTGCCCTGCGCGGTGCTGCCCTGCGCGGTGCTGCCCTGCCCGGTGCTGCTGGCGGTCTCCGTGCTGCCGGTCTCCGTGCTGCCGGGATCCGTGCTGCCGGGATCCGTGCTGCCGGGGTCCGTGCCGTCGGGGTCTGTGGACTCGGCAAAGTCGAGGCGGCCGAAGAACAGGGGCGTTGTCGGGTCGTCGGCCAGTTCGGCCACCCGACGGGCCAGGGTGCGGCCGAGTGTCTCCGCCGCGTACGCGTCGCCGGCCACCTGGTCACCGGTGGCGAAGAGGGCTTCGGCGCGCTCCCGCATCCGCCGTAGCGCGCTCCGTGAGGCGGCCAGGTGTGCGCGTTCGGCGGACAGATCCGAGTCGAGCTGGGTGTCGAGATCAAGTGCGGGCATGCTGACGTCCCATCGTTCACATCTGCTGCGCGCTCGCGTGTCCGGGGGCGGATGGCCGGCCGCCCGGCGCGAAAGACGTCCGTTCCGGTGCAGCTCACCTCGGCCGTCAAGCGGCCTGCAACCTTACGCTCCCGAACCCGACGCTTCCAACGAATTACCCAGACGACCACCCATCAGAGATGGCGTGTTGCCCGGTGAGATGGCGCAGAGCCACAGACCCGCAGACCGCAGGGCGGCAGGGCCGCAGGGCCGCAGGGCGGCAGGGCGGCAGGGCGGCAGGGCGGCAGGGCGGCAGGGCGGCAGGGCCGCAGGGCGGCAGGGTTGGGCCGGGCTTGTCCTGGTCCTGGTCCTTGTCCTGGTCCTAGTCCGGGTCCGGGTCCGGGCACAGGCGCAGCCGCAGGCACGGGCACGGGCGGCGTGGGCGTGGTCGGCGGCATCAGCAGCGCAGGTGGTAGAGGTTGCGGCGGGGGGCGCGTAGCGGGTCGAGCCAGCGAGGCGGGAGGAATTCGGGCCGGCCGTCCGCCGCGACGCGGACCGCCCAGTCGCCGCGATGGACGACCCGGTGGTGGTAGCCGCACAGCAGCACAGCATTGTCCAACGCTGTCGTCCCCCCGTCGGCCCAGTGTCGGACATGGTGACCGTCGCACCATCTCGGCGGCCGATCGCAGCCAGGGAAGGCGCAACCGCCGTCCCGCAGCACCAGCGCACGCCGCAGCGGGCCGGTGAAGAGCCGGCGCTGGCGGCCCACGTCCAGGACCTGACTGTTGCCACCCAGCACGGCCGGCAACAGGTTGGCGTCGCAGGCGAGCCGGCGGACCGCGCCCGGCGTGAGGCGAATGCCGGTCTCCAGGGTGCCGGCACGTACGCGGTTGACCAGACCGTCGAGCGACACGGTCACCACGAGCTGAGGCCGGTCCCCGCCGTTGTCGGGCAGCTCACCCGTACGCAACGCCAGCCGGCAGATCTCGCCCAGCGCGTCGGCACGGCGCTGACCTGGACTGCGATCATCGTGCGCACCGGCCGGGGCGCAGAGCGGGTCGATCGCTTCACGTAGCAGGCTCGCGGTCTCGGTGTCGAGGTTTCCGCTCAGGCGTACCTGACCGTTGTGCTGCTCGGAGAGCGTGACGTGTCGGCGGGCCTCGGCCCGCTCGGTGGCCCGTTGGAGAGCCTTCAGCTCAGCCTGGTCGGCCAGATCCGGTGCGACGTGGGTGAGGACGCGCTCTCCGAGCCGGCTCAGGATGGTCGGATCGAACCGGTCGGCCCAGGCGACCAGGAGTTGCGTGGCTTTGTCCGCCACCTCGGGGCCGGCTTCCACTGGAAGGGCGGCGATCGTCTCGGCCACCACTCGACCCTGGTCGACGGTGATGGCACCGCTGAGCAGCGCGTCGCGCACCGCTGCTGGCGCGGCGTCGAGGGTGGCGGCGAACTGGACCAGTCGGCGCGCGGAGCGACCGGAGAGCCGGAGCCGCTCCCGCAGCCAGACGGCGGTGGACGAGGCACCCTGGGCGACCGCCAGGCCGCGGCCGTCCAACTCGCGGATCAGCCCGAGTTGAATGGTGGCCAGCCGCTGCGCCAGCACCTGAGTCGCGTCGAGCGAGGCGAGCAGGTCATCGTCGGAGAGCCCCCAGAGCGCGGTCTCGGCACAGTCGTCGACCGCGCCTCCTGCCTGCGCCAACGCCCCCAACATGAAGACAGAATAGAACTGACGTACGACACTTTCGGGTTGTCGATGATCAATGGAACGAACCCATTTACGTCGATCACCGAGCCCGCAAATCGCGTCGCAACACCGCGCCACGCCGCTGGCCGCGGGGGTGCCAACGGCCGGCGTGCTGGTGCCGCTCTGGCTGGTGGCGGGAGGGGCGAACGGCGCGGCGAACGTCTTCGTCAGTGTGCTCATCGCTCTCCGGGTGCCGGAGGCGATGCGCGCCCGTGCGTACGCCAGTTTTGGCGCGGCGGTGCAGGGCGGCTCGATGGCCGGTTACCTGCTCGGCGGCGCGCTGCTCACGCGAGCGTCGCCCCGGCCGCTGATCGCGGTGGCCGGCGCGGCCGGGATCCTGGTGGTGCTGGTGTTCGTGCCGGTCGCCGCCCGGGCGCTACGCGGGCCGGAGCGCGGGTAACCGGCTGGACCGGGGTGCGGCAGGGTGGGCGGACCGGTGGGCGAGCAGCCGGTCCGGCGTTGACGCCAGCGGTGGTAGGTGCCCAGCGGATCAGCAGGACGGATGCGGGCTTGGCCACTCCGGGCCGACCCGCCGAGCCGGACCCGAAGACCGGGGATACGGTCGGGTCATGGCTGAGCGCATCGCACGCCCGCGGGTCGGGCACATCCAGTTCCTGAACTGCCTGCCGATCTACTGGGGTCTGATGCGCTCCGGTGCCCTGCTCGACGTCGACCTGCAGAAGGATTCGCCGGATCGGTTGAGCGCGGCGCTTGTCGCCGGTGACCTCGACATCGGCCCGATCACCCTGTTGGAGTACCTGAAGCACGCCGACGAGCTGCTCCTCCTGCCGGACCTGGCGGTGGGCAGTGACGGACCGGTGCTCTCGGTCAACATGGTCTCCACCCGACCTCTCGACGAGCTGGACGGCGCCCGGGTGGCGCTCGGCTCGACCTCGCGGACCGGGGTGATGCTGGCCCAGTTGCTGCTCGCCGAGCGGTACCACGTGCGGCCCGAATACTTCCGCTGCCCGCCGGACCTGACGCAGATGCTGCTCGAGGCCGACGCCGGGGTGCTGATCGGGGACGTGGCGCTGCGGGCGTACTACGAGGCGCCGAAGCGCGGGCTCATCGTCACCGACCTCGGGCAGGCGTGGCGGGAGTGGAGCGGGCTGCCGATGGTCTTCGCCGTCTGGGCGGTCCGCCGCGACTTCGCCGCCGCCCACCCGGGTCTGGTCAAGGAGGTGCACGAGGCGTTCCTACGCTCGCGGGATCTCTGCCTGGCCGAGCTGGACCAGGTCGCCGAGGCCGCAGCCCGCTGGGAGACGTTCGACGCGGAGACGCTCGCCACGTACTTCCGTACCCTGGATTTCTCGCTCGGTGACCGGCAGGTCGCCGGGCTGCGTGAGTGGGCCCGGCGAGCCGCCGCGATCGGTGCGGCCCCGGAGTTGCCGGAAGGCGGCCCGGAGTTCTTCGCCGGCTGACCGGCGGGTCGGCCCCGCGGCGCGCGAGGCCGCTGGGCGCTGACCGGGGGTCGGCCCCGCGCTGTGCGCGGGGCCGCGGCTCAGGTGCCGGGGCGCAGGAGCGCCTCGGTGATCTTCTCGCAGTTCTTCATGCCGTAGTCGTAGCCCATGTTGATCGGGTACTTGACCATCACGCCCATCGTCCAGGTGTCGCCGATGGCCAGGCAGTTGATGTGCATCTCCTGCTCCTTGGTTCGGTCGATCCACCCGTTCTTGATGGCGATCTGCTTCTGCTCGTCGGCCGGGAAGGCCTTGCGGATGCCGAAGTCACCAGCGCCGCGGACCAGCTTCATCTCGTTGAGCAGCCACTTGGTCCACTTCGGCCCGGCGGCGGTGCCGGTGGCGATGCAGTTGCCCAGGCGGGCGGTGTCCCGGGGGGAGAGCGCCGTCCGACTCCAACCGCCGTCGGGGGCCACCTTGCTGTCGGTCAGCTTGCACATGGAGATCAGCCGCTTGATCGAGGCGTCCCGGTCGACCTGGTTGTAGAACTGTTCGGCCCGGGTGTTGTCGCTGTCCCGGATGATCCGCGTCGCGTCAGCGAGCTTCGCGTCGCTGGGCGTCTGGCCGGCGTCGGCCGCGCGACGCAGGTAGTCGGCCACGATCCAGGACTTGATCATCGAGGCGGTCGTGCTTGTCTCGTTCATGTTCTTGGAGCCGATGATCTGCCCGGTGCGCCGGTCCAGCACGCTCCAGGAGTACCAGCCCTCGATGTCCAGCTTGAGATCCTTGGCCACGAACGGCAGCGGCTCCAGCGACGGGCTGGGGCTCGGTGACGGCGCGGTCGGCTGGCGGGCACTCCGGTTGGTGCCTGCGCCGGTGGGGCGGTCGCTCGTGCCGGAGCCGGCGTCGCCCCACTTGGCGGCGGCTGCCGACTCGAACGGTGACCCCGGGAGCAGCCGCAGCGACACCAGCACCAACCCGATCAGGATGACGGCGATGGCGATCAGCCGCAGCGGGGACGCCTCACCGCCGCCACGCCGGTCGGCCCGCCGATTTCCCGCCATCAGAGCTTCCCGACCGGTTGCTGGGGCACCTTGAGCGCGGCGCCGGGCTGGGGGGTGACCAGTTGGGTGGCCACGCTGGCACACACCTTCGCGCCGTAGTCGAGACTGTTCCTGGCCGGGTACCGCAGCATCACCGCGAGACTCCACTTGCCGGTGACGGCGAGGCAGTTGACGTGCCAGTTGGCGTCGTAGTAGATCCGCGTCCATCCATTCTTGATGCTGACCGGGCCCTGCGCGGTGATCGACTTTGGCAGGCCGTCGATGATCCCCCAGCGGCCGCCGCCAGTCCTGGCCTTCTGGTCCTTCGCCGCGGTGGTGCCCCGGACCTTGCTCATCTGATCCAGCACCCACGGGGTCCACTTCCGGCCAGCGGCCTTACCGTCGGCGATGCAGTCGCCGAGCCGGACCGCGTCCCGCGGGGACATCTGGGTGAAGCTCCAGTAGCCGGAGAACGGCTTGATGTTGCCGCGTTTGGTGTCGGTCAGTCCGCAGATCTTGATCGCCCGCTGGATCACCGCGTCGGGCGTGCTGCTCGTGGATGGCTTGTACGAGCCGCCCGCGGCAGCGTGGACCTGGTTGGCCGCGGTGTCGTTGCTGTCGATGATGGCGAGGCTGGCGGCCTTCTTCAGTGCCGGCGGCGGTTCCCTGTCGCCGAGCTGCCGCAGGTAGTCCGAGACGATCCACGCCTTGATCATCGACTCGGTGGAGCTGGTCTCGGCCATGTTCGGCGACCCGGAGATCGCGCCGGTCTGCCGATCCAGCAGAGCCCAGGAGAAGAAGTCGCCCTGGAAGTCCACCGAGACCGGACCGGCCGCCAGCGTGGGCGGCGGCGGTGGCGCGGGTGCTGGCGCGGCGACCTGCGAGGCAGCGCCGCCTCCACCGCCTCCGCCGCTGTCGCCCTTGGAGAGTCGGGCGTACGCGGCGGGGACCAGGAGGACGCCGCCGAGCAGGATCGCCACGATGGCGAGCACCAGGGTCACGCGGGAACGCATGAGTGGGTGAACTCCAGGTGTCAGGGCCGGGGGACCGGCTTGTTGTCCGGACGGATCGGCCGATCGCCAAGGCCGGGGGAGGTGGCCTCTGTCTGGCGGCAATCATCTGAAGCCGATCGGTGTGCCGGCCGAAAGTCTACGTCCGGCTGGGTGACTTGCCAGGACCCGACACTAGGCGACCTGGGATAAAGGTGAGATATGCGACCGGTATGCGGCTCTTGCGGGGATTCACCTTTGTTTCGTGGCCCAAGTCACGCCGCCAGCCCGGCGGCCGGGTCACGCAAAGCGCTCATTCCGCTACGGATCGGATGCCGGAATCCTGTTACACCCTATGGCTTCTTGGATGGCCAGCTGTAACACTTGTCCCATGTATGGCAACGACTTCCCGACCCCGACCGACACGTCGGACGCCGCTGCGGGCGACGCGCCCGCCGCCGGCCTGCTGGGCGAGGTCGAGGCCGCCGAGGCAGAGCTACGCGCGGCGGCGGCGCGCGGTCGCCGTGGCGGACCCGCGCCCGACGAGGACCTCGCGGCGTACTTCGCCGAGGTGGTCGACGCCGAGCAGAAGATCGAGCCACGCGACTGGATGCCCGACGCGTACCGCCGGACGCTGATCCGGCAGATCGCCCAGCACGCCCACTCCGAGATCATCGGCATGCAGCCGGAGGGCAACTGGATCAGCCGGGCGCCCTCGCTCAAGCGCAAGGCGATCCTGCTGGCCAAGGTGCAGGACGAGGCGGGTCACGGCCTCTACCTCTACGCCGCCGCCGAGACCCTCGGCATCAGCCGCGACGAGCTGGTCCGACTACTGCTCGACGGTCGCCAGAAGTACAGCTCGATCTTCAACTACCCCACCCTGAGCTGGGCCGACGTGGGCGCGATCGGCTGGCTGGTGGACGGCGCGGCGATCGTCAACCAGGTGCCGCTGTGCCGCTGCTCGTACGGCCCGTACGCCCGAGCGATGATCCGGGTCTGCAAGGAGGAGTCGTTCCACCAGCGGCAGGGCTACGAGATCCTGCACACCCTGGCACACGGCACCCCGGGGCAGCAGGCGATGGCCCAGGACGCGGTGGACCGGTGGTGGTACCCGTCGCTGGCGATGTTCGGCCCGCCGGACGGCGACTCCACGCACTCCGCCCAGTCGATGGCCTGGAAGATCAAGCGCTTCTCCAACGACGACCTGCGGCAGCGTTTCGTCGACATGTGCGTCCAGCAGGCCGAGATCCTCGGCGTGCGCATCCCCGATCCGGACCTGCGCTGGAACGAGGAGCGGCAGGCGTACGACTACACCCAGCCGGACTACGACGAGCTGCTGCGGGTGATCTCCGGCGACGGGCCGTGCAACCGGGAGCGGATCGCCCACCGCCGGGCCGCACACGCCGAGGGCGCCTGGGTCCGCGAGGCCGCCACGGCGTACGCCGCGAAGCGGGCGCAACAGAAGGAGAAGGTGGCCGCGTGACTACCGAACACTCGCCGCTCTGGGAGGTCTTCGTGCGGGCGCGACGCGGGTTGTCGCACACCCACGTCGGCAGCCTGCACGCCCCCGACGCGGAGCTGGCCCTGCGCAACGCCCGGGACCTGTACACCCGCCGTCAGGAGGGTGTGTCGATCTGGGTGGTGCCGGCCGGCGCGATCACCGCGTCCAGCCCGGACGAGAAGGACGCCTTCTTCGACCCGGCCGCCGACAAGGTCTACCGCCACCCCACCTTCTACGAGGTGCCGGACGGGGTGGCCCACCTGTGAGCGAGCGGAGCGAGCGAACCAGCCGGCTCAGCAGCGGGGCGCTTCGCGCCGCCGCCGAGCGCAGCGAGGTGGTGGCGTGAACGGGCCGTACGACTTCACCCTCGCCCTCGCCGACGACGCGTTGGTCGCGGCGCAACGACTGGCCGAGTGGACGACCCGCGCGCCGGAGATGGAAGAGGACATCGCGCTTGCCAACATCGCCCTCGACCAGCTCGGGGCGGCGCGGCTGCTGCTGTCGTACGCGGGCGAGCTGGAGGGCGCGGGCCGGGACGAGGACGCGTTGGCGTTCCTGCGCGACGACCGCGAGTTCCGCAACGCGCTCCTGGTCGAGCTGCCCAACGGCGACTTCGCGGTGACCATGGCGAAGCTGTTCTTCCTGGCGGCCTACCAACTGCCGCTGTACACGGCGCTGGCCGGTTGCGCCGACGAGCGGCTGGCCGCGATCGGAGCGAAGGCGCGCAAGGAGTCGGCGTACCACCTGGACCATGGCGCGTTGTGGGTGAAGCGGCTCGGGGACGGCACCGAGGAGTCGCACCGTCGGATGCAGGCGGCCGTCGACCAGGTGTGGCCGTACACCCACGAGTTGTTCGCCGCGGACCCGGCGGCGCCGGTCGACCCGGCCACCCTGCGGCCGGCGTTCGACGAGACCGTCGGCGCGGTGCTGGCCGAGGCGACGCTCACCCGGCCGGAGAGCGGCTGGGCGCCGGCCGGCGGGCGGGACGGCGTGCACACCGAGCACCTGGCCTACCTGCTCGCCGAGATGCAGGTGCTGCACCGCGCCCATCCCGGAGCGCGGTGGTGAGCGCGAGGAGTGCAGCGCAGCGGAGCCCCGCAGTCGCGAGCGGCGGCGGCACGGTGAGCGCGCGGAGCGCGAACCCGCCAGCCACGACCGGCGGCACGCTTAGCGCGCGGGAGGCCGCCGCCGGTGTCGTGGACCCGGAGATCCGGGTGATCACCATCGACGAGCTGGGCATCCTGCGGGCGGTCGAGGAGGATCCGGCCAATGGCCGGGTCACCGTCACCATCACCCCGACCTACACCGGTTGCCCGGCGATGGACGTGATCCGCACCGACATCCGCCGCGCGCTGGCGGTCGCCGGCCACCCCGACGCCGAGGTCCGCACCGTCTACAGCCCACCGTGGAGCACCGACTGGATCTCCGAGGGTGGGCGGGCCAAGCTCGCCGCCGCCGGGATCGCCCCGCCGGCCCCGGTGCCCACCTCCGGCGTCGTCCCGCTGACGCTCGCGGTCCGCTGCCCGCAGTGCGGGTCACCGGAGACCGAGCAGGTCAGCCGGTTCGGCTCCACCGCGTGCAAGGCGCTGTGGCGCTGCCGTTCCTGCTCCGAACCCTTCGACCACCTGAAGGCGCTGTGACTGTCACCATCACCCGTCCGGTCCGCCGCCGACCGGTCTTCCACCCGTTGTCGGTCGCGGCCGTCGACCGGCTCACCGACGATGCGGTCGCGGTGACCTTCGCCGTACCCGAGGATCTGCGGGAGACCTTCGCCTTCCGCGCGGGTCAGCACCTCACCGTGCGGCGAGCCGCGGAGGACGGCACGGATGTGCGCCGGTCGTACTCGATCTGCTCCACCCCCGACGACCTGGCCCGGCACGGCCGGTTACGGATCGGGGTGCGGGAGATCCCCGGCGGCGCCTTCTCGGCGTTCGCGTGCGGGGCGCTGCGCGGTGGCGACACCGTCGAGGTGCTGCCGCCGTTGGGCACCTTCACCACGGCGTTCGCGCCGGACCGGGTGCGGCACTACGGCGCGGTCGTCGCCGGCTCCGGCATCACCCCGGTGCTCGCGCTCGTCGCGACCGCGCTGGCCGTCGAGCCGGCCAGCACCTTCACCCTGGTGTACGGCAACCGCACGGCGAACACGGTCATGTTCGCCGAGGAGCTGGCCGATCTGAAGGACCGCTATCCCACCCGGCTGCACCTGGTGCACGTGCTCTCCCGGGAGCAGGGCGAGTCGGCGCTGCTCTCCGGGCGGATCGACGCCGAGCGGCTGGGCCGGTTGCTGGGCACCATCGTGCCGGGCGACGTGATCGAGGAGTGGTTCCTCTGCGGCCCGTACGCCATGGTGGTCGACGTCCGGGACGTGCTGACCGGACGCGGGCTGCCCGAGTCGGCGGTGCACACCGAGCTGTTCCACGTCGACGCGCCGCCGGAGCCGGTGCGGCGTCCGGTGGACCAGGCGGGTGCCGGGGCCGAGGTGACCATCGTGCTGGACGGCAGGTCGTCGAGCTTCACGATGGGTCGCGAGGAGCGGGTGCTGGACGCCGCGTTGAAGGTGCGTGGCGAGCTGCCGTACGCCTGTAAGGGCGGCGTCTGCTCGACCTGTAAAGCGAAGGTGGTCGACGGGTCGGTCACGATGGCCCGCAACTACTCCCTGGAGCCGGACGAGTTGGCCGCCGGTTACGTCCTGACCTGCCAGTCCAGCCCGACCACCGACCGACTCACCGTCGACTACGACGCATGAGCGCGCCGAACGACCGGGAGTTCGTCGAGCGGTTCGCCGAGGTCACCGGCGGGCGACGGCCGACCGGTTACGTGGAGGGGTGGGAGGCGTATTGCCGGCCTGGCGCAACCGCCGCACCCGCGTCGATCTTGCACTTTCTGTCGCCTGTTTGCGTGGAATGCCCCTGATGCCGCGACAGAAAGTGCAAGATCGCGGAAACGGTGTGGCGCGAGATCCTGACATCACAGCCCTGAACCACCCCTCAGGGCCAACGCGCGTGACCGGCGTAGGCTCGGGGGCGTGACGGTGAGCCGGGAGATCGACGACATCCTGCAGCGGGGCGCGGACGGCGGGCGGATCACGCCCGAGGAGGCGTTGCTGCTCTACACCGAGGCGCCCTTCCACGCGTTGGGCGAGGCGGCGGACGCGGTGCGTCGGCGGCGCTACCCGGACAACGTCGTCACGTACCTGATCGATCGCAACATCAACTACACGAACGTCTGCGTGACGGCGTGCAAGTTCTGCGCGTTCTACCGCGCGCCGAAGCACACGGAAGGGTGGACCCACCCGACCGAGGAGATCCTGCGCCGCTGCGGCGAGGCGGTCGAGCTGGGCGCCACCCAGGTGATGCTCCAGGGCGGGCACCACCCGGACTACGGCGTGGAGTACTACGAGGAGCTGTTCTCCTCGGTCAAGCAGGCGTACCCGCAGCTGGTCATCCACTCGATCGGCCCCAGCGAGATCCTGCACATGGCGAAGGTCTCCGGGGTGAGCCTGGACGAGGCCATCGCGCGGATCAAGACCGCCGGTCTGGACTCGATCGCGGGCGCCGGCGCGGAGATGCTGCCGGAGCGTCCGCGCAAGGCGATCGCGCCGCTCAAGGAGTCGGGCGAGCGCTGGCTGGAGGTCATGGAGCTGGCGCACCGGCAGGGCATCGAGTCGACCGCCACCATGATGATGGGCACCGGCGAGACGCACGCCGAGCGCATCGAGCACCTGCGCATGATCCGGGACGTGCAGGACCGCACCCGCGGATTCCGGTCCTTCATCCCGTGGACGTACCAGCCGGAGAACAACCACCTCAAGGGCCGCACCCAGGCCACCACCCTGGAATACCTGCGCCTCGTCGCGGTGGCCCGGCTCTTCTTCGAGACCGTGCCGCACCTGCAGGCGTCCTGGCTGACCACCGGCAAGGACGTCGGTCAGCTCTCGCTGCACATGGGCGTGGACGACCTCGGCTCGATCATGCTGGAGGAGAACGTGATCTCCTCCGCCGGTGCGCGGCACCGCTCCAACCTGCACGAGCTGATCGGCATGATCCGCTCGGCGGACCGGATCCCCGCGCAGCGCGACACCCTCTACCACCGGCTCGCGGTGCACCACACGCCTGCCGACGACCCGACCGACGAGCGGGTGGTGTCGCACTTCTCCTCGATCGCGCTTCCCGGCGGCGGCGCGGGCCGGTCCCTGCCGCTCGTCGAGGTCAACTGACGCTGCGCGTCGCCCGGCCGTTCGGCTGACCGATGCTCATGCTCCCGCCGGCTCGCCTCGGCGGTACGGGTGGTCCGGGCCGCCGCAGCGTCAGGCTGTCCGCCGCGGGGTGGTGAAGGTGATCGGCGGCCGCTAGCGTCCCGGCTCGTATCCGTCGCCACCGGCGAGCGCGAATCACCGCGATCGCGCTGGTGACGGATGGTTTGATGGTCGTTCGTGGGCTGTCCTCCATCGGCCCGTGGCGGGTCGTTCATATAACGCACGGCGGTACGGGCGGGATGGGTGACCATCCCGCCCGTACCGTCTCCGGACCCCGGGCCGGACGGATGAATTGGGCCGCGCACGCTGGCGTGCGTGATCGACCTCCGATAACGTCCGCTCGTTCCGCAATCAATCTTTCTTCCCTACCCCCCGGGGGACCGATGACAGCGTTCCACCGCTCGGCCCTGGCCCGCGCTGGCGTGGTGGCCCTGCTCGCGGCCGCTGGCCTGGCCGCCGTGGCCGCCCCGGCGCAGGCCGCCGACCAGGCCGATCTGGCCCTGGTGCCGCTCAGCTCCGAGCTGGCCAAGGGCGTCAAGGCGGCCAAGGCCAAGCCGTTCAAGTTTCTGGTCGACAACACCCGGAGCACGGTCGCCGCCAAGGGCGTCAGCTACACCGTGGACACCAGCAGTTTGCTGAAGAGCGTGGTCGGGGTCGTCGTGCCCAACGGCTGCCAGGTGAAGGGCAAGACGTTCACCTGCCCGCTCGGCGACGTGCCGGCCGGTACCAGCGAGGACTTCGGCATTCCGCTCTTCTCCACGGGTGCGCGCGGCGAGGCCGGGACGCTGGTGGTCACCATCACCTCGGCCACCGCCGACCCCAAGAAGAAGGACAACAGGGTCGAGCACGACATCACCGTCGGCAAGCGCGGCTACGACCTGACCAGCTGGGTGCAGGACGTCTACGCGAACGTCGTGGTGAACGGCGTCCAGGGCGACGACCCCAACCTCCGGCCGGTCAAGCGCGGCGAGACGGTGCCGCTGGACTGGGCGGTCTACAACGACGGCAGCCGCAAGGCCACCGGCCTGTCCTACGTGCTCACCCTCCCGGCCGGCGTCACCTTCGCCACGCTGCCGGACGCCTGCACGTCGCAGACCTTGGGCGGTGTCGCCCAGGCCCTCTGCGAGGACGACGGTGCGGTGATCAAGCCCGGCGAGTACTACACGGCGGACGTCAAGGTGACGGTCGGCGCGAACGTCACCGAGTCGGTGCTGCGGGTCGGTGAGCTGGTCGCGCAGGGTCTCGACGGTGCCACGGGTCAGGCCGAGGAGCAGCCCGAGCCGGCGACCAGCGCCCAGCGCAAGGCCTTCACCGAGGTCGACGAGAGCGACAACCAGGCGATCTTCGACGTCTTCGTCGACCTGACCGCGCAGCCGACCCCGACCCCGACCCCGACTCCCACGGCCACCCCGACGTCCACGGCCACCCCGACGCCCACCGCCACGTCGACGCCCACGGCCACCCCGACGCCCACGGCCACGTCGACGCCGGGTGGGACCGCCACCCCGACGCCGGGTGGTACGACCAGCCCGGGTGGTACGCCCAGCCCGGGTGGCACGCCAACGCCGGGCGCGAGCACGTCGCCGGCTGCCGGTGGTGGCGGCTCCGGTGGTGGTGGCCTGCCGGTGACGGGTGTGCAGGTCGGTCTGATCGGTGGCATCGGCGGCCTCATCCTGCTGCTGGGCGGTGCGCTGCTGGTGCTCTCCCGCCGGCGCAAGGTCGTCCTGGTCGCCCCGAGCGACGAGAAGCCCACCGACTGACAGCGGTACTGGCAGCCGGCGTCCGAACGCCGGAACGACGCGAGGGCGGGGTGGGCGACCACCCCGCCCTTCGCGTACCGGGGGTGCCGCACCACCCCACGGGCACCGCCTGGCGGACGACTGGCAGAGTGGAGGGGTGAGCCGTTCCCCGCAGGGCCAGCGCGCCAGTCTGGACAAGCAGCCGCACGAGGTCGCCGCGATGTTCGACGGCGTGGCGGAGCGCTACGACCTCACCAACACGGTGATCTCCTTCGGCCAGGACCGGTCCTGGCGTCGGGCCACCCGGGCGGCGCTCGGGCTGCGGCCGGGCGAGCGGGTGCTGGACGTGGGCGCGGGCACCGGCGTCTCGACCCGGGAGTTGGCGCAGTCCGGGGCGTACGCGGTGGGGGCTGACCTGTCGTTGGGCATGCTGTACGCCGGCAAGCGGGTCCGTCCCGAGGTGCCGCTGCTGGCCGGCGACGCGCTGCGGCTGCCGTTCGCCGACGCCAGTTTCGACGCGGTGACCATCTCCTTCGCGCTGCGCAACGTCAACGACACCGACGCGGCCCTGCGCGAGCTGGCCCGGGTCACCCGGCCGGGTGGGCGGTTGGCGATCTGTGAGTTCAGCACCCCGGTCAACCCGGTCTTCCGAACGGTCTACCTGTCGTACCTGATGCGGTCGCTGCCGGTGGTCGCCCGAACGGTGTCGAGCAACCCCGACGCGTACGTCTATCTCGCCGAGTCGGTGCGGGCCTGGCCGGCGCAGGAGGCGCTTGCCGGCCGGGTCGCCGCGGCCGGGTGGGGCCGGGTGGCCTGGCGCAACCTGACCGGTGGTGTGGTCGCCCTGCACCGGGGGATCCGCGAGTAGTCGCCGCGACCGACGCCGGCCGCACGACGATCACCGAGCCGGCGGGCCGGACGGCCACTTACGCGGACATTGCTCAGGTTTCGTGAATGTCGGTCTTTAGTCCACTTTGCCCCGTACGCTCGTCCGCATGACCGGAGCAGACCCGGCGGACCCGGTGGCCGCCACCGACGACGACGCTGCCGAACTCGTCGCGCAACTGCGCGCGTTGGCCGGAGCCGATCCGGTGGAGGTCCGACAGGTGGTCGCCGAGGTGTTGGCGGCGCTGGACCGGGCGGCGGGCGGTGCGCTCCGGGAGCATCTGCCGGAGGCCATCCGGGTCGATGCGGGTCTGGACGCCCCCAGCCCGGCCTGACACTCGGCCGCTGTGGACGGTCGAGGGCTGTCACATCGGCGAGTTAGGTACCCCTGATCCTGCGCAGGTATGACGCCGGTCATACACTCGTCCCGTCTGGCTTGTGAAGCATTTCACGAGCGTGCGGGAGGAGGCGCGAATGACCGCGGTGGAACATGACGCCGACGTCATTGTCGTGGGCGCCGGTCCCGGTGGGTCAGCTACTGCGTACCACCTGGCTCGGCACGGCGTACGGGTGCTGTTGTTGGAGAAGACCGAGTTCCCGCGGGAGAAGGTCTGCGGCGACGGGTTGACCCCGCGCGCGGTGCGCCAGCTCGTCCGGATGGGTGTGGACACCTCGCCCGAGGCCGGCTGGCTGCACAACCGCGGCCTGCGGGTCATCGGCGGCGGCGTGCGCCTGGAGCTGGACTGGCCCGAGCTGGCCAGTTTCCCCAACTACGGCCTGGTGCGCACGAGGCTGGACTTCGACGACCTGCTCGCCCAGCGGGCGGTGGCCGCCGGCGCCAAGCTCCGGACCAACGTCAACGTGCTGGGTCCGGTGCTCGACGGTGACGGCCGGGTCACCGGCGTCGAGGCGGAGGTCGGGCCGGGCAAGGAACCGGCCACGTTCCACGCCCCGCTCGTCGTCGCCGCGGACGGCGTCTCCGGCCGGTTCCCGCTCGCGCTCGGGCTGGCCAAGCGGGAGGACCGGCCGATCGGCGTGGCCGTCCGCCGCTACTACCGCTCGCCGGCCAAGCACGAGGACAACTACCTGGAGTCCTGGCTGGAGCTGCGCAGCAAGGACAGCGGCGACAACCTGCTGCCCGGGTACGGCTGGATCTTCGGCCTGGGCGACGGCCGGGTCAACGTCGGCCTCGGGGTGCTCAACTCGTCCTCCGCGTTCGGCAAGACCAACTACCGCCGGCTGCTCACCGACTGGCTCGCCAACACCCCGGAAGACTGGGGGATGACCGACGAGACGAACGCCGACGGCCCGATCCTCGGCGCCGCGCTGCCGATGGGCTTCAACCGGGTGCCCCACTACACCCGAGGGGTGCTGCTGGTCGGCGACTCGGGCGGCATGGTCAACCCGTTCAACGGCGAGGGCATCGCGTACGCGATGGAGTCCGGCGAACTGGCCGCGGAGGTCATGGTCCAGGCCCTCGCCCGGCCGGCCGGGCCGGAGCGGGAGCGGGCGCTGCTGGCGTACCCGAACGAGCTGAAGGCCCGCCTCGGCGGCTACTACCGGCTGGGCGGCATCTTCGTGAAACTGATCGGCCGCCCGGAGATCATGCGGATCGCCACCAAACACGGCATGCCGCACCCGACGCTGATGCGTTTCGTGCTCAAGCTGTTGGCCAACCTGACCGACCCGCGTGGCGGGGACGCGATGGACCGGGTCATCAACGCGATGACGAAGGCCGCGCCAGCTGTCTGAGTAGGACGGCATCGGTGCTGGTCACGGCCCCGACGCTGACAAAGATCGACCCCCGCCGACTGCCACTGCGAGGGACGTGAATAGTGTGATTTTCGTCAAGCACCGAGGGCAGGGAAGGACGAGCAGGAGAAAACGATGTCGCTCTCGCCTTACGCACCGATCATCGGGCTGTTCGCCCTCGCCGCGGCGTTCTCGCTGTTTTCCGTCGGCGCCGCCCGCTTCGCCGGTCCCCACCGCTACAACAAGGCCAAACTCGAGGCTTACGAGTGCGGCATCGAGCCCAGCCCGCAGCCGGTCGGCGGCGGCCGGTTCCCGATCAAGTTCTACCTGACGGCGATGCTCTTCATCGTCTTCGACATCGAGATCATCTTCCTCTACCCCTGGGCGGTCTCGTTCGACGCCCTGCCGATCTTCGGCTTCGTGGAGATGGTCCTGTTCATCGTCGCGGTCTTCGTTGCGTACGCCTACGTGTGGCGGCGCGGCGGCCTGGACTGGGACTGAGGAAGGAACGTCAGATGGGCATCGAGGAGAAGCTTCCCGCCGGCGTCCTGCTCACCTCGGTGGAGAAGCTGGTCAACTGGTCCCGGAAGTCGTCCGTGTGGGGCGCCACCTTCGGCCTGGCCTGCTGCGCCATCGAGATGATGGCCGCCGGTGGTCCGCACTACGACATGGGCCGCTGGGGCATGGAGGTCTTCCGGGCGTCCCCCCGGCAGGCCGACCTGATGATCGTGGCCGGCCGGGTGAGTCAGAAGATGGCTCCGGTGCTGCGCCAGATCTACGACCAGATGGCCGAGCCCCGCTGGGTGCTCTCCATGGGCGTCTGCGCCAGCAGCGGCGGCATGTTCAACAACTACGCGATCGTGCAGGGCGTCGACCACGTGGTGCCGGTCGACATGTACCTCCCCGGCTGCCCGCCCCGGCCGGAGATGCTCATCGACGCGATCCTCAAGCTCCGCGAGAAGATCATGTATGAGCCGCTCGGCCCGAACGGTCGCAAGATGCTGGCCGCCCGCCAGGAGCGCGGCGACGTTCCGATCGTGCCCTACGGCTCCATGCCCTCCTCGTACCGCAGCGACAAGGCCCGCCGTGCCGAGTGGACCCGGGCGGTCCGCGAGGGCCGCGAGGAGCAGTTGCGGATCGAGAACTGGATGAACGCTCAGAACCACCTCCACCCGCAGGCAGGCCCCAAATGACGTCACCCACGGACAAGCCCAACGACGGCGGGGTGCCGGTGCCGGTCACGCCGGCCGGCGCCACCAGCGGTGCCCCCGCCGAGCTCCCGCCGGCCAGCCCGGCCGGTCGCGGGATGTTCGGCAACCAGGGCACCGGCGACGTGTCCGGCTACGGCGGCCTGGTCCGCCAGCGCCAGCCCATCGAGGAGGCGGCCCGGCCGTACGGGGGCTACTTCGACGAGGTCCGCGACGCGTTGGAGGAGGCGTACCCGGCCTTCGCCGACGCGATCGAGAAGGTCGTGGTCGACCGGGGCGAGCTGACCCTGCACGTCCGCCCGGAGCGGATCGCCGAGGTCTGCCAGGTGCTGCGTGACGACCTGGCGCTGCGGTTCGAGCTGTGCTCCTCGGTGTCCGGCGTGGACTACCTGGGCGCCGACGAGCGCCGGCTGCACGTGGTCTACCTGCTCACGTCGATGACGTACCGGCGTCGGGTCCGGTTGGAGGCCGCGGTCTCCGTGGCGGCCCCGCACCTGCCCAGCGTGACCGCGGTCTACCCGACGGCGGACTGGCAGGAGCGGGAGGCGTACGACATGTTCGGCATCGTCTTCGACGGCCACCCCAACCTGACCCGGATCCTCATGCCGGACGACTGGGAGGGCCACCCGCAGCGCAAGGACTACCCGCTCGGCGGTGTCCCCGTCGAGTACAAGGGCGCGGAGATCCAGCCGCCGAACGAGCGGAGGTCGTACCAGTGACGACGTCGAACTACGCGAGTGAGCGCGAGACCGACGAGGGTCGGGTCTTCACCGTCACCGGTGGGGACTGGGACACCATCGTCTCGGGCACCGACCCGATCAACGACGAGCGGATCGTCGTCAACATGGGTCCGCAGCACCCGTCCACGCACGGGGTGCTGCGGCTGATCCTGGAGCTGGAGGGCGAGACGGTCCGCGAGGCCCGATCCGTCATCGGCTACCTGCACACCGGCATCGAGAAGAACCTCGAATACCGCAACTGGGTTCAGGGCTCGACGTTCGTGACCCGGATGGACTACCTCGCCCCGATCTTCAACGAGACGGCGTACGCGCTCGCGGTCGAGAAGCTGCTCGGCATCACCGACGACATCACCGAGCGGGCCACCACCATCCGCGTGCTGATGATGGAGCTCAACCGGATCTCGTCGCACCTGGTCTGGCTGGCCACCACCGGCATGGAGCTGGGCGCGATCTCGATCATGCTGTACGGCTTCCGCGAGCGGGAGTACATCCTCGACATCTTCGAGACCATCACCGGCCTGCGGATGAACCACGCGTACGTCCGGCCGGGCGGCGTGGCGCAGGACGTGCCGGACGACGCGATCGTCAAGATCCGCGAGTTCCTCAAGATGATGCCGAAGAAGCTCAAGGAGTACGAGGACCTGCTCTCCGGCCAGCCGATCTGGACCGAGCGGACGAAGAACGTCGCGGTGCTGGACGTGACCGGCTGTGTCGCGCTCGGCATCACCGGTCCGGTGCTGCGCTCCGCCGGCCTCGCCTGGGACCTGCGCAAGACCATGCCGTACTGCGGTTACGAGAACTACGAGTTCGACGTGCCGACCCACCCCGACGGTGACGTGTGGGGCCGCTACCAGGTCCGGCTCGCCGAGATCCGGGAGTCGATGAAGCTTGTCGAGCAGGCCCTGGACCGGCTCCGTCCGGGACCGGTGATGGTCGCCGACCGCAAGATCGCCTGGCCGGCGCAGCTCGCCATCGGCGTGGACGGCATGGGCAACTCGCTGGAGCACGTCGCGAAGATCATGGGTCAGTCGATGGAGTCGCTGATCCACCACTTCAAGCTGGTGACCGAGGGCTTCCGGGTTCCGCCCGGCCAGGTGTACGTCGCCATCGAGGCGCCCCGCGGCGAGCTGGGCGTGCACGCGGTCTCCGACGGTGGCACCCGGCCGTACCGGGTGCACTACCGGGAGCCGAGCTTCGTCAACCTCCAGGCTCTCCCGGCGATGGCCGAGGGTGGCCTGATCGCCGACGTGATCGCCGGCGGCGCCTCGTTGGACCCGGTCATGGGGGGTTGTGACAGGTGAGTGCGAGGAGTGAGCTTGCGAGCCCCGCAGTCGCGAACGGGAAGGCGACGCCGATGAGTGTTTTCACTGACGAGACCCGGGAGCGGGCGCGCGAGATCATCGCCCGTTACCCGGCGGACCGGTCCCGCTCGGCGTTGCTGCCGCTGCTGCACCTGGTGCAGGCCGAGGAAGGTTACGTCTCCCCGGCCGGGGTCACGTTCTGCGCCGAGGTGCTGGGGTTGAACAAGGCCCAGGTCGGCGCGGTGGCCACCTTCTACACGATGTACAAGCGCAAGCCGACGGGTGACTTCCTGGTCAGCGTCTGCACCAACACCATGTGCAACGTGCTCGGTGGTCAGGAGGTCTACGACACCCTGTCCGAGCACCTGGGCGTCGGGCACGACGAGACCACCGGCGACGGCACGATCACGCTGGAGCACGCCGAGTGCCTGGCGGCGTGCGACTACGGCCCGGTGATGACCGTCAACTACGACTTCTTCGACGGCGTGGACCCGTCGACCGCGGTCGGTGTCGTCGACGAGCTGCGGGCGGGTGGGCGGCCGATGCCGACCCGGGGTGCCCGGCTCTGCACCCTCAAGGAGATGGCGGTGCAGCTCGCCGGTTTCGCCGACGAGCGGGACGGCGCGGTCGCCGACGGCGGGCCGGGCGAGCCGACCCTGCGCGGGCTGCGGCTGGCGCAGGAGCACGGCGTCTCGGTGCCGGGCTTCGACCCGAACACCCCGATCCGGAGCAAGGCGGAGGCGGACAAGGCCGCCGCCGAGGCGAAGGCGAAGGCGGAGGCCGCCAAGCCGGCGCCCGTCGAGGCCAGCGCGGCGCCGGTCAAGGGTGGCGACGGGGCTTCCGCCCCGACCGGGGCGGCCGAGCCGGCCAAGCCCGCGGATGCCACCGGCAGCACCACGCGGGACGTGAAGGCACCGGACGACAAGTCGCCGCAGGTGCGTACCGCCGAGACCCGGCAGCCGGACGCGGGCACGGCGGTGCCGGACGCCCCGGGCACCAAGGTCCCGGCGGACAGCACCGCGTCCGAGCCGCGCGACGCACGGTCGGCCGAGGCCGCCGGTGTGGCGGCCAACCCGCCGGCCGGCGACGGCAAGCCCGCCGGCGACGAGGCCGGGGCGCAGGAGCGCAACCTCACCGAAGCGAAGGCTGGTACGGACGCCGACGGCGCCGGACCGGCGGACGCGAACGAAACGGGGGCACAGAAGTGACCACTCCCCGCCCGGAGACCGTGGCCAAGCTGACGCCGGTGCTGACCAAGCGCTGGCTGTCGCCGGATGCGTGGCGCATCGGCACGTACGAGCAGCTCGACGGCTACGCCGCCCTGCGTAAGGCGCTCAAGGCCCACCCGGACGACCTGATCCAGCTGATCAAGGATTCCGGGCTGCGCGGGCGCGGTGGCGCCGGCTTCCCGACCGGCCTCAAGTGGGGCTTCATCCCCCAGGGCGACGGCAAGCCGCACTACCTGGTGGTCAACGCCGACGAGGGCGAGCCGGGCACCTGCAAGGACCTGCCGCTGATGACCCACGACCCGCACGCGCTGGTCGAGGGCGTGATCATCGCGTCGTACGCGATCCGGGCCAGCCGCGCCTACATCTACATCCGGGGCGAGGCGGTGCACGCCGCGCGTCGGCTGCGCAACGCCGTCCAGGAGGCGTACGACAAGGGCTACCTGGGCCGCAACATCCTGCGCAGCGGCTACGACCTGGAGCTGGTGGTGCACTCCGGCGCCGGGGCGTACATCTGCGGCGAGGAGACGGCGCTGCTGGACTCGCTTGAGGGTTTCCGGGGGCAGCCCCGGCTGCGCCCGCCGTTCCCGGCCACCCACGGCCTGTACGCGAGCCCGACGGTGGTGAACAACGTCGGCACCATCGCCAGCGTGCCGCCGATCGTGCTCGGTGGGGCCGACTGGTGGAAGTCCATGGGCACCGAGAAGTCCTCCGGGCCGATGATCTACTCGCTGTCCGGCCGGATCGTCAACCCGGGTCAGTACGAGTGCTCGATGGGCGTCACGCTGCGCGACCTGCTGGAACTGGCCGGTGGTATGCAGCCCGGTCACAACCTGCGGTTCTGGACCCCGGGCGGCTCGTCCACCCCGCTGCTCGCCGCCGAGCACCTGGACGTGCCACTGGACTTCGAGGGCGTGGCGGCGGCCGGCTCGATCCTCGGCACCACGGCCACCCAGATCTTCTCCGACCAGGACTGCCCGGTCTACGCGACGTACCGGTGGCTGGAGTTCTACCACCACGAGTCGTGCGGCAAGTGCACCCCGTGCCGGGAGGGCAACTACTGGATGGTCCGGGTCTACCGGCGGATCCTCGCCGGTCAGGGCACCCACGAGGACCTGGACACCCTGCTGGACACCTGCGACAACATCCTCGGCCGCTCGTTCTGCGGCCTGGGTGACGGCGCCACCAGCTCGGTGACCTCCTCACTGAAGTACTTCAAGCAGGACTACCTCGACTACATCGAGGGACGGACCGCACCGAAGCTGTCAGAGAAGACCCTGGTAGGGGCGCACTGATGACTGATGTAGCAAAGAAGACCGAGACCGTCACCCTCACCATCGACGGCGTCGAGGTCACCGCCCCCAAGGGGACGCTGCTGATCCGGGCCGCCGAGCAGATGGGCACCGAGATCCCCCGGTTCTGCGACCACCCGCTGCTGGCCCCGGCCGGCGCGTGCCGGCAGTGCCTGGTCGAGGTGGAGGGCCAGCGCAAGCCGGTGGCTTCCTGCACCCAGACCGTCGCCGACGGCATGGTCGTCCGGACCCAGCTCACCTCGCCGGTCGCCAAGAAGGCGCAGGAGGGGGTGATGGAGCTGCTGCTGCTCAACCACCCGCTGGACTGCCCGATGTGTGACAAGGGCGGCGAGTGCCCGCTCCAGAACCAGGCGATGTCCACCGGTCGCACCGACTCGCGCTTCCACGAGCACAAGCGGGAGTACGAGAAGCCGATGGCGATCAGCAGCCAGGTGCTGCTGGACCGCGAGCGTTGTGTCCTCTGCCAGCGGTGCACCCGGTTCTCCGAGGAGATCGCCGGCGACAAGTTCATCGACCTGATGGGCCGGTCGTCCGCCGAAGAGATCAACATCTACCGGGACGACGCGTACGGCGAGGAGGGCGACGAGGGCGACGTTCCGTTCAACTCCTACTTCTCCGGCAACACCGTGCAGATCTGCCCGGTGGGGGCGCTGACCGGTGCCCAGTACCGGTTCCGGGCCCGCCCGTTCGACCTGGTCTCCAGCCCGAGCGTCTGCGAACACTGCTCGGCCGGCTGCGGGCAGCGCACCGACTGGCGACGCGGCAAGGTGCTGCGCCGGCTGGCCGGCGACGAGCCGCAGGTCAACGAGGAGTGGAACTGCGACAAGGGTCGGTGGGGCTTCCAGTACACCCGCGCCACCGATCGGCTGACCACCCCGCTGGTTCGCGACGAGCGCACCGGTGAGCTGCGCGAGGCGTCCTGGAGCGAGGCGCTCACCGTGGCCGCCGAGGGGCTGCACGCCGCTCGCGAGGGTGGCCAGGGCACGGCGGTTCTCACCGGCGGCCGGCTGACCGTCGAGGACGCGTACGCGTACGCGAAGTTCGCCCGGGTCGCCCTGAACACCAACGACATCGACTTCCGGGCCCGGCCGGTCTCCCGCGAGGAGGCCGACTTCCTGGCCAGCTCGGTCGCCGGGGTCACCGACGTCACCTACACCGACGTGGAGAACGCGCCGGCGGTGGTGCTCGTCGGCCTGGAGCCGGAGGAGGAGTGCCCGATCCTCTTCCTGCGGCTGCGCAAGGCGTACCTGAAGAAGACCCTGACGGTGTACGCGCTGGCACCGTTCGCCACCCGCGGCCTGGAGAAGCTCGGCGCGAAGCTGGCCCGGGTCGTGCCGGGCGAGGAGGCCAGCGTGCTCGCCGAGCACGCCACGGTCGACGAGGCGCTGAGCGCA
The DNA here is from genome assembly GCF_040686315.1 of Micromonospora sp. NPDC085948. Taxonomy (NCBI): domain Bacteria; kingdom Bacillati; phylum Actinomycetota; class Actinomycetes; order Micromonosporales; family Micromonosporaceae; genus Micromonospora; species Micromonospora sp. NPDC085948. The sequence goes on along the minus strand of NZ_JBFBJW010000001.1, from coordinate 1,162,717 downwards.
CCGGGCGCGATCCTGATCGTCGGCGAGCGGCTGGCAAGTGTGCCGGGCGGGCTCTCCGCCGCGGCGGACGTGGCCCGGCGTACCGGTGCGAAGCTGGCCTGGGTGCCGCGGCGCGCGGGTGACCGCGGCGCCGTCGACGCGGGCTGCCTGCCCAACCTGCTCCCCGGTGGACGGCTGGTCAACGAACCGGCCGCCCGCGCCGAGCTGGGTGAGGCGTGGGACATCCCGGCCGGGGTGATCCCGAGCCAGCCCGGTCGGGACACCGACGGCATCCTCAACGCCGCCGCCAACGGGCAGCTAGGTGCGCTTGTCGTCGGCGGGGTCGACCCGGCCGATCTGGCCGACCCGCGACTGGCCGAGGCCGCTCTGGACACGGTGCCGTTCCTGGTCAGCCTGGAGCTGCGCCCCACCGCGGTGACCCGGCGGGCGAACGTGGTGCTGCCGGTCGCCCCGGTGGCCGAGAAGGCCGGCAGCTTCCTGGACTGGGAGGGTCGGCTGCGCCCGTTCGAGGCGGTGCTGACGACTGCGGCGATGACCGACGGTCGGGTGCTCGACGCGCTGGCCGCGTTGCTCGACGTGCGGCTCGGCACCGCTGACGTGCCGAGCGTGCGTCGCGAGTTGGGTGCGCTGCCGGCGACGCGTACGTCGCGACCGTCCGCGCCGTCGGTGGCGCCGGGCCGGGTGCCGCACCCGGGCGACGGGGAGGCCGTGCTGGCCACCTGGCACCAACTGGTGGACCTCGGCAGCCTGACCGAGGGCGACGAGAACCTCGCCGGCACCGCTCGCCCGCCGGTGGTCCGGTTGGGCAAGGGCACCGCCGAGGCGCTCGGTGTGGTCGACGGTGACGCGGTCACGGTCGGCACCGACCGGGGGGCGCTGACCCTGCCGGCCGAGCTCACCGAGATGCCGGACGGCGTGGTCTGGCTGCCGACCAACTCACCCGGCTCGACCGTGCGGCGCAGCCTCGGGGCGACGTCCGGCGCGGTCGTCCGGATCTCCGTCCCCGCGACGGGAACGGCCATCCCGGCCGGACGCGTGGCGGCCGACGAGACCGGTCTCCCGCTCCTCAACTCCGGGGGTAACCAGTGACTCCGTCAATCCTGGCCCAGGATCCGACGCTTGCCGATTTCGGCCGGGATCCGTGGTGGCTGGTTCTCGGCAAGATCGTCTTCGCGTTCGCCTTCGGTCTGCTGGCCACCCTGCTCGGTGTCTGGTTCGAGCGGCGCGTCGTCGGTTACATGCAGGTGCGGCCCGGCCCCAACCAGGTCGGTCCGTTCGGCCTGCTGCAGACCCTCGCCGACGGCCTGAAGATGGCCTTCAAGGAGGACATCCTGCCGAAGGCGGCCGACAAGGTCGTCTACTTCTTCGCCCCGACCATCTCGGTGATCTGCGCGGTCACCGCCCTGTCGGTGGTGCCGTTCGGCCCGATGGTGAGCATCTTCGGCCACCACACGCCGTTGCAGGTCACCGACGTGCCGGTGGCGGTGCTGCTGCTGCTGGCCTGCTCGTCGATGGGCGTCTACGGCATCGTGCTCGGCGGCTGGGCCTCCGGTTCGACGTACCCGCTGCTCGGTGGGCTGCGGTCGAGCGCCCAGATGATCTCCTACGAGGTCGCCATGGGCCTGAGCATCGTGGCGGTCTTCATGACCGCCGGCACGATGAGCACCAGCGGGATCGTCGCCGCACAGGGCGACGGCACCGAGCTGAGTGTCTTCGGTCAGACGATCCCGGCGCCGGGCTGGTACGCGATCCTGTTGCTGCCCAGCTTCGTCATCTTCTTCATCGCCACCGTGGGTGAGACCAACCGGGCGCCGTTCGACCTGCCCGAGGCCGAGTCCGAGCTGGTCGCGGGATTCATGACGGAATACAGCTCGCTGAAGTTCGCGCTCTTCATGCTCAGTGAGTACGTCGCGATGGTGACCATGTCCGCGGTCACCACCACGCTGTTCCTCGGCGGTTGGCGTGCACCCTGGCCGATCACGCTGTGGGAGGGCGCCAACTCCGGTTGGTGGCCGATGCTCTGGTTCTTCGGCAAGGTGATCGCGCTGGTCTTCGTGTTCGTGTGGCTGCGCGGCACGCTGCCCCGCCTGCGCTACGACCAGTTCATGCGCCTCGGTTGGAAGGTGCTGCTGCCGATCAACCTGGTCTGGATCCTGGTCCTGTCGGGCCTGCGGTCCATCGAGGACTGGGACTCGCGCGGCAAGGTGATCGCGGTCGGCATCCCGGCCGGCATCCTGCTGATCGTCACGATCTTCTGGCCCAGCCGGCGTCCGAAGCCGAAGCCGACGACGCAGGAACAGGTCGACAACCGGCCGTACGGGAGCTTCCCGCTGCCACCGATGGATCTTCAGGTACCACCGAGCCCGCGTATCACGCGCGTGGTCGCCGAGCGGGAGCCGGCCAACATCGTTGCCGGCTCGGACTCCAGGGAGGTGTGACGTGGGCGCGATCACCGGAACGTTCAAGGGATTCGGTGTCACCTTCTCGCACATGTTCAGGAAGGTCGTCACGACCGACTACCCGTTCAAGCCGCCGGTGTCGGCGCCGCGCTACCACGGGCGGCACATCCTCAACCGGCACCCGGACGGCCTGGAGAAGTGCATCGGCTGCGAGCTGTGCGCGTGGGCCTGCCCGGCGGACGCGATCTACGTCGAGGGTGGCGACAACACCGACGAGCAGCGCTTCTCGCCGGGTGAGCGGTACGCCAGCATCTACCAGATCAACTACGCCCGGTGCATCTTCTGCGGACTGTGCATCGAGGCCTGCCCGACCCGGTCGCTCACCATGAGCAACGAGTACGAGCTGGCCCGGGACAACCGGCAGGACCTGATCTTCACCAAGGAGCAGTTGCTCGCGCCGTTGCTGGAGGGCATGGAGCAGCCTCCGCACCCGATGCGCCTCGGTGACAGCGAGAAGGACTACTACGTCGGCGCGTTGGACAACCCGGGCACCTCCGCCGGTGCGGAGACGTCCCCGATGGGTCCGGGCCGCTACCAGGTCGAGGAGCACCCCGGCGTGACGTTCCCGGGCGCCGAGCAGGCCGCCCAGCGCGTCGCGGCCGGCAAGGGAGAGGAAGCATGACCACGTCTACGGTGCTCGCCGCCGCCGGTACGGTGTCCGGCGGCGAGGCGGTCACCTTCTGGATCCTCGCCCCGCTCGCGCTGATCGGCGCGATCGGGATGGTGGCCGCGCGCAACGCCGTGCACTCGGCGCTGTGGCTGGTGCTGACCATGCTCTGTCTGGGCGTGTTCTACGTGCTCCAGGCCGGTCCGTTCATCGGCATGGTGCAGATCATCGTCTACACCGGCGCGATCATGATGCTGTTCCTCTTCGTGCTGATGCTCGTCGGTCGGGACTCGACGGACTCGCTGATCGAGACGCTGCGGGGCCAGCGGGTCGCCGCGATCGTGCTCGGCCTGGGCTTCGCCGGCCTGGTCGCCACCGGCCTCTACCAGGCGCTGGACGGGACCACCGCGGTCGGCCTGGAGCAGGCCAACACGGAGGGGAACGTGCAGGGCATCGCCCGACTGCTGTTCACCAAGTACGTCTTCGCGTTCGAGCTGACCTCGGCACTGCTGATCACCGCGGCGGTCGGTGCGATGGTGCTGGCCCACGTCGAGCGGCGGAAGCAGGACAAGGTCGACCAGGTGTCGACCATGCGGGCGCGCTTCGCCCCGGGCAACTACCCCGGTCCGAAGCCCGGCCCCGGCGTCTTCGCGACCTCCTCGTCGGTGGCCACCCCGGCCCGGCTCCCCGACGGCCGCCTGACCGACCGCAGCACCCCGGCGATCCTCCCGCAGCGCGAGCTGACCGCCGAGGAGACCTCGCTGAAGGGCACGGACAAGTAATGGGATCGTTCTTCTCGGTCGAGCCGACCTACTACCTCGTCCTCGCCGCGGTGTTGTTCACCATCGGCGCCTCCGGGGTGCTGATCCGGCGCAACGCGATCGTGCTGTTCATGTGCGTGGAGCTGATGCTCAACGCGGCCAACCTGACGCTGGTCACCTTCAGCCGGATCAACGGTGATCTCAACGGTCAGATCATGGCGTTCTTCGTGATGGTGGTGGCGGCGGCCGAGGTCGTGGTCGGGCTCGCGATCATCATGTCCATCTTCCGGACGCGACGCTCGGCGAGTGTCGACGACGCCAACCTGCTCAAGTACTAGAGGGGTCCACCGGTGGAAGAGACTGTGGAATACGCCCAGGCCACGGGGCTGCTCGGGGGCGTCTGGCTGCTGGTGGCGATCCCGCTGCTCAGCGCGGCCATCCTGCTGCTGCTCGGCCGCCGGGCCGACCGCTGGGGGCACTGGTTGGGCGTCACCGCCATCGGTGCCGCGTTCGTGCTCGGCCTGACGTTCTTCGTCCAGCTTCGCGGCCTGGAGAACAAGTCGGTCGAGCTGAGCCTCTGGGACTTCATCGCGGTCGGTGATCTGCGGGTCGACTTCGGCCTGCTGTTCGACCCGCTGGCCGCGGTCTTCGTGCTGCTGATCACCGGGGTGGGCTTCCTGATCCACCTGTACGCGGTGGAGTACATGGCACACGACGCGGGCCGTCGCCGGTTCTTCGCGTACTTCAACCTGTTCGTCGCGGCGATGCTGCTGCTGGTGCTCGGCAACAACTACGTGATGTTGTACTTCGGCTGGGAGGGCGTCGGTCTGGCGTCGTACCTGCTGATCTCCTTCTGGACCGAGCGGCCGAGCGCGGCCACCGCCGGCAAGAAGGCGTTCCTGATGAACCGGGTCGGCGACGCCGGCCTGGCCATCGGCATCTTCATCATGTTCGCCACGCTGGGCACCACCCAGTACGACGAGGTGTTCAACGGTGTCGGCGCGCTGACCGGTGCGACCGTGCTGGTCCTCGGTCTGCTGCTGCTGCTCGGTGCGGCCGGCAAGTCCGGTCAGTTCCCGCTCCAGGCGTGGTTGCCGGACGCGATGGAGGGCCCCACCCCGGTGTCGGCGCTCATCCACGCCGCCACCATGGTCACCGCGGGCGTCTACCTGATCGCCCGGTCCAACCCGATCTTCTCCGCCAACTCGACGCTCCAGCTCGTGGTGGTCAGCGTCGGCGCGCTCACCCTGCTGATGGGCTGCATCATCGGCGCGGCCAAGGACGACATCAAGCGGGTGCTCGCCTGGTCGACGGTGAGCCAGATCGGCTACATGTTCCTCGGCGTCGGCCTGGGTGGCGGCGCGTACGCGCTGGCCATCGTGCACCTGCTGGCGCACGGGTTCTTCAAGGCCAACATGTTCCTGGGCGCCGGCTCGGTCATGCACGGGATGAAGGACCAGGTCGACATCCGCCGCTTCGGCGGGTTGTCGACGTACATGAAGGTCACCTGGTTGACGTTCATGATGGGCTGGCTGGCCATCATCGGCATGTTCCCGTTCTCCGGCTTCTTCTCCAAGGAGCCGATCATCGTGGCCGCCTTCGAGCGGGAGGACTGGACCGCCTGGCTCTTCGGCGGTGCGGCGCTGCTCGGCGCGGGGCTCACCGCGTTCTACATGACCCGGCTGTTCGTGCTCACGTTCCACGGCCCGAAGCGCTGGACCGACGACATCGAGCACCCGCACGAGTCGCCGAGGCTGATGACCATTCCGCTGATCCTGCTGGCAGCCGGTTCGGTCGGCGCTGGTTTCCTGCTGTCCACGTCGGTGCCGGACTGGCTGACGGCGACCGCCGGCCTGGGCGGCGAGCACGCGGAGCACGAGGCGGTCCTCTCGCACGCCGTGATCACCACGCTGTCGCTGCTGGTGACCGTGCTCGGCGCGGGGCTGGCCTGGTTCCTGTTCCGGGCCGGTACGGCCACCGCACCGCAGCCGGCCGGGGTGCTGGTCACCGCCGCCCGGCGCAACCTGTACGCGGACGCGGTGAACGAGGCGGTCTTCGAGAAGCCGGGCATCTTCCTCACCCGGGCGCTCGTCTACCTCGACAACCGGGGTATCGACGGGCTGGTCAACGGGCTCGCCGCCGCGGTCGGCGGTGGCTCGGGTCGGCTCCGGCGGATGCAGACCGGCTTCGTCCGCTCGTACGCCACCTCGATCCTGGCCGGTGCGCTGCTGGTGATGGCGGCGTTCCTGGCGGTCCAGGCGGGGTGGCTGGCGTGATCGACCTGTTCCCGGCCGCCCCCGCCGGCGGACCACGCAGTGACGACGGAGGTAAGGCCGCATAATGTCCAACTTCCCGTTCCTCTCGGTGCTCACCGTGGCGCCACTGGTGGGCGCCCTGGTGGTGGCCTTCCTGCCGCGCCATCGGCCGGAGCTGGCCAAGCAGGTGGCGTTCGTCTGGTCACTGCTGGTGCTGGTGCTCTCCGTGGTGATGTGGGTCAGCTTCAAGGCCGACGGTCAGCGGTTCCAGTTCCGCGAGTCGTACTCGTGGATCCCGGACTGGGGCGTCAGCTTCACGTTCGCCGCCGACGGCATCGCGTTGGTGATGCTGATGCTGATCGCGGTGCTGGTGCCGCTGGTGATCCTGGCCTCCTGGCACGACGCGGAGTCGTCGAAGCGGTCGGTGCCTGTCTACTTCGCGCTGCTGCTGGTCCTCGAGTGCACGATGATCGGTGTCTTCGCGGCCGCCGACGTCTTCCTGTTCTACGTGTTCTTCGAGGTCATGCTGGTGCCGATGTACTTCCTGATCGGCAGCTACGGCGGCCACCAGCGGCAGTACGCGGCGGTGAAGTTCTTCCTCTACTCGCTCGTCGGCGGTCTGTTCATGCTGGCCGCCGTGATCGGCTTGTGGGTGGCCGGTGGCAAGACCTTCGACTGGCAGAAGCTGTCGGAGGTCGACATCAGCACCGGCACCGGGCGGTGGCTGTTCCTCGGCTTCTTCCTCGCGTTCGCCATCAAGGCGCCGTTCTTCCCGTTCCACACCTGGTTGCCCGACGCCGGTGGGGCGGCCCCGGCTGGTGCCGCGGCCCTGCTCGTCGGCGTGCTGGACAAGGTCGGCACGTTCGGCATCCTGCGCTACTGCCTGCCGCTGTTCCCGGAGGCGTCGAAGTGGTTCGCGCCGTGGGCGCTGGCGTTGGGCGTGATCGGCATCGTCTACGCCGCGTTGCTGGCGGTCGGTCAGAACGACCTCAAGCGGCTGGTGTCGTACACCTCGATCGCGCACTTCGGGTTCATCGGGGTGGGTATCTTCGCCTTCACCACCCAGGCCGGCACCGGCGCCGTGCTCTACATGCTCAACCACGGCCTGGCCACCGGCCTGCTGTTCCTGGTGGTGGGCATGTTGATCTCCCGGCGGGGTTCCGCGCTGATCAGTGACTTCGGTGGTGCCGGCAAGCTGGTCCCGGTGCTCGCCGGGGTGCTCTTCTTCGCCGGTCTCGCCTCGCTCGCGCTGCCCGGTACGGCGCCGTTCATCTCCGAGTTCCTGGTGCTGATCGGCACCTTCACGGTGAACAAGCCGGTCGCGATCATCGCGACGCTCGGCATCATCCTGGCCGCCGCGTACGTGCTGTGGATGGTGCAGCGCACCACCCAGGGCACTCTCAACCCGACGCTCACCGAGGTCGACGGCATGCGCCGGGACCTCAACCTGCGCGAGAAGGTCGTGGTCGCTCCACTGATCGCCCTGATCGTGCTGCTCGGCTTCTTCCCCAAGCCGGTCACTGACGTGATCAACCCGGCCGTCCAGGCGACCATGGACGACATCGGCAGAACCGACCCGGCCCCGTCGGTCGGCACCGTCCAGGAGGCGGCAAAGTGACCGATTTCAAACTGCCGTCGATCGACTACGCGGCGCTCTCCCCGATCCTGATCATGCTGGGCACGGCCCTGCTCGGCGTGCTCGTCGAGGCCTTCGTGCCCCGACGCTGGCGGCACGTCGTGCAGTTGACGGTGGCGCTGGTGGCGGTGCTCGCGGCGCTGACCATGGTGGTACTCAACGCCGACGAGCGGATGATCACCGCCGGCCAGGCCCTCGCGATCGACGGTCCGACGCTGTTCCTCCAGGGCGCGATCCTGGTGCTGGCCGCGATGGCGCTGCTGCTGATCGGTGACCGCTCGGTCGAGTTGGGTGGGGCGTTCGTCGCCCAGGCCGCGGTGACCGCCGAGTCGGCCGACGACCGGCGGCAGGCCGAGGGGCGCAACGGTCTGACCGAGGTCTACCCGCTGACCACGTTCGCGATCGGCGGCATGCTGATCTTCGTGGCGGCGAACGACCTGCTGACCATGTTCATCGCGCTGGAAGTGTTCTCGCTGCCGCTCTACCTGCTCTGCGCGCTGGCCCGTCGTCGCCGCCTGCTGAGTCAGGAGGCCGCGATGAAGTACTTCCTGCTCGGCGCGTACGCCTCCGCCTTCTTCCTGTTCGGGGTGGCCCTGATCTACGGCTTCACCGCCGGTACGCCGGGCCGGGTGGCCGGCGTCGACTTCGCCACCATCAACGCGGCGGTGAGCGAGTCGCCGTCCAGCCAGGTGCTGCTCTTCGCCGGCATGGCGCTGCTCGCCATCGGCCTGCTCTTCAAGGCCGCGGCGGCACCGTTCCACGTCTGGACCCCGGACGTCTACCAGGGCGCCCCGACGCCGGTCACCGGTTTCATGGCGGCCTGCACCAAGGTCGCCGCGTTCGGTGCCCTGCTGCGTGTCTTCCACGTCGCGTTCGCCGACGCCAACTGGGACTTCACCCCGGTCCTCGGTGTGGTGGCGGTGCTGACCATGCTGATCGGCGCGGTCCTCGCGGTCACCCAGACCGACATCAAGCGGCTGCTCGCGTACTCCTCGATCGCCAACGCCGGCTACCTGCTGGTCGGTGTGCTGGCGCCGAGCCGCGACGGGCTGGCCGGCACGATGTTCTACCTGGTCGCGTACGGTTTCTCGGTGCTGGCCGCGTTCGCGGTGGTGACCCTGGTGCGCGACGCCGACGGGGAGGCCACCCACCTGTCCCGGTGGGCCGGGTTGGGCCGCCGCTCGCCGTTCTTCGCCGCCCTGTTCACCTTCATCCTGCTGGCCTTCGCCGGTATCCCGCTGACCAGCGGCTTCATGAGCAAGTTCGCGGTCTTCGGGCCGGCGCTGGAGGGTGGTCAGACCTGGCTGGTGATCGCCGGTGTGCTGACCAGCATGGTGCTGGCGTTCCCGTACCTGCGGGTCGTGGTGATGATGTGGCTGTCCGAACCGGGCGAGTCCACCCCGACCGTCACCGTGCCCGGTGGGCTCACCTCCGCCGCGTTGATGATCGGGGTACTGGCGACCCTGGTGTTGGGCGTCGCCCCGGCGCCGCTGCTCGAACTGGCCACCGGAGCTGCCGAATTCGTTCGATGACCGAGGGAACGATCACCGGGGGTTGGCGCGTGTTCACGGGCCGGCCCCCGGTGCGTATCCCCGGCCCGGAGCAGGTAGAACGGGTGTGGCATGGTTGATAGCGTGGTGAATCCGGCGGGCGAGCGTTCAGGTTCCTCCGGCTCCGGCGGTCGGCGGGGTCGGGCGAGCACGAGTCAGTTCGGCGCGCTCGGCCTCCATCTCGCCGATCCCCACGTCGAGGCGTCCGTGCTCGGTGTGCTGGACATGGTCGAGGTCGAGTTGCGGGCCAGTGTGGCGAGCACCGACCCGTTCGTCACCGAGGCTGCCCGGCACCTGCTGGAAGCCGGCGGGAAGCGCTTCCGGCCGCTGCTGGTGGCCCTCGGCGCCCAGTTCGGCGACCCCAGCGGCGCGCAGGTCGTCCCGGCCGCCGTGGTGATGGAGCTCACGCACCTCGCCACCCTCTACCACGACGACGTGATGGACGAGGCTGCCGTCCGTCGGGGCGCGCCGAGTGCGAACTCCCGCTGGACCAACTCCGTCGCCATCCTGGTCGGCGACTACCTCTTCGCCCGGGCGGCGGACATCGCCGCCGATCTGGGCCCGGAGGCGGTCCGGTTGCAGGCGCGCACCTTCGCCCGGCTCGTGCACGGTCAGATCGCGGAGACCGTCGGTCCGCGCGTCGACGACGATCCGGTGACCCACTACCTGCACGTGATCGCCGAGAAGACCGGCTCGCTCATCGCCACGTCGGCCCGGTTCGGCGGGATGTTCGGTGGCGCCCCCGCGGAGCACGTGGAGGCGCTCGCCGGGTACGGCGAGACGATCGGCGTCGCCTTCCAGCTCTCCGACGACCTGCTGGACATCGCCTCCGAGTCGGGTCAGTCGGGCAAGACGCCCGGCACGGACCTGCGCGAGGGCGTCCCGACGTTGCCGGTGCTCTACGCGCGCGCAGCGGACGACGCCGACGCGTCCTCGGTGCGGCTGCGGGAGATCCTGGCGACCGGCCCGCTGACCGACGACGCGCTGCACGCGGAGGCGTTGGGGCTCCTGCGGGAGAGCCCGGCGCTCAAGCGCGCCCGGGAGACCGTTCGCAGCTACGCCGAGGACGCCCGCGCGCGTCTGGACCCGCTTCCGCAGGGTCCGTCCCGGCAGGCCCTCGAATCGCTCTGCGACTACATCGCCGACCGCACCAGCTGACCCCTGCGGTCCGCACCCCAGCACCTCCGCCGCTCGGCGGTGATCATGAGGTTACCGCCGCAACACGCCCCCGTGTGATCCGACGACAACGTCATGATCACGGCGGGGTGGGGCGGGCCAACAGGCGACCGCCGACGAGCATGAGAGCGGCGGCGAGCAGCATCGCCACGGACGCCGTTGTCCACATCGCGGAGTAGCCGAGGTGGGCGGCGAGTGGGCCGAGGCTCAGCGGGCCGAGACAGCCGCCCGCGTACACCCCGGTCTGGGTGATCGAGGTGGCGGTGGCCGGTGACTGCGGGTGGAGCCGGACCACCGCGAAGTTCATCAGGCCGGGCCAGGCCCAACCCAGGCCGAAGCCGAGCACCACGCCGGCCACCAGCGGCACCGAGCCGGTCGCCGCGAGCAGGGCCAACCCGGCCGCGCCGACGACCAGCATCGCGGCGATGAGGGCGACGTGACCGGTGTCGCGCCGATCGGCAAACCAGCCGGCACCCACCCGGGCCACCATGCAGACCGTGCCGCCCAGGGTCAGGGTGAGGCCGGCGATGCCGGGCGAGAGGCCCCGAGCCGCAGCGGAGTCCACCAGGAAGGTGCCCAGCGTGTTGGCGGCGGCCGCGGCCAACGTCGCCGCCGCGCCGATCACCACGAGCGCCACCGTCGCCCGACCCGCGCGTGCCGCGTCGGCCCGCCGCGCCGGTCCGGGCAACTGCCGGGGTACGGCGGGCAGCGTCGTCAGCGCGGCCACGGCGGCCGCCACGAACGCCCAGCGCCAGCCCACGGTGAGCGCGAAGGCCGGCACCGCCGCTCCGGCCAGCAGGGTGGAGGCGGGGATGGCGGCCTGTTTGACGCCGAACGACAGCCCTTGACGTCGGGCCGGCACGTGCTGGGCCAACGCCGCGTTGCTGGCCAACTGGCCGAGCGCGTTCGCGGCGGCGCTGAGCGCCAGCAGGCCGACGAGCGTCGGGTACGACCGGGCGAGGGCGGCCACGGCCAGCATCGACCCGGCGGCCAGCAGGATGCCGCAGCGGGCCACCAGGGCCGGCCCGTACCGCTCGACCAGCCGGCCGGAGGGTACCGAGGTCAGCGCGCTGACCCCGAAGTAGACGGCCACGGCCAGGCCGAGGCCGGCGGGGGAGAAGCCGAGGTCCGCGCCCATCTGCACGGCGAGACCACCGAGCAGGAACACGGGCAGTACGCAGGCCACGGTGGTGACGACTGCGCCGGCGCTGGCCCGGACCGGGCGGGGTCGGGCGATGGTCGGGTCGGAGGTGGAGACGGTGTTGGTCATCGTCCGGCAAAGCTACGTGAACCCTACTCAAGCAACTCATGGTGACCACCGGGGTACACGCTGTTGGTGATGATCTGGCATCCTCCACCCGAACAGGCATTTCGCACTGGGCCTGTTTTTCATATGGTGTAAGTCCCCGGCGGCGGAGGTGGTTGTGCGCGACCCCTTGGCAGAACCTTCGGATCTGATCCGCAGCGTGTCCCGAGCGCTGCGGGTGTTGGAGTCGGTAGGTCGTGCCCCGAAAGGCCTGACCGTCAAGCAGATCGCCCGGCGGTGTGAGCTGACGGTGGCCACCACCTACCACCTGGTCCGCACGCTCGCCTACGAGGGTTACGTGATTCGTCGCGAGGACGGCACGTACATCGTGGGGTTGGAGGTGGCCGACCGGTACCGGGAGTTGGTCACGGCGTTCCGCGGCCCGCCGGTGGTCGGTGAGACGCTGCGGCGGGCCGCTCTGGACACCGGCTACAGCCACTTCCTGGGTCGCTTCGTCGGCGGACAGGTGGCCCTCACGGCGGTCGCCGAGGGGCACCGCTCGCCCTATCTGGAGGATCTGGTCCCCGGCTTCGACGAGGGGGCGCACGCGACGGCTCTCGGCAAGTCACTGCTCGCCACCCTGACCGTCGATCAGCGCTACCGCTATCTGCGGGAGTACGGCATGCGCCCGTTCACCAGCGCCACGCTGACCACCAGCGAGGCGTTCGAGGCCGACCTGGCCGCCGGCGACCGGCGTGGCATGCAACTGGAGATGGGGCAGTTCCGCCAGGGGGTGGCGTGTGCGGCGGTGCTCGTCGCGCCGGACAAGGACATGGAACGCCGGGTCGTGCTGGCCTGCGCGTTGCCGGCCAGCGAGATGATGACCTCCGCCCGGGTGGTCCGCGCCAAACTGCTCACCGTCGCCCGCAGCGTCGCCGACGGCATCGCCGGCGACACCTGACCCCCGACGGCGAGAGGCCCTCTCCCGGGCTGGGAGAGGGCCTCTCGTGGCGGTCCAGCGCCGGACCCGCCGTGAGTGACGTTCAGCGATCCACCGACCGTGGCGGCACCGTCAGCTGCCCACCGGGCCGCCGTCGAGACGCCAGGTGACCACCACGCCCGGCTTGGCGTAGTCGCCGTCGGGCCAGTTCGAGGCCGGGTTCTCCACCGAGGCGCCGGTGATCTCGCCCGGGTGCTGCACGGCGACGAAGACCGAGCGGTTGTCGCCGGTGATGAACGGGCCGCAGGTCTCCGCGCCGAGCGGCACGGTCAGGAACTGCTTGAGGTGACCCCGCTCCGGGCCCTCGACGGCGGTGGCGAAGAGGCCGTCGTTGCTGCCCAGCGCGTTACCGTCGGTGGAGATCCACAGGTTGCCGGTGGCGTCGAAGGCGACGTTGTCCGGGCAGGAGATCGGGGAGACCCTGGTCTTGTCGTACCCGGCGAAGAAGGTCGACGGGTCGGTCGGGTCGCCGCAGACGATCGGCAGCGACCAGGCGAAGGTCTCCGCGGTGTTGTCGTTGCGGTCCTCGACCAGCTCCAGGATCTGCCCGTGCTTGTTGGCGTTGCGCGGGTTGGCCTCGTCCGCCGCGGCCTTGCCGGCCTTACCGCGGTCGGTGTTGTTGGTGAGCGCCACGTACACCTTGCCGGTGAGCTGACTCGGCTCCACGTCCTCGGGGCGGTCCATCTTGGTCGCGCCGACCTTGTCGCCGGCCAGCCGGGTGAAGGTGAGCACGTCCGCGGCGGTCATTCCGTCGACGAACGACCGGTTGCCGCTGACCAGCTTGATCCAGCGCCCCCGGCCGTTGAACGCGCCGTCGGTGGGGAGTTGGCCCGAGCCGTCGATCTCGGCGGCGCTGGTCTGGTCGAGCTTCGCCACGTAGAGCGTGCCGGACTCCAGCAGGGTCAGGTTGTGCTTGCGGGCGGCCCAGGAGTTGCCCTTGAGGAACTTCTGGTCCGAGACGAACTTGTAGAGGTAGTCGAAACGCTCGTCGTCGCCCATGTACGCGACCACGTGGCCGTCCTTCGCGACGATCACGTTCGCGCCCTCGTGCTTGAACCGGCCCATCGCGGTGTGCTTGCGGGGGCGGCTCTCCGGGTCGAACGGGTCGATCTCCACGACCCAGCCGAACCGGTGCGCCTCGTTGGGGTGCTTGGCCAGGTCGAAGCGCTCGTCGGCGCGCTCCCACTTGCGGCTGCCGCTGGGATAGCGGCTCGCGGTGCCGATGCCGTAGCGGTCCAGCTTCGGCTTCAGCTCGGCCGGCGCGGCGTCGGCGCCCACGAAGTACTGGTTGAAGTTCTCCTCACCGGAGAGCACCGTGCCCCACGGGGTCACGCCACCGGCGCAGTTGTTGAGCGTGCCGACGACCGTACGACCCTTGGGGTCGGCGGCGGTCCGCAGCCAGGCCGAACCGGCGGCCGGGCCGGTCAGGTCGAACCTGGTGCTGAGCGCGGTGACCCGCCGGTTGTACGGCCTCCGACCGGAGTCGACAGGCTTCCACTGCCCGGTGCCCGCGACCCGCTCCAACTCCACCACCGACATGCCGTGCGCGGCCATGGCGGTGCGGAGCTGCTCGACGGAGAGCCCGTCCAGGCCGGGGAAGCCCGGGAACATCAGGTCCTCGTTGGTGTACTCGTGGTTGACCACGAGCAGCGCCCGCTTGCCCTGCTTGTCCAGCGGCAGCACGCCCACGAAGTCGTTGTTGTAACCGAACTGCTTGGACTGCGCCGCGGCGGTCTGGTGGTGCAGGTCGAACTCGGGCGCACCCGGCAGCACCGGGTCACCCCACTTGATCACCACGGCGTGGTCGTAGCCGTTCGGGACGACCAGGGTGTCCAACTTGTTCGGTGGAATCGGCTTGAAGGTCAGCGCGCCGTTGCCGACCCCGGTGCTGGGCCGGCCGAAACCGAAGGACTCCGGGACGTCCGGGGTGGCGGGGGCAGCCAGGGCCGGGGCCGCACCGGCAGCCGCGCCGCCGAAGCCCAGGACCAGCGCGCCGACCGCGCCGGCCCGGACCACGCCGCGCCGCGAGACCTCCGCGTTCACCACGTCTCCGAAGTACGCGTTGTCGGAGGTGTTCGGTACCGGGTGGTCACAGGCGTTTCCGCAGCGGTACAGACAGGTCATGGCGTCACGGGTGCCATGGCGGGTGCCGGTCAACAGGGGGAGCAGCCGGGGGCGGTCGCTCATGGGGGAAGCCTCCAGAGAAGTCGGTGGCACGGCAGGCGGCGTACCAGGCGGACGCTAGGAGGACGTGGTGAGCACCCGTCGGCCAGGATGTGAACCGGCCGTGAACACCTGTGCGGGCGGCTACCGCACGTAACCGGTCTGACCTCGGGCTGAACCGATCGGCGTGACCGCACGTATTCCCGAGCGAACGCAACGCCGGACGCGCGCCGGAAGCGAGGGAGACCGCCATCAGCGACCACGACGCCCAACTGCTGCGCGCGCTGCACGACGAGCACGCGGAGGCGCTGTACGCGCACGCCCTGCGGCTGGTCAACGGCGACCGGCAGCGAGCCGAGGACCTGGTGCAGGAGACGCTGCTGCGGGCCTGGCGACATCCGGAGTCGCTCGACCCGCAACGCGGCTCGGTGCGGTCCTGGCTCTTCACCACCGCCCGGAACCTGGCCATCGACGCCTGGCGGCGGCGTTCCACCCGGGTCGGTGAGGTCTTCACCGACGACCTTCCCGAACCGCCCGAGGTGATCGACGAGGCCGAGCGGGCGGTGGAGGCGTGGACCGTCGCCGAGGCGCTCAACCGGCTCAGCCCGACCCACCGGGAAGTGCTCGTCGAGTGCTTCTACCAGGGACGGTCGGTGGCCGAGGCGGCATCCCGCCTGGGCGTGCCACCGGGGACCGTGAAGTCCCGCACCCACTACGCGCTGCGGTCCCTACGGTTGGTCCTGGCTGAGATGGGAGTGACGGGATGACCCGGTGCGAGTTCGCGCACGACGACGGCGCGTACGTGCTGGGTGCCCTGGCCCCCGCCGAGCGGGCGGCCTACGAGCGGCACCTTGGCGGCTGCGCGTCCTGCCGGGAGGCGGTCGCCGAGATCGCCGTCCTGCCCGGGTTGCTCGGACGGCTCGACCCGGTGGGGTTGGAGCAGATCCTGCCGCCGCCGGCCCCGCCCCGGGTGCCCGCGCTGTTGGAGGAGGCCCGGCGTCGTCGGCGTCGGGAACGCGCCACGGACCGGCGACGGTTCGCGCTGACCACCCTGGCCGCCGCCGGGCTGGCCGTGCTCGTCGGTGTGGGCACCGCCGTGGTGCTGCCCCGGCCCGCCAGCACGCCCGGCCCGCCGGTCGCCCAGGGCAGCACACCGGCACCGCAGGTGTCGATGGTCGCCATGCGTCCGGTGGCCAGCACCGGGCCGGTGCACGCCGACATCGGGCTGATCGGCACCAAGTGGGGCACCCGGGTGACCATGCACTGCGGGTACGACGCGCGGACGAGCTACGGCAAGGCGTACCCGTTCCGGCTGGTGGCGCACGGTCCGAACGGCAGCAGCGAGCAGATCGGCTCCTGGCTCGCGGCCCCCGGCGACGACCTCAGCTTCTCCGGCCTCACCCGCTTCACCGACGCCGAGCTGGTCAGCGTGGAACTCCAACGATCCGACGGCACGCCCCTGCTGACGTACGCGGTCCCCTGACCTGCCCAGGCCCTGAGGGGTGGGTCAGAGGGCTGGGACGGGTGTCTCGGCCGCGGCACGGGTGCGGTGGGACCGGCGGGAGCTTCGGACGGCGTCGGCGGTGAAGACGATCAGGGCCAGCCACACCAGCGCGAACCCGGCGAGGCGGGCTGGCGGCATCGGCTCATGGAAGATCAGCACGCCGCAGCCGAGCTGGAGGATCGGCGCCAGATACTGGATCATGCCGAGGCCGCTCAGGGGTAGCCGGTTGGTCGCCCCGGCGAACAGGAGCAGCGGGATCGCCGTGGCCGCGCCGGCAAGCACCAGCAGCGCGGTGTGCCCGGCCGAGACGTGGCCGAAAGTGGACTGCCCGCGGCTGGTGAGCCAGGCCAGGTAGCCCAACGCCGGCAGTGCCAGCACCGCCGACTCGACGAAGAGACCCTCCGCCGGCGGCAGCCCGAGCCGCTTCTTGACCAGGCCGTAGCCGGCGAAACTGAACGCCAGCGTCAACGCCAACCAGGGCACCCGGCCGTAGTCCACGGTGAGCACCACGACCGCCGACGCGCCGATTCCCAGCGCCAGCCACTGCGCCGGACGTAGCCGCTCCCGCAGCACGGTCACGCCGAGCAGCACCACGACCAGCGGATTGATGAAGTAGCCGAGCGCCGTCTCGACCACCCGGTTGGAATTGACCCCGTAGATGTAGGTGCCCCAGTTGATGGCGATCAGCATGGCGGCGGCGACGATCCCGGCCATCGCCCAGGGACGTCGGACCAGCGCCCGCAGGAAGCCGATGTTGCGCAGCGCCGCCAGCAGCAGGGCCACGAAGACCACCGACCAGACGATCCGGTGGGCCAGCACCTCCAGCGGCCCGGCCGGCCGCAACAGCCTGAGATACAACGGAAAGAAGCCCCAGAGCAGGTACGCGCCGAAGCCGTAGAGGTATCCCAGGCGGAGTGGCGTCACCCCTCCACCGTAAGGGGCGTACTGTCAGTTTGCTCCTTTCTGGTGACCGGGGTCACCGGCGTACGCCGGTCGAGCTGCATCCACCGCTCCGGCACGTCCAACGGCGTGAAACCCGCCCGCGCGTACACCCCGTGCGCGTCGTTCGTGATCAGCAGGATCCGGCGCACGCCGAGATCGTCCAGGTGGTCGCGGATCGCGCCGGCCAGCCAGCCGCCCAGCCCGCGGCCGCGGGCGGCGCGGTCGACGTACACGTCGCAGAGCCACGCGAAGGTGGCGCCGTCGGTGACCACCCGGGCCACCGCCACCTGCTGGCCGTCCTCGGGTCGGTAGACGCCGAACGGCAGCGAGCCGGCGAACGCCCGTGCCGTGGTCTCCCGGTCCCGACCGAGCGCCCAGTACGCGTCGGTGGACAACCAGAGATGCACGCGGGCCAGATCGAGTCGGTCGGGGTCGGTGCTGAGCAGGTAACCGTCGGTGCGAGTCAACGAGAACACGCATCGACGCTAGCCGCCCCGATGGGCGGCCAGACCGGCCAATTCCCAGATCCTGGTCATTGGCCGGTCGTGGTCACAGCCTCGGTGGGCCGGATCGACGCCGGCCCGTGGACGGTCAGTCCCGGTCGAGGACGGCGCCGAGGATCCAGGTCACGATGCTCACGAACAGGGCACCGAGCACCGCGGCCGGCCAGAAACCGTCCACCGTGAACGGCAGCCCCGCCTGGTCGGCGATCCAACTGGTGAGCAGGAACAGCAGCCCGTTCACCACAAGCGCGATGAGACCCAGGGTCAACAGGTAGAAGCCACAGCCGACGGTCTTGATGACCGGCTGGAGGACCGCGTTGACCACGCCGAAGATCACCGCTACCAGGAGCAGCGCGATGACCGTCTCGACGGCGGAGTCCGACTCCAACGAGATGCCCGGAATGAGGAGTGTGGCCAGCCAGAATGCCAGCGCTGTGCTGGCCAGCCGAATCAGCAGACCTTTCAGAAAACCCATGGCGGGGATCGTGCCACGGACCTCGCACCGGCGTAACCCGCCAGTTGACCATGCCGGTGGGTCAGCCGCGGCCCGGCCGACCGATCAGTTGTGCCTCGATCGGCGTGGGGGAGAGCAGCGCCCAGCGCAGCGCCCGCCGGTTGACCACGGCGACCATGTCGTCCCGGATCCGGGTCAGCCACTCGGCCGAGCCGCCCAGCCCCAGGGCGGCGCCGGCCAGCGCGGCCTCGCCGTCGTCAAGCGGTTGCAGCAACGCGAGGTCGGCCCGGCTCAACGCGTCGACGTCGGCGGGGGTCAACTCGTCCCGTACGACAAGCGTGGCCCGCCACGGCGGATCCGGCTCGGCCTCCGCCGGCACCGGCCCGGCGTCGACGACCAGCAGCAACGGACGCAGGGCGGTGCCCACTCCGTCGGCGACCCGTCGACCGGGCGGGAGCAGCGGGATCGTCCCGCCCGGTGCGCCCACCCCCCGGACGAACGGCTCCCAGGTGCGTGGCCGCGCGGTCTGCACCACCACCAGCGCCCCGAGTGCCAGTGCGCGCAGGGCCACCAACTGCGCCGCGCGCACCCCGCCGACCAGCAGCACCCGGGTGCTCTCCGGCCGGAAGAGTCGCACGGTGACGGCCCGGCCATGCCGATTCGTGCCGACCATCATGCCCGCGTCGCCCAGGGTCAGCTCCCAGTCGTCCATCGCGATGCGTGGCCACGCCCCGGGTGTGGTCAGCGCCAGCGGCAGCGTGGCGGCCAACCCGGGCAGGTGTGCACCGTCGAGACGTCGCAGTTCCCCGCCCAGGTCGGTCACCAGCCGTTGCAGCGCGTCGGTGGCGGCGGTCAGCTCGGTCGCCGTCGTGGCGGTCAGCCGTACGGTCAGCTCGGTCGGCGCCGGGCCGGCACCGGTGCTCGGCGACGGGCCCGCGGTGATCGACACGGTCGTCGCGGTCGCCGGCAGCGCGAGCATCCGGGGCACCAGCCGCGGCCCACCCGGAGCGCCCGACTCCGGCCACCGGACCAGCCGGAAGGTGGCCTGCACCAGGGCGCCGGTGCGCAGGGCCGGCCAGGACTCCCGTACCGGATGGCCGTCGTGGTGAGCCAGCTCGGCCAGGACGCGCAGGGCCGCGGGTACGCCGAGTGGCCGCGCGGTCAGCGGTCCGAGCCGGCGGACGACGCGACGTACCGTGCCGGCGAGCACCCGGCGCAGGTCGTCCTCGGACCACCCGTCCACCCGCGGCACCCGGATCGCCACCACCGCCCGCTCCCGCCCGGCGAGCCGCCCGTCGGTGAGCTGCCGGTACGACGTGCCGGCCGTGCCACCCACGGCCGGCACCGGCGCGGGCGACCCGGCGAGCAGCAGTTGGACCCGCAGCGGGGGCACGTCCGGACCGGCCGGGGGCAGCAACGCGGCCGGTGCGGGGATCACCCGGGACACGTCACCGAGCAGGTCACCGGGGTCGCCGAGCTCCAGTAGCGCCACCAGGCCCGCGGTGTCCACCAGGACGGCGGCCGGACCGCCGGTCAGCTCCGTCGAGCGGACGACGGTGCCGGGAGCGACCAGGTCGAGCAGTTCGGCCGCCCCCGTCGGGCCGGCGAGCGCCCGGCGGCGGGTCAGGTGCCCGACCGCGGTGCCCAGCCACTCGAAGAGCCACCGACCCCGGAACCGGACCCCGGCGACCGCCAGCAGCAGCGCGGCCACCAGTGCGGCAGTGACGACGATCGGCGCGGGCCGGCCCACGGCGGTAAGGACGAGCGCTGCCGCAACCTGCGCGGTGACCAGTTGACCGGCCCGTACCCCGGTGCCGGCCCGCCGCTCGGACCAGGCCCGGCGGTCCAGGGGTGACCGGCGGCGGGCGGTGTGCGGACCGGTGGGGTGCAGGCTGACCTCGGTGCCGGCCGGCTCATCCGGCCCGATCGCTCGCGGGCTGGCACTCGGCCCGGACCCGACCGGGGTCGCCGGGTGCGGCCCTCCGGTGGTGATCGCCGGCACCGTGCCTCCTCGACCAGTGGGACCGGGGTCCCGGCGACCGGCCCGCCCTCCGACGGCCCGTCACTCGCCGCGACGTGGCTGCGGCACATCGTAAGCGACCGATGGCTCATGTGGTTGTCCACAGGGGAGACGTCAGGGGTAGCAGAACCGCAACGAGGCCGCTACCGTCAGCCACGAAGTCATCGCTGACCCGCGTCTCAGTGCTCGACGACCGGGCCAAGCGAACGACGCGTTCACAGGGCGGGCGCGTCGACGGCCAAGGCGCGATCAGGGAGACGAGGTGACGTCCGGGTGTCCCAGACCCAGGCAGAAGCCGCGGTGATGCAGCAGACCGCCGCGAAGTTCGAGCAGATCGACCAGTCGTTGCAGTCCATGTTGACCGGCCTGCTGGCCGAGCTGCAGGTGTTGCAGCAGGCCTGGCGTGGTGCTGGCGGCCGGTCGTTCGAGCAGGTCAAACAGCAGTGGTCCCAGGACCAGGTGGCGCTGCACCGGGCGCTGCGGGAGACCGCCGGGGCGATCCGCACCGCCGGCCGGCAGTACGACGTCTCCGACGACGAGGTGGCCAGCCGGGTTGCCGGCACCAATCGCGGCGGCATCCAGCTGCCGCTCTGATCCCGCTCGGGAGGGAAATCCGATGGACCATGGTGTGCTGGTCGTCAACTTCGCCGCGCTTCAGCAGGCCGGCGCGGACATTCAAAAGGCGCTGAACACGCTCGACTCGCAGCTCGGTCAACTCGAACGAGACGCCGCCCCGCTGGTGGCGAGTTGGACGGGTGAGGCCCGTCAGGCCTACGAGCAGCGGCAGGCACGGTGGCGGTCCGCCTCGCAGGATCTCCAGGCGATGTTGCGGGACATCAAGGTGGCGGTGCACGACTCGGCCACCGACTACCTGGACACCGAAAAGAAGAACACCGGGCTGTTCCAGTGAACGCGGTGGGTCGGGAGCGCTGACCGTGTCCCGGTCAGCCACCCGCCCGCCGGAGGTCGTCGGTCCGGGCGGTCGGCTGTCGGGGTCAGGCCGGGTCGGCCGGGCGCCAGCGTCGCCGGGCTCCGTGGGGCACCACCAGAGCGAGCAGCGCCACGCTGGCCGCCACCGTGCCGACTACCGCGGCGACCAGCAGGGCGCGCCTCTGCGCGGTCGCCCGGCGGGCCTGGCGGGCCAGCAGTGCCGGGTCGGCCCGGTCGTCGGCGAGCACGGCCACCGGTCGAGGATCGGCCGCGCGGCCACCGCTGGTCTCGGTGACCGCCCGGTACGGGTTCAGCACGCCGGCACCGTACCCGCCGCCGTGGCCCGCGTCGGGAGCCGGATCGGCGGTGGCGACGATCCGTTCCGCGATCTGGGCTGCGGTCAACTCGGGCCGGTACTCGCGCAGCAACGCGGCGGTGGCGGCCACGAACGGCGCGGCGTAGCTGGTGCCCTCGACCTGATGATGGCCCGACCCGGGCGCGGCGGTCAGCACGTCGCTGCCCGGCGCGACCAGGTCGACGTACGAACCGGTCTGCGAAAAGGCCGCCCGTCCACCGTCCGCGCCGATCGCCCCCACGCCGAGCACCCCGTCGTAGCCGGCAGGAAACGGTCGGGGATCCCCGCCGTCGTGCAGGTTGCCGGCGGCGGCCACCAGCACCACGTCCCGGTCGACGGCGTACCGCACGGCCGAACTTACTTCCGGGTCGTCCGCGTACAACACGACCGACAGGTTCACCACGTCGGCGTCGTGGTCGACGGCCCACCGGATGGCCTGGGCGAACTCGTCGGCGCTGACCGTGCGCCCCGACTCGCGCCCCTGCACCACCTGCTGCTCACTCACCCGCACCGGCATGATCCGGGCATCCGGCGCCAGGCCGCGGAAGGCGACTCCGGGCTGGGGCGCGGCCGCGATGATGCTCGCCACACCGGTGCCGTGCCCGGCGCAGTCCCGACTGCCGTCACCGCCGGGGTCGAGCAGATCGGTGCCGGCCAGCACGCGCCCCGCCAGTTGGGGGTGCACCCGGTCCACCCCCGAGTCGACCACCGCGACGGTCACCCCGGCGCCGGTGGCCAGCGGCGCGAGCCGGGTCGGGTCGTACCGCTGCTGTGGCCACGGTGTGGCCGTGACCGGCTGGACGGGGGCGAGTGGGGTCGCGCACGCCGGTGCCGTCCGGAGCCTGGCGGTGGCGGCGACGGTCGGGAGGACCGGTACGGTCAGCACGCTGACGGCCAGACCTGCGAGGACCGGGCGCGTGATCGATCGGGACATCGACAGCCTCCGTATCGTGTCGGCTCCGGAACGGGATGTTATCGGCTCGCCCGCGCCCCGGCGGGCCGCCGACGGCCAGCCATTGTGATCTTGGTACCACCTTGTAGGTTGTACGCGATACCTGTGGCCTGTTCTCGGAAGGGGAGGTGGCCGTGACCGCATGGGAGCCGGCCACGGAGGCCGAGGTGGCGATGCGCGACGCGCTGAGCGCCAACGATCAGGAGCTCTACTTCCGACTCCTGTCCCGCACCGACCTGTTGCTGCCGGTCTCCGCGCCGGCGCAGCCCGGCCAGGCCCCGCCCGGGTGGGGCACCTGGACCACCGGTGGCCGGACGCACGTGCTGGCCTTCACATCCGCCGCCGCCCTGCGGGTCTGCCTCGGTGAGCACCCCGGCACCAACCGACGCGTTCCCTTCGCCGACCTCGCGGTCGGCTGGCCCAACCAGGAGTGGTGGCTCGCGGTCAACCCGGGTCTGCCGGTCGAGGGCTACCTGCCGGCGTGGTTCGTGTCGCAGCTCTCCCGGGGCGACGTGCGCCTACCCGGCCGTGCCATGGGTGCCCGCGCCCGGTTGGAGCGGGCGGAGACCCTGGCCCGTACCCGCACCGGCACGCCCGGTCGGGACACCGCGCCGGCTGCTGGATCGCCTCCCACGACGGCTGCGACACCGTCCGGCCCCACTCCGGTCCCGCCTGCTCTGGTCCCGCCTGCCCCGGTTCCCGCTGCTCCGGTCCCCCCTGCCCCGGTCCCCCCTGCCCCGGTGCCGCCGGCTCCGGTTCCGCCTCGGAGGGCCGCGTGGGGTCCGGCGTCCCGGGCCGCCGGCGCCCCGCCGGTGCCCGGCCCGACGTCGCGGACGCCCGGCCCCGTCGCGCCGTCGCGCCGACCCTACGAGGAGGATCTGCCCGCCGCCGGTCAGCGACACCCGAGCGATCCGCCCCAACCCGGAGCGCCGGGCATCGGCGCGCTGCCCCGCAGCGGTCGGCCATCCCGGTTCACGCCGTTGAAGCCCGCCGATCGTTCCGGGTCCGGTCCGGCCGACGCCCCCGGGCCGGGCGTGGGCTGGCCGGCAGCGAACCGGCCCAGCGACGCCGACGGCCCGGCAGCGGCCAACGGCAACGGCGGCCCCCAGCCCGCGCGGCGCTCCTTCTTCGAACCCACCACCGCCCGGGAGCGGGCGTCCGACCCGCCGCTGGGCGGGGGGCGCTCCGCTGACCGGGCGGCCCCGCCGACCCGCTTCGGGCGCGGCAGCCAACCCTTCCCCCGTCGCCGTCCGGCCGATGCGCCGGCCGAGGAGGCCGCTACCCGGGCCTTCCCGATGGCGGACCCGGACGCCACCAGGCCGCTGCGACCGCCGGCCGGCGACCTCGGCGCGTTCCGAGGGGTACGCGCACCCGCGCCCGGCGAGGAGATCACCCAGCCCCTGCCACCGCGCCGACCAGCCCCGATGGCCGAGGAGCCGACCCGCGCCTTCCGGATGACAGGTGAGCAGCCGCTGAGCCGGGTGTCGGAGCGGCCCAGCCCGTCGGCGGACGAGACCCAGGCGATCCCGCACGACCGGCCGAGCCGATTCGGGCCGGTGGAGGAGTTGTCGGCGTCCGTCGCGGAACCGGTCTCCAGCCCGCCCGCGCCGCGCCGCGGCTTCACGCCCATCGTCATCGAGGGCACCATCATCGAGTCCCGCGACCTCACCGAGCCGGTCGAGACCAGCGGTCTGTTCGACGCGGCCCGGCCGTCCCGCCCGGCCCAGGCCGCCCCGCCGCCGTACGTGCCGGCGCCCTCCGGTCCGGACCTGTTCCGGCCGTCGTCCTTCAGCCCCAGCCCGTCCGGTCCCGCGTCGTTCGACCCCGGTCCGAGTCCATCGGCGCCGCCCTCCAGCGGCCCGTCGGACGGGGGCCACACCCCGGACGACCTCGGCGGCGTCGGCAGTGGGCACACCGACGACCGCGGCGGCGTCGCGGTCGGTGGCGATCGCACCGACGTCGACGGCTCGTCGGTCGGCGTGACCGGCGCGGATCGGGTCGGCGGCGAGCACGCGACCGTGGACGCCGCCGGACAGCCGCCGCCCGTCGACGAGCCGGCCCCGGTCGAGTTCGAGCCGGCCAACACCGTCGAGGAGGACCTCCTCGGTGCCGCAGGTGCCGGCAGCACCGACACGTTCCTGTCCACCCTGCTGCTGGCCCGGGTGCTGCTACCGGCCGCCCCGGATTCGCTGCCGGGCAGCCGTCCCGGTGATTCGGGCTTCGTCTGGCGGACGGCGCAGCTCGACGGTGAGACGTACGTGGTGGTCTACACGTCACCGGAACGCCTCGCCGACCACGTCGAGGGCGACGTGGTCACCGTCCGCGTGAAGTTCGCCCAACTGATCCGGCGGTGGCCCGACGAGGACTGGTCGTTCGCGGTGAACCCGGGCACGCCGGTCGGTGCCAAGCTGCCCGGTGAGCAGATCGTCGCGTTGGCCAACTGGGCCGCCGAGGTGGGGCTCGGCGACGACCTGGAGGTGGACCCGGAGGAAGCGCCGGCCGTGGCGGAGCCCACCGCCCGCCCCCGGTACGCCCCCACGGCGGTCGACCCGACCCGACCGACGGTCATGCAGAAGGCGGTCGCGCCCAGCCAACTCGCCTACTACCTGGATCGCGGGTACGACCGGGTCTCCGGCTTCGTGCACCGGGCCGGTGAGCTGGCCCACCTGACCACGCCCGCGCAGGTGCACGACGCGCTCGGCCTCAGCTACCCCGGTTCGCCGTTCGCCCGGGACGCCGAGGAGATCTACGTGCTGCGCTGGCCGGCGCACCGGCCGAGCCTCTACCGGATCCCCTACGGCGGTCAGAACGAGCCGGCGATGCGGGCCATGGAGGGGTGGGTCATCGAGCGTCCCCCCTTCCGGGGCAACGGCTTCGCCCCGGGGGAGAGCAGCGACGTGGTGGCCGAGTTCAAGGTGGACAGCGCGCGCCTTCCGCACGGCGCACAGCTCTGGCGGATCGGCGCGGACAGCACCGAGCGGGTGATCGCCGAACTGGACACCGACACGGTGGTCTGGCGACGGGTCGGTGAGGCGTGATGCGCGACGGTTACGTGGCCCGGTGGCAGGGCCGGGAATACCAGGCCAGCCCCGATGGCGACAGCATCCGCCTCTACCAACGAGAGCCGGGCGAGGGCTTCGAGGAGGTCCGCGCCGGCCGGTACGTCCGGGTGCTGCCGGCAAGCGAGGTCGAGGACCTGGCGTACGTCCGGACCACCTGCACCTGGCAGGGGCAGCCATTCATCGTGCTTGGCGAGCACGACGCCTGGTTGCGGGTCGAATACACGGGTGGCCGCTGGCCGGTGGCCGAGGCGATGCGGCTGGAGGTCTTCGACTTCGGCGTCTACCAGGGTTGGGCGCCGGCCTCCGAGGTCACCGACCTCCGGGAGCAGCGGGTCTGAGCGGTCAGCTCTTGGCCCAGCGCAGGATTTCGCCGAGCACCAACTCCGGTGCCTCCAGGTGCGGAAAGTGCCCCACCCCGTCCAGCAGCCGCCACTCGTAGGGGGCGACGACGTAGCGGCCGGAGCCCAGGGCGGTACGCGGCAGGGAGGCGGTGTCCAGTGCGCCGTGCAGTTGCAGGGTCGGGGTGGCCAGCGGCTTCTGCATGAGGCGGACGAACCGGTAGCCGTGCAGCCGCAGCAGCGAGCGGAACGCCCAGCGGTAACCCTCGAGCGCGCAGAACGCGGCCTGCGGGATGCACATCGCCTCCCGGCACCGCTCGGCGTACGCCTCGAAGTCCGGCCCGGCGACCCAACGTGACCCACCCCAGCGACGCAGGATCTCCGCGATGGCCGCCGCGCCGTCCCGGGTCAGTACGTGCTCGTAGCGGGGTAGCTGAAACTTCAGCGCGGGTGTGGAGGCGGCGAACTGCCCGCGCGGGTCGGCGAAGATGCCGGCGCGCAGTCGCAGCGGATGTGGTGCCCCCAACACCACGAGGCGGCGGACCAGGGGCGGATGGAAGGAGGCCACCGTCCAGCCCACCATGCCGCCGACGCCGCTGCCGACGATCGTCGCCGACCGTTCACCGAGCGCACGGATCAACCCGGCGATGTCGGCCGCGAGGGTGTAACCGTCGTACCCCCGGGGTGGTTTGTCGCTGGCGCCGTAGCCGCGCAGGTCGACGGCGACCGCCCGGAAGCCGGCGTCGGCGACCGCCGGCAGCATCTGGTGCCACGCCCACCAGTGCTCCGGGAAGCCGTGCAGGAAGAGCACCATCGGCCCGGTGCCGGCCTCGACCACATGGAACCGGGTGCCGTTGGCGCCGACGAATCGGTGCGTCCACGGCCCCTCGGTGAGGACACAGGACTCGTCGACGACTCCGCCGCGCTGGTCGGTCATGGCAGACAGCCTAGGACCCGGTTGTCGCAGGCGGCCCCGGCGGTCGCGTTGAACAGGGAGAAGCCCGGGTTGTCCCCTACCGGGAGGACAAAGGGCGGCGCCCGGGCAGACGAGCTGCCCGGGCGCCGCTGGGTGGTGCGGGATCGTCGGTCAGAAGATCCGGATCTTCATCGAGGTGCCGTCCTGCTCCAGAACCTTGATCTTGACACCGGTCGCGGGGAGCTTGACGCCGTGGTTCGGCAGCTCCTCGTAGAAGTACTTCTTGGTGTCGTCGAACAGGGGCTGCGCAGCCTTACCACGGATGTACTGCGGCTGGCTGTTGAGGCGCAGGGTGAACGAGTCGGCCTTCTTGAGGCTGAACGGCGCGTCGTAGACCTGGATCCGGGCCCGCCACGGAGCACCGGTCAGGTTGTAGATCGGCTCCGGGTGCGCGTCGATGTACAGGTTGCGACCCTCACCGGGGTGACCACCCGGGTTGGACTCGGACGCCGGCGCGGTGTTGTTGTCCGACCAGCGGGTGTTCCAGTACGAGATGAGCAGGCCCTCCTGGTACGCGTAGTGGTCCACCCAGTCCGGGCGGGTGTTCGCGTAGCCGAAGAAGTACGGGCCGGTCTTCAGGTACTTGTCGTACGAGACGTACGACCGGTTGCCGGCGATGTAGAAGTTGTCGAACAGCCGGGTGTAGGTCGCGCCGACCACCTGGAAGTCCTCCAGGGCCCAGCCGGCGTCGGTCTCGGCGCCGTCACTGAACACGGTCTGACCGTCGGCGGTCACGGTGATCGCGTCACCGAAGAAACCACCCTCGGAGACACCACCGTCGGTGACGTAGTGCAGGCGAACCTGCGCCGCCTTGCCGGCGACCGCCGTCAGCGGGATGTTGATGTCGACCCAGGTGCCGTTGCTGCTGCCGGAGAGGGCCGGGCGGCCGGCGCCGTCGACGCCGATCGGCTGGCCGTTGGCGGTGCCGTTCAGGTCGATCCAGGTCTGGCCGCCATCGGTCGACGCCTCGAAGTAGAGGTAGTCGTAGTTGGATTCGATGCTGTACTTGCCCTTGAGTGACAGTGCCGCGGAGGACTTGCCGGTGAGGTCGAACGTCCTCGTCATACTGCTGTCGAGGTTGTCGTCATTACCGGAGAAGTACTGCTTGGAGCCCTCGACGGGTGCGCCGTAGTTGAAGGTGTACTCCCGCTTGGGCAGCACCACCACGACAGCCTGTGCTTCCTTCGAGTTGTACTCCTGTGGACCGAGCTCCACCTTCTTGTCCTGGCCTGCGACGACCACCTCGTAGTCGAGCCAGCCGAGCTGGAACTTGTTCCACGCACCGAGGTCGCCGCCCCGGTCGCCGATGCCGGCGTCGTTCTTGGCACCTAGCCGGCTCTGCGCCATCAGGGTCCAGTGCTCGTTGTTGTTGTCCGCGGGTCCGTAGTCGTCCGGCAGGCCCAGATCGTGGCCGTACTCGTGGTAGAAGACGCTGCGGCCGCCGTTCTCCGGCTGGATCGTGTAGTCGCGGATCCAGATGCCGGTGTTGCCGATCTGGGTGCCACCAGCCCGGTTGTTCGCCGGGCCGACGGGCGAGCTGTTGAAGGCCGACCAGCGGTGGCTCCAGATGGCGTCCTCACCCTGCTGCGGGTCACCGTCGGCCTGGTCGCCGCCGGAGTGGACGATCTGGAAGTGGTCGATGTAGCCGTCGGACTCGTTGAAGTTGCCGTCGTGGTCGAAGTCGAACCGGTCCCACTGGTCGAAGGACTTCATCTCGGTGGCGATCTGCGCGTCGGTCCGGCCCTTGGCCTTCTGGTCGACGACCCACTGGTTGGCGGCGTCGGCGATCAGGTTCCAGGTGTTCGAGCAGACGTTGTCGGCGCAGACGGCCCGGTCGTCCCGCGGGTCGATCGGCTGGCCGGGCAGCGGGTCCGGGATCGGGTCGTCGGAGCGACCGTAACGGGCCTCGTTGTACCGGACCTTTACCCAGTCGGTCACCTCACCCTCGACGCTGTAGCGACCCGAGGACTGCGCCTCGTAGTACTGCTTGAGCGACTCGTCGCCCGGGTTGGTGCCGAAGTAGATCTGGCGGAAGTGCTCCGGGCTGAAGTCCGGCTGCCAGATGGTGGAGTTGTCCACGGCCCGGTTGGGCTCGGGAATCTTGTTGTGCAGCGGCCCCTCGAACGTCGTCGGTCCGGCGATCTCCGGTTCGATGTCCTTGTCGGGGTAGGACGGGTGCCGCTCGTCACCGAACTCGGCAAGGATCACGAAGATCTTGTCGGTCTGCTCACGCTCAAGCTCGACGTACTGATCCTGGGTGGGCGGATCGGTGGCGGCGGAGCGGGCGTTGGCCGTGGTGGTGGCCGCCTTGCCGACCTCGCCGACCTTGACGACCGTGCTGCCGTTGCGCTCGATCGGCTTGCTACGACCGCTCAGCACGTCGCTGAGACCCTGCTCGCGCAGGGCACGGCGCTTGTCCTCGAGCGTGTCGGGGAGCTCATCCTTCAGTGCCTGCGGTTCGGCAGCGGCGGGTGCTGCTACCGGCAGTTTGGGCTGAGGCGCCGCCGAGGCGGACGGGCCGAAAGCCAGGCCTGTCGCCGTCAGTGAGAGCCCGAGCAGACCCACTGCGACTTTGCGCACGTGGTACCTCCGGTGTGAGGGAACCGGCCCCACGGGGGTACGGGCCGGTGGGAGATCGATCCCACGAGTGGGACCAAGGGTGAACATAGTTACTGCTGGGACACCTGGGAAGACGAACGCGTCGATTTGTTGCAAGATTTTGTGGGGAATGCGTTCCGCCGTCACACCCCCAGCGTTTCACCAGCCACATTGACCTGCGGCGGGCTGATCGTGCCGACACGCAACAACATATCTCGATCTATGTGATCGATGTACGACAGTGGGGCCGGAGGCGTCTCCGCCACCGGCCCCACCACACCGCTGTTATCGGTTACCGCTCAGCAGATCGTCACTTCTTCGCCGGCGTGACGAAGATCGTCGCGGACGAGTTGTCCTTCGCGGCCTTCTTGATGGTGAGCGACACGCCGTAGTTCACGCCCGCGTCACCGGGGTTGCCGGTGCCCAGCACGATCGCGCCGCCGCCCAGGGTGACGCCGTAGAACTCCGGCGCCGGGCTGCCGTCCGGGTGGGTGACCCGGGTGGTGTACGGCGCGTTGTTGCGCGACGGAACGACAACCGACGCGTCGTTGTCCCGGGCGTACGCGGCCCCGTCACGCATCTCGATGCCCGGGTACCAGGTCTTGGCATCGGTGAAGGACTTCACCGGCGCCTGCGCCTTGAACTTGGTGCAGTACTCGCTGTACGGCTCGTCCGCCGCCTCCAGGCACTCCGTGAAGGGGTACGTCTTCTGGAGCGTGAAGGCCGCGTTGGCCGACTGCGGGCGGCTGGGCAGGTTGTCCGTCACCGACGGGTCCTTCTCGGCCGCCACGCCGGTACGGCGGTACGGGTCGAAGTGCGAGTCGACGATGAGCAACCCGCCCTTCGCGCCGTAGCTGGGCAGCGCGGTCATCTGCCCGGTGACGTGGTTGACGTCGCCGAGCGCGCTGTCCCGGTACCACACGAGCATGCCCGGCGCGTTGTACGAGATCCGGTCGACCTTCCACGCCTCGTGCGAGTAGATCGTGTCGTACGCGTACTTCAGGCCCTTGTCGAAGCCGTCGAAGTTGCGCCACTCGGCGAGGTAGAACTGCGCGTGGACCTCGGTGCCGCTGGAGACCTTCCAGCCCCCGCCGGTGGTGTCGACGAAGGTGCCGACGGTGGCCGTCCAGCCGTTGGCGCCGCCCTCGACGTCGTCACTCCAGGTGGTGGCGCCGCCGCCGGTGACCGAGAAGTCGTCGACGAACCAGTTGCGCTCCTGGAACGCCTCGTCGGTGGCCTGACGCAGTCGCAGCTGCACGGTCGTCCCGGCGTACGCCGACAGGTCGACGTAGTCGTGCCGCCAGCCGTCGGTGCTGCCGGTCAGGCCGTACTTCTTGCCGCCGAAGTCGGTCATCCGGCCGTTCGGGTCGGCGTAGCCGTCCGGCGTGGTGACCGCCGTGCCGGCCTCGTCGTACACCTTCTGCTCGGTCCAGGTCGTACCGCCGTCGGTGGAGAGCTCGACGAAGCCGTAGTCCCAGTCCTCCTCGATGATGTAGTTGTTCCACATCCAGAACTTCGAGTCGGCTGCCGCCGGCACGTCGACCGAGCGGCTCAGCTTGACGTCGGCCCACTCCTGGTCGTTGTTGCTGTGCCACATCTTGGTGCCGCTGTGCGGGGTGGCCAGCGTCGTCACCTTGTCCGGCAGGTCGACCTTGATGCCGTCCTCGGAGTCGATCGGCGTACGCGAGGTCTGGCCGAGCTTCACCTCACGCGGGTTCGACCCGGGGCGGATGGTCAGCGGGTCGGCCCAGCCGAGCACCCACTTGTCCCAGATGCCCATGTGCGTGGGCAGCGCCTGGAAGATCTCACCCGAGTGCGAGCCCGAGGCCATCAGGTCCCAGAAGTCCACGTCGGAGTCGGCGTTGCCGGACGTGTCGTAGAGGTCCGGCAGGCCCAGGTCGTGGCCGAACTCGTGGGCGAAGACGCCGACGCCGGCGTCCTCCGGCTGCACGATGTAGTTCGACGCCTTCAGGTTGGTGCCCGGGATGGTGTAACCACCGGCGACCGTGGAGGAGTGCGCCCACACGGCGTACACGCCCTGGTCGCCGCCACCGCGGGACTTGCCCTGCCCGGCGTGCACCAGCACGAGGTGGTCGATCACGCCGTCCGGCTCGTAGACGTTGCCGTCACCGTCGCGGTCGGCCTGGTCCTCGATGTCGTAGTCGGCCCACGGGAAGGTCGGGTCCTTCGCGACGAGCGCGTCGATCGCGTCGGTCGCCAGGCGGCCCGCGCCGGCCGGGTTGTCCGGGTGGCCGTTCATCGACTGCTCACGGCCGGGAACCCACGCGCCGGTCTCGTCCTGGAAGCAGCGGTTGGCCGCGTACCAGCCCTCCGAGTGCGGCACGGTGATCCACGGGCTGGACTGCCCGTCCACCGTGTACGCGTTCTTGGACATCTCCAGGTACATGTTGTGCATGGTGCGGCCGGACAGGTCGATGCCCTTCTTGCCGTCCGGGCCCCGCAGGTCCGTGCGGACCCGCTCGGTGATGCCCTTCTTGCTGTAGAGCATCTTGTTGTAGTGCGACGGCGAGAAGTCCGGCACCCACATCGAGTTGTTGTCCTCGTGCGGCAGCCGCGACGGGTCCGGGATCTTGTTGTGCTTCGGGCCGTTCTGCACGGTGCCGGGCACGCAGGTGCGGTCCTCGAACACCGTCTTCGGCACCATCACGTCGGTGAAGTCGTCGTTGGCCTTGTCGTTGAACTCGACAAGCAGCGTCAACAGCTTCGCCGTCTGCGTGGTCGGCGCCTTCTTGAACTTGCGGGGGTTCTGGCCGGTCTTCAGCGACTTGGCCTCGTCCTTGGCCAGCTGCCGCGCGGTCACCGGGTTGCCCCGAGCGTGCTTCTGGTCGAACTCGCGCGCGGACTGCATGGCAGGGGTGTAGACGCCACCCTTGCCCTTCACCTCGCGGCCGGTGGTGTCCGGCTGCACCTCGGGCTCGGCGTAGTTGATGTAGTGCTCATCCGCGCCGATCACCGCCCGGGGCGTCGGGGACGCCGACTGGGCTGCCGCGCTGCCGGTCACGGTCAGTGACGTGGCCGCGAGGGCGATGGCGGGCAGTGCGACGAGTAGTCGTCGCCGCGACCCGGACTGGGTTTTGTGGTTCATGCCGCTCCGTTTCTCGGGCATGGGGAGGAGGACGTGGGGTTGCTCGACCGTCGATGTGACGAGTGTCGAACTCTGCCAACCTGCGTGAACCTAAGTCACAACTGGCCGAAAGGACAGAGGTGGCCCACCGTCTGTGGCCGTTTAGCCGCTATCGGGTCAGCCGACCGACCGATGTGACAGTCGCGCGCCGGTGTGAGTCGTACCCGTAAGAAACGACGGAGGGTGGCGGTCCGCACGGACCGCCACCCTCCGGTGTGTACGCCTGTCGTCAGTCCTCGTCGGACTTGGCCCCGCTCATCCCCGAGGAGATCAACTCCATGACCGAGGAGTCCTGCAACGTGGTCACGTCACCGAGCGACCGGTTCTCCGCGACGTCGCGCAGCAACCGCCGCATGATCTTGCCGGAGCGGGTCTTCGGCAGCTCCGCCACCAGCATGATCTGCCGCGGCTTGGCGATCGGCCCGAGCGTCTTCGACACGTGGTTGCGCAGCTCGGCGATGAGCTGCTCACCGGCGTCGCCGGCGATGTCGGTGCTGCCGCGCGGAATGGCGAACGCGACGATGGCCTGCCCGGTGGTCGGGTCGGTCGCGCCCACCACCGCCGCCTCGGCCACCGACGGGTGCGACACCAGTGCCGACTCCACCTCGGTGGTCGAGATGTTGTGCCCGGACACCAGCATCACGTCGTCGACCCGGCCGAGCAGCCAGATGTGCCCGTCGTCATCCTTCTTGGCACCGTCACCGGCGAAGTACATGCCCTCGAACCGGCTCCAGTAGGTCTCGATGAACCGGTTGTCGTCACCCCAGATGGTGCGCAGCATCGACGGCCACGGCTCGCGCAGCACCAGGTAACCGCCGCCACCGTTCGGCACCGACTGGCCCTGGTCGTCGACCACGTCGGCCACGATGCCCGGCAGCGGGGCCATCGCCGATCCCGGCTTGGTCGCGGTCACCCCCGGCAACGGGGAGATCATGATGGCGCCCGTCTCGGTCTGCCACCAGGTGTCGACGATGGGCAGCGCTCCGCCGCCGATGAACTCCCTGTACCACATCCAGGCCTCAGGGTTGATCGGCTCGCCGACGCTGCCGAGCAGCCGCAGCGACGACAGGTCGTGCCCGGCCGGGATGTCCTCGCCCCACTTCATCATCGTGCGGATCAGCGTCGGAGCGGTGTAGAGGATGCTGACCTTGTACTTCTCCACGATGTCCCAGAACCGGCCCTTGTGCGGGGTGTCCGGGGTGCCCTCGTACATCACCTGCGTGGCGCCGTTCGAGAGCGGGCCGTACACGATGTATGAGTGGCCGGTGACCCAACCGATGTCGGCGGTGCACCAGTAGACGTCCGTCTCCGGCTTGAGGTCGAAGACGGCGTGCGTCGTGTACGACGCCTGGGTCAGGTAGCCGCCGGTGGTGTGCAGGATGCCCTTCGGGCGGGCCGTGGTGCCGCTGGTGTAGAGGATGAACAGCGGGTGCTCGGCGTCGAACGGCTGCGCGGTGTGCTCGGCCGACGCGGTCTCCACCGTCTCGTGCCACCAGTGGTCCCGCTCCGACCAGGCCACGTCCTCGCCGGTACGGCGGACCACCAGCACGTGCTCCACCGACGGGCAGCTCGCCACCGCCTCGTCCACGGTCGGCTTCAGCGCCGACGGCTTCCCCCGCCGGTAGCCGCCGTCCGCGGTGATCACCACCTTGGCGCTGGCGTCCTGGATCCGGTTGCTCAGCGAGTCGGCGGAGAAGCCGCCGAAGACCACACTGTGTGCCGCGCCGATCCGGGCGCAGGCCAGCATCGCGACCGCCGCCTCCGGGATCATCGGCAGGTAGATCGCCACCCGGTCGCCGGCCGTCACACCCAGCTCGGTGAGCGTGTTCGCCGCCCGGCAGGTCAGCTCGTGCAGGTCGGCGTACGTGAGGGTCCGGGTGTCGCCCGGCTCGCCCTCCCAGTGGATGGCGACCTTGTCGCCCCGACCCGCCTCGACGTGCCGGTCCAGGCAGTTGTACGCCACGTTGAGCTGCCCACCGACGAACCACTTCGCGAACGGCGGGTTCGACCAGTCGAGCACCTCGTCCCACTTCTTCGACCAGGCCAGTCGGTCGGCCTGCTTCGCCCAGAAGGCGAGGCGGTCGGTGTCGGCCTCCGCGTACGCGTCGATGGTGACGTTGGCGTGCGCGGCGAGTTCGGCCGGCGGGGGGAACTGGCGCGTCTCGTTCAGCAGATTTGCCAATGCCTCGCTCATGCCGTGACTCCTTCGTCCTCGGGTGACCTGCGTCTCGCTGGGCACGAGGGTAGTCCCGGGTCCTCCGGCCGGCGACCGCTGCCCGCCCCGGTCGCGCCGAGCGGCTCCCGCCGCGCGCCCGACGGCCCGTCGCCACACGAGGCACTTGATCGACACCGGTTTCTTGACGTCGCGGTGTCCAGGCCAGGCGGACACCCCGACTTCAACGAACCCGTGTTGACCTTGCCCGCGGCGGGTGTCGTCCTGACCGGGGCACCGGGGCGGCGGGTGGTCCGGGTCGCGCTACGGCCGGGTGCGCCCCGCCGGGCCGGCCCGGGTCGCTAGCGTGGCGGGGTGACCACCGACCCGCTCGCACCCCTGCTCGCGCTCGCCGACATCGCCGCCGCCGTCGAGCGTGCCCGCGAGCGGTTCGACCAGGCGCTCGGGCATCGCGCGCTGCGCCGGCACGGCGGGCAGGTCGCCGCCGAGGTGAGCCTCCGTTCGGCGGTGGCCAGCGCCGCCCTGGAGGGGGCCGGGCACGAACGCGAGGCGGTCCGCGCCGGCACCGTCACCGATCCCGTGCTCCAGGGGGCGCTGCGGGTCGCCGGGGCACTGCCCGGCCTGAGTGAGCTCTGGCCGAAGGCCCCGCGGCAGGCTCTCGCGAAACTGCACGTGCTCGCCGCCCGGGACATCGTGCCGGAGGCCGAGCTGGGCCGGCCGGTGGCCGACCCCGTGGTCGCCGCCCGGCTGGACGGGCTGGCCGGGCTGGTCGCCGGCGGCAGCACCGTCTCACCGCTGGTGCTCGCCGCCGTGGTCCACGGCGAGTTGCTGAACCTGCGCCCGTTCGCCGGGCCGTCCGGCGTGGTGGCCCGGGGCGCCGCCCGACTGGTGCTGCTCGCCAGCGGCCTCGACCCACGTGGGCTGCTCGCCGTCGACGTCGGTCACCGCGAGCGGGAGCCCGAGTACGTCGGTTCGGCCGGCGCCTTCGCCACCGGCACCCCGGACGGGCTGCGCTCGTGGCTGCGCCACTACCTGGCGGCGGTCGAGGTCGGCGCCGACCAGCTCACCGTCATCGGCGACGAGATCCTCGCCGCCGCCTGAGTGGCGGTCACTCCCGCCGTACCGCGCGGTTGACCTTGGTTTGCAGCGCTCGGCGGGCGATCGGCCCGAGGTCGTCGACGATCTCCAGCAGCAGCGCGAGCTGGTCGAGCGCGGCCAACGCCTGGTCGGCGCCCGCCCGGTCCACCCCCTCGTAGAGCTCCAGCCCGATGAACGCGGCCGACACCGCGCGGGCCAGGCCGGGCACGTCGGCCACCTCGACGAACGGTGACCCGGCGAGCAGCCTGCGCAGGACCGCCTCGATCTCGTCCACCCAGAGCTGGAGCGCCGCAGCCGTCGGCGCGGCCATCCGCTGGTCCGCCTGTGCCCCGGCCAGCATCTGGGCCAGGAAGGTGACGTTGCCGAGCTGGCGTTCCTCGTCGTGCAGCGCCCGCCCGACGGCGAGCAGCTCGCGCAGCGAACCGGCCGAGGCCAACCGTGCCGACCAGTGCTGGACCCGCGCGGCCGTGCTGGTCCGGCAGGCCGCCGCGAGCAGGACGTCGACCGTGCCGAAGTGGTAGAAGACGAGCGCCTGGTTCACCCCGGCGGCGGCGGCGATGGTACGGGCGGAGACGCCGGCGATGCCGTGCTCCCGGATGGCGGCGATGGTGCCGTCGAGGAGGCGCTGTTTGGTGTCGGACATGGCTCTCCTCGGGGCCGGGCCGGGTGCGGCGGTGCGATCATCGCATCGCTGACCAGTCGGCCGAGCCAGGTGGCGAAGCCCGGACCGGTCAGGCGGTCGCGGCGGCGCGGGTCCGGCGATGCCGGCCGTACCAGGCGATACCGATGGCCACACCCACCCCGACACCCAGGGCCGCAGCAGCCACCGGCACGGCGGGCCGTTCCCGCAGGCGGCGACCCAGCGGGATCGGGTGCCGGAACTCCAGCACCGGCCACGCGTTCTCCGCGGCCAGCCTGCGCAGCTGCCGGTCCGGGTTGACCACACTCGGATGACCGACACACTCCAACAGCGGACGATCGCTGTACGAGTCGGAGTAGGCGTACGAGTCGGCCAGGTCGTAACCCCGGGCGGCGGCCAACTCGCCGACCGCCTCGACCTTGCTCGGACCGGCCGCGTAGAACTCGACCTCGCCGCTGTACCGGCCGTCCCGAACCGTCATCCGGGTGGCGATCACGTCGGTGACCCCGAGCAGCTCGCCGATCGGCCGGACCATCTCCTCGCCCGACGCCGACACCAGCACCACGTCCCGCCCGGCGGCCTGGTGCTCCGCGATCAGGACAGCGGCTTCGGCGTACACGTAGGGGTTGATCAGCTCATGCAGCGTCTCCGCGACGATCTGGCGGACCTGCTCCACCTGCCAGCCCTTGCAGAGCGCAGCCAGGTAGTCCCGTGTTCGGGCCATGGTCTGCTCGTCGGTGCCGCCCAGCCGGAACATCAGCTGCGCGTACGCCGACTTGACCACGTCACGCCGGGTGATCAGCCCGTCCCGGTAGAACGGCCGACCGAACGCCAGGGCGCTCGACTTGGCGATGACGGTCTTGTCCAGATCGAAGAAAGCGGCACTTCGGCCCACGGCGCGAAAGTCTAGCCGGATGGTCTATCGTCGGCGGGTGCCCGGGGTCAAGCCACCCCTCAGACCTGCGGGCTGACACCACAAATCCCGCTCTGCGTGATCACGCTCACACTCCGCAAGGAGATTTTCGCACTGAGTGGGGTCGGCACCACTCGACGTGACGGGTCCGCTCAGGCAGACTTGTCCGTACGACGAGCTTTCACATCCCCGAAACAGACAAAGACCCTCAGCGGTTGCACCCCCCGTGGCCGCTGAGTGGTTCGGCTCGACCCCCCCGGAGCCGAACCTTCGACGACCCCCGTCTCCCCCCGACGGGGGTCGTCCCTTTGTGGGGAGCGCTCCCGGCCAGGTGAAGGTGTGTCTCCCGGGTCGGCCGGTCGAGGCGACGGGCGGAAAGTCAGCGAATCGTCAGCGAAGGTCAGCCGGACCCGGTCGGCATGGTCGTCGGGCGTGTGCGTGTACCGATCCAGCGTCGTCGACGCCTTCTCGTGGCCGACCACCCGCTGCACGACGTTGACCGGCACGCCGTCCGTCACCAGCCAGGTGATGTACGAGTGCCGAAGGTCGTGGAAGCGCAGCCCGCCGACCGCCGAGGCTGCCGCGTGCGTCACCGCCGCCGCTTCCGTCGGAAACTCCGCCCGCTGCTCCCGGCCGTCCCCGTCCGGCCAGGCCGCCTGCCATCGGCCCGGCGCCATCTCGGTGACCCGGCCAAGCAACCCGGCCCGCACCAACGGCGGCAGCCACACCCGCCGACGGAAGTTCGACCGCCGCTGCGCCCCTCCGGCCCGGTCCGCGAAGACCAGCGCCTGGCCGTCCGGGGAGGCGGCGCCACGCCGCTGGCGCAGCTCGTCGACAAGGAACGGCGGCATGGGCACCGCCCGCACGCCAGCCCGACTCTTCGGGTACGCCCGCCGCACGACCCCGCCGTGGGTCTCCACGGCCACCTGGGCGACGTGCAACAGCCCTTTGTCAAGGTCGACCGCCTCCCACGGCAGGCCCGCGCACTCACCCCACCGCAGCCCCTCCCCGGCGGCGGCGCAGACGATGCCCCGATGTTCGGCCGGAATGGCGGGGAGCAGCCGGCCGAGGACGCCTCTCGGCTGATCGTGCCCGCGCGAGCCTCACCCGCCCGGTTGTGGGGCACGCGGACCATCGCAGGGGTTGCGTTGACCGCGAGAAGCCGCGCCCGGATTGCCGTCAGCGCCTTCCCCGACAGTTCGACATCCGACCACCGCAGGCCCAGCAGCTCAGCCCGCCGCAGCCCGGTCGCCAGCGCCAGGACGAACAGCGATTGACGCGATCGCCGCCGCTCGGGCGGCCCTTGCTGGCACCGCATCGGGCACGGCGAAGGCACGCACGGGGTGGGCCGGTCGAGGCAATCCGCGCCCTGCGGGTCGCCCGCCGGGTGATGGCCCTCACGGAGGAGATCACCGCCCTCGACCGGCAGGTGGCATCCATCGTCCGGAAAACGGCGCCCCGCACCTCGGCCTTATTCAGTGTCGGCCCTGACGTCGCCGCCCAGTTGCTCGCCACCGCCGGCGACAACCCGACCGGCTGCATTCCGTTGCAGCCCTCGCCCACCTCTGCGGCGTCGCACCCAATCCCCGCCAGCTCCGGGTGCACCGCCACCGCCTCCAC
Source organism: Micromonospora sp. NPDC085948 (assembly GCF_040686315.1). Classification (NCBI taxonomy): domain Bacteria; kingdom Bacillati; phylum Actinomycetota; class Actinomycetes; order Micromonosporales; family Micromonosporaceae; genus Micromonospora; species Micromonospora sp. NPDC085948. The sequence continues at coordinate 1,123,641 of NZ_JBFBJW010000001.1, read as the reverse complement.
GGAGGAGGCGGCCGCAGGGCCAACCACGCCCTGCACACGATCGCGCTCTGCCGCATGCGCTACGACCAGCGCACACGCGCCTACCTCCACCCACGCATCACCGAAGGCCTCAGGAAGCAGGAAATCCTTCGCTGCCTCAAGCGCTACATCGTCCGCGACGTCTATAGCGCCCTACGCGCCGACTTCGCCGCCCTCGCCCCTTGACCTCCAATAGGGGCATTGGAATGGCAGGACGGGGGCGGTTGACCGGCTGCGGGACACCCCTCTTCAGCGGTTGCTACGCGGGCCATCCGCGGGCCACGAGACGGTCCCACTTGAGGGCAAGCCAGGCCGCCGACGGCGTGCTTCCTTCTGCGCTAGGGGGCATTTGCATCCTTCTGCCAACCTGTAGTCGTACGGCGATTTCGACGCCCCTCTCGCCGCCTGTGAAAGTTGGAGGACGACCGTGCAAGGCAACCAGCATCGAGCGATACTTATAAATATCTTTGCATTTGTCCTGGTGTTCACCCTTGTGTTGTTCTTTGCGCCGCCCATAGTGTCATGGTACGTGAGTGACTCAAAACTTGACTGGGTGCAACTGGCCAATGTCGGACAAGCGTATGGATTCAGTGCGACAATTATATCGGCATTGGCTCTGATTGCGATTGCACTATCCCTGAGGATGCAAGTGGTTGAGGCGAGAGCGCAACGGCGCGAGAATCATCGCACCTACCACATGCAATTGCTGACGATGGCCATACAGGACCCGAGCCTGGCTGACTGCGTGCCCTCGAATTTCGATACCAGGCATGAAAAAAAGAAGCTGTATTACATAAACCTGTGGTTTTGGTGGTGGAATTATAACTACAGCTCAGGGTTGATGCCGGAGGAGCAGGTTAGGAGGAGTGTCGCATACTTGGCCAGCAGTGAACTCGGCCGCCATTACCTCGACGCTCACGTAGCGTGGCGCGATTCCACCGTCGACCGGAGTCAACGGGGGTTCTTCAGAATTGTCGATGAAGAACGCTCGAAGATGTCCGACCCTCAACTCCCATTGCCCGAGGAAGAGAAGTAGAACCTTATTCATGCTGTCCCCGCGCAAGACTCGGGTTGCACTTTCGCTGAATAGTCCGCCAAGGTGATTGCTCGGCGCACTCTACGGGCGGTAGGTGGCGAGCTGGGAGCTACCCGTGGGAGCCACCGGACCGGGCTGGACGGACGAGACGGGGCTGATCCGTTGCGGAGGGCTTGAGACCCAGGAGTAGGCGGACGGTGTCGGATAGCCTGGACCTGGTTATGGGTATCTACGGATCAGAGGGTGGCTGTACAGCCAAGCCCCAGTGACGAAGCGGCCGAGATCGAGGGCTGGCGGTACAGCGAGCACGTCAGCGGCAGTGACCGACGTCAGCCGACAGCAGTCATTGATCTTCGCAAAGCAGGGTCGGGAGTGGGTGTGCGCATGCGGACTGCCCTGCCGGCGGCCTCCGGCCGTCCTCGGCCCCCGCAGCGCGTCATTCGAGAGTCAGCAGATCGTCAGCAAGTGCCGTACCGCGTGGCGACTCTCGATCATGCTCAGGCGACCTGACCGGTGCTTCTGGCTGCGCGGTACGGCACTTGATCACACTCGCTACTACGTCAGGTCAATTCCCCCCGACGTGGGTCGTCTCCTTTGTGGGGAGCGCTCCCGGCCAGGTAGAGAGTCACAACCGGCCACGAGGCGCGGCGCGTTGGCTAGCGGCCGCAGGCGTTCTGGGGTCACGGTCGGACGAACGCGGTCCCGCCCAGGCGAGGGCTGGACCGCACCAACAGCAGGCCAGCGCCGAAGACGTGCCTCGGGTTCCAACACGCGCAGCGTCACCTGGACGGGTTCCGACACCACTGGCCCGTCCCACACGCCGAATGGCCGTGGCAGGCCCAGGTGGATCGCGACGATCCCGGCCGCGCCCACTCCCACCAGCGTGAGGACTCGACTGCGCGCGGCCCGATCGGTGCCCATGCTGGCGGCCACGGCCAGCACGGTCGCGAACGTCAGGGTCGTAGATCGTCGTCGCGCCGTTGAGCGCCAAGAGACCGACCGCGACCGTGGGTGCGACCACCGGCCAACGTGGTGCCGACGTCACGTCACCCCAGGTCTGTCGCGGATTCCCACGGAGTTCACCTGCGGAACATACCCAAACCCGCGAGGTCGATGGGGACGGCCGACCCGGTCCCGAACAACGATGACCGCTGTTACGCGCGATCCCGATCCTCTGGCTGCCGCTCGTGGTCGCCGGCGCCGCAGGTGACACATCGTTCGCGGCGGCGAAGGTGGTAGGCGTAGGCCGCGACACCGAGCGCCGCGGCCCACACCGGCCACAGCACGTGGATGCCGACCAACCACGGTTGCGCCCCGAGTTCGCCGAAGAAGATGTCGGTGTTGCTGACCAGACCCAGCCCGGCCGACATGACCAGCGCGGCAACCACCATGGCCGGGACCACCGCCAGGCGCACCGGCACCCGCCTCCCGCCGAGCCGCACGACCCAACGAGGGAACACCTCTCCCCAGTGCTGCACAAGTCCCAGCGTCAACCCCGCCCCCACCACGGCGAAGGTGGCCAGGGCACCGCCACGCCAGCGTCCGTCGGTCTCCAGCAGTTGCCGCATGGCCGTGTCACTGATACCGAGGGGAACGCCGGCCATCCACGCGTACCGGGTAACCGCGAACAGCAACGGCACGGCGACCGCGACGCCGGTCGCCCATCGACCCACGGTGGCCGCATGGAAAGACGATCCGGTACGGGTGTGCGCCCGACCGCACGCGACGCAGGCGCCCCGAGTGGCGCGCTGCCAGCGCACCAGGTGGATGGCCACCAGCAGTCCTACGGACACACTGACGACCTGCCAGGCGATCACCGCGGTCACGATCGAGCGGTAGTCCACGTCCGGCCAACCGAACGGCGCCCCCAGTACGAGCATCGGCACGTAGGCGACCAGGGCCAGGAGCCGAATGTCGGGCACCACGAACAGCATGACGACGACCGCCGCGTACCCCGCCACGAGCACGGCGGCACGAGCGGCACCAGCTGGACGCGCGGTACGTCGCCCCGCCGTCCCGAGCATGATCAGCATCGCGCCCAGCAGGACGCCTGCCAGTAGTGCCGCACCGACTCCCGGTGGAACGGCCCGGATCAGCGACATGTCATCAACCGGATCGTTCGGTCCGAACGGGTAGCCCTTCCCGGTCGCCGCGCAGATGAGCGTCAGCACGGCGAGTCCACCGGTGACGATCACGGCGGCGTAGCCGTACCGGTCCGGGTCCGGACCCGGTCGGGCCGGTTCGCCGCCGTCATCGCGTGCCCTCGGCGAGCGCGGGGTGCTGGTGGCCGGGTCGACGTTCTAGCAGATGCAGGGCGGCGGTGATCGCCAGGGCAGCCCCGGCGAGCAGCGCACCCAACTGGGTGAGCCCGTTCAGGGCGGTGACGTTGTCCGACTCCGGCGCGCCGAGGGCCACCGCCAGGAGGGTGAGCAGCGCGTACCCGAACATCGCGCCCGTGCCGACCCAGGTGAGCGCCAGCCCCACCCGCGCCGCCGTGCGGCCGCCGCCGTACGGCTGGCGCAGCATGAGCAGAACGCCAACCGCGGCGGACGCCGCCATCAGTGCGTTCACCACCTCGCCCGAGCGAGCCGTGTACTCCCACCCCTCCTGGTAGGCACCCAGGAATGCGCCCTCCGCGCCGAACGCCATCACCAGGTGCGCGACCGCGATCGCCGCAGCGGCCGCGCCACCCGCGCGGGCGAGCACCACCTGCAGGCCGCGGGTCGCGCCGACTTCGGCTGCCGACGGACGGTCGAACAGGTACGACCAGCGCGACCGCGCGTACCCGAGGAAGGCGGCAGACAGCAGCACGCCCTGCAACGCGAACGACGTGTAGACGACCACATAGGTCCACGGGGCGACGAGCCCTCCGGAAAGACTCACCTCCCGGCCACCTGTCACCGCGCCGGCCGCCGCTCCGTTGACCACCTCGATTACGGCCGGGGTCAGCAGCCCGGTGCCGACCCAGACCGGTGCCAGCACCAGCCACTCCGGCAGCCGCAGTCCCCAGCGGTGCGTGAACGCGACCGCGACGAGGATCGCCACGACATCCATCGCCGTGGTGACGATGTTCGGTGCGACGAAGTCCGCGCCACGCGCCGGCGAACCCTCCGGCACGCCGACCATCACCCCGCCGATCCACAAGATCTTCAGCAGCAGGTACGGCAGCACAGCGGCGACCACCCCATAGCCGATCACCATTCGGGTTATCCGCGTACGCCGCGAGCGGTCGAGTACCAGCCCTTCCACGCCGGGACCACGCGACACCTCATCGACAGTCATAGGTCGATCGTCCGCGCCGGCGGGGGCGCCACTCCTCCCCAGCAGGGGCCAACACCGTCCCTCCACCGGGGGAGCGTCGACTGTCGACGTCCCGGCCCAGGGTGAGTCAGCAGTCGTCGGCGGCCGGGAGTGGTGACGGACGATCGCCCACGCGCATCACGTTCCCCCGCGGCCTGTTCGCCGAATCATGACGAACATCCACCTTCGACAAAACCGTCATGTGCGGCTAAATCGTACGTAAGGTCTGAATCGGTCTGATGCGTCGCCTTTGCCTGCGGCGTGGCGGCAAGTCACTGCCAAGCAGCTCTGGTGTGTCCGGAGTGGCTCTCTGGAGGGGTCATGAACAACGACCGACGGCTGCAGCGCGTCCTGAAGCATGGCCGCGCCGCGTCAGGGCTGAGTTCTGCCCTGCTGGTAGTCGGGATGACGGGTGGACCCGCAGCCGCAGCGCAACCCGAGGAGGCGACATCCTCTGCTCGGAGCATGCAGATCGGTACGCCCGGTCCGCTCGGCCAGTACGGCAGCTGGCCGTTGGCCTGGTCGAGCGTTCGCCAGGACGGCGACGGACCTGATTCGTCAGACCAGTACCCGGACGCGCCAACTGACTGTGGCCCGCAGGGCTGGCAGGGTCCGTGGGGTGGAAACGACAGGGGCAAGCAGCCCAAGTCGGACTACCCGCACGGCTCGCACGGCGCCAAGGGCGCTCAAGGCCCCCAGGGCGACACCGGCGCTCAAGGCCCCCAGGGTGACGCGGGCGCTCAGGGTGCGCAGGGTGATGCGGGCGTTCGGGGTGCGCAGGGCGACGCGGGCGCACAAGGCTTCCAGGGTTCTCGGGGCGATACCGGCGCTCAAGGTGACGCCGGCGTTCAGGGTGCGCAAGGTACTCAAGGCGCGGAGGGCGACGCGGGCGTTCAGGGCGCTCAAGGAGCGCAGGGAAACGCAGGTGCTCAAGGAGCGCAGGGCGACGCAGGTGCGCGGGGCAGTGCGGGTACGCAGGGAACTCAAGGTTTCCAAGGTGCGCAGGGCGACTCGGGCGCTCAAGGGGCGCAAGGTGGGGCCGGGGTCCAGGGCGCTCAGGGTGCTCAGGGCGAGGCGGGAGTTCAGGGCGCTCAGGGTGCGCAGGGTGTTTTGGGTGCTCAGGGCGCAGCCGGCGTACAGGGCGCGCAGGGTTTCCAGGGTTCGCAGGGTGACACAGGCGCTCAAGGCGAGGCGGGGGTTCAGGGCGCCCAAGGTGCGCAGGGCGCGTCGGGCGTTCAGGGTGAGGCCGGCGTGCAGGGCGCTCAGGGTTTCCAGGGCGCGCGGGGTGACGCTGGTGCTCAAGGCGCACAAGGCGCGACTGGTTCTCAGGGCGATGTCGGTGTTCAGGGTGCTCAAGGTTTTCAAGGCGACGTAGGCGCTCAAGGCGAGGCCGGGGTTCAGGGCGCGGCGGGTGCTCAGGGCGCGCAGGGTGACGCTGG
>NZ_JBFBJW010000001.1:154532-1117750 GCF_040686315.1 Micromonospora sp. NPDC085948 | reverse complement strand
TGCGACTGGTGCTCAGGGTGCGCAGGGCGCGGCCGGCACTCAGGGTGCTCAAGGTTTTCAAGGCGACGTAGGCGCTCAAGGCGAGGCCGGGGTTCAGGGCGCGGCGGGTGCTCAGGGCGCGCAGGGTGACGCTGGCGCTCAAGGCGAGGCGGGGGTTCAGGGCGCGACCGGCGCTCAGGGCGTCCAGGGCGAAGCCGGTGTTCAGGGTGCCCAAGGTTTTCAGGGTGCGCAGGGCGAGGTGGGTGCTCAGGGTGCGACGGGTGCTCAGGGCGTGCAGGGCGAGGCCGGTGTCCAGGGCATCCAGGGCGCTCAGGGTGCGACTGGTGCTCAGGGTGCGCAGGGCGCGGCCGGCACTCAGGGTGCTCAAGGTTTTCAAGGCGACGTAGGCGCTCAAGGCGAGGCCGGGGTTCAAGGCGCTCAGGGCGCGACGGGCGCGACGGGCGCTCAGGGCGCGACGGGCGCTCAGGGCGCGACGGGCGAAGCCGGTGTTCAGGGTGCTCAAGGTTTTCAGGGTGTGACGGGCGCCCAGGGCGTTCAGGGCGCGGCCGGCACACAGGGTGCTCAAGGTTTCCAGGGCGACGTAGGCGCTCAAGGCGAGGCCGGTGTTCAGGGTGCTCAGGGCGCGCAGGGTGATGCGGGGGTTCAGGGCGCCCAGGGTGAGGCCGGCGTTCAGGGTGCTCAAGGTTTTCAGGGTGCGCAGGGCGAGGTCGGTGCTCAGGGTGCCCCGGGTGCTCAGGGCGCACAGGGTGACGCTGGCGCTCAAGGCGAGGCGGGGGTTCAAGGCGCTCAAGGTGCGACTGGTGCTCAGGGCGTTCAGGGCGACGTCGGCGTTCAGGGTGTTCAAGGTTTTCAGGGCGCGCAGGGCGTTGCGGGGGTTCAGGGCTCCCAAGGCGTTCAGGGCACGCAGGGTGTTCAGGGTGAGGCGGGGGTTCAGGGCGCGCAGGGCGACGCTGGCGTCCAGGGTGCTCAAGGCAACGTGGGTGCTCAGGGCGCTCAGGGTGCACAAGGCGATGGCGGGGCGCAGGGCGCTCAAGGCGCGCAGGGCGAGACCGGCGTCCAGGGTGCGCAAGGCGCGCAGGGTGGTCAAGGCTTCCAGGGGGTTCAAGGCTTTCAGGGCGCTCAGGGTGCGACTGGTGCGCAGGGCGCGCAGGGCGACGCCGGCGTTCAGGGTGCCCAAGGTTTCCAGGGCGCTCAGGGCGATGCCGGTGCTCAGGGTGCTCAGGGCGACGCCGGCCCTCAGGGCATTCCAGGTGAGCAGGGCGTGCCGGGCGTACAAGGACCTCAGGGAGACATCGGCGCCCAGGGATTTCAGGGCGCCCAGGGCGAGGCGGGCGCACAGGGCGCGGCCGGTGCTCAGGGTGCCCAAGGTTTCCAGGGTGCCCAGGGCGACGTGGGCGCTCAGGGTACCCAGGGCGTACCAGGACCGCAGGGCGCCACTGGCGCCCAGGGCGTGCAGGGATTGGCGGGCAACGGAATCGAGGCTGCCTACATTCAGGGTCCGCTGACCGTGATTGCGGATACTCCTGTGAATTTCGGCTGCCAGGCCGGAGACATCGCCGTCGGAACCGGATACCAGCTCTCGGGTGCGGGCGTGAACCCGGTGCTGATCCAGCCACTCTCCACAAGTGGCTATCAGTTCACCTTCACCGGTGGGGGTGCGGATATCTGGGTGTCCTGCATTTCGCTCGGCACCCCTGTGGCGTTCGCGCCTGCCGGCACTACATCGGGCCGTACGTCGGCCAACAGCGGCAATTCCAACCGGCCGAACAGCGAGTCGGGCCGCCCCGCAACCGTCACGGAGGAGCAATGAACACGCGTCAGATATTCGGGTCACTTGCCTGTGGTGCGGTCCTGCTGACCGGAGTCGCGGGATGCAGTGACGAACCTGCTGAGAAGCCGCAGACGAGCAGCTCCGGCGACAGCGACAAGGCGAACGGCGACACCAACGCCGGGACCGCTCCGGCGGACCTGCTGAAGCTCGGAGTCGAGCAGGGGCAAGCCGGGAACCTCGACGCGGCGAAGACCACCTTCGAGAAGGTGCTGGCGGCAGAGGCCGACAACAAGTTCGCGTGGTTCAACTTGGGCTTCATCGCTCAGTCGCGCAACCAGCCCGACGAGGCGGTTACCAACTACGACAAGGCGTTGGCTGCCGACGGCAACTACAAGCCCGCCCTGTTCAACAAGGCGATTGCACTGGAAGGTGAGGCCCCGACGACGTCGATTGACATCTACCGCAAGGTGGTGTCGATCGACAACAAGTCGTCAACCGCCTACCTCCGGCTGGGCATACTGCTGTCCCAAACCGGCGACGACTCGAAGGCACGGGACGCCTTCAAGGCCGCGATCCGGCTGGACAAGGGGCTCACCTCTGCCGTTCCGGCGAAGTACCGCCCGACTCCGACCCCGACCACTCGATCCTCGGCTCCGGCGGGTAGGTGAGTGGTTCAATGCACGCCCCGCGGGTGACAGTCTTTACCGGAAGCAACCGCACTCGTTTCATCGACGAATGTTTCCGTTCGCTGGTCGCGCAAACTTTCACCGACTGGGAATGGGTGGTCATTCTCAATCAAGGGTCTCGTTGGCGGCCGGAGAGGCACGACGATCGGATCCGGCTCATTGTCGAGGACAACCTGGACGGCGTTGGTGCCGTGAAGGGGCGCGCCTGCGCCGAGGCCGTCGGGGAGATACTTGTCGAACTCGACGACGACGACCTGCTCAGCACCGACTGTCTGCAACAGATCGTGGACGCCTTCGACGGCAATCCGGAGGTGGGATTCGTCTACAGCGACACCGCGCAGATCCAGGAGGACGGCGGCCGCTGTGAAGACCGTTTCGCGACGTCGTTCGGCTGGCGGCACTACGACGAGAAAGTGGACGGCCGTGAGGTGTTGGTCTGCCGGGCGTTGCCCCCGACACCGCACAACGTGAGCTACATCTGGTATGCACCGAACCACGTGCGGGCCTTCCGCCGGGACATCTACGAGAAGGTCGGCGGATACGACGAGTCTCTCGACGTCGCGGACGACGCCGACCTCATGGCTCGGATGTACCAGGTGAGCGAGTTCCAGCACATTCAGAAATGCCTGTACCTGCAGCGCATGCATGCCAAGAACACGCAGCGCATTCCGGATGTCAACGCCCGCATCCAGCAGCGTACGGTGGAGATCTACGATCGAAACATTCAGCAGAACGCGTTGGCCTGGGCACGGCGGCAGGGCCTCCTGGCGCTGGATCTCGGTGCTGCACACAACAAGCCGGAAGGCTATCTCGGCCTGGATTACCACGATGGGTCGGGCGTCGACATGGTCTGCGACATAACCAAGGGAGTCGACCTCCCGGACAGTAGTGTCGGAGTCATTCGAGCCGCCGACTTCCTGGAGCACATCCCGGACAAGATCAAACTGTTCAACGAGCTTTACCGACTGCTCGCGCCGAACGGGATGCTGTTGTCGCTGACGCCCAGCACCGACGGTCGAGGTGCCTACCAGGATCCGACGCACGTTGCGTTCTACAACGAGAACTCGTTCTGGTATTTCACGGACGCCAACTATTCTCGGTTCGTGCCTGAAATAAAATGCCGTTTCCAGACGTCGCGTCTGGTCACGTATTTCCCGAGTGAGTGGCACCAGGCGCACAACATCCCGTACGTGTCCGCGAACCTCATCGCGATCAAGGATGACGTCCTGCGTAACGGCGGTCCGCTGAACATATGACTCTCGGACGGGCCGCGTCGCCTGTGGAAGCTGCGGAAGTGGATCCACATGCCGTTTCCCGTGCTGTCGAGGCGATCATCACTACCTCGGCGGGATGACGGCGTCGCCTACGCGTAAGACGTGGCGGTGCGGGAGCGTCCGTACCAGATGATCCTCGACGTCGGCTGGACCGACCAGCTTGGCCGACCGTCGACAGCGGGGCCGCTTCCGAAAGGAGCGGCCCCGTTGCCGTCTCGAGCAAGTCGTGCGGTGGCGGACAGGCCGCGCGCGTAGCAGATCAACTGTCTCGGCGGGCGTTGTCCACACCCCCCGAGGTTGTCCACAGGTGGGCGCGGTCGGGCGGCCTGCCGTGCGGTTTCCGAGCAGGGTCGGCGACATACCAGAGCCCGACCGCTGGAGGCCGCGATGCCATCCCGTACCTCGGTTCCGCCGATCCGCCCGCTCCCGCTGGTGGTCACCGGCGACGACGATCTGCTCGATGATCTGCTCCGGCTCGCCGCCGCTGGCGGGACCGAGGTGGAGTTGGCCCGCGACCCGGCCGCCGCCCGTACTCGTTGGCAGCCCGCTCCGTTGGTGTTGCTCGGCGCCGATCAGGCGCAGTCGTGTCTGCGTGCCCGGTTGCCGCAGCGGTCCCGGCTGGTGCTGGTCGGCCGGGTCGGTCAGCTCGACCCCGGCTGGCAGACCGCCGAGCTGATCGGGGCCGAGCACGTCGCCATGCTGCCCACCGCCGAGCCGTGGCTGGTGGATCGGTTCGCCGAACAGGGTCCGGACCGTCCGAACGGTGTCGACGCCCGGATCGTCGCGGTGTTCGGCGGCCGGGGCGGCGCCGGGGCGAGCGTGCTCGCTGGTGGCCTCGCCGTGACTGCCGCTCGGGCCCGGTTGCGCACGCTGCTTGTCGACGCGGACCCGCTCGGGGGTGGCCTCGACCTCGTGCTGGGCTGGGAGCAGTTGGAGGGGCTGCGCTGGCCGTCGCTCACCAGCGCCGACGGGCGCGTGGACGCCCCGGCGTTGGTGCGGGCCCTGCCCAACCGGGGTGACCTGGTGGTGCTCTCCTGGGACCGCGGCGAGATGCTGGCGCTGCCGGCGGCGGCGATGGCCGCGACCGTCGACGCCGCCCGGCGAGGTCGGGACTTCGTGGTGGCGGATGTGCCCCGACAGTTGGACGACGCCGCGGTGGTGGCGTTGCAGGCGGCGGACCAAGCGTTCGTCGTCGTCCCCGCCGAGTTGCGTGCCACCGCCGCGGCCGCTCGGGTGGTGGCCATCGCTGCCCCGCACTGCGCCGCGCTCTCGGTGGTGGTGCGCGGCCCCGCTCCGGGCCGACTACGTGCCACCGAGGTGGCACGGGCTCTGGGCCTGCCGTTGGCTGGCGCGCTGCGCCCCGAGCCAGGGCTGTGCCGCGGACTGGAACGAGGCGAGGCGCCGGCCGCTGCGGGGAAGGGCCCGCTGGCCGCACTCTGCCAGCGGATCGTCACCGACCTCACCGGTGTCCCGGCGACGGGTGCGGCATGACCGGCCGGTCGCAGGACGGCACCCTAGCCGCCCGGGTGCGGCAACGGATCGCTGCCGCCACCACCCCGGTCACAGCGGCGGCGATCGTCTCCGCCGTACGGGCCGAGCCAACCGCTGCGGTGCTCGGCGACAACGCCGTGCTGCGGATAGCCGACCGGGTGCACGACGATCTCGTGGGTGCCGGGCCGTTGGCTCCACTGCTCGCCGACCCGGAGGTCACCGACGTCCTCGTCAACGGGACCCGGGTCTGGGTCGATCGTGGTTCGGGGTTGCAGCAGGTCGCGGTCCCGTTCGGCTCGATCGAGGACGTCCGCCGGTTGGCGCAGCGCCTGATCGCGAGCGCCGGCCGTCGGCTCGATGACGGCTCCCCGTACGCGGACGCCCGGCTCCCCGACGGCACCCGGCTGCACGCCGTGCTGCCGCCGGTGGCGACCGAGGGCCCCTACCTGTCCCTGCGGACCTTCCGGCACCGGCCGTTCAGTCTCGACGAACTGGTCCGCCACGGGACCGTCCCACGACCGGTGGCGCCGCTGCTCGCCGCCGTCGTGGCTGCCCGCCTGGCGTACCTGGTCAGCGGTGGAACCGGGTCGGGCAAGACGACCCTGCTCAACACGCTGTTGGGGATGGTGCCAGCCACCGAGCGGATCGTGCTTGTGGAAGACGCCGCCGAGCTGCGTCCAGGGCACCCGCACGTGATCGGGCTCCAGGCGCGCACGGCCAATGTGGAGGGCTCGGGCACGGTCAGCCTCGGGGACCTGGTCCGGCAGGCGTTGCGGATGCGTCCAGACCGCCTGGTGGTCGGGGAGTGCCGGGGCGGTGAGGTGGTCGACCTGCTGGCGGCGCTCAACACCGGCCACGACGGGGGAGCTGGCACCTTGCACGCCAACTCCCCGTCCGACGTACCCGCCCGGCTGGAGGCGCTGGGCATGCTGGGTGGGCTGCCGCGCGCCGCGCTGCACGCCCAGGTGGCCGCCGCGTTGCAGGTGCTGTTCCAGGTGCGGCGCGGTGATCAGGGACGCGTTCTGGAGTCGATCTGCCTGCTCCTGCCCGACGGACCGGAACGGTTGGTGACCGTGGTGCCTGCCTGGGTACGCGGCAGTGGTCTCGGGTTGGCTGCCCGCGCGCTGGGGGCGCTGCTCCGCGAGCGCGGGGTGGCGGTGCCGCCGATCCTCAGCGAGCCGTGGCCTGGTTCGGCAGGCCCGGCATGACCGGCATGACCGGCGCGACGATGCTGGCGGCGACGTTGCTGCTGGTCGCCGCGGTCCTGGTGGCATGGCCCGTGCACAGCATCCGGGCCCGCCGACGTCGGGTGTTGGCGACGGGACGGCGAGGCGGCGGCACCGATCCCAACGACGCGCTCGTGGAGTGGATCCGGTAACTCGGCCGCACGCCGGACGGCCCGGTCGACGGGCCGGGCGACCCGCTGACCCCGGGTGGCCCGGTCAGCGTTCCGTGCCGGCCACGGACCAGTGCGAATCGGAGCGGGAGGCCTACCGCGCTCGGCTGGCCCAGCCTGGACGTCACCGGCAGCGCGGTCCGGCCCGGGGCGACGGGCGGGTCGTTGGGGAGCGCCCGTCCCGTAGGCCCGACACGTCCCCCAACCCGTCGGGACCCCCGACGTCCGGCCGGCGCCGCTGGGCACGAGGCCAGGATTCCGGACGCCGAAGGGCGGGGTGGCACATCCGTGGCCGAGATGACGATCGGCGGCGGCGATGTGGGGGCGCACCGGACGGACGGCGCTTCGGCCGCGGTGACGACCGCTGGGTGCGGCGACATGGCGGACGTCCCGCCCGGCGGGTCCAGCCCGGCGACGGCCGAGGGACGCGGGGGTGTCGTCCGCCGGGCCGACCGGTTCGTCGGGTCGGCCGATGTCCCGACCGTGGCGGCGCGGGGACGGGTTCGGCGGTCGTCCAGGCGGATGCTTCCGCTGATCGGGCTGCTGGCTGGTGGTGTCGGTGCGGTGGTCGGCGGCCCGGTCGCAGCGGTCGCGTTGGGCGGATACGCCGCGCTGACCGGGCGGGCGATGCTGCGCTGGCGAGTGAACCGGGGCGCCGAGCGACGGCGGCGACGTGGGCTGGACCAACTGTGTGGCCTCGCGGCGGACCTCCGGGCCGGTCTGCCCGTGCAGCAGGCGATCGAGGCCGCCACCGATGGGTGGGACGGGTCCGACCGGCTGCGTCAGTTGACGGCGGCTGCGGTGCGGCTGGCCGACCGGACCGGCGCGCCGCTGGCGGACCTCGTCGAGCGGATCGAGGCCGACGCTCGGGCGACCGACCGAGGGCTGGCTGCCGCGGCGGCCCAGGCGGCCGGTGCCCGGGCCACGGCCTGGTTGTTGGCCGCGTTGCCGGTGGGTGGGATTCTGCTCGGGTACGGGATCGGCGTCGACCCGGTGGCGGTGCTGCTGCACAGCAGTGTCGGCGGGGTCTGTGCGGTCGTCGCGGTCGCCCTGCAGGTCGTGGGCCTCCTCTGGACGGAACGGCTGGGTGCGACGCCGGGGCGGGCCGGATGATGTCGCGAAGTCTGACAAGCCGTCGCAGTCGAAGCGGTGGGCTGCGGCCGGACGCGATCCGCCTCGCCGCGGCGCTGGGTGGGCTGGCCGTCGCCGTGGTCGCCGAGGGCTGGCTGGGACTGCTCGGTGCGGTCCCGACCGCGTGGCTGTTGGATTTTCTGCTGCGGCGGATCGAGTCACCGGGTGTGCGCACGCGGCGGCTTCAGGAGGCCGCTGACCTACCGCTCGCGGTGGACCTGCTGGCAGCCGCGATGCGGGCGGGCGCTCCGGTGGATCGCTCGGTGCTGGCCGTCGCCGAGGCTCTGGACGGACCGCTCGCGGCGCGCCTGGCCCGGGCCGGCCGCACGTTGCTGCTCGGTGGTGGCCCGGCGGAGGCGTGGTCCGCGCTGAACGGAGTGCCCGGCGCGGAGCGGTTGACCGCAGCGGCGTTGCGCTCGGCCAACAGCGGCGCGGCCCTGGCCGGCGCACTGACCCGACTCGCCGACGACCTTCGTGCCGACCGGGCGAGCGCCGCCGAGGCGTCAGCCCGTCGGGCGGGCGTGCTCATCGTCCTGCCGCTGGGGCTCTGCTTCCTGCCGGCGTTCATTCTCGCCGGCCTGGTGCCGGTGATCGTCGCCGTTCTCGGCGACGTGCTCTGACCCATCGAGAAGGGAAACAGCAATGCGCAAACTCATCGCCCGGCTGCGCGGCGACGCCGGAATGAACACGGCCGAGTACGCGGTCGGCACGCTCGCCGCGGTCGCCTTCGCCGGGATCCTGTTGAAGGTGCTGACGTCCGGCAACGTCCAGTCGGCGCTGACCGCCGTCATCGACCGGGCGCTGAAGTGATCGGGCGCCGGCAGGCTGGCCGCGATCGGAGGCCGGGCAATCCCGAGCGGGCGCTCGACCGGCGGAGAGTCCGCGCTGTCGAGCGGGCCGCCGACGGGGATCGAGGGTCGTTCACCGCCGAACTGGCGGCTGGCCTGCCGGCGCTGCTCCTGTTCCTGCTGGTCGGCCTCGCCGCCGTCAATGCCGTAAGCGCCCAGGCCGGCTGCCTGCACGCGGCCCGGGAAGCGGCGCTGGCCGCCGCCCGCGGCGCGGACGGCAGCGCCGAAGGTGAGCGTGCCGCACCGCCAGGGGCGGAGGTGTCGGTGTCCGTCGACGGCGACCGGGTGTGGGCGACGGTACGCGCGCCCGTCCGGGCGCTGGGCGGCCGGCTCCCTCGGATCACCGTGGTCGCCACCGTGGTCGCCGCCGTGGAGCCCGGCGCTGCCGAGAGGAGTTGATGGTGCGACGGACTCCCGGCCCGGACTCCGAGCGACTCGAGGACGGCCCGCCGGACGCGCAGCGCGGTGGTGCGACCGTCCTGGTGTTGGCGATCGGACTGGTCTTCCTGTTGGTCGGCACCTTCGGTGCCGCCGTCGCCGCGGCTCAGCTGGCGGGTCAGCGGGCGGCGGTGGCAGCCGATCTCGGCGCGCTGGCGGGAGCCACCCGCCCACTCGACGGCGAGGCGATGGCCTGCCAGTTCGCGGGCGACATCGCCGGCCGCAACGCGGGTCGGATGGTCGGCTGTCGCCTTGACGGGCTCGACGTGCTGGTGACCGTCGAGGTGGCGTTCACGCCACTCCCCGGACTGAGCCGGGTCGCCACGTCAACGGCCCGCGCCGGCCCGGTGCGCGGTTGATCGACAGCGGCCTGCTGGCCGGGACCAGGGCGCAGAGCCGTGTCCCGGTCAGCGGCCGAGCAGCGGGTAAGTCGAGGGTGTCAGCGAGCCTGGAGCGCGTCGAGGGCGACGGCCATGGCGATGACCAGGCGGCGGTCGATCTGCGGGTGCTGCACCTCGACGACGTACTTGTCGCGCAGGCCCCACTTCTTGACCACGGTGAAGACCGGCTGGCCGCCGGCGGTGAAGTCGAAGTGGTACGGCAGCCACGACAGGGAGTCGACGAACCGGCGTAGCAGTGCCACGGGCAGGCTGCGCTCCTGGCCCGTCACCTGCGGCAGGCCGGCCTGCTCGACGTGCCACGTCGACCTGAGCAGCGACTGGGCGAAGTCCTTGCGGAACAGGCCGATCGCGGTCCCGGCGGCGTCGGTCACGTCGTACGTGGCGCCGAGGTCGATGCGCTGGCGAGCCTTGAAACCGAGCAGGGGCTGCTGCTTCGAGTCGTCCGTGTAGATCGTCACCTGCTCCTTGAAGGCGAGCCGCTTCTGCTGCGCGAACGCGATCAGCTCACCCTCGGTGCCGTCCGGGGAGACCGAACGGACCTCGTACTGGTTGACCATCATGCGCAGCCGCTGACGGACATGGAACTGGTGCTGGCCCTGCAAATTGTCGTACTGCATCTGAGCTCCTCAGGGGGTTGGTCCGCCGGAGTCTCGCACAGCCCGACAACTGTCGCGCTCCTTGCCATCGACGATCGCAGAATGCTGGGTAGCCGTCGTGGGTCGTCGAACGACTACCCCAGCATCCCGGTGCCCGTGCGGTGAAAGGGGTGGGTCAGCGCCCGTCGGTGGTGGTCGCGGCGCGCACCGCCCAGGTGTTGAGGACCTGGTGGATGACGCGCAGGCGTTCGTTGATCTGGTCCAGGCGTTCGGCCTGAGCCAGGTTGGCCAGCGCGGACCCGAGCGCGATCTGCTGGTCGAGGGTGAGTTGATCCTGGTCGATGGTATAGAGCAGGTCGACGGTCTCGGCGATGGTGTCGGCCACGGCTTCTCCTCGGGCACGGGGGGCGATCAGCAACAGAGAGATCGATGGAAGCGCTCCCACACATTGTGCCCAGCGTCAGGCCGATTCATGCAAGTCGCTCATTCGGGCAGGTTCGCCAACACCACGTCGAGCACCCGGATCGCGTCCGGCTTGGAGAGCGGATTGTTGCCGTTGCCGCACTTCGGCGACTGCACGCAGGACGGGCACCCGGTCTCGCAACCGCACTCGGCGATCGCGTCCCGGGTGGCCCGCAGCCACGCCGACGCCGTGCCGTACGCCCGCTCGGCGAACCCCGCGCCACCCGGGTGCCCGTCGTAGACGAAGACGGTCGGCGCCTCGGTGTCCGGGTGCACGGCGGTGGAGAGCCCGCCGATGTCCCACCTGTCGCAGGTGGCCATCAGCGGCAGCAGGCCGATCGCGGCGTGTTCGGCGGCGTGCAGCGCACCTGGCACGTCGGCCGGCTGGACCCCGGCGAGGGTCAGCGACTGCGGCGACAGGGTGAACCAGACCGCCACCGTGCGCAGCTCCCGGGTGGGCAGGTCGAGTGGTCGGGTGTCGATCACCTCGCCGGTGGCGATCCGCCGGCGCTGGTACGACACGACCTGACTGGTCACGTCCACCTCGCCGA
The DNA here is from genome assembly GCF_040686315.1 of Micromonospora sp. NPDC085948. Classification (NCBI taxonomy): domain Bacteria; kingdom Bacillati; phylum Actinomycetota; class Actinomycetes; order Micromonosporales; family Micromonosporaceae; genus Micromonospora; species Micromonospora sp. NPDC085948. The sequence goes on along the minus strand of NZ_JBFBJW010000001.1, from coordinate 1,106,705 downwards.
GGAACATGCCGACCGGCCCGGCGTCCACGTACGAGCGCACCGACACCACGGACACGTCGGTGACGTCGCGGGCGTGGGTGGACCAGTCCGGCTCCTCGGCGTGCACGAGCGCGCAACCGTCGGCGAGGTCGAGGTCGTCGACCACGTACGAGACGCCCTGGTGCAGATAGACCGCGCCGGAGTGCAGCAGGAAGTGCGAGGACCCGCCGTCGACGGTCCCGAGCAGCCGGCCGGTCGACGACTCCACCACGCACACCGGGGCGCCGCCCTCACCGCGCAGATCCACCTCGGGCCGCTCCCGGTGCCGCCAGTACCAGCCGGTGGGCCGCTGCCGTAGCGCCCCGGCGGCCACCAGTTGGTCGACGGCCTCCTTCGCCCCGTCACCGAAGAGCACCAGGTCGGCGGGGGTGAGCGGCGCCTCGACCGCGGCGCAGGCGAGTTGCGGCGCCAGCACGTACGGGTTGGCCGGGTCGAGCACTGTCGCCTCCACCGGGGCGCCGAAGATCGCCTCGGGGTGGTGCACCAGGTAGGTGTCCAGTGGGTCGTCCCGGGCCACCAGCACGGCGAGGGCCTCCTGCCCGGAGCGCCCGGCGCGGCCCGCCTGCTGCCACAGCGACGCCCGGGTGCCGGGGTAGCCGCAGATCAGCACCGCGTCCAGCCCGACCAGGTCCACGCCCAGCTCCAACGCGTTTGTCGAGGCCAGGCCGAGCAGGTCGCCGTGCAGCAGGGCCCGTTCCAGCTCGCGCCGCTCCTCGCGCAGGTAGCCACCCCGGTAGGCGGCCACCCGGTCGCCGAGCCCCGGCACCGCGTCGTCCAGTGCTCGACGCGCGTTGGCCGCCACCACCTCGGCGCCCTTGCGGGAGCGGACGAACGCGAGGGTGCGTACCCCCTCGGCGACCGTGTCGGCGAGCAGGTCCGCGGTCTCGCGCAGCGCGGACCGGCGGACCTGGTGGAGGTCGTCGTGTTCACCTGTCGCCTGTGGTGGCACCGGAGAGGAGGAGCCGCTGTCGGGTGGCAGTAGCGGCGGCTCCCAGAGCGCGAAGGTCACCCCGCCGCGCGGCGACGCGTCCTCGGTGACCGCCGTCACCGGCAGTCCGGTCAGCCGCCCGGCGGCGGTCGCCGGGTCGCCGGAGGTCGCCGAGGCGAGGACGAAGACCGGGGTGGCCCCGAACCGGGCGCACTGCCGGCGCAGCCGACGCAGCACGTGCGCCACGTGCGAGCCGAACACCCCCCGGTAGGTGTGGCACTCGTCGATCACCACGTACGCGAGTCGGCGCAGGAAACCGGACCACTGGGCATGACCGGGCAGGATGCCGTGGTGCAGCATGTCGGGGTTGGTCAGCACGAACCGGGAGTGCCGGCGGATCCACTCCCGCTCGGCGCGCGGCGTGTCCCCGTCGTAGCAGGCGGGGCGTACCCCTTCCAGTTCCAGTGCGGCGACGGCCCGTAGCTGGTCGGCGGCGAGCGCCTTGGTCGGCGCGAGGTAGAGCACGGTGGCCCGAGGGTCGGCGAGCAGGGTGGCCAGCGCCGGGAGTTGGTACGCCAGTGACTTGCCGGACGCGGTGCCGGTGGCGACGATCACGTGCTGACCCTCGTACGCCAGGGTGGCTGCGTCGGCCTGGTGCTGCCACGGCGCGGTCACGCCGCGTCCGGCGAACGCCGCCCGCAGTTCCTCCGGTGCCCACGACGGCCAGGGCGCGGGCACCCCGGCGCGGGCCGGCACCCGCTCGACGTGGGTGACCGGGTCGCCGGCGCCCCGGGCGCGGAGCCGGCGCAGCAGGTCGACCGGCGCTGGCCCGGGGCCGGGACCAGCGGATACGGTGGCCGCGGACGACGACTCCAGGTCGCGGCGCGGCGTGCCGCGCGCGGAGCTGAAGTCGTCGGAGGTCACGCCCTGCACTCTCGCACTGGTGTTCGGAGATGAAAAGTCGGACACCGGGGTAAGGGGAAGCCTCCGCTGGCGTCCGCAGGCCGCCCCGGCGGTAGTGGTTAGATGCCCACGAGAGTTTACGGCTCTGGCGAGGAGGACCGATGGAGCTGTCGCTGGCGACCCGCACCGAGGGCGAGCACACGGTGCTCGAGGTCGGTGGTGAGGTGGACGTCTACACCGCGCCCCGGCTCCGTGAACGACTCCTCGAGTTGATCGATGGTGGCGCCCGGCACGTGGTGGTCGATCTCGACCGGGTGGACTTCCTCGACTCCACCGGCCTGGGTGTGCTGGTCGGCGCGCTCAAGCGGCTGCGGTCGGCCGGAGGTTCGTTCGCCCTGGTCTGTGACAAGGAGCCCCTGCTCAAGATCTTCCGGATCACCGCACTGGACCAGGTGTTCCCGTTGCACCCGACGGTCGACGCGGCGATCAGCGCCGACTCGGCGGGCGCCGGCGCGTGATGGCGACCGTCAAGCTCTCGTTCTCCCCCGCCCCGGTGCACGTGCGCACCGCCCGGCTGGTCGGCGTGGCCGTCGCGCGCCGCGCCGGGGTCCGGGAGGACCTGCTGGACGAGGTACGCCTGGCCATCGGTGAGGCGTGCACCCGCGCGGTGGCCCTGCACCGGCAGTACGGGCTGCCCGACCCGGTGCTCGTGGAGATGTCCGACGGCGGTTCGTACGCGGTGCGGGTGGTGGACCGGGCGCCGATCGAGGCGGGCATCGGCCTGACCGCGCTGCCGCCGGACGCGTTGGCCAACGAGTCGCTCACCGATGAGGCGCTGACCACCGGCGTCGGATTCGCGCTGCTCGCCGGTTTCGTCGAGGACCTGCAGGTGCGCCCGGTCGACGAGGGCATCGGCACCGAGGTGCGGATGGTGTGGCCGGTCGGCCGCTGACCCAGTTCCGCTGCGTAGGCCGTGTCCCCGGTTGGGGATACGGCCTTCTTCGCATGGATCAATCCCTATATCAGATTTCGTTTCATAACACAGCGATGAAGATCATCGCGACACGGTGGCACCTGCGTGTGACCTCCGACACTGTGGAGGGCTACAGTACCCGGGTTGTCAGCAAGTGATCCGTCCCGCAGCCAGCGGGTATGGGTGGTCATCGCTGGTCCGCTGGGGTTGGCGCTCGCTTGCGAATTCCGCATCCAGGCGTCGGTCAGTGCGTCTCCACTCACCGGCGCGATTGTTCGGTAACAGGAGGACACAGATGTCCGAGACCTTGGCCGCCGACGGCGGGCTTTCCCTTACCGAAAGCAATGTCACCTACGTCGTCATCGCCGCGGTCGTCGCGCTGGTGGCACTCGGTTTCGCTGCCGCCCTGACGAAAACGGTGCTGGCCGCCGGTAAGGGCACCGAGAAAATGCAGGAGATCTCGGCGGCGGTCCAGGAGGGCGCCTCGGCCTACCTGCTCCGTCAATTCCGCACCCTGGCGATCTTCGTCGTCGTCGCCGTCGTGCTGCTCTTCCTGCTTCCGGTGCACGACACCGATGGCAGCGAGCTCGCGGTGAAGATCGGCCGCTCACTCTTCTTCGTGGTGGGCGCCCTGTTCAGCGCGTTCATCGGCGGCGCCGGCATGTGGTTGGCCACCCGTGCCAACCTGCGCGTGGCGGCCGCCGCGAGGGAGCGAGCAGGTGGCCGCGAAGCCGCCATGAAGATCGCCTTCCGGACCGGTGGCGTCGTCGGCTTCCTCACCGTCGGCCTCGGCCTCTTCGGCGCCGCGCTCGTCGTCCTCGTCTACCGGGGTGACGCGCCCACCGTGCTGGAGGGCTTCGGCTTCGGCGCCGCGCTGCTCGCGATGTTCATGCGGGTCGGCGGCGGCATCTTCACCAAGGCCGCCGACGTCGGCGCCGACCTGGTCGGCAAGGTCGAGCAGGGCATCCCCGAGGACGACCCGCGCAACGCCGCCACCATCGCCGACAACGTGGGCGACAACGTCGGTGACTGCGCCGGCATGGCTGCCGACCTGTTCGAGTCGTACGCGGTGACGCTCGTCGCCGCGCTGATCCTCGGCCGCGCCGCCTTCGGCGAGCAGGGTCTGGTCTTCCCGCTGATCATCTCCACCATCGGCGTACTGATCGCGATCGTCGGCGTCTTCATCACCCGGCTGCGCGCGTCCGACCGCAACGCCCTGACCGCGATCAACCGGGCCTTCTACCTGTCGGCGGCGCTCTCCGCGGTGCTGGTGGCGATCGCCGCCTACGCGTACCTGCCGGCGACCTTCGGCGAGTTCGACAGCGGCCTCACCGACGCCCCGGGCAACCCGCGGCTGGTGGCCATCGGCGCGGTCGTGATCGGCATCGTGCTGGCCGGCGCGATCCAGGCGTTGACCGGCTACTTCACCGAGACCAACAGGCGGCCGGTGCAGGACATCGGCAAGAGCTCGCAGACCGGTGCGGCGACCGTGATCCTGGCCGGCATCAGCATCGGGCTGGAGTCGGCGGTCTACTCGGCGCTGCTGATCGGCGCCGGCGTCTTCGGCGCCTTCCTCCTCGGCGGCAGCTCCATCACGCTGTCGCTGTTCGCGGTGGCACTGGCCGGCACCGGCCTGCTCACCACGGTCGGCGTGATCGTCGCGATGGACACTTTCGGGCCGATCTCCGACAACGCCCAGGGCATCGCCGAGATGTCCGGCGACATCGACGAGCACGGCGCTCGCACGCTGACCGAGCTGGATGCGGTCGGCAACACCACCAAGGCGATCACCAAGGGCATCGCGATCGCCACGGCGGTGCTGGCCGCGACCGCGCTGTTCGGCTCGTACACCGACTCGCTCAGCAGCGCGTACGCGACGGCTGGCGTGGGCGACGTCGGCAACGAGATCCTCAACGCGCTGAACGTGGCGAACCCGCGCAACCTGGTCGGCCTGATCATCGGCGCGGCGGTGGTCTTCCTCTTCTCCGGGCTGGCCATCAACGCGGTGTCCCGCTCGGCCGGTGCCGTGGTGATGGAGGTCCGCCGGCAGTTCCGTGAGCTGCCCGGCATCATGGACGGCACCCAGCGCCCGGAGTACGGCAAGGTCGTCGACATCTGCACCCGGGACGCGCAGCGCGAGCTGATGACCCCCGGCCTGCTCGCCATCCTGGCGCCGATCGCGGTCGGCTTCGGCCTCGGGCCCGGTGCGCTCGCGGCGTACCTGGCCGGTGCGATCGGTGCCGGCACCCTGATGGCGGTGTTCCTGTCCAACTCCGGTGGGGCCTGGGACAACGCCAAGAAGCTGGTCGAGGACGGCGCCTACGGCGGCAAGGGCTCCGAGGCGCACGCCGCCACGGTCATCGGCGACACCGTCGGCGACCCGTTCAAGGACACCGCCGGCCCGGCGATCAACCCGCTGATCAAGGTGATGAACCTGGTCTCGCTGCTGATCGCGCCCGCCGTGGTGGCCTGGAGCGTCGGCGACGAGCGCAACGTCGGCCTGCGGGTCGGCATCGCGCTGGTCGCGACGCTGATCATCGTGGCGTCGGTGGTGTTCAGCAAGCGCAAGGGCATCGCGATGTCCGATTCGGACGCCGATGGCAACACCGGCGCGGGCAGCAGCGATCACCGCCCGGAGACGGTCAACGCCTGACCCAGGACCGGTCCGGGGTCTCCGGTCGACGTAGCCCGTCGACCGGGGACCCCGGCCGTCCGGCCCGATGCCACACCTGGCCAAAGGCCGTACGCTGCAACGCATGCGTACGTGCCGGGCGTCTGCCGCCGGAAAGTTCACGGTGGTCCTGGCCACGATCGTCGTCCTGGCCGGCTGCGGCGGGGGCCCCAGCCCACGGGCCTGGGCGGCCTCGGTCTGCGGCGCGCTCACCCCGTGGCGCTCCGAGATCAACAAGCTGACCAGCAGCACCGACGAGCAGATGACCGCGCAGACCACGCCGGCGCAGGCCAAGGAGAACCTGGTGCGGCTCTTCGACGGGGCGGAGCGGGCCAGCGAGGCCGCCCGCCGCAAGGTGGAGAAGGCGGGCGTACCGGAGGCCGAGAACGGCGAGGCCATCTCCGCCGGTTTCCGCAGCTCACTGGGGATGATGCGGGACGCGTACGGCCGCGCCCGGGACACCATCGACGGGTTGGGCACCGGCGAGCCGACCGCCTTCTACGACGGCGTGCGGGCCGCCGTGGCGACCCTCAACATGGAGTACGACGCCAGCGCGCTGGACACCAGCAAGCTCAACTCCGAGGAGCTGAAAAAAGCCTTCGACGAGGTGCCGGAGTGTCACTGAGCGGGCTCGACGACACCGCGGCGGAACCACCGGCGCTGTTCCCCGCCCCCGAGTCCGACGCGCCCGCACCCGCGCGACGGCGGCGTGGGCCGCCCCACAACGGCCCCACCGCAGGTGACGACGTGGATCGGCAACTTGTCTTCTTCGGCGCGGAGGCGGCCGAGCCGACGATCGCCGACCTGGCCGGGCTGCTCGCCGGGCCGGGCGAGGTGGTCCGCATGGGCGGCACCGCCCGGCTCTCGGTGCAGGTGGACGCCGCGTGGCGGGTGCACGTGCTCGTCGCCGAGTTGGCGTCGCGGGGGCTGGCGGCGAGCTGGGAGCCGACCGAGGGCGAGCGACACGCCGTGCGGACGTCGTACACCCGGGTCCTGAAGCCGCTCGCCGCGGCCTGGCTGCACGGTACGGCGAAACGCCCGCCGGCCACCTTCCACCTGACCGGCCGGCGGCTGCGGTTGTGGCTCGCCGCGGCCGGGACGCCGGAGCCGCCCGATGGCTTCCTGTTGCGGCTCGGCGTGGACGACCGGGAGTGCTGGGAACCGATCGGTGTCGTGCTCGCCGCGGCCGGGCTCGCTGGCACGCTGCTCAGCCCGGTTGCGGGCGGCCCGGCCTACCTGATCAGCGGCCGGCGACGGTTGGACCGCCTCGCCGAACTGGTCGGTGGCCCGCCCCCGACGGCACCCGCCAGCGCCTGGCCGACCCGACCCTGAACCCCACCCGACCCTGAACCCCGCCCGGCCCGGGTCGATCATGCAGTTGCGGTGGTGGACGAACTGCTTGTTCGGGTCTATAACGCCCACCACAAGTCCATGATCGACGGGATTCGGCGGCGAGGCGGGGTGTCCGGTGCCGGACAGCCGACAGGCCCTATCCAGGCGGAAAACGGGCGGGTCGACCCTCGGTCGTAGGCCCGCCATCGTCACAGTGACCCTCTTCGAGCCCTACCCACGGTGTACGGTGGCGCCGTCCGGCAGTGCCGAGCGCGGCGGGGCGAGAGTTGACCGTCGCGCGGTGGCGGTTTGCCGCCCGCGAAACCCGAAACGCGGGCGGCGCGTTACGTTGGACATCCGGACCGCCGGTGCGACGGCGGGGTCGAAGGCGGTCGCTGTCCGGGCGCTGGCAGGCCACGAGCAGGAGTGAGGTCGGGGAGAGACGTGCCGAGCAAAGCTGGAACCACCCGTCTGGTCATCGTCGAGTCACCGGCGAAGGCCAAGACGATCTCGGGCTACCTCGGCCCGGGGTACGTCGTGGAGGCCAGCTTCGGTCACGTCCGCGACCTGCCGCGCAACGCCGCCGATGTGCCGGCCAAATACAAGAAGGAGCCCTGGGCCCGGCTCGGGGTGGACGTGGACAACGGCTTCCAGGCGCTCTACGTCGTCTCCGCCGACCGCAAGCAGCAGATCAGCAAGCTGGTGAAGCTGGCCAAGGAGGTCGACGAGATCTTCCTGGCGACGGATGAGGACCGCGAGGGCGAAGCCATCGCCTGGCACCTGGTCGAGACGCTCAAGCCCAAGGTCCCGGTCAAGCGGATGGTCTTCCACGAGATCACCAAGCCGGCGATCCAGGCGGCGGTGGCCAACCCCCGGGAGATCGACCGCGATCTGGTCGACGCCCAGGAGGCGCGCCGGATCCTCGACCGGCTGTACGGCTACGAGGTCTCCCCGGTGCTGTGGAAGAAGGTCATGCCGAGGCTCTCGGCCGGCCGGGTGCAGTCCGTGGCGACCCGCATCGTGGTTGAGCGGGAACGGCAGCGGATGGCCTTCCGCACCGCCGAGTACTGGGACATCCTGGCCACCCTCGCCGTGTCCAACGCCGGCGAGGGCCCGCGCGCGTTCAACGCCACCCTGATCGCCCTGAACGGCGACCGGATCGCCACCGGCAAGGACTTCGAGCCCACCACCGGCCGGGTGAAGCCCGGTGCCGGGGTCGTCCACCTGGACGAGAGTGGCGCCCGGGGTCTCGCGGCCCGCCTCGACGGGCGGCCGTTCACCGTCACCCGGGTCGAGGAGAAGCCCTACCGTCGCCGCCCCTACGCGCCGTTCATCACCTCGACCCTCCAGCAGGAGGCGGCCCGCAAGCTGCGCCTGTCCTCGCAGCAGACGATGCGCACCGCGCAGCGGCTCTACGAGAACGGCTACATCACCTATATGCGTACCGACTCGGTCAACCTGTCGGAGACCGCCATCTCGGCGGCTCGTCGGCAGATCGTCGAGCTGTACGGCGAGCGCAGCGTGCCGCCGGAGCCGCGTCGCTACACCGGCAAGGTGAAGAACGCGCAGGAGGCGCACGAGGCGATCCGCCCGGCGGGGGACAACTTCCGCACCCCGGGCGAGGTGGCCAAGGAGTTGTCCGCCGAGGAGTTCAAGCTCTACGAGCTGATCTGGCGGCGCACCATCGCCTCGCAGATGACCGACGCGGTCGGCTCCAGCGTGTCGGTGCGCATCCGGGCGGTCTCCACCTCGCAGGAGGAGGCCGACTTCGGCGCGACCGGCAAGACCATCACCGACCCGGGCTTCCTGCGGGCGTACGTGGAGTCCAGCGACGACGAGAACGCCGAGGCGGAGGACGCCGAGCGCCGGCTGCCCACCCTGGTCAAGGACCAGCCGCTGACCGCCGACGAGCTGGCCGCGCAGGGCCACCACACCCAGCCGCCGTCGCGCTACACCGAGGCGTCGCTGGTGAAGGCCCTGGAAGAGTTGGGCATCGGCCGCCCGTCCACCTACGCGTCGATCATGCAGACGATCCAGGACCGGGGGTACGTCACCAAGCGCGGGCAGGCGATGATCCCGACCTTCCTGGCGTTCGCGGTGATCGGGCTGCTGGAGCGGCACTACCCGCGCCTGATCGACTACGACTTCACCGCCACGATGGAAAACGAGCTGGACGAGATCGCCGGCGGTGACCACGCCGCTGTCGACTTCCTCACCGCGTTCTACTTCGGCAGCTCCAACGGTGCCGGTGACCAGGACATCGCCCGTTCCGGTGGGCTGAAGAAGCTGGTCACCGAAAACCTGAGCGACATCGACGCCCGCAGCGTCAACTCCATCCCGCTCTTCACCGACGACGAGGGCCGCGAGGTGGTCGTCCGGGTCGGCCGGTACGGGCCGTACCTGCAACGGGAGCTGCCCGGCGGCGAGCAGCCGGCACCGGCAGCCCCGGCTGAGGGCGAGGAGAGCGGCACCCAGGGCGGTGACCGTGCGCCGATCCCCGAGGGCCTGGCCCCGGACGAGCTGACCCCGGAGAAGGTGCACGAGCTGTTCCTCGGCGGCAGCGGCGAGCGCAAGCTCGGCGACGACCCCGGCACCGGCGAGCCGATCGTGCTCAAGTCCGGCCGGTTCGGCCCGTACGTGTCCAGCGGTGAGCGCAAGTCGTCGCTGCTGCGGACGCAGACCCCGGACTCGCTCACCCTGGAAGAGGCGCTCAAGCTGCTCAGCCTGCCCCGGCTGATCGGTGTCGCACCGGACGGCGTCGAGGTCTTCGCCAACAACGGCCGCTACGGCCCGTACGTGAAGCGGGGCGAGGAGTTCCGCTCGCTGGAGTCCGAAGACCAGATGTTCACGGTGGGCCTGGACGAGGCGCTGGCGCTGCTGGCCGCCCCGAAGGCCCGTGGACGGCGGGCAGCGGCGCCGCCCCTGCGGGAGATGGGCGTCGACCCGGCGACCGAGAAGCCAATGGTGATCAAGGACGGTCGGTTCGGCCCGTACGTCACCGACGGGGAGTTCAACGCGTCGCTGCGGCGCGGGCAGACTCCGGAGGCGCTGACCATCGAGGAAGCGTCCGAGATGCTGGCCGAGAAGCGTGCCAAGGGTCCGGCGCCGCGGAAGAAGGCGGCGGCGAAGAAGGCTCCCGCCAAGAAGGCCACGGCCACGAAGAAGGCCACGGCCACCAAGAAGACGGCTGCCGCCAGCAAGTCCACGGCCGCGAAGAAGACCACGACGGCCAAGGCCACCACCGCGGCGAAGAAGGCCCCGGCGAAGAAGGCCGCCCCGCGCAAGGCCGCGTCCAGCACGGAGTAGCCCCGCACGACAGGAGATCTTGGAAGGAAAGTGCCCCGGGAGGGGCGGTTTCCCTCCAAGATCTCGTCGTTGTCCACAGGGACTGCCGTTCGGGTCGGCCATCGGGAGACTTGACGGTCATGAGTCTCCGGAGGGCGTCGTCGCCGGCTGCCTGGGCTCGCCGGCTGCCGAGCGATGACGCGGACGAGCTGAGCTGGCTGCTCTTTCATCAGAAGGACGTGTTGAGCCTCGCCCAGGCGAGGCGGCACCTGTCGCCCAAGGCCATCCGGCACCGGCTGGCGACCGGCAGGTGGCGACAGGTCCATCGCGCCGTGCTGGTCGCGCACAACGGACCGGTCAACGCCGGCCAACTCCGCTGGGTGGCCGTCCTCGCCGCGGGACCACAGGCGATCCTCGGGGGTCTGACCGCTGCACAGGCCGGAGGAGTACGAGGGTTCCCCGGCCGCCCGATCCACATCCTGCTCCCCGCCTCCTGCCGGCGTGGGTCGCTGCCCGCCGGTGTGGTGGCGCACCGGACCACGACACTGACGGACCAGGATGTGCTGGCGGTGGGCCAACCTCGACGGACCATGCCGGCTCGCTCAATCGTCGACGCCGCGCAGTGGGCGGGCGATGACCAGCAGGCACGCCCGATTGTCGCCGCCGCATTCCAACAATGACTCGTGGCCGCCGACGACCTGCACCTGGTCGTCGAACGGCTGCCCCGGGTCCGCCGTCGCCAGCTGATCCTGGCCACGGCAGCGGACGCGGCGGGTGGGTCACACTCGTTGCCGGAGTTGGACTTCCTGTGCCTGATCCGTCGTGCGGGGCTACCCGAACCGACGCGCCAGAAGATCCGCTATGACGAGACCGGGCGACGCCGTTACCTGGACGCCTACTTCGAGCAGTGGCGGGTGCACATCGAGGTCGACGGCGGCCAACACCTCGATCCGCGCGCATGGTGGGCGGACATGCGCCGGCAGAACGATCTGTGGATCGAAGGCGACCGCGTGCTGCGCTTCCCGGCCTGGGCCATCCGTGCCAAACCGGACGAGGTCGTCACCCAACTCCGTGCCGCCCTGGGCGCCGCAGGCTGGCCGGGCTGACATTCACAGACCTTGGAAGCAAACCGCCCCTCCCCGGGCACTTTCCTTCCAAGATCTCCGGGCGGGGCGGCGGGGCCGGCGGGGCGGGGCCGGCGGGGGCCGTCAGGCGCCGAGGACGTGGGTCAGGTGGGGGCTGGTGAAGACGCGGTCGGGGTCGAGGCGGTCGCGGACGGCCTGGAAGTCGGCGAAGCGGGGGTACGCCGTGGCCAGCGAGGCGGCGTCGCGGTAGTGCAGCTTGCCCCAGTGCGGGCGGCCACCCAGCCCGGCGGTGACCTTCTCGAAGGCCCGGAAGTACGGCTCGTACGGCATGCCGACGTACTGGTGCACGGCGATGTAGGCGTTGTCCCGCCCGTAGCCGTGCGAGAGCCAGATGTCGTCGGCGGCGGTGAATCGCACCTCCACCGGAAAGAGCACCTTGAACGGCAGCCCGTCCACGATCCGCTGGAGCGCGGCGAGCGCCTCGGGTAACGCCTCGCGGGGCAGGCCGTACTCCATCTCCACGAAGCGGACCCGGCGCGGGGTGCAGAAGACCCGGTCGGAGCGGCCGGTGTACCGCCGTTCGGTGAGGGCGCGGGCGGAGACCGCGCTGATGCCCGGGGCCAGCGCGGGCACGGCCCGGCCGAGTCGGCAGGCGCCGGCGAAGACCCGGTTGGCCAGGAAGTCGTCGTCCAGCCAGCCGCGCCAGCGGGGCAGTGGTCGGTCGTTGGCCGGCACCCGGTCGTTGGTCTTGACCTGCACCCGCGAGGTGTAGGGGAACCAGTAGAACTCGACGTGGTCGTGCGAGCCGATCAACGTGGGCAGGTCGCCGAGGACGTCGGCCAGTTCGGCGGGACGTTCGTGGGCGTGCAGTACGAAGGCGTCCACGCAGCGCAGGGTCACCTCGACCAGGACGCCGAGCGCGCCGAGTGACACCCGGGCGGCGGCGAACACGTCGGGATGCTCGTCGGCGGTGCAGCGCAGCACCTCACCGGTGCCGGTGACCAGGGTGATCGCCTCGACGAAGGTGGACAGGCACCCGTAGCCGGCTCCGGTGCCGTGGGTGCCCGTGGAGATCGCCCCGGCCACCGTCTGCGCGTCGATGTCGCCGAGGTTGGGCAGTGCGAGGCCGTGCCGGGCGAGCAGGCCGTTGAGTGCGTGCAGGGTCATTCCCGCCGGTACGGTGACCAGTCGGTGCGCGACGTCGACGCTGACGACCGTGTCCAGCTCGGACAGTTCCATCCGGCGGTCGTCGGCGAGCGCGACGGCGGTGAACGAGTGGCCGCTGCCGGTCACGCGGATCCGGGCACCGTCGGCCGCGGCCGATCGGACGGCTTCGGCGACAGCTGTCGGCGAGCCGGGGCGCAGGATCGCGGTGGCGCTGCCACGCTGGTTGCCGGCCCAGTTGGACCATTCAGCGGCGAGCGGTGCGGTGACGACCATGCGCACTCCTCATTCATGAATATGAAGTGACTTCATATCAGGAACGTTGTGCCTGGTAAATACCGCAATTGCGATCCGCTCGTTGTACCGGTAGTCACGGACTCGTGACGTGGAGATATGTTCATCCGTCGAAGGGGGGTGGCGCCGAGTGTCCACACCAGCCGCCACGACCGGGCCGCTGCGCCGCGTTCCGGTGCAGGGTCGAAGTGTCGCGCGGGTCCAGCGCATGTTGGATGCCTGCGCCGAGCTCGTCGACGAGGTGGGGTACGAGGGGCTGACCACGACCCTGCTCGCCGAGCGTGCCGAAGTGGCGATCGGGTCGGTCTACCAGTTCTTCCCGGACAAACGGGCGATCGTGCAGGCGCTGACCCTGCGGACGATGGAGTCCTATCTCCAACGCCTCGACGAGCGGTTCGCCTCCGACAAGATGACCCACTGGTGGGATGGCGTCGACGCGGGGATCGACGAGTACATCACGATGCACCGCACCGTCCCCGGCTTCCGTACCCTGCACTTCGGCGACGTGGTCGACCTGCACCTGCTCGACGAGCAGCGGGACAACAACGGCGTGATCGCCGACCAGTTGGCGCAGGTGCTCACCGAGCGGTTCGGGCTCACCGACGTACCGAAGCTCCGTTTCGTCCTGGAGATCGCGGTCGAGGCGGCGGACGCGCTGATCAAGCTCGCGTTCCGACGCAAGTCCGACGGCGACGAGCGGGTGCTGCTGGAGGCGAAGGCGCTGATCCGGGAATACCTGCACCGCCAGGTCGACGGCCCGGACAGCGACCGGTCCACCGTTGGGCAGACCGAGGTGGCCCAACCGGCGTGAGCCGGCGCGGGCCTCAGAGGAAGGCCTGCCCCTCACCCCGGTAGGTGGGGATGGTCGCCGCGACCACGTCCCCCTCGACCAGGTGCAGCTCGTTGACCCGTTCGCACAGCTCACCAGCCTTGGCGTGCCGGAACCACACCCGGTCGCCCACCCGCAGGGTGGCCGCCGCCGCGCCGGACAGCGGAGTCTGCACCTCACCGGCACCCTCGGTGCCGACCAGCTTGAGCCCGGCCGGCAGCCACGGCCGGGGCAGTCGGCTGTCGGCCGCCGGGCCGGAGGCGATCCAACCGCCGCCGAGCACGGTGGCCAGCTCCGGCGTCGGCCGGCGGACCACCGCACAGGCGAAGAAGGCCGCCGGGGTGGGTCGCCAGGCGCGGTACGCGTCGAACAGCGTCGGCCCGTACAGGCCCGATCCCGCGGTGACCTCGGTGACCGCGGGATCGGCGCTGGTCGCGGCCACGCTGCCGGTGCCGCCGCCGTTGACGAATTCCAGGTCGGCGTGCTCGCGTACCGCGGCCACCGCCGCGCCCCGGCGGGCCAGCAACTCGCGGTACGACCCGCGCTGGGCCAGCCTGATCGCGCCGGCCAGCAGCGTCTTCCCCGGCGGCGCGTCACCCAGGCCGGCGATCTGCGCCTCGTACGACATCAGCCCGACCAGCCGGAAGCCGGCCCGGTCGGCGACGGTGGCGGCGAGCGCGCCGGCCGCCCGGGCGCTGTGCACGGGCGAGCGGCGGACGCCGACGTGCACCCCGCGCAGCGGTCGCCAGGAGGCGTCCAGGTCCAGACAGAGCCGCAGCTCGGCGCGTTGCCCCGGGGCGCGGACGTCGTCGATGAGGTCGAGCTGCCCGGTGCCGTCGATCATCAGGGTGATCGCGGCGGCGAGCGTCGGGTCGGCGGCCAGCTCGGCGAGTGCGGCCCGGTCCACGCTCGGGTACGCGACTAGCACGTCGTCGCTCACTCCGGCCCGGACCAGCCAGATCGCCTCGGGCAGGGTGAACGCCATCACGCCCTGCCAACCCGGTCGGGCGAGGGCTCGGCTGATCAACTCGCGGGCACGGACCGACTTGCTCGCCAGTCGGACCGGTTTGCCGGCGGCGCGATCGGCCAGGGCGACCGAATTGGCGTCGAAGGCGGTGATGTCGACCACGGCGTAGGGCGGGTCGAGGTGGGCGGTCGCCCGATCCAGGCGCTCGCGAAGTTTGTCGCTTTCGATGGCCACGTGTGCACGCTAACTGTCCGGCGGTAAATGCGAAATACCCTCGCGTACGTCCGGGCTGCGGCCGGTGCCTCCGGCGGCCTAGGCTCAGCGAGCAGGAGAATGTCATCGGTGGGGCCGCCCCCCACCCGGTCTAGAGTGTTCCACCGGAGGCGCCCAGCGATGGGCCGGCACGTGGAGGTACGGCCATCGAAAGCCAGAACGGCGGCGAGTCGCACGGCGTGTCGCGCTCGGGAGAGCAGTCGGAGAACGCCGCCAACCAGTCCAGCTCCGGCCAGGTGGATCCGTCCGGCTACGCCGCGATCCGCTCGGTCCTGCGGATCAGGCCGTTCCGGCGGCTCTGGATCGTGCTCGGCGCCGCCTCCTTCGGCGACTGGCTCGGCCTGCTGGCCACCGCCCTCTTCGCCGCCTCTCAGGTGCAGGGCAGCACCGCCCAGGGCGCCGCGTTCGGTGGGGTCACCGCGATCCGGCTGCTGCCCGCGCTGGTGCTCGGCCCGGTGGCCGGCGTCTTCGCCGACCGGTTCGACAGGCGCTGGACGATGGTCATCTGTGACCTGCTGCGCTTCGTGCTCTTCGCCTCCATCCCGCTCTACGCCCTCTCCGGCGCCGCGGGCGGTCTGGTGGTCGGCTGGGCGCTGATCGCCACCTTCCTGATCGAGTCGCTCACCCTGCTCTGGATCCCGGCCAAGGAGGCCGCGGTCCCCAACCTGATCCCGCGCGCCCGGCTGGAGGCGGCCAACCAGCTCACGCTGATCACCACGTACGGCCTCACCCCGATCGCCGCCGCCGTCGGCCTGGCCGTGCTCGACAAGGGCGTCCGTGGAGCCGTCGGCGGCGACCTGCCGAACTGGGCCGAGCCCGCTCAGCTCGCGCTCTGGATCAACTCCCTGTCCCGGCTCGCCACCGCACTTGTGGTGGCGTTCGGGATCAAGGAGATCAGCGAGGCGCAACGCGGCGAGGTCGAACGTGCCGAGCAGAGCATGTTCCGGCAGTTTGCCGAGGGCTGGAAGTACATCGGCAAGACCCCGCTGGTGCGTGGTCTGGTGCTGGGCATCTTCGGCGCGTTCGCCGGTGGCGGCATCGTGGTCGGCACGGCCAAGTTCTTCGCCAACTCGCTCGGCGCTGGCGACGCCGCGTTCTCGCTGCTCTTCGGTGCCATGTTCGCCGGTCTGGCCCTCGGCATCGGGCTCGGTCCGATGGTCGTCAAGGACATGTCCCGGCGGCGGTGGTTCGGGATGAGCATCGTGCTGGCCAGCGCCGCGGTGATGACCCTCGCCTTCGCCATCCACCTGTCCATGGCGATCGTCGGCGCGGTCCTGGTCGGCGCGGGCGCCGGCATGGCGTTCCTGGCCGGCACCACGCTGCTGGGCGGCGAGGTGGCCGACGAGGTACGCGGCCGGGTGTTCGCGGTGGTGCAGATCGGCACCCGGTTGGTGCTGATCCTGGCCATCGGGCTGAGCAGCGTGTTGGTCGGCGTCGGCGGCTCCCGCGAGCTGACAATCGCCGACCTGGGCATCTCCATCTCGTCGACCCGGTTGCTGCTGCTCGCCGCCGGTGCCGCCGGCATCTTCGCCGGCATCAGCGCCTTCGGCCAGATGGACGACAAGAAGGGCGTGCCGGTCCTCGCCGACCTCTGGGGATCCATCCGGGGTCGTCCGCTGATGCCGGCCGAGCCGTTCGTCTCCGCCGGGCTCTTCGTGGTCTTCGAGGGCGGCGAGGGCGCGGGCAAGTCCACCCAGCTCACCGCGCTCGCCGAGCGGCTGCGCGGCCACGGACGTGAGGTCGTGGTCACCCGTGAGCCGGGGGCGACAGGTGTCGGTCGACGGATCCGGTCGCTCGTGCTGGACACCTCCGGCGACGACGCGCCGTCACCGCGCGCCGAGGCGCTGCTCTACGCCGCCGACCGGGCACACCACGTGGCCACCGTCGTCCGGCCCGCGCTGGTCCGCGGCGGCGTGGTGATCAGCGACAGGTACGTCGACTCGTCGCTGGCGTACCAGGGCGCCGGCCGGACACTCCCGGTCGACGAGGTGTCCTGGCTCTCCTCCTGGGCCACCGGCGGGCTCAAGCCCGACCTGGTGGTGCTGCTGGACGTCGAGCCGAAGACCGGTCTGTCCCGGGTGGTCTCCCGCAACACCGGCACCGACCGGCTGGAGGCCGAGTCGGTCGCCTTCCACGAGCGGGTCCGGTACGCCTTCCTCGACCTCGCCGCCGCCGACCCGAAGCGCTACCTGGTGCTCGACGCGTCCCGGTCGGTCGAGGAGATCAACCGGCAGGTGGTCCGCCGGGTCGAGGAGATGCTCGGCAAGCCGGGCGGCGTCGTGCACCCCCGGCCGGCGCAGGGCCCGGACACGTCGGTGCAGCCCGAGTTATCCGACGCGGAGTTGGTGACGATGGAGCACAAGACCTGATGCCGGACGTCTTCGCCGACCTGGTCGGTCAGGACGAGGCGGTCGTCGACCTGCGCCGGGCCGCCGCCGCCGCGGCTGCCGTTCTGCGCGCCGGCGCGGCCGACCGGGCACCCGCGCTGCTCACCGCCGGTGCCGCCGAGACGACCGGTGCCGCCGGCCCGGCCGGCGCTGCCGCCCCAGGCGGGATGGACCCGTCCGCCGGGATGACGCACGCCTGGATCTTCACCGGCCCGCCCGGCTCCGGTCGCTCGGTCGCCGCGCGGGCGTTCGCCGCCGCACTCCAGTGCGTGCACGGCACCGGCTGTGGCGAGTGCCCCGGCTGCCACACGACGATGGGCGGCACCCACGCCGACGTCCGGCTCGTGGTGCCGGAAGGGCTGTCCATCAGCGTCAACGAGATGCGGGCTCTGGTGCTCCGGGCGGCCAGCACCCCGTCCGGCGGGCGCTGGCAGGTGGTGGTCATCGAGGATGCCGACCGGCTCACCGAGGCCGCCGGCAACGCGCTGCTCAAGGCGATCGAGGAGCCTCCGCCGCGGACGGTCTTCCTGCTCTGCGCCCCGTCCACCCACCCGGACGACATCTCCGTGACCATCCGGTCCCGCTGTCGGGTCGTACCCCTGCGGCAGCCGCCGGCCGACGCGGTGGCCGAGGTGCTGGTCCGCCGGGACGGGATCGCGCCCGACGTGGCGCGGTGGGCGGCGGCGGCCGCGCAGGGGCACGTGGGTCGGGCCCGCAGGCTGGCCCGCGACCCGGAGGCCCGCAAGCGGCGCGAGGCGGTGCTCGCGGTGCCGCGCCGGTTGACAGGCGTCGGCGCGGCGTTCGACGCGGCGTCGGCGCTGATCGAGGCGGCCGAAGCGGAAGCCGGGGCGTCGGTCACCGAGGCCGACGCGACCGAGCGGGCGGCGCTGGAGACCGCGCTCGGCGCGGGCGGCACCGGTCGGGGTGCGGCCGGCGCGATCCGCGGCGCGGCCGGGCAGCTCAAGGAGCTGGAGAAACGGCAGAAGTCTCGCGCCACCCGCGCCCAGCGGGACGCACTGGACCGGGCGCTCGTCGACCTGGCCGGCTTCTACCGGGACGCGCTCACCATGGCGTTGCGCGCTCCCGTCGCCCCGGTGCACACCGACACCGCCGCACTGGCCGGCGCCGGCGCGCAGAAGTGGGACGCCGAGGGGTCGCTGCGCCGGCTGGAGGCCGTGCTCGCCTGCCGGGCGGCGATCGAGACGAACGTCAAGCCGCGGATCGCGGTCGAGGCGATGATGCTCGCCCTCTGGAAGGGCTGAACCGCAGCTTCCGGCGTTGTCCACAGGCATCGACAGGCCCGATTGTGGTGCGGTACGGTCCGGTGTGCCGAGGTGACGGCGGCGGCACGCTCAGTGATGGCTCATCCGGGAGGAGTCGGCCGATGCCACGGGGGGAGATCGACGAAGCCTGGATCGAGGAGGCGGTGCGGCGATACCGCCGGATCGAGCAGCTTCAGGCGGAGTTCGACCAGGCGGTGTCCACCGTCGAGGTGACCGTCCGGTCGCCTGACGGTCTGGTCGAGGTCGTCGTCACCGCCGGAGGGCGGATCACCCACGTCCGGTTCCTCGGCCCACTGCACACCCGCAACCCACGGGACGTCGCCGGCTCCGTGCAGGCGGCGGTCACCGCGGCCGCCGACGCCGCCGAGTGGGCGCGGGAGAAGCTGCACAACGAGACCTTCGCCGCCTACCGACCTCTCGCGGGGGCCTGAGATGGACACACTGGGCGCGCTCTCCGCCCGACTGGACGAGGCGAGCGCCACGCTCACCACGATCGCGCACACCGTCACCGCCAGCGACCCGGCTCAGGCCGCGTTCGGTGCCGACGCTCCGGGCCGCCCCGGCGAGATCGGTCGCGCGCTGCACCGGCAGTGGGTCACCGCCACCGACGACCGGGCCCGGGAGGCGCACACCGCCGCCGGTCGGCTGGCCGCCGCCGCCGCGGCGGTGCGGGAGGCCGCCGACCGCTACGCCGAGGTCGACCGGGCAGCCCGCCGCCGGCTCGCCGGGGAGCCCTGATGGACGCGCTGGACCGGCTCGCCGACCCCGGCCTCGACCTGCTGCGCCGGGTGGACCGGCTGATCGCCGCCGGCGTCCCGGAGGGGCACCGGGTCTGGCCGCTGCTGCGCCGGATGCAGGTGCTGCCCGGCGACGCGGTCCGCGGCTTCCTCGACCTGCACCCCGCGCCGCTCGCCGGCGCCGGGCACGCGGTGCGCCGGCTGGTCCGTGGGTACGACGACGTCTCCGCCGCGCTCACCGACTCGGTGCTCTGGTCCGGCCCGGCAGCCACCGCGTACGGGCAACAGCGGGCCGCGCTGCTGCGCCACCTCGACGAGGGGCCGGACAGCCTGGTCGGGCGGCTCGAATCCACAGCCGGTTACGCGGACGCGCTCGCCGACTGGGTGGAGGGCAGTCGTCTCGCGTTGGCCCGGACGTTGGCCGACGTGCTGCGCTCGGCCGAGGCGGTGGCCGTGGTCGCCGCCACCGCCCCGGGTCCGTCGACCCGCCCCGGGCCGGTCGGGCCGGGTGTGGCCGACGCGGCGGAGATCGCCGCGCGGGTGCTGGCGGTGCTCTGCGTCGCGTACGACGGTGCGGAGACACTGCTGCGTCAGTGGGCACCGAGCCTCGCCGAGACCGCGTGGCGTTCGCCGGTGGTCGGCCAGCCGCACTACGACCAGCCCACCCGCGTCGGCTGGTAGTCGCTCGCACGGGCCACGGCGTCGCTCGCGGGCGTCGGACCGGAGCCGGCGCCCACGGCGACGCCGTGGTCTTCCCCTGCACCCCCCGCAGGTCTGCCTTTCACTCAACGCCGCCGGGGGCGTGCTTGTCTGCTGTCCGGGTCCGGAATCAACCGTCCGGGCGAGGCGCAACGGCACGACGGGCCGCCCGGCAATCCGTCGAGTCGACGCTCATGGATGGCAGTTGGGGGATTGGCTGGTGCGTTCTTTGCGGTGATCCGTCGTAGGGTGGGGGGATGGGGATGCTCTGCGCGGTCAGCTTCAACAGGTACGGGCGCCTCTACTACCTCGATCCTGGCGAGTTGCGTCCGCAGGTGGGCGACAAGGTGCTGGTGCCCACCGACGACGGGCCCGAGGTGGCGGAGTGCGTGTGGGCTGCGCAGTGGGTCACCGAGGAGACCGACGGCTTTCCCCGGCTGGTGGGGGTCGCCGGCGACGACGACCTGCGCCGGGACGAGGAGTTACGGCGTCGTAAGGCCGAGGCGAAGGTGGCCGCGAAACGGCTGATCCGCTCGCACGGCCTGCCGATGAAGGTGGTGGCCGTCGACCACGTGCTCGGCTCCGCCGAGAGTGGCGGCGAGCGCAGCACCGTCTACTTCACCGCCCCGCACCGGGTGGACTTCCGTTCCCTGGTCCGTGATCTGGGCGCCACCCTGCACTGCCGGGTCGAGCTACGGCAGCTGTCCGCGCGCGACTCGGCGCGGGTGCAGGGCGGCATCGGCTCCTGCGGTCGCGACCTGTGCTGCGCGACGTTCCTCACCGACTTCGAGCCGGTGACCATCCGGATGGCCAAGGACCAGGACCTGCCCCTCAACCCGCTGCGCATCTCCGGCGCGTGTGGCCGGTTGATGTGCTGCCTCAAGTACGAGCACCCCCTGTACGCCAGGTTCCAGGAGACCGCCCCGGCGGTCGGCAGCCGGGTCTCCACGCCGGAGGGCGACGGCCGGGTCGTCGGCCACAGCGTCCCCCGGGACGCGGTGACGGTCCGTCTCGACGCGGACGGCTCCCGCTGCTCCTGCTCCCGCGCCTCCGTCTGCGCCCCCCGCCAAGCCCACGACCAGCACTACACCCCCTGACCCCCGCCCCCTGCGCGGTGATCAAGAGGTTTGCGTCAGGGATCGTTCCCCGGATGACGCAAACCTCTTGATCAACCTGTGGGTGGTCACTCTCAGGGCAGGACTATCGGGGGTTCGGCCAGGTGGGCGGTCAGGCGTGACTTCGGGGTCAGCCAGCTCGCCGTGGGGGACTGGTCGGGGTTCACCTGCCAGTCGCGGGAAACCCGGTCCACCGCGACCGGGTAGATGGTCAGCGTGCCGTCCGGATCGATGCGCAACCGCAGGAACGCCTTGGCGTCCTCGATGCCCTGCCCGGCGAACAGTTCGTTGACGTTCACCCCGCACGAGCCCGCCACCAGCAGGTACGCCGCCACCAACTGGCTGGCGACCAGGCCGATCACCGGTCCGTAGACCACGGTCGCGGCGACTGCCGGCAGCGGCCACGGCCATTCGTAGAACGGCAGCGCCAACCAGACCCAGGTGCCGCCAGCGGCCATCGCCACCTGAGCCACCCCGTGGCCGACGCCGAGAAGCCAGTGCCGGGCGTGCCGCTTACCGCTGGCGTTGGGCGGCTTCGCGAACAGCACCGCCGCCGCCACCGTCACGAGCACCATCAGCACCAGCGGGACGCTGAACAGTCGCTGATCGGTGCTGTCGGCCCAGTTCGCCGTCGCACCCGCCATGGCCAGCATCAGCAGGGTGTGCAGGATGCCGAGGAGCGTGGTGAAGCCAGGGTTACGGAACGGCAGCCGGGGGAAGATGCCCCAGCCGTAGCGACGGGAGCGGGCCGCGTCGGGATAGCGGGCCACCAGGTCGTACGGCTGTGTGCGGCTGGCCCGGCGGGCCAGCGTGTCGCGCGGCGGCACCTCGATGCGCTCCGGCAGCTTGTGGGTGGGGTACAGGTACGCCCCGCCGCCACCACAGGTGATCAACTGTCGGTCCGGGCTGGCGTAGCGGGCGTAGTGGTGCAGGTCGCCGGAGAGCAACAGCCGCACCCGCGCCCCGGTCGGGTCGATGATCGTCCGGACGAAGTAGTCGATCGAGTCGTACGCCGCAGGGCTGTCGGCGGCCTTGACCCAGGTCGGCGACGGCGCGGCCAGGATCACCTTCGACTCCGGGCCGAGTCGTCGGGCCACCTCGTCGAAGTAGGCCAACTGCGGGTCGTCCAGGTACGAGCCGGACTGGTCGTCCAGACCGAGCAGCCACCAGCCGGCCGGCAACTCCACGGCGAAGTACGACCGCGACTGCCCGGTACGCCAGCCGGCGAAGTTGCGGTCCCGGGAGCGGACGAACAGCCGCAGGAAGGCGGTCAGTCCGTCGTACCAGTCGTGGTTGCCCGGCACCGCGAACAGCGTGGGGCGTTCGGGCGGGGTCAGCGGAAGCGCGGCCTGGTAGGGGCCCTTGCACCGGTTCTCGTACTCCTCGTAGGCCGCCGACGGGTACACCTGGTCGCCGCCCATCACCAGGGTCTGCGCCCGGGGCAGCCGGTGTCCGTCCACGGTCAGCTCCGGCTGCGCCAGCAGGTACGCGACCGAGTATGTGGCGTGGAAGCCGTCACCGAGGTCGGCCACGTAGTCGAGCCAGAGCCCGCCGTCCGGTCCCGCCTGGCGGAAGATGTCGTCGCCGAAGGCGTTCTGCAACTCGCGCTTGTCGAGGTAGGCGCCGAAGAGGATCGCCAGCAGCGTCCGGATGCCGGTGCTGATCAGCAGGAACGGCGCCAGCCACGGCACCGGCTTGCGCGGGGTGAAGCCCAGCTCCAGCGGATCGGTGGAGCGTGGCCGAGGCCGGACACGCTCGCCGTCGGGGTGATCGTCGGCCGCCGGAGCCCGGTCGTCGCGTTCGTCGCTCACCCGCCGCAGCGTAGTACCGGATCCGGCAAGGCGCTGTCCGGTAACGGCTCAGTTGGCAGTCGTTGTCCGGTTGCCGATGCTGGAAGCGCGGGGGTATCCCGTTCGGTGCGGGCCAACGGGGTGCCGTACACTTGCTGATCGTTGCCGCCTTAGCTCAGTCGGCTAGAGCGACGCACTCGTAATGCGTAGGTCGACGGTTCGATTCCGTCAGGCGGCTCAGTAGGAAAAGGGCCTCTGGCCTCGGGTGGAAGCCCGGGAGCCAGAGGCCCTTTTCTATGCCTTCAGGAGTCACAGCGGCGCGAGGATCATCAGGATCTCGTCCCGGTCATCGCCCTCGCCAAACCGCAGCGCCCCGGGCCACCGGCCGATCTCCTTCCAGCCGAGCCGACCGTAGAAGTCCTCCAGGCCGGCTCCACCTCGCGCGCACAGGCGCAGTTGTTCAAACCCCATCTCGTCACGGCCGATCTGCCGAACCCGATGCATCATCGCTGCGCCGATCCCGCGACCTCGGTGGTCGGGATGTGTCTGGACGCGGTTGACGGTGCCCCAGTGAGCCACGAGCGGATCCTCGTGACGGAACAGGTGCAGCCAACCTGCCAGTGTCCCGTCGACCACCGCCAGCAGGAGCCTGCTGCGCTGAGGATCAAGGCCGGCGATGAGGCGTTCGGCCACGGGAGCCACCTGTTCCGATCCGACGGGTGGGAACGCGAAGCCGACGGCACCGCCCAGGTTCGCTACCGCGATCCAGCATTCGACCAGCTCGCGTATCTGGCGGGCACTGATCTCGGACGGGTGACAGATCTGCTTGAACTCCACAAGGTCATGGCGGTTCATGACGGGAAGTATCGCGTATCGCGCCATCGGAAACATCAGCGCGCGAAAGTCACCGCGCTCTGGGCGCAGTCCCCCGCCACAGACCAGCACCCGGACCGGCGCCGACCCGCCGTGCGGACCACCGCGGCGGTGGCTTGATGCCAATATGGCCCACATGCAGCCTGCTCCGCGGGACGCCGCCACCACTGCGTCACCTGACGGCTCCACCATCCTGGCGTACGGCGAGCCACCCCGCGGCGGGCGAAGCACCCTGCTGATGGTCGGTGCTGCCGTCGCGGTCCTCCTGGGCTTCGATGCCGCGCCGTCGAATCGTTCGCCGGAGTCACGGCCGCCGCCCCAGCCAGCGGCCCCCACGGCTGCGGCGACGTCGGCTGGACCGGTGGCCTCCACCGCCGCGAGTCCAATCGCGACCCTGGAGCCGGCGAAGCGCTTCATCAAGAGCCGCGAGAAGCCATTCAACGGGGCATATCAGTCGGACATCAACGACAAGTTACTAGCTTCCACCTACCGCGGCGGTCGCTCCCTGAGTCTCTTCCGGGATCCCGCAATCACGACGCTGCCGGATCGCGTGGACGATGTCGCGCCGGAGTATCTGCGTGTCGACGGCGTTGAGGTTCGCGTCTACCGAACGGTCAGCGGCGAGGGAATTCAGCAGGCGGAGTGGATCCGCAACAGGATGTACTTCGTCCTGTTGTGGTGGCCTCCGCCAGATCCATACCAGATCTCCGAATCGGACATCCGGTGGATTGTCGGCGCCTCCATCAGCGGGCGTTTCTGAACACTTTCCGGCCTCGGCGCGACCGGCGCCGATCGCGCCCGGCTCGACGAATCATCGAGCCGGGCGCGTTGAACTAGTTATGCCACGAAGCGGGCACGGCGTCGGCGTCCGATCAGGTAGCCCGCGCCGCCGAGGAGCAGAAGCGCAGCGCCAATGCTGGCCACGATCATGGTGTTGGCACCGGTCACGGGCAGCCCGCCGCCGTCACCGCCGGCAGCGGCCTCGCTGGCGGAGGACGTCGGGGTCGGTGCAACGGTCGTCGTCGCGCTGGTCGTCGCGCTCGGCGTGGCGGTGGTCGTCGCGCTCGGCGTCGCGATCGGCGTGGCAGTCGACGTGGCGCTGGGCGTCGGCGTGGGCTGCGACGCGCAGTCAGCCGTACGTGCGGCGTACAGGTCGTTGTTCAGGTAAGCCAGGTAGGTGTCGACGGAGTCGGTTTTGAGCGTGTTCTGTGCGGCCTCCTTCACGTTGGTGCCAGCGCCCGTCATCGTCTGGTTCACCGCGATCCGCAGAGCCACTGACCAGGCCGTGTAAACGTCCGCCTTGAGGAAGGCCCGCAGCTCTGCCGAGGTGCCGTCCAGCGGCTTCTGGAGGGCGTCCTGCAGAGTGGGCAGCTTGTCCTTGCCTGCCGCTGCCAGGATCTGAGAGGCCAGCACCCGTACCTGGACAACGGTGGCGGTGTCCAGATCGATGGTGACAAGCTCGCGGATATCCTTGTACACCTTGCGCTCGACTGTCTGGCAGGCCGCGTTCAGCCCGGGCGATGGTGGTTGAGCCGCCGCCGGTGCGGCCGGAATCAGCAGCGCCAGCGCAATGAGGGCGCCGGCCGGGAACTTCAATCGCATGTTGGTTCTCTCCCCGTTATAGATCAAAACATGAAGATGTTACCGACGGCGAGCGAGAACGCAAGAAGCGGTGGCTGCTGTGGACCGTGCAATGAGGAAGGCCGCACCTATGGACCGCAAAAAGGCGGACCATGGTTACACTTCGCATTCATGCGCTGACCCAATGGGGCCAAGGGTTCGGTAGGAAAGGGCCAGAGGCTGATGTCCGTACCCTCGTGATCAACAGCGTTGGTTGGGGTGCGCTATGCCGGGAAGGTTTTGTCCGGGTCTTCGTGGCCGGTCAGCGGGACGCCCGTCTGATCCGTGGCCTCACGGGAACTGCGCAGCGTGCCGACGGCCGTCAACCCCGCCCCGGCGAGCGCGATCGCCGTCTCCACGGCCGACGACACCTCAAGGGAGTCTTCCCACGACGTGCTCACCACCATCCCCAAGACCAGGAAGACGCTCTGGTGAGGGTGGGCCATCTCCCACCACCCGGACCACACTCCGGCGAGATCCGAGTACGCGTTCGCCGTTGTGAGGGACAGCAGGAACAACCCCACCGGGAGCAGCCAACGGCGGTCGGCCCGCCATCCGGACAGCGCGAGTGCCCCGATGGACACGAGGGTGGCGAGCAGCGCCGGCCAGACCGTCCCGAGCAGGTCCGGCAGCGGATAGTCGACGAACTCCCGGGTCGAGTCCAGCCCGAACCAGGCGAGCAGCAGCAGCGCGACGGCCGCCGTCGCCACACCCCGCCGTCTGCCGCGGGACGGTAGTGCCACCACGGCGGCCGAGAGACAGACAACGCCGAGCGCCACGCCAAGCGCGGCGAGCCGTTGCCTGTCGATCGACTCGCGCCACGGCCCCAGGTTGGACGTCTCCGCTGCCGCTGGCCCGTAGGTCACCCAGCCCACGTCGACGACCTGCTCCTGATGCCAGAACAGTCTCTTGGCCGCCACCACGGCGAGGAGCACGACACCGGCGGCGACGGCCCACCGCACCCGGCGCGCGCCGCGATCCAGCAGGACGTAGCCGAGCAGTGCGAGCAGCATGACCAGGCCGAATTGCATCGATGCGGCTGGCATGGCGAGCAGCGCCGCCGCAGCCGAGAGCAGGCCGCCCGCGACGGATGCGACGAGCAGGCCGAACGGGAGACGCATGGCCGAGATCCTGACACGTGAGTCGGACGTGCGTGGCCCGGCGGCAGACCCACCCGTTTGACCGGGGCTACCTTCGGCGGGCCAGGTGTTGCAGCGTCGCTCGAATGACGGTCTTCTCCTCCGCCGAGACGTTGGGATCCATCAGGATGCGTGCGACCGCCCGCAGGTCGGGGTCGGTGCTCGGGTCGGGCGTGGGTGATGGCGGCGCGCCGTCCCAGCCCAGTATCTGCGAGGCCACCGAGCGCGGGATGCCGAGGCCGTCGCAGAACTGCTGGACCTGGGTGCGCTGCGGGTTGGCTATCTCGGCCCGGCGCCATCGGTAGATCGTCGAGCGGCCGATGCCGGTGCGCTGCTCGACGTCCTCGATGGACATGGCGCGTTCTCGGACGGCCTCGTCGAGGGCGCGTTTGATGAACCGCGCGAACGCGATGACCCGGGGATCTTGGCTGGCACTCGCTGACACAGGGTGATCGTAAGTGCCGCATGTGGGACTCCGTTGCCGGACCCGAGTGTAGTGCCAGATTCGGCTCCGGCTGCTGGCCAGCGAGGCGGCTTGAAGGGCCGCTTCCTGCTGCGATTACGGAGAGCAGCCCTGTCAACAAAGATCGACCACCATTAACCGAAAGTACGTGTCATTGCCACACTTGGCACTGAGTGGTGGACGCGGTACCGTCAGTGCCACGAATGGCATTACCAGTGCCAGGCCTGGTCCGTGGCGAGCGAGTCGCCGCGTGCGTACGGGGGAGAGTCGATGAAACTACGTCCTGTGTTGGTGAGTGCCGCCGCCCTTGTCCTCGTGGCGATCGGCCTGTCCATTCCGTCGGGGACACCCGTCGCCGCCCAGGCCGCGGCTGCCGCCGCCTGCCCGGAGCCGGCGCGACCCACGGTGAAGATTCTGACCGTGGGTGACTCGATCACCGCGGGCGCGACGATGACCGCATCGGAGACCGCCGGCTACCGCGAGGAGTTGGGGTGGCTGTTCGGTCAGTTCTGCCAACCGTACGAGTTTGTCGTCGCCGCCGCCGGAGGCACCACCTGCAACTACTGGTCGTCGCGGATGGCGGGTCTGGTCACCACGTACCGGCCCGACGTGATCCTGCTGAACTGCGGGACCAACAACAACCTGTCGAACGCCACCTCGGCGCAGATCACCGCCTTCGAGAGCACCTACCGCGCGCTCTTCGACACCGCGCTGGATCTGGACCCGGACGTGCTCATGTACCCGTCCTGGGTGCAGTACAGCTCCGGGCACGGCACCGACGGCTGCACGACCCCACCCGGTCCAAGTCCCGCCTGGCTCCCGGCGAGCGAAGCCAAGGTCAACGACGCGATCTACCGCAGCATCAAGGTGATCGACGAGTACGGCAGCCGCGTACCAAACTTCATCGACTACCAGCCCATCCCGGAAGGCTATCTGGACCAGTGCGGCGTGCACCCCACGCCGGGCGGTTACACCGTGATGGGCCGGCTGGCATTCAACACCATCGCACCCCGGCTGGGCCTCCCGACGGCACCGCTGCCGTGCGGGTTGGTGGGCCGGCGGCCGGGCTACCCGGTCGGCAACTGGGTTCCCTGCGCCAGGATGAACCTCAACTGAGGCGGGTCCGGTCACTGCGGTGACCCGACGCGCCACCGGGCAGCGACCACCTTCTGCCGGCTCTGCCCATCCTGGGTAGGGCCGGCTTCGTCGTTGGTCGATGAGCGCAACCAGCCCGCTGACCAAAGCGTGTGTCCGTGCAGTGGGCTCGCTTCGGCTGGACGGGTGCGAGATCATGTTTATCTGCCGAGCTTTCCTCCGGCCCAATCCCGGCAGGTCAGTGCGGCAGCTCCGTACCTCACGTGGATCGGGACGACGCCTACCGGGGGGAGGCTGCATGTGGCTCGAACAGGGTGGCAGCGCCCCTTCCGGTGTGGCATCGCCGCCGCGGCCTGGTGTGATCCCAGCCCTCGCGGTGCGCCGTCGTTCCAATGCCCGGGCGCCGGGGGTGGGCGGCACGGTGACCGCGCCGCGCACCCGCCGAGCATCCTGGTCGCTGCGTTCGTTCCGTCCCTCGCGCAGCGTCTCGGCCGACTGCTGCCCCGCTCCGACGTCCCGTAGGTGGCAGGACCGGACCTGGCCCCCGCCCGGCCTGATGTGGCTCACCCGCCGCGTGACGGGTGGCGTGACCGATGCCAGCCGCCCGGTGTGCGCCCGGCTGGAGGTGACCCGACCTCAGATCCCCTCGTACCGCCGCCCCAGCGCAGATCGGAGCCCCTCGTGGATACTCGCACTCAGTCAAAGGCCGCGAATGTCGTCATCGCCGTCGCCGGACTCTGCTGGCTGGCCACTGTGCTGGTCGCCGCGATCGACTGGGACGGCGCGGTGTCCGGCCGAGCCTTCGCCGTTGGGGCCATCGCCGCCGCCGCTTCGGTCGCCGCCGTCATCGTCAACAGCCGACAGTTGGCCGGAGGCATCAAGGTCGTGGTCATCTCGGTGGCCCGGGCACCCCAGCAGGCGTACTGGCGTGGTTATCAGGACCGGGGCACCGACACGCGGCCCGGTGGTGGTGACGACGACACTCCCGACCTGATGAGCATCGGCTACTGACCCGGGCGTACGACGCGCCGTCCTGACGCAGTCCCGGCGCTGGTCCAGCTCCTGGCCGACGTCCTATGGACAGCGGACGGACGGCGACCGGCGCTAGCATCCGACCATGATCACGGGGGTCGGTAGGCCAGGGGTGCACGTCGTCACCGCGTCCAGTGCGTTGTTGGGGCTGAGTGGGCTGGCCCGGCTCGCGCAGGTAGCCGCCGAGGCGGTGGATCAGAACACCTACCAGAGAGCGCACGAGCAGGCAGGCACGCCAAGCAGCTTCGCTGCCGTGGGGATGGTGTTCCAAGCGGGTGTCGGCCTGGTCGTGGCACTGACTGCCCTCGCCATCCTGGCGCTGGCGCTGGCCAACCTCGCCGGCCGGAACTGGACCCGGATCGTCACCTGGGTCCTGGGTGGCGTGACGGTGGCGTTTTCGGCCGCGTGGCTGATCCTGGGCCTCCTCCCGATTGACACCAGCGACGTCCCGGACAGCACCGACTGGGACCGGGTGGATGCAATCGCGGACCAACTGATGCCCGGGTGGGTCGAGCCGGTGAGCACCGTTTCGGGGCTCGTGGCGTCGCCCGCACTGCTGGTCGCCATCATCCTGCTCGCGCTCCCATCCGCCAACGCCTACTTTCGGTGGCGTCGTGCGGTGCCGGACCCGGCGTATCCGGAGCAGAGGCCGCCGCTGGTTCGTGCCGGTACGTAGTTCGGGCCAGCACCTGCGAACGACGCCAGAGCGACTCGTTCGTACGGAAGTGTCAGTCCTTGCCAATACGGTTCGACCGTGACCACCGATTCCCCGGGGACGCTGCCCACCCCCGCCGACGAGGCCCGGTTGTGGGCCCTCATCGAGGCGGCCTGGGCCGAGCTGGGCGCCGAACCCTTGGCGCTGCGGCAGGCCCTCATCGAGCGCGACCCCGCCGATGACGACGGCGACGACGGCACGTCCTACGCGATCGACGCCTGGCTGGACGCCTTCCTGGACCGCCTTCGGCAGTTGACGGTCGGGCTGACCGGGCAGGAGTTGACAGATCTCGACCGGGTGGTGGAGCGCAAGCTGTACGACATCGATCGGGAAGACATCCACGAGGTGACCGACGGGTCGGACGACGGCTTCCTCTACGCCCGAGGTTTCATCGTGGCCCTGGGGCAGGCGTATTACGAGGCGGTCCGCGCCAACCCGGCGATGGCGCTGCTGGATGCCGACTGCGAAGGCATGTGTTATCTCTTCGCGCATCTACACGACGATCGGTTCGGTTCGCGGCCGGAGACCGGCTCCGGCATCACCCGGGAGTCGTTCGGCAATCGGGCCGGCTGGTCGGCCTGACCGAAGCTCAGGCCTTCTCGAGCACGATCAGGCGATACTCCAGCCAACGCCGCGCCAATCCAGCCTGCAACGCGGACCCGCCAACCATGTTGGCCCACAGGGGAATCTCGACAAGACGGTCGCGAAGGCGGGGCACGACGGCTGTGGCGCCCACGGCCAGCTTGACCACGCGGTCGCGGGGCCGACCGAGGCGCAGATACGAGGTCAGATCCAGGTCCTCGACCACGCGCAACCCAGCGCGCTCAGACATGGCGTCCAGCTCGGCCACAGTGTGCAGACTCCCGATCCGCCAGCCGGCGCGGAACTGGTCGAGGCAGCGCTCGCGTGCGGCGAGCCCGCGATCCTTGTCGGTCAGCCAGTCGTCGCACAGGATCAGGCGGCCTCCGGGGCGCAGCCGATCCGCAAGGGACGGGAGGAGATCCTTCAGCGACGGCGAGTGGACCACCGCCTCCACGGCGACCATGGCGTCGTAGTGCGGTCCCGCGGGCAGTTCGGCGAAGTCGGCGCAGATCACCTGACAACGGTCGGTCAGTCCCTCGCGGGCGAACCGTTTCGCTGCGATCTCGGCCTGCACCCGGCTGATGGTCACGCCAGAGATCAAGCCATCCACCGCCCGGGCCAGGCGAACCATCGTCGCGCCGACGCCACAGCCAAGGTCGAGCACCCTCGCGTCTCCCGCAGGCACGTGGCCGCGCAAACGCTCGATCATCAGGCGGTTGACGGTGTCCATGGCATCTGCGGAGGTCACGGCATCCGGAGTCCACACGCCCCGGTGGATCGCGTCACTGCCTGGGCTCTCGGCAACCAGGAGGAACCGACGCGTGTTGTTGTCGTAGTAGTCAGCGACGCGGTCAACGTGGCCCGCCGCGCCTCGTTCAGTTGACGAGCTCATCGACGGAAGCTACCAGGCGAGCCTCATCACCGTGACCCTCGGTGAGCGTAGGTTGACGGGATCAGGTGTAGATGTTCTTGGCGTACTCCGGGCCGTAGTGCCGCTCCAAATCTTGCAGGCTCACCATGGGCGCCTCGACCTCCTTGATCAGGCGGGCGCGGGACGGCAGCAGGTCGGGCTGCCAGGTCTCCGGCTGCCACAGCGCGGACCGCAGGAACGCCTTCGCGCAGTGATAGAAGATCTGCTCGATCTCGACCACCACGGCGAGCACCGGCCGGTGCCCCTTGACCATCATGTCGTCGAACCAGGGAGCGTCGCTCACCAGGCGGGCGCGCCCGTTGATCCGCAGTGTGTCGGTGCGGCCCGGGATCAGGAAGAGCATCCCGACGTGCGGGTTGTCCAGGATGTTGCGGTAACCGTCGGCGCGCTTGTTGCCCGGCCGCTCGGGCACGGCGATCGTCGTGTCGTCCAGCACCAGGGCGAAGCCGGCCGGGTCGCCCTTGGGTGAGACGTCGCAGCTGCCGTCCGCGCCAGCGGTGGCCAGCAGGCAGAACGGCGAGGCGGCGAGCCACTCGCGGTCCCGCTCGTGCAGGCGACGGCGATCCTTGTTGGCGGCCCGTGCGCTCGGCACCCCGAGCAGGTCGCGAAGCTCCTCGTGCGAAGTGATCTCCACCGTCACGTGATCCTCCCTCAGGCGTTGACCCGTTGGCGGGCACCGCCGCTTGTCAGCCTAGGCCGCCGTGACCAGGGTGAGGTTTGTGCCCGGTCGCCGGGGGTAGGGCCTCACCCGACGCGCCCGCCGCACGAGAACCGTTCCGCAGGACGCCGACACGTGGAGGCCGGAGATGGAGAGCCGACTCAAGGTACTGGGTCACCCAGTCCATCCGATGCTCGTCATGTTCCCGGTCGCGCTGCTGGCCACGGCGGTGCTGTTCGACGTGGTCGACACCGTCGGTGGCCCCGACCTGCTCGGCGAGGTCGCGTACTGGAACATCACCGTCGGCCTGATCGGCGGTCTCCTCGCGGCGGCGGCCGGCTCGTTCGACCTGCTGGCCATCCCGACCGGCACCCGGGCCAAGCGGGTGGGTCTGCTGCACGCCGCCGCCAACGTCGCGGTGATCCTGCTCTTCGCCGCGGTGTGGGCCGTCCGGCTCAACGCCGACTCCCGGGCCGCGGGCGGTGCCCTCGTCGCCATCGAGGTGGTCGCGGTGGGGATCCTCGGCATCAGCGCCTGGCTGGGCGGCGAGTTGGTCGACCGGCTCGGTGTGGGCGTCGACCGGGACGCCGGCCTGGACGCGCCCAGCTCACTACGGCCGCCCACGGCCACGCAGCGGATCGGAGAGGTGTGATGAGTGAGCAGCAGAACAGCGGATTCGGTCGGGGCTGGCGGGGTGGTCGGCAGCAGGGCTGGGATCCGATGGGGGAACTGCAGTCACTGCGCGCCGAGCTGAGCCGCCTGGTCGGTGGCCGGGCCGGTGCGTCCGACGTCGAGCTGACCGAGACCGCCGACGGCTGGGAGGCCGTCGTCCGGCTGCCCGGGGTGGCGCCGGAGGAGGTGGCGGTGGAACTGGACGACCTCGAACTGTGCGTACGGGCCCGCTCCGAGGCGGAGGTCAACGCCGACCAGGGCATTCCCGGCGGCTTCGAGACGCGAGGCTTCGAATACCGCATCAACCTGCCGTCGCGGGTCGACCCGGAGGCCATCGACGCGGTCATGGACCATGGCCTGCTCCGGGTCCGGTTGCCCCGGGCGACCCGACCCGCGCCGCGCACCATCACCGTCGGTCGCACCGGGCCGCGCTCCGGCGACCTTTCCACTGGTACGCCGATGCCGGCCGACCCCGCCGCGGACCGGGAGCTGCACCGCCCGGACACCGCCGGCGAGGTCGACCGAACGTAGCTGCTGCGTGGTCACTCAGTCCCTGCTCGGCCCGACGGCCGGGCGCGTCGAAGACGTGCACCGCATCGCGGTGTTGCGCGCCAACGCCCTCGGCGACTTCATCTTCGCCCTGCCGGCGTTGGACGCGTTGCGTGCCGCGTACCCCGGGGCGGAGATCGTGTTGCTCGGAGCGCCGTGGCACGCGAAGCTCCTGCGCGACCGGCCGGGCCCGGTGGACCGGGTGCTCGTGGTGCCGCCCGCGCCCGGCATCCGTGCTGCCGAGCCCGGCGAGTCGGAGTCGTCGATCGACGACTTCCTGGCCGCCGCTACCGGGTTCGACCTGGCGGTGCAGATCCACGGCGGTGGCGCCAACTCGAACCCGCTGATCAGTCGCCTCGGTGCCCGGGTGACCGTCGGCCTGCGCGCCGACGACGCGCCGCCGCTGGACCGGTGGCTCCGCTACGTCTACTACCAGCACGAGGTGATCCGCTACCTGGAGGTGGTGGGGCTGGTGGGAGCGCCGGCCACCACCATCACCCCGACGCTCGCGGTGACCGACGCCGATCGGGCCGAGGCCGCCCGGGTGCTCGGCTCGGCGGACCGGCGCCGGGTGGCGCTGCACCCGGGCGCCACCGACAACCGCCGCCGCTGGCCCGCCGAGCACTTCGCCGAGGTGGCGCGTGCGCTGCACGAGGACGGCTACGAGGTGCTGGTCACCGGCACGCCCGCCGAGCAGGAGGTGGTGGACCGGGTCGTCGCCGCGGCTCGGGTGCCGGTGCGCCCACAGGTGGGTACGCTCAGCCTGGGTGGGCTGGTCGGTTGCTACGCCGACTGCGCGTTGGTCATCTCGAACGACACCGGCCCGCTGCACGTGGCCGCCGCGGTGGGCGCGCCCACGGTGGGCATCTTCTGGGTGGGTAACCTGATCAACGGGGCCAGCCCGCTGCGGGGCCGGCACCGGCCGATCAGCTCGTGGACGGTGCACTGCCCGGTCTGCGGGGTCGACTGCACACCGGGCATCTATCCGCACCGACCCGGCGACGGTGAGTGCCCGCATCGGGACTCCTTCGTCGCCGACGTTCCGGTGATCGAGGTGCTGGAAGCCGCCCGGGAGTTGCTCACCCGGTAGTTCAGGCCGGCTGCGGGCTGTCCTCGTCGGCGAGGACGACCTCCCACGCCTCCACGTCCCGGTCGGTGACGGTGGTGGGGGACTCCAGGTGGTACGCGCCGCTGGGCAGGATGCCCGCACCGCCGTAACGGGCCAGCACCGCGAGCTGCGCGGCCACGTCCTCACCCTGGTGCTTCTCCTGCACCCGACGCCAGAAGTCGAAGCCGCCGGCGTCGACGAGCTTGGCCCGGTCGTAGAGCACGCACCCGCCGATCCAGGAGACCTTGTACGCCCGCCACGCCCCCGGCGGCAGCGCCAGTCGATCGGTGATGTGCAGCAGGTTCGCCGCCGAGTGGATCCGCGCGCGGTTCCACTCCGGGGTGTCGGGTCGGATCCGCTCCGGCGTGGGCGGGCCGGCCCACTCCTCGTAGTGCCCGTGCGAGTCCGGCCGCACGTCATCGGCGTACGACAGCCCGTGCACTCCGTTGCCGACGAATCCGCAGCCCAGCTCCCCGATCGCCGTCACCAACCGGTGCAGCGTCCCCGGTTCCAGCCAGACATCGTCGTCGAGGCTGAGGACGTACCGGGCGGTCGAGGAAGCGAGCAGGTACGCCCGGTGTTCGGCCAACCCCCGGCGGGGCAACCGGCGGGTCAGCAGCACCGGGTGACCCCGGTGCCGCAGCGCCCGGACCATGGTGGCCGCGGCGGGATGCGCGTACGCCGGATCCCCGTCGGACTGGTCGCTGACCACCACCCCGAAGCCGGGTACCCCGTCCTGGGCGGCGAGTCCGCCCAGGGTGACCGCCAACTCGGCGGGTCGGTTCCGGGTCGGAATCAACACGTCGACCAGCCGGTCGGTGCGGAACTCCGCCGGGGTGCCGAGGTCGAGGGGGCGGTTCACGACGCCTGGGTACGGGAGCTGAGCGACGGGTCGGGCTCCCGCTCAGCGGTGGGCGGCGACGGGTCCTGGCTGTGTGACCGGATCCGCTCGATGATCGCCGAGGTGGACCGGTCCGGCACGTACCCCAGGGTGTGCACCTGGCCGCCCAGCCGGCGCACCAGCGGCGCCTCCGGCACCAGCTCCGGCGGGTAGTCCCCGCCCTTGACATAGATGTCCGGCCGGACCGCCTCGATCAGCGCGGCGGGTGAGTCCTCCTCGAAGACCACCACATGGTCCACACAGGCGAGTGCGGCGAGCAGGGCACCCCGGTCCTCGACCGGGTTGACCGGCCGGTCCGGACCCTTCAGCCGGCGTACGCTGCCGTCCGAGTTGACCGCCACGATCAGCAGGTCACCCAGTGCGCGGGCCTGCTCCAGGTAGCGCACGTGCCCCCGGTGCAGCACGTCGAAGCAGCCGTTGGTGAAGACCACCGACCGTCCCGCCTCGCGGTACTCGGCGACGATCGCGTCCAACTCGTCGGTGCCGACCAGCGCGGGATGGCTCATCGTCTCGGTCGGCTGGCCGAGCGCGGTGAGCAGATCCTCCCGCCGGCACACGCAGGTGCCGGTGTCGGAGACGGTGATGGTGGCCGCCAACTGGGCGAGCTGGGCGGCGGTGGTCAGCGGCGCCTCGGCGGCCAGGGCCAACGTCATCGCCGCCAGGTACGCGTCGCCGGCGCCCACGGCGTGACTCGCCGGGACCGGCGTGCTGTGACTGCGCCGTGGCTCCCCGTCGGCGCCACCCACCACCGCCCCCTCGGTGTCCAGGGTCACCGCGACCACGTCGGCGCCGGTGTGCGCGCGCAACTCCGCGAGGCGCGACTCCGCCAGGACGGCCCGGTCGACGCCCTCCCCGGCCCGGGTGTTCACGGTGACGCCGGTGCCGGTGACGCTGAGCCCGTCGCCGGTGAGAGCCACCCGGTCCTCGCCCGGGGTGGGCTCACCGACCGGTCCCGGGTGGTTCTCGGTGACCTCGTCGGCGCGTACCCCGCCCGGGGCCGCGCCCACGCTCAGTTCGGACGGGCCGTCGGACGGGTCGCCGTGCGGGTGCTCCAGGTGCAGGTCGATGCCGGTGGTCGGTCGGGTCGTCGCGCCGGCTCGGGCCAGCAGCCGGGTCGCCTCGGCGAAGCTGGGCGTGACAACTGTCGGTGCGAGACCCCGCCAGTCGGCCAGGTCGTGGGCGTCCAACGCGACGGTGGCGTACCGCTCGCGTTGCTCGACCAGCCACGCGCGGACCGGCGCGGGCAGCGCACCCAGGCCGTAGTCGCAGACCACCAGGGTCGGTGCCTGCCCGCCGGCGGCGGCGCGCAGCTCCTCGGTGGCGCAGCTCAGGGCGGTGAGCAGTCGGGTCACGCCCTCCGGGTCGAGCGCGTCGTCCGGGTCTCCGGAGTCCTCGCGGAGCAGGATCTGGTTGCCGGCCAGCATCCGCCGCTTGACCGGGGTGGGCCGTCCGGGCTGGTTGACCGTGCGGTCCCAGACGCCCGCGCGGTCCAGACAGTCGTGCAACTCGTCACCGGCCACGTCGGCGCCGACCGGTGCCACCAGCACCGCCCGGCCGCCGAGGGCGGCGACGTTCACCGCGGTGTTCGCGGCCCCACCGGCGGCGGAGATCCGTCGGCGCAGGGTGAGGACCGGTGCGGGCGCCTCTCGGCAGAGCCGGTCGGAGTCGGCGAACCGCCACTCGTCCAACATGGCGTCACCGACGATCAGGACTGGGCGTTCGAGCCAGCTCTCCACGACGGTGGCGAGCCGGCGCTGTTCCGCTGCTGCTCCTGCCATGCCTCCCCGGGTCCCCAGCGCCCTCCTGGCCAAACCTGAGCCGCGCCTGACCTGCGGCTGTGTCCCCACCGTGCCCTTAGCGCCCGGCTGGGTCGTTTCGGACGTCCGGAGGCGGGAAGGGAATTGAGGTAACCCCGGAAAGGAGATGTACCGAGATGGCAGCGCAACTACAGGGCAAGCGGATCGCCTTCCTGGCCGCCGACGGCGTCGAGGAGGTCGAGTACGTCCAGCCGCGTGAGGCGGTCGAGAACGCCGGCGCGACCGTCGAGTTGGTCTCGCTCAAGCCCGGATCCATCCAGTCCTTCAACCACCTGGACCAGTCGAAGACGTACGACGTGGATGTGACCGCGGACAAGGCGGACGCCGACGGCTACGACGCGCTGGTGCTCCCCGGAGGTGTCGCGAACCCGGACTTCCTGCGGAGCGACCCGGACGCGGTGCAGTTCGTGAAGGCGTTCTTCGAGGCGGGCAAGCCGGTCGGGGTGATCTGCCACGGTCCGTGGACCCTGATCGAGGCGGACGTGGTGCGCGGCCGACGGATCACGTCGTGGCCCAGCCTGCGTACCGACCTGACGAACGCCGGCGCCACCTGGGTCGACGAGGAGTGCGTCACCGACGGCAACCTGACCAGCAGCCGCAACCCCGACGACCTCCCCGCCTTCTGCGAAGAAATCACCAAAACCTTCGCCGCCTAACCCCCTTTGCCTCGGTGATCAAGAGGTTTGCGTCAGTCTGGGCCGCGAAAATGACGCAAATCTCTTGATCACCGGTGTGGAGGGCAGGGGAGGGGGTCCGGTGAGGGCTGGTGGGGTGGTTTTTTGCGGGGTTGGGCGCATGTTCTGCGGCTCGCGGGATAGAAGGGCACATGACCACCGAAGCCTCCGCCGCGCCGGTGCTGAATCGTCAGCAGATCCGGCTGCTCATGTTCGGCCTGATGACCGGCATGCTGTTGGCCGCACTCGACCAGACCATCGTCGGTACGGCCCTGCCGACAATCGTCGGGGAACTGGGCGGGATCAACCACTACTCGTGGGTGGTCACCGCGTACCTGCTCGCCTCGACGGCGTCGACGCCGCTCTACGGCAAGATGGCCGACCTGTACGGGCGCCGCCCGGTCTTCCTCTTCTCGATCGGCACGTTCCTGGTCGGGTCGCTGCTGGCCGGGCTGTCGCAGAACATGACCCAGTTGATCATCACCCGGGGCATCCAGGGCCTCGGCGCCGGCGGTCTGCTGACGCTCGCGTTCACCATCATCTCGGACGTGGTGTCACCCCGTGAGCGTGGGCGCTACCAGGGCCTCTTCGGTGCGGTCTTCGGGATCTCGTCGGTGGCCGGGCCGCTGGTCGGCGGGTACTTCGCGGAGACCGACTGGCGGTGGATCTTCTACATCAACGTGCCGCTGGCGATCCTGGCCATCGTGGTCTGCTACCACGTGATGCGGCTGATTCCGTTCGAACGGCGGGACCACTCGATCGACTGGCTCGGTGCCGGGCTGCTGGTCGCCGGGGTGAGTTCGCTGCTGCTCGCGCTGAGCTGGGGTGGCAACGAGTACGCCTGGGGATCGGGTGTGATCATCACGCTGTTCGTCGTCGGTGCGGTGCTGGGGGTGCTCTTCGTCCTCCAGGAGGCCCGGGTGGCCGAGCCGATCCTGCCGCTGCGGCTGTTCCGCAGCGCCACCTTCGCCCTGGCCAACTCGGCGCTTCTGGTCATCGGTCTGGTGATGTTCGGTTCGATCATCTTCATCCCGCTGTACCTGCAGATCGTCAAGGGCGCCTCGCCGACCCGCAGTGGTCTGCTGATGCTGCCGATGATGGCCGGCATCATCATCACCTCGATCCTGACCGGTCGCGCGATGACCCGGATCGGCCGGTACAAGTGGTTCCCGGTGGCCGGGTCGGTGACGCTGCTGGTCGGCATGTTCCTGTTCACCCGGCTGGAGGTGAGCACCTCCCTCTGGGTGGCGTTCGGGTTCATGGTGGTGATCGGCATCGGCCTGGGTCTGTGTATGCAGTCGCTGATCCTGGCGGTGCAGAACGCGGTGTCCGTCCGCGACCTGGGCGCCGGCACGTCCTCGGCGACCTTCTTCCGGTCGCTGGGTGGTTCGTTCGGAGTGGCGATCCTCGGCACGGTGCTCTCGTCCCGGCTGGCCAGCGGGCTCGGTGACCGGCTGCCCGGCGCGATCGCGCAACTGCCGCCGCAGGAGCAGGCCGCCGTGGCGGCCAGTGGCGGCACCAACATCTCGATCAACGATCCGGCCACCATCCTGGCCCTGCCGGGGCCGGTACGCGCGGCCATCCAGGGCGCCTTCGTCGACGCGCTGGACATGGTCTTCCTGACCGCCGGCCTGATCGCCATCGTGGCGGTGGTGGTCACCCTGACGTTGCCGAACACGCAACTGCGGGGTGCCGGCCCGCAGGGTGCCACCGGCGGCGCCGACCCGCTCGGCGGTGAGGCCCCGGCCCCGGGCGGCAAGCCGCTGACCCGCGAGTCCAAGGAGGAGGCCGCCGCTGACATGGAGGCCAAGTCCCAGACGATGATCTGACCGGTGCCGGCCGGCCAGTTGTCCCGACCGCGGCCTGAGGCAACCGGCCGACCGTCGTGATCGACTCGGGGTCAGTGAAGTCGGGGTGTCCAGGTGGTAGGGACGCCCCGACTTCCGTGAGTCGGAGTTGACCTGGAGGGCGAAAGGGTCAGGCGGGGCGGCGGTAGACGCCGTACCACCAGGTCGCGGCCAACTCCCGGGCGGCCGCCGCGTCGGTCTCGGGGTCGGCCGAGGTCGTGCTGACGTGGTCGGCCAGGAAGCGGTCGCCGCCGACCACGATCAGCCGGCTGGCCGTCGTCACGTCCAGGTCGGCGGGGGTACGCCCGGCCTGCTGCTCGATCCGGAGCACGTCGACGGTACGGGTGACGAACTGCTCCAACCCCGCCGCCCAGTACTCCCGGACCACCTCGTCGTACGCGGCGACCTCGCTGATCGCCGCCAGCACCGGGGCGTACGTCCGGTATATCCGGATCACGTCGGCGAAGATCTCGGTGAGCACCGCGAGCGGATCGCCCGGATCGCCGGGGTTCCACTCGCCGGTGCGGCCGAACGAACTCTCCCGCATGGTGCCGGCGAGGCGCATGAGCAGCTCGCTCTTGTCCCGGAAGTGGGTGTAGAAGGTCGACCGCGCCACCCCCGCCTCGGCGGCGATCCGCTGGACGCCGAGGTCGGTGAAGCGAGCCCCCTGCTGAAGCAGTCGCTCGGTGGCCGCCAGCACCCGGGCCTCGACGGCGGCTCGCCCGTCGGGGTTGCTCGGGCGGCGGCGGGTGATCGAGGGCATAGCCGGAATCCTAGGTGGCCAGGTGCTCGATCGGCGACGTACGCTCGTTGCCGGACACAGTGTCCGACATAGTGACCAGGGAGCGCCCGACCATGGCCTCCGAACTCCGCCTCACGAGGAGCGACACGTGAAGTACCGACTGCTGGGCACCACCGGGGTGTACGTCTCGGAGATCTCGCTCGGCGCGATGACCTTCGGCGGCAGCGGGCACCCGCTCTGGGGCACCCTCGGCGGCCTGGCGCTGCCCGAGGTGCAGCGGCTGGTGGACACCGCGCTGGACGCCGGGGTCAACTTCGTCGACACCGCCGACGGCTACAGCGACGGCGAGAGCGAGGAACTGCTCGGCAAGGCGCTCGGCAAGCGGCGTCGCGACGTGGTGCTGGCCACCAAGGTCCACTCCCGGACCGGCCCTGGCCCGAACGACGTCGGCACCTCCCGGCTGCACATCATGCAGAACCTGGAGGACAGCCTGCGGCGGCTCGGCACCGACCACATCGACCTGTACCAGATCCACAACTTCGACCAGGTCACTCCCATGGAGGAGATGCTGCGCGCGCTCGACGACGCGGTCCGGCAGG
Organism: Micromonospora sp. NPDC085948; assembly: GCF_040686315.1. Taxonomy (NCBI): domain Bacteria; kingdom Bacillati; phylum Actinomycetota; class Actinomycetes; order Micromonosporales; family Micromonosporaceae; genus Micromonospora; species Micromonospora sp. NPDC085948. Next base: position 1,065,934 of record NZ_JBFBJW010000001.1, on the reverse strand, counting down.
GCAAGGTCCGCTACATCGGCGCCGCCAACTTCGCCGCCTGGCAGCTGTCCAAGGCGCTGGGCATCTCCGCCCGGGAGAAGCTGGCCGGCTTCGTCTCGGTGCAGGAGTACTACTCCCTGCTGGGTCGCGACGTCGAGCGCGACGTGGTGCCGATGGCACTCGACGCGGGCATCGGGCTGACCGTGTGGAGCCCGCTCGCCGGCGGTTTCCTCTCCGGCAAGGTCAGCCGGGACGGCGCCGTCGCCGACAGTGGTGCCCGTAGCGCCCAGCCTGGCTACGCCAGCTTCACGCCGTTCGACCCCGAGACCGCCTTCGGCGTGGTCGACGTGCTCAAGGGCGTCGCGGAGCGGCACGAGGTCAGCCCGGCCCGGGTGGCGGTCGCCTGGCTGCTGTCCCGGCCGGCCGTGACCAGCGTGATCGTCGGTGCCCGCAAGCACGAGCAGCTGGTGGACAACATCGCCGCCGCGGACCTCACGCTCACCGCGCAGGACCTCACCGAGCTGGACGAGGTCACCAAGCTGCCGGTCGCGTACCCGAACTGGATCCAGGAGGGGTTCTTCGCCGGCCTCCGTCACCCGCAGTGAGGCACGGCCCCCGGGGTCGCCCTACTTGAGGATGAGCCGGTTGGTCTGTTCGAAGACGTCCAGGTCGGCAAGGGTTTCGGTGACCGAGGTGGAGAGCGGGGCGGGGAAGCGGTCGCGGGGAAAGAAGCCGGCGTCGGTGGTCTCGTCGGTGACCCGGGCGAGCTGCCCGTCCCACTCCTCCACCTTGAACGCCGTGGTGAAGACCTGGTAGGTGTGCCCGTACATGTTGGTGCTCGTCCGGTCCGGGCCGGTGTAGAGGGCGAACGCGCAGACTCGCAGCGCACGGAGCCCGGTCTCCTCGCGGACCTCGCGGACCGCGCAGTCGGCGATCGACTCGCCCAACTCCATCGCCCCGGCCGGCATGGCCCACTGGCCGTTGTCCGAGCGTTGGATCAGCAGGATGCGTCCCGCGTTGTCGCTGACCACGGCGCGGGCACCGACGAACATCAGCGTCCGATCCCCGGCGAGCGCGCGCAACTGCCCCACGTACGAGTCGGCCCAGGAAATGCTCACCTGCGACAACTTACGGGGGTTCCCAACGTGTGACCGCCGACACTAGCTTGTTACCCATGCGTAGCACGATGATGGACGCCCCTCTGCAGGTCTCCCGGATCCTCGATCACGGCGCAGGAGTGCACGGCTCTGCCGAGGTGGTCACCTGGACGGGCGCCGAGCCCCGCCGGATGACGTACGCCGAGGTTGGTCGCACCGCCGCCCGGCTGGCACACGCGCTGCGCGACGAGTGTGGGGTGACCGGCGACGAGCGGGTCGCCACCTTCATGTGGAACAACAACGAGCACCTGGTCGCCTACTTCGCGGTGCCGAGCATGGGTGCGGTGCTGCACACGCTCAACATCCGGCTCTTTCCCGACCAGGTCGTCTACATCGCCAACCACGCCGAGGACCGGGTGGTGCTCGTCGACAGCACGCTCATCCCGCTGCTGGCCCGGGTGATCGGTGAGCTGACCACGGTGCGGCACGTCGTGGTGGTCGGTGGCGGTGACCCGGCTCCGCTGGTGGCGGCGGCCGGTGACCGGATAACCGTGCACCACTGGGACGCGCTGCTCGCCGACCGGCCCGAGGTGTACGACTGGCCCGAGGTGGACGAGCACGACGCCGCGGCGCTCTGCTACACCTCCGGCACCACCGGCAACCCGAAGGGCGTGGCCTACTCGCACCGGTCGATCTACCTGCACTCGTTGCAGGTCTGCATGCCGGAGGGTTTCGGTCTCGGACCGACCGACCGCGAGTTGGCCATCGTGCCGATGTTCCACGCCATGTCGTGGGGTCTGCCCTACGCGGCCTTCCTCTCCGGCGCGTCGCTGATCATGCCGGACCGGTTCCTCCAGGCCGCGCCGATCGCCGAGATGATCGCCGCCGAGCGGCCCACCCTGGCCGGCGCGGTCCCGACGATCTGGACGGATCTGCTGGCCTACCTGGACACCCACGATGTGGACACGTCCTCGCTCACCGAGGTGATCGTCGGCGGCTCGGCGTGCCCGCCGGCGCTGATGCACGCGTTCGACGAGCGGCACGGAATCGACGTCATCCACGCCTGGGGGATGACCGAGATGTCCCCGCTGGGGTCGGTCTCCCGCCCGCCGGCCGGTGCGACCGGCGAAGAGGCCTGGCGTTACCGCTACACCCAGGGGCGGGTGCCGGCGGGCGTGCAGGCGCGGATCGTCGGCCCGTCCGGCGACCCGATGCCCGCCGACGGCACCGCCGTGGGCGAGCTGGAGGTCCGTGGGCCGTGGGTGACCGCCCGGTACGTCGGTGACGACGCCCCGGACGAGGAGAAGTTCCGCGACGGCTGGTTGCGCACCGGCGACGTGGGCACGCTCTCGCCGGACGGGTACATCACCCTGACCGACCGCGCCAAGGACGTGATCAAGTCCGGCGGTGAGTGGATTTCCTCGGTCGAACTGGAAAACGCGCTGATGGGTCACCCGGCGGTGCTGGAGGCGTGCGTGGTGGGCGTGCCGGACGAGCGGTGGGACGAACGTCCGCTGGCCACCGTGGTGGTCCGGGAGGGCGCCTCGGTGACCGCCGAGGAGTTGCGGGACTTCCTGGCCGGCTCGGTGGCGCGCTGGCAGCTGCCCGAGCGCTGGGCGTTCATCGACACGGTGCCGAAGACCAGCGTGGGCAAGTTCGACAAGAAGGTCGTCCGTTCGCGGTACGCCGACGGCGAGCTGACTGTCCGGGAGCTGACAGCGCCGTAACGTTTCCTCCGGCACTGTCGCCGCACGGCGGGGAGTGTCACGCGACATTCCTCCGCAGGGGCGGCCCCGGCGTTCGCACCGCGCCGGGGCCGCCCGTTCCACGCGGGGTGACCCGCATAGTCATTGTTGCGAAACTTGTTCGCCTCTGTCCTGATGACGGGGAAATCGGGTGGTCAGCGACCCGATCAGGCGTCGCTCGTGGCGATGAGCACCTTGCCCACCGTCGAGTCCTCCACCGCCTGGTGCGCCGCGGCCGTCTCGGCCAGGGAGTAGGTGTGCAGCGGCAGGCCGGCATCGGCGCCGACCCGCAGACCGCCCTGGTCGGCCGCCGCCGCCACGTCCTTGACGCCCTGCGCCTTGGCCGCCTTCGGCTCGGTGTAGACCAGCACGAACTGCCACCTGGCGTTCGGCACCATCATCGCCCGGATCGGGATGCTCACCTCGTCGCCGCCGTCGTCGGCGTACATACAGACCGCGCCGCCGTGCCGCAGCACCTGTGCGTCGATTGCGGCGTTGCGGGCAGGGGAGACCTCCACGATCGTGTGCACCCCGTCGGGAGCGATCTTGCGGACCTCCTTGACCACGTCCTGCTCCCGGTAGTTCACCACGTAGGAGGCACCGGCAGCCGCCGCGAGCTGGGCCTTCTCGGCGCTGCTCACCGTGGCGACCACCGTGGCGTCGGCCCAGCGGGCGAGCTGGATCGCGGCGTTGCCCACCGCGCCCGCCCCGCCCTGCACCAGCACCGTGTGGTCGGCCAGCGCACCGGCGCGCAGCGTGTCCGGCATGAACTCGCCGGCGGTCAGGCAGCGGTGCGCGGTGAGGAACGGAATGCCCAGGGCCGCCCCCAGCTCGAACGGGGCGTCGCCGAGGCGTACCGCCTGTCGGACCGGCACCAGCGTGTATTCCGCCGCCGTGCCCCACGGCCGCTGCCAGGCGGCCTCCCAGATCCAGACGCGCTCACCGATCAGGTCCGGGTCGACCCCGTCGCCGACCGCCTCCACCACTCCCGCGCCGTCCTGCCCGGGAATCTGCCAACCCTTCGGCGCGGAGGAGCGCCGGGACTTCCAGTCGGTCGGGTTGACCCCCGACACCGCCATCCGGACCAGAACCTCGCCGGCCCCCGGCTCGGGCACCGGCCGATCGACCAGCTCCAGCACCGAAGGGTCGCCGGTCTGCTCGTACACGATCGCTTTCATTGGTGGTCTCTACCCCTCTCGGCCGGCGTCAACCCAGGCTCTCCACCAGCTCCGGGGTCAGCTCCCCGATCGCCCCGAGCGTCACCACGGCGAGCCGGGCGGCATCCGGGTCGAGTGGGTAGGACCCGTGCGGCACGGCCACCACCCGCATCCCCGCCGCGGCGGCCGACCGCACCCCGTTCGACGAGTCCTCCACCGCCACACAGCGAGCCGGGTCGACGCCGAGGCGCTCAGCGACGCTCAGGTAGACGTCCGGTGCCGGCTTGCCCCGCTCGGTCTGCTCGGTGGAAAGGGTCGCCCCGAACGCGTCGGTCAGACCGGTGGCGGCCAGCGCCGCCTCGATCAGGCGGGTCGGCGACGAACTGGCCAACCCCAGCGGCCACCGTGCGGCCAATCGGCGGACCACCTGGTCGGCGCCGGCGATGAGGGGTACGTGGTCCCGGTAGCGTCGGGTCATCTCCTCGACCACCTCGACGGCGACCTGCTCGGCGGTGCGGCCAACGCCCAGCTCACCGCTGAGATAGTGGGCCCACTCGCCGGTGCTCATCCCCATCAGCCGACGTTGCGTGTCCGGCTGCCACGTCCCGCCGTGCGTCGCCACGTACGCCCGGCGGACCTCCTCCCACACCGGCTCGGAATCCACGATCACGCCGTCCAGGTCGAAGACCACCGCATCAGTCACGCGCCCATCCTGCCCGATCGGCGGGTGCCCGGTCAGCCGGGCAGCGCGGGCAGGGCGAGTGGGCTGCTCTCGGGGAGCAGGGTGTGGGCGGACCTGGCAATTGGCTCCAGCAACTCCCGGAGGCGGTCCGTGCCGTCCGGGCCGAGCGCCTGCCACGGGTGGGCAGCCGCCCGGTCGGTGGCGTCCTCGATGGCCTGGAACCCGGCCCGGGCGTGGTCGGTGGCCGCGCCGTCCCCGGTCAGCCAACCCCCCTCGGTGAGCCGCTTCCGGGCGGCGTGCCACTGCTCCTCGGACCAGCCCCGGCCCAGCAGGTACTGCGGCTGCGAACCGTCCAGAGCGACCCGCCCGGTCAGCGTCTCCACCGGGTCCAGGCCGGCGGCGACCAGCGCCGCCACGTGCCCGTCCCCCCGATGCTCGCGCAGCGTGGTGGCGGCCTGCCAGAGCCGCGCCAGCGGATATTCCCCGACCGGAAGCGCCGCGTTGGCCGCGCCGAGCACCCGGCCGGCGGTCTGCGCCGCCGAGGCGGCCCGTTCCAGCAGGTCGGCGGCCTCCGCCAGGTGCGACTCCGGCAGCTCGTAGGTCAGCTCGGCCAGCGCCTGCACGGCACCGGTCAGGCGGGCGCGCAGCGCCTCCGGCGGGGTGGCCAACCGCCACACGGCCGGCAGCGCGCGGGACACCATCGGCGGCGAGAAGGTGAAGAAGGCGGCGATCACCGGGGCCGCCTCGGTGGCGCCCAGCGGCGCGGCCCGGCCGGCGAAGTAACCACGCCAGTAGCCGCGCAAGCCGACCGCCTCGTACGCGGCGCGGGCCCGAGGGTGCAGGTAGGTGACCGCGTGCACCGGCTCGAAGTAGGCCCACATCGACCGGGCGGTCCGCCCAGGCTCGTCCAGCGCCGTCATCTGCACCTCCGCGTCGGAGTCCCGGATCACCCCGGACGGCGAACCGCCCGGGGTGACGCCGAACCTACTGCCGCTGGGTGACGGGCCGGAAGCCCCATGTGAACAACTCCATCGCGCCCCGGCGACAACCGGGGCGATCCGGACGGGGTCACTGGGCGGCGAGCACGTCCACCACGAAGCGCAGCGGCCCCTCGGGAGCACCCTGCGCGGCGGCGTCCTTGCCGTACGCCAGCTCCATCGGGATGTCGAGCTGCACCCGACTGCCCACGGTCACGCCGACCAGGCCCTGATCCCAGCCGGGGATGACCCGGCCGACGCCGATCGGGAAGGTGGCCGGCTGCCCGCTGTTCCAGGACGAGTCGAACTCCTTGCCGTCCTTGTAGAGCACCCCCACGTAGTTCGTGGTGATGTTCTGGCCCTTCTGCACGGCCGGGCCGGTCCCCTTGATCAGCGGGGTGACCGTGAGCTTCTTGAGCTCGCCCGTGCCCGGCTTCACCGTCGGCTTGCTGCCCAGCGCCGGGTCGGCGCCGGCCGGCAACTGCGGAGCGGGGGGCGCGGCGGCGTCGGGGCCGTCGGGGGCCGGGGCGGACGCGGACGGGGTCGCGTCGGCCTGTTTCTTGGGCTTGTCGTCGCCACCGCCGCCGATCGTCACGAACACGCCGATCAGCACGCCGGCAACGGCGACGGCGGCCAGACCGCTGGCCCACGCGTTGCGCCTGCGCTTCCGGTCGGCAGCCTTCTTCGCCGCCAACTGGGCGGCCAGCCGGCGCCCCGACTTGGTCGCCGGGCTCTGGTCCTGGTCCGCCGGCCGGTTCTGCTGCGTCCGCTCGCTCACGTCGTCGACTCCCTGCTGCGAAGTGTGGCCGGCACCCGGTGCCGGGGGGAAAGCCGACGCACACGGTACCCGCACCACGGCCCACCGTGCCGGCCACGGACACCTCGGATCGCCCAGCGCGGCAGTTCCGGGCCGTTCCCGGGCGGTTATCCCGGGATGACCATGAAGTCGGTCACGAACGACGTGACCCGGCCGTCGGCGGTACGCCCGATCCAGGTGCCGTAGCAGCCGTCGCCCCAACCGGTGGCCACGGTGACGACGTTGGCCCCGCTGGCCTCGTCCAGGACGGCATTGATCAGCCTCGGGACCGGGGACGTGGGCAGCTCGCCGGAGAGGAAGACCTGCTCGACCCGGTCGTAGTCCCAGCCTTCCAGGACACCGAGCGCGGTCGGGTCGGCGAGGGTGCCGACACCGGCGTCCACCCCGTACCCGAAGTAGTCGTCCGCGCCGAGCGTGGACACGTCCTGGTCGCCCGCGACGGCCGGCTCCCACCGAGTCGTCGGCTCGGCGGAGACGACCAACTCCAGTGCGGCCACCCGCCGGTCGACCTCGGCGTCCTCCCGGAGCACCACGGCCACCCAGGCGCGGGCGGCATATCGCCCCGGCGGCACGGTGACCGTGAACGGCTCGGCGTCCGGGCAGACCAGCGGGTCGCACCCGACCACCTGCCCGGTGGGCAGCACCACGTCGTCCACCGGGTGGACCTCGATCAGGTACGCGCCGTGCTGGTCGGTGAAGCGGGCGCCGGGCGTCAACAACCGGTCCAGGTCAGGGGTGTACGGCATGGGGGCTCCTCCGGTGGCCAGCGGCCGGCGGAGCGTACCCGGCCCGCCGGACATCGCCGTCGCTGCCGTACCGGTCAGGCGCTCTTGCGGGGTGCGGTCTTGCGGGCGGCCGTCTTCTTCGCCGGCTCCGCCTTCTTCGCGGCGGTCTTCTTGGCCGGCTCGGCCTTCTTCGCGGCGGTCTTCTTCTCGGCCGTCTTCTTCGCCGCGGTCTTCTTCGCGGGGGCCTTGGCGGCCTTCTTCTCCGCCGCCTTCTGCGCCGACCGGGCCGACGAGATCGGTGTCGGCTCGCCGCCACCGCCACCACGGGCGGGTTGCTCGCCGCGGGCCGCCTTGGCCCGCTCCACCGACGCCTTCAACGCGGCCATCAGGTCCACCGCCGCGGCCGGGGCCTCCTCGACCTCCTCCGGCTGGACGACCTCCCGACCCTCCACCTTGGCGTCGATGACCTCCTGCAACGCGGCCCGGTAGTCGTCGGTGAAGACGTCCGGCTCGAACTCGCCGGTCATCGAGTCGATCAGGGAACTGGCCATCGCCAACTCTGGTGGGCGCACCTTGAGGTCCTCGTCGAGGAAACCGAAGTCCGGGGTACGGATCTCGTCCGGCCAGAGCATGGTGTTGAGCAGCAGGACTCCCTCGCGGACCCGCAGGGTGGCCAGCTGCTCCCGCTGACGCAGCGCCACCTTGACGATGGCCACCCGCTCCGAGTCGATGAGCGCGTCGCGCAGCAGCACGTACGGCTTGGTGGCCGTGCCCTCCGGCTCGAGAAAATACGCCTTGTTGTAGAGGATCGGGTCGACCTGCTCGGCCGGCACGAACTCCAACACGTCGATCGCGCGGGAGCTGGTCAGCGGCAGGTCGGCGAAGTCCTCGTCGGTGAGGATCACCATCTCGCCGCCGCCGATGTCGTAGCCCTTGGCGATGTCGTCGTAGGTGACCTCCTCGCCGCAGACCGAGCAGGTGCGCTTGTAGCGGATCCGGCCACCGTCCTCACGGTGTACCTGGTGGAACCGAATGTCCTTCTCCTCGGTGGCGGAGTAGAGCTTCACCCCGATCGAGACGAGCCCGAACGACACGGCTCCCTTCCAGATGGCACGCATCCTGCGCTCCCTTCCCCGGTATCGACCATGCTCGCATCCCGATGAACCGGACGCGAGGTGTTCGGCCTGCTACTACAGTCGGGTCGTGCCCGGCGCGCCGCTCAAGCCGATGCTCGCGATGACCGGGCCGCTCCCGGCGGGTGACGGCTGGGCGTACGAGTTCAAGTGGGACGGGGTCCGCGCGCTCGCCGACATCTCCGGCGGCGACCAGCACCTGTACGCCCGCTCCGGCGTGGAGATCACCGCCGCGTACCCCGAGCTGGCCACCCTCTACGAGCAGGTCGACGACGCGCTGCTCGACGGTGAGGTGGTGCTGCTCGGTCAGGGCGGGCAGCCGTCGTTCACCGCGCTGGCCGAGCGGATGCACGTCCGGGACCGGGCCAAGGCGGCCCGGTTGGCGGCGGTCATGCCGGTGACGTACATGATCTTCGACCTGCTGCGGCTGAACGGGGACGACCTGACCGGCTGGGCGTACGAGCGCCGCCGGGAGGCGCTGGAGGCGCTCGCGCTCGGTGGCCTCCGGTGGGCGGTGCCGCCGATGTTCGCCGACGGGCCGGCCACCTACGAGGCGGCCGGTGAGCACGGCCTGGAGGGCGTGATGGCCAAGCGGGTCGGTGCCGTCTACCGCCCGGGGGTGCGCTCGCCGGACTGGGTGAAGGTCAAGCTGGAGGTGACCGGCGACTTCGTCATCGGTGGCTGGCGACCGGGCGCGCGTCGGATCGGCGGGCTGCTGGTCGGGGTGCCCGGTCCGGACGGCCGGCTGATCTACCGGGGTCGGGTCGGCGGTGGGATCGGGGCGGCCATCGAGCGGCAGCTCCTCGCCGAGTTGGAGCCGCTGCGCTCCGGCGTGTCACCGTTCGCACCGGGTGTGCCGCGCGAGGATGCCCGGGGTGCCATCTGGGTAGAACCTCGGGTGGTGGTGGAGGTGAAGTACGGCCAGCGCACCCCGGACGGCCGGCTGCGCTTCCCCCGGGTGCTGCGGTTGCGCCCGGACAAGCCGCCGGAGGAGGTCGACGATGCCGGCTGAGCGGCTACGGGTGGACGTCGAGGGCCGCCCGCTGGAGCTTTCCAACCTGGACAAGGTGCTCTACCCGGCGGCCGGTTTCACCAAGGGTGAGGTGATCGACTACTACACGCGGATCTCGCCGGTGCTGCTGCCGCACCTGCGCGACCGGCCGGTGACCCGGATCCGCTTCCCCAACGGCGTCGACGACAAGTCGTTCTTCGAGAAGAACACGCCGGCCGCCACCCCGGACTGGGTGCGGGTGGAAAATCTGCCCGCGCCCGGGTCGACGAAGGGCCGGGAGACCATCGACTACGTGGTCGCCGACGACCTGCCCACCCTGGTGTGGCTGGCCAACCTGGCCGCGTTGGAGCTGCACACGCCGCAGTGGAAGGTCGGCGAACACCCGGACATGATGGTCGTCGACCTGGACCCGGGGCCGCCGGCCGGGCTCGCCGAGTGTTGTCCGGTGGCAGTGTTGATGCGCGACCGGCTCGCCGACGACGGCATCGAGTCGTACCCCAAGACGTCCGGCAAGAAGGGCATGCAGCTCTGCTGCCCGATCGCGGGCACCCAGCCCTCCGACGACGTCTCCGCCTACGCGCGGCGGATCGCCCAGGAGTTGGAGAAGGCCCACCCGAAGCTGATCGTGTCGAAGATGGCGAAGAACCTGCGCCCCGGCAAGGTCTTCATCGACTGGAGTCAGAACAACGCGGCGAAGACCACTGTCGCGCCGTACTCGTTGCGGGCACAGTCGGTGCCGTCGGTGTCGACGCCGCTGACCTGGGACGAGGTCGAGGCCGGCGCCCGCGGCCGGAAGCCGGCCGTCCGCCAGTTCACCGCCGCCGAGGTCCTGGCCCGGGTCGAGGAGTACGACGACCTGCTCGCCCCCCTGCTCGACGGCGGCCCGGAACTGCCGGCCATCAGCCGGTCGAGCTAGCGCGGACCAAGGCTCCGGGAGGACGGGTTTGCACGGCTCGTGACAGTTGTTCTTGTCCGGTACCGTCCGAGCCGCAACTCCTAACAACACGGGGGAACCCTTGACCAAGTCCTTCACTTCCCGCCGCGTGCTGGCCTGGACCGCGCCCGTGGCGCTGGCGCTGACCGCGCTCGCCCCGGCCCTGCCGGCCCGGGCCGAGGCGAAGCCCACGCCCACCGTCACCGCCGGTCCGGTCGACAAGGACCTCAACGGTGACGGCGTCGCGGACCTGGTCGCTGTCGGCGGCCCAGGCACTCGCCTCGCCTCCGGCGTCTGGTCGGCGCTCGGCCTGAAGTCTCGCAAGACCGGCGTCGGCACCGGCAAGGTGCAGACTCCGGCCATCAACATCGGCCTACTCGGCACTGGTGTCGGCGGAGACGAGTCCGGAGCGGACTTCGACGGCGCCCAGGTCATCACCGGCCGCTTTACCGGCAGCGAACGCCAGGACTTCCTCTATTACTACCCGACCGGCAACTCCGCCGGTGCCGCCATCCTTCTCCGCGGTGCCGGAGACGGCACGATGCCCAGCCCCTACAACAACCAGTTCTCCATCCCGTACGAGTTTCTGGCCGACGCCAACGGCAACAGCCCTCTGCAACTCGCGAACGCGTTCCAGGCTGACGGCGTCGACACCAGCATCCCGGATCTGTTCGGCATCGCCGGCGACGCCACCAACGGCTACCGGCTCGGCTACCACCCCAACTTCCACGCGCCGGGCCTCTACTACGGTGTCACCGACCTGACCAACCCCACGCCGACCGGTGCGGCGGACTGGCAGAACTGGACCATCGCCAGCACCGAGACCGCGTCGGGGGTGGCTCTCTTCCTGCGTAACGCCGGCACCGGGCACCTGTACCTGTGGACCGGGGTCACCATGGTCGACAACGGTGACGGCACCGGCACGTTGACGCACACCCAGTACCGGGTGGCGACGAACTGGAACACCGGCGTCGCGATCAGCGCGCTGCAGGCCGCCGACATCAACGCCGACGGCACCCCGGACCTGTGGACGGTGCTGCCGAATGGCACCTACCGGGCGTACCTGATCTCCGGCTTGTCGAGCAGTGGCACCGCGACGGTCACCGCCACCCGCGCCCGGCGGCTTGCCTGACCTTCCGGCGTGAAGGCGCGTGACCGGCCGGAGGCGTACCGGCCGGGATCGCGATCGTGGCACTGGCAAAGAGGGAGGCCCGGCGTCCACGTGGGTGGACGCCGGGCCGAGGTGGCTTCTCCGAGCGCTGCCGATCAGCGGTGCCCGAAGACCTTCCGGCTGGAGCCGAGGCGCAGGAGCACCGTCTCGCCGGTGGCGTCCTGCACCCCGTCGTTGTCGGTGATCGCGTACACCTCGCCGTTGCCCGCGACGGTCAGGCCCTCCAGCTTCTCCTGGGTCCAACCGTTCGTGGCGCGCAGCGCGGGCAGCACGTCGACGGCGAGCGTCTTCGGCAGCACGGTCAGCGGGCCGGTCGCCGCCGCGCCCGGCAGCGGCACCGTGTAGATCCGCTTGACCGTGGCGGCCGGCCCGTTCAGCTTGTCCCGCTCGATGACCGCGAGCCGGTCGCCGACCACGGTGATCTCGGAGAGGCCCATCCAGTCACCGGGCACGCTGGTGGCGTCCAACTGGTAGCCGTACCAACTCCAGGTGCCCGCGGTGACGTCGTAGCGACCCAGCCGGACGATCCCGGCCGGGTCGGTGCTCAGCTCCCGCTGCACGGCCACCCAGACGATCTCCCGACCCTGCCGGTCGGTGGTAGCGGTGACGCCCTCCAGGCCCTGCTTGCCCAGGCCGGCGGCGACCTCGGCGGGCAGCGCGACGGTCTGCCGGGTCACCCCGGCGGCGTCGAGCCGGACCAGCTTGTTCTCCGCGCCCTTGGCACCCTCGACGGCCAGCCAGAAGCCGCCCTGCGGGCGGGCGAAGATCCCCTCCGCGTCGTACCCGACCGGGGTGCCGGCCGCGTCCCGCACCGGCAGGGCGCCGGTGATCAGGGCCGGCGACCGCTTCGCGTCGATGGTGAGGATGCGGGTCTGGCTGTACGCCGCGTCGGTGACGCTGTAGAGCTGGTCCCGCTTGCCCGGCACCGCGCTCAACGCGCCGAGCGCGCCCCAACCGATCGGGGTGCCGGTGCGGTCCGCGCCGGAGACGATGCTCGGGAACTCCGGGGTGCCCCTGCCGAGCTGGAAGAGCGACACCGAGGCGCGAACGTTCACCGAGGCGTCGTCCTCCTCACTGGAGACGGCGAGCAGCCCGCGGGACGGGATGGGCAGCAGTCCCTCCGGTCCGTTGGTGGTCGGCAGCACCTGCCGGAAGACGGGCTTCGTGGGGTCGCCCAGGTCGTAGACGGCGACGAAGTTGCTGCGCTCCGAGCCGACGAACGCGTACCGCACGCCGTCGTACTCGGCGACGGCCACGCCCTCCGGCTCGGTGCCCTTCTTGGCGGCCCGGTCCTCGTTGTGCAGCCCATAGGTGACGGCGAGCCGCTCGAAGGTGTTGCCGGCGTCCCAGGCGACCCGGCCACTGCGGCTGTCGAAGATCGACCAGCCGCGGGTGCCTCCGTGCCAGTCACCCTCGTTGGCCGTGGCCAGGTAACGGTCGTCGACCCAGGCCACCGCGTCCGGCTCGCGGGGGACGTCGGTGATGCTGCCGGTCAGGTCGATGACACCGTCCTTCCTGGTGTCGATCCCGTTGATCGTGGCGGTGCCAGCGCTGAACACCGTGGTGATCCGACCGGTGGGCAGGTCGATGAGGGCAACGCCGTTGTTCTCCTGGAGCGTCACGGCCAACTGGTTGCGGCTGTTGATCGAGACGTACTCCGGCTCCGGGTCGGTCGGCGCGGCGAGACCGGCCTGGACCAGGGCGGGCAGCGCGCTCCCGTCGGCGCCGGTCAGCGCGACCGGGCGCAGCCGCCAACCGGCCGGGGACTTCCCGGTCAGGTCGACGATCTGCACGAAACCGGCGGGCGCCTGGGGCAGGTCGCCCTCCTCGCCGCCGGGCGGGGTGGCCTCCTCGTCGCGCTCGTTCTCGATGGCGATCGCGGCGTACCGCTTGTCCTTGCTGATCGCGATCGAGTCGGGCTGACCGCCGAGGTCGAAGCTGGCCACCCGCTTCCGGCTGGCCAGCTCGATCACGTCGAGCCGACCTGACGGCCCGGTGTAGCTGCCGCTGGTGTTCACCACCACCAGCACGTACCGACCGACCACGGCGACCGAGGTGGGCTCGTCCTCGGCGTTGCCGAGCTGTGCCAGGGAGAGCGTGCCGAGGCCGCGCGGCCGGTCGGCGCGGGAGATGTCCAGGAAGCCGATGCGTCGGGCCAGCGCGTCGGTGTGGATCAGGGTGCGGCCGTCCTCGCTGACCGCCGAGATCTCGGCGACCGTCGCGGTCGCCGGGTCCTCCCCGGCCGGGCGGTTCTGGAACACCGGGAACGTGGCGACCCGGTCGAAGGCGAGCGACGGGTGGTGGTGTCCGCCGGCCGACGCGGGGGTGGCCCCGGTCAGGCTGGCGGCGGCGACACCGGCTGCGGTGAGCGCGGCGAATGCATTTCTGAGAGTCAAGGACTTCCTCCGTTAGGTCGTACCCGGACGGAGGCTGACAGTTGTCGGGGAGCGTCAGCTTGCGCCGACATGAACAGTCGGCGAACCCCGGCGCAGCCGCCACCAGGCACCGCCGAACAGGACGACCGTGACGACGGTGACCGCGATGTCGCCGGCCAGGGCAGCCGCCGGAGAGGCCGGGGAGTACGGCGGCACCACGTACGCGAACGCGGCGGCCATGACCAGGCCCGCGCTACCGGCGACAAGCACGTGCCGCTGCCCCCAATTGCTGCGCGACGACCAGTAGACGATCAGCCCTCCGGCGGCCGCCGCGAGCGCCAGCGCGATCGCCATCCCCGGCCAGCCGGGCATCAGGTCGGCGCCGAGGCGGACGAGGACGATCGGCAGACCCACCCAGAGCGGATGCGGCGCCCGACGGGCCCGGCGCGGGTGGGGGCGGCGCCAGCGGGGCAGCAGCGCCGTTCCGACGAGCGCGAGGACCACCACGGCGGTGAAGGCCAGTTGGAGTGGGCTGGCCAGGAAGCCCTTGTCCTCGTTGATGTTGGAGAAGATGAACAGACTGCCGAGCAGATAGATCAGACCGACGACGAGGAGACCGGGTCGGCCCAGCCACGGCCGGAGCCGGCGGTCCCGCCCGAGGAACGACTCGATCAGCACGATCGGCGCGCAGATCGTCAGCACGATGTGGTTGCCCACGTAGTCGAACGCCTGCCGGAGGCTGAATTCGAGCCCCGGCACCAGCGTCGCCTCGGCGGCGGCCCGGGTGTCGGCGTACTGGGTGTCGTCGAGGAAGTCGGGATTGAACAGCGACTGGTCGACCAGCCCGGCCTGGAGTACGCCGAACGCGGCGGCGAGCAGCACGATCGTCGGCCAACTCGCGCCGAGGTGCCGAGCGGTCTCCCGGATCAGGATCGCCGCGCCGCCGTACATCGGACCCAGGAAGATCAGCACCGGGAGGAAGTCGTCGATGGCGAAGCCGCCCCACGAGCACTCCGCCGCCCAGGGCGCGAGCAGCAGCAACGCGATCACCGGCAGGAGCCGCCGGCGCAACGGCAGCCGCGTGGTGGCGGCCGGCTGCTCAGCGGCGGCCGGCTGGTCGGTGGCGACCGGCTGCTCAGCGGCGACCGGGTGGTCGGCGGCGGCCGGGTGGTCGGCGGCGGCGGGGTCGGGTCCGGTCGGCATGGGCGCTCCTCGGCGGTGGCGTTTCGCCTGTCACCTCGTACCGTGCGGAGGCCAAGCGGTCGTCCGATACGGCCATCGGGCGGCGATCGGAGCGACCAAAGTCGTTGCGTAGGGTGGGGCCGACGTCAACCCGGGGAGCGTGGAGATGCAGCCAACCGTCACGGCCGAACTGGCGGCCCAACCCGCCGACGCCGAGCAGCCCCTGCTCAGTTACCGCGACGAGGCGACCGGCGAGCGCGTCGACCTGACCGCACAGCAGGTCGGCGTCTGGGCGGCGCGCAGCGCGAGCCTGCTGCGGGACGGTTGCGGGCTCGGCCCCGGCAGCCGCGTAGCGGTGTTGCTGCCGCCGCACTGGCGTACCGCCGCGGTGTTGTTGGGCGCGTGGGCCTCGGGCCTGGCGGTGTCGTTCCGACCGCGCGCCACCGCGGGCCTGCCCGTGCTCGAACCGGGCGGTGACCGGCCGTTCGACGCGGTCCTGGTGACCCCGCAGCGGCAGGACGACTGGCTGGAGGACGTGCCGGACGCGCCACACCGCTACCTCGTCGGCACCGGCCCGGGGCGGTTGGCCGACGTGCCGCTGGGTTGGTTGGACTGGTCCGCCGAGGTGCTTCGCCACGGCGAGGCGACGCCCGAGCACACCGCCATCCGCCCGTCGGACCCGGCCACCGCGGACGGCACCACCTACGGCCAGTGGGGCGCGATCGCCCAGGAGTACGCGAAGATGCTGGGCCTGCGCGCCGGTGATCGTCTGCTGGTCGACGCCGCCGAGCACGAGGAGCCATTGAAGTGGCTGCTCGCGCCGCTCTCGGCCGGCGCGTCCGTGGTGATCAGCGCCAACCTCTACCCAGCCCGGCGGGACGCCGTCGCCGCCGCCGAGCGGGCGACGCGCATCCTTTGAATGGGTGGAGCGGTGGTACTGCGGGTAGTACCATTGCTGGGCGCCCTCGATAGCCAAGCTCGTGGAAGCGATGCGACTGCATCAGCAGAACATCGCCTACAACGATCTCTATCGGGTGTGCGAGCACTACTTCGGGAAGCCGCGGCAGGCGGGGACCTCGCATGCCGTGTTCAGGATGCCGTGGGTCGGTGACCCACGCGTCAACATCCAGGACGACAAGGGCAAGGCCAAGGCGTATCAGGTCCGGCAGGTCCTCAAGGCGATCGACAAGAAGGAGGCGATGTGATGCAACCCGACGCCCGTCCCGAAATCACGCACTACACATACCGCGTCACCTGGTCGGTCGATGACCAGGAGTTCGTCGCCACCTGCGCCGAGTTTCCGTCGCTCTCCTGGCTGGCCCCCGCACAGGTTGAGGCGCTGCAAGGTCTTCAGGGTCTCGTGCAGGAGGTGATCGCGGATATGGAGGAGCAGGGCGAGCCGGTGCCGCAGCCGTTCGCGGAACGAAGCTATTCGGGCAAGTTCAACCTCCGTGTCGGGGAGAGCCTCCATCGCGAACTCGCCATCGAGGCTGCCGAGGATGGGATGAGCCTCAACCAGTACGTCTTACGGAAACTGCGCGCCGCCTGAGCAGTCGGGCAGCGCTTGCTCTGACCGATTCGGCTTTGGTGAAACCGGGGTATCAACGTGTCCCGGACGCCGCGACCTCTTGAAAACCGAGTCGATCAGGGCCGCGTCACCCTGTTCGCCCTCGGGGTGGTCGCGCCGGGTCCGGCGGCGGCGCCGCTGCCCCGCGCGGCCCAGGCCGACGGCCCCACCACCCCCGACCCGCGCGAGCCGCGCCCGCCGCTGCTCCCCGCCGACTTCCAGGGCACCGGTCGGTACGTCGTGCGGGACCTCGGCATCGACGTGCCGTTCTCGTGGCAGGGCCGCGACGGCAACAGCCAGATGACCGCCGGCGGCCCGGACCATCCGATCTGGTTCACCAACCTGATCTACGAGAACACCCTCTACACGCTGACCTACAAGTGGCCGAACATTCCGCTCTTCCCGCCCCGCGCGTGCAGCAAGGTGCCGGGGTTCTTCAACCGGCAGATCTTCAACGACAAGCTGAAGACCGCGCGGTATGTGGGGCCGGAGGTCCTGCACGGTGACCAGGACCGGCACGTCGACCACTGGCGGGTCGGTGTGGTCGGGGGCTCCACCGTGCCGGGGGAGTTCTTCCGGTTCCCGCTCGCGCTCGGCGACATCTACGTCGACCAGCACGACCCGACCCGGTGGTGGCAGGTGTTGCAGTTCGGCCTGCAGAACCTCTTCGACCCGGAGCTGGACGAGTGGTTCACCATGGACACCTTCGACCACCGCCCCGGCGAGGTCACCCTCCCCGACCGCTGCCCACCACCCACGCCGTAGCCCATCCACTCCGTTGATCAAGAGGTTTGCGTCATCGATCGGCCTGATGATGACGCAAACCTCTTGATCAACGCGGGCGGGGTCAGGGTCGGGTCTGGGTGGGGTTTGGTTACCGGGCGAACAGCAGGGCGGCGTCCAGGAGGACGACGACGGCGGTGGCGAAATGGATGCCGAAGGCTACGGCCTTCGTCCCACCGTTGCGGAGCACGATGACGGTGTCGCCCAGCGGGACGAGCGCGACGACCAGCATGAACCACGCGACCGCGTCGGCGGTGGTGAAGGCGATCAGGGCGAGGCCGAGCAGGCCGTAGCTGAGATCGCGTACGCCCTTGACGGAGAGGTAGGCGGGATCTCCCTCCGGCCGGGCCGGTACGCCGTACCCGGCAGCCGACGCGGTCGGCGCCAGCAGGAACCGCGCACCGATGAAGACGATGAAGAGGTTGAGTAGGACGGCGAGCCCGTAGGCGAGGGGTGACAACATGGTCCGCTCCGATTGCTAGCGCTGCTAGATGTGAGAGCGACGCTAGCAGAGCGTCGGCAGGATATCTAGCGGTGCTAGAGTTCAAGTCATGTCGACTCAGACGCGCCGGGAGCGCGAGCGGGCGGAACGGGAACGGGCCATCGTCGAGGCGGCGCGCGACCTGGCTCTGGCGGAAGGCTGGGACGCGGTCACCACCCGCCGACTCGCCGCCGAGATCGAATACAGCCAGCCCGTCCTCTACAGCCACTTCAAGGGCAAGGACGCCATCATGGCGGCGGTCGCCGTCGAGGGCTTCGCCGAGCTGGCCACCGCGCTCGCCTCGGCCCGCGCCTCGGCCGCCGACCCCCGGCAGGCGGTCGCCGACGTCGCGGCGGCGTACACCACCTTCGCCGAACAGCGGCCCGCGCTCTACGACGCGATGTTCACCCTCGCCGTGGACCTGCCGTTCGCCAGCCAGGACGTCCCGACCGATCTGGCCCGGGGCTTCGCCGAGCTGGCCGAGACGGTGCGCCCGGTCGCCGGGGACGACGACCTGGAGACGGTCACCGAGACGTTCTGGAGCGGCCTGCACGGGCTGGTCACGCTGATGCGCAGTGGCCGGCTCCGCCGCGCCGGCCACCAGCAGCGGCTGGCCGTGCTCGTGCGCAGCTTCTCCCGCTGAGCGGTCCGGCTGTGCGTCAGGTGCCTGCGTCGAAGCGGATCAGGGGGTGGAGGCGTTGCGGGAGCAGGTCGTGCTGGTCGGCCGGCCGGGGCGCGCAGGCGGCCATGGTTTCGCGCTTCTGCATGAGCGGGACCGGTGCGCCCGTGCTGGCGCTGTCGCCCGCAGCCTTCCTCGGTGCCAACTTCGAGACACGCTGTGGCGAGATGCCAAGAAGTGCACCCGCGTCGCGGACCGTGTAGCCCTGCGCCAGGAGTGCCTGTGCGGCGGCGGCAGTCGCCTCCTCGGCGGACTTTTCGGCCTTGCGCAGCGCGCTCCGGGCTTTGCGAGCGCGGGTCACCTCTTGCGGCAGGTCGGGCTCCACCTCGACGTCGAAGCTGTGTGGCTCGACGTCGAGCATCAGCGCAATGGCCGCCCGTGCCGTCGCCTCCACCTGATCGAGGCGACGTGCCTGGGAGGCAACACCCTTGACCTCCGGCACGGTGATGGCCCACCAGTGACCTGAACGTACGCACTGCGCGGTGTACTTCATCGGCGAGCGACCCCTAACTCAAGCCCAGGCTGCGGAGGGTACCCCGCCTCGTCAATTCGTCGATCTCCTTGGGACGAGGTCGCCGCCCGCACGGCGCGAGGTGGTCGACCGGCAGGGCACACCGCGCGCCGCCGGGCAGCGGCCGGTCACAGAACACCCAATGTCGTACGCCCTGCTGGTCCTCCGCCGAGACGGTCACCCCGCCGGGCTCGACCCGCGCGCTGAGCCGGACCAGCACCCGAGCTGCGGTACGCGCGAAGATCCGGGCGCGCAGCAGATCCGGCGCGGTGATCGGCAGGTGGATCACCCAACGCTCGCTCATCGGTGTCTGCCCTTCGTCGGATGGGATCGACGTGCAGGGGCGGCCTCCGCCGGTTGCGGTCGACGGAGGCCGCCCCGCCCTGCGGCCGCTCCGGAGGTACGGCAGCAGGCCGCGCCGGGGGAGCGCGGCGGGAGGGGTCTCGGCGGCGATGCGGGACCAGTACGAGAGGCGCCAACCGACCGCAGCAGCACCGCATCACCGAGAGCGACGCTACCGATACCTCTCACCTCTGTCAACGCTCTCCTACCTGTCAAACCTCGCTAAGGCGCTGCATACTGCTTCGCTCTCAGTTGTTGCCGCTCTTTCACCTGGTGCTCGATACTGGGCGGGCCAACCGACTGCAAGGGGCCACCAGGTGCCGATTCCGCCGACGATGGACGAGTTGATCAATGATCTGCTGAGGCGGATCAAGGCGGGCGAGTTCCAGCCCGGCTCGCAGATACCGTCCACCCAGGAGTTGTCCGACCACTACGACGTCTCGGTGTCGACCATCCACCGGGCGGTGGCGAGGCTGCGCGGCGAAGGTGTGCTGGTGGGTCGTCCAGGGCGTGGCGTCTTCGTCGCGGAGTCCCGTCGACGTTGACCAGCTTGCACGGCCAGAGCTCGCGGCGCGGCTGCCGCGACTCGGCTTCCGTGTAGTCGGGGCATCAACCTGCCCTGCACACCCCGACTTCCGGAAAACCGAGTCGATCAAAGTCGCGAAGGTTCAGTCGAAGGTCGGGAGGGACGGGCCGAGGACGTCGTCGGCGTCGATGATCGTGTACGCGTACCCCTGCTCGGCGAGGAAGCGCTGCCGGTGCGCCGCGTACTCCGTGTCGATCGTGTCCCGGGACACCACCGTGTAGAAGTGCGCCTGCCGCCCGTCGGCCTTCGGCCGGAGCACCCGCCCCAACCGCTGCGCCTCCTCCTGCCGCGACCCGAACGTGCCGGACACCTGGATCGCCACCGCCGCCTCGGGCAGGTCGATGGAGAAGTTGCCGACCTTGGAGATCACCAACGTGCGGATCTCACCGGTGCGGAACGCGTCGAACAGCCGTTCCCGCTCCTTGTTCGTGGTCGAGCCCTGGATGATCGGCGCGTCGAGATATTCGCCGAGCTGGTGCAGTTGGTCGATGTACGCCCCGATCACCAACACCTGGTCGTCCGGGTGCCGGTCGACGAGCGCCTTGACCACCGGCAGCTTCGTGCGGGCGGTCGCCGCCATCCGGTAGCGCTCCTCGGCCTCCGCCGTCGCGTACGACATCCGCTCCGCGTCGGTCAGGGTCACTCGGACCTCGGTGCACTCGGCCGGAGCGATCCAGCCCTGCGACTCGATGTCCTTCCACGGCGCGTCGTACCGCTTCGGGCCGATCAGGCTGAACACGTCACCCTCGCGGCCGTCCTCGCGTACCAGGGTCGCGGTGAGGCCCAGCCGGCGGCGGGCCTGAAGGTCCGCGGTGAACCGGAAGATCGGCGCGGGCAGCAGGTGTACCTCGTCGTAGACGACCAGGCCCCAGTCGCGGGCCCCGAACAGGTCCAGGTGGGTGAACGCGCCGCCGCGCCGCGAGGTGAGCACCTGGTACGTGGCGATGGTGACCGGGCGGATCTCCTTGCGCTCCCCGGAGTACTCGCCGATCTCCTCCTCGGTCAGCGAGGTGCGGGCGATCAGCTCCCGCTTCCACTGCCGGCCCGCGACCGTGTTGGTGACCAGGATCAGCGTGGTGGCCTTCGCCTCGGCCATCGCCGCCGCGCCGACCAGGGTCTTACCGGCGCCGCAGGGCAGCACCACCACACCGGACCCGCCGGCCCAGAACGCCTCGACGGCCTCCCGCTGGTACGACCGCAGCGTCCACGGCTTGCGCCCGTCCTTGCCGGCCTCCGCCAGCTCGATGGGGTGCGCCTCACCGTCGACGTAGCCGGCCAGGTCCTCCGCCGGCCAGCCCAGCTTGAGCAGCGCCTGCTTGAGCCGGCCCCGCTCGGACGGGTGCACCCGGATCGTGTCGTCGTCGATCTTGTCGCCGAGCATCCCGGCGAGCTTCTTGCTCTTGGCCACCTCGATCAGCACCAGCCGGTCCAGTGCGCGCAGCACCAACCCGTACGCCGGGTCGTTGGCGAGCTGGAGTCGGCCGTACCGGTCCATCGTGTCGGCCACGTCGACCAGCAGCGCGTGCGGCACGGGATAACGGGAGTACTTGAGCAGCGAGTCGACCACACCCTCCGCGTCGTGCCCCGCCGCCCGGGCGTTCCACAGGCCCAGCGGGGTCAGCCGATAGGTGTGCACGTGCTCGGGGGAGCGCTCCAGCTCGGCGAACGGCGCGATCGCCATCCGGCAGGCCTGCGCGTCGGGGTGGTCGATCTCCAGCAGCAGCGTCTTGTCCGACTGCACGATCAGTGGTCCACCGCTCACGCCAGCGTCCTCTCCTCGGTTGGTCGCCCGGCTGGAACGGGTGCATACCCGCCGCTGGCCGACCATCCAGTGTTGCACGATGTGGGATCCCCGAAGAAAGATGCTCACCGGCCGCAACCGTGACGGCACTCACGAACGTCTAGTAAGGGGACGATGTCAGGGGAGGTTCCAATGCAACGTGTTCGGATCATCTCCCGGCTGGTCGCCCTGGCGGTGGTTGTGCTGGTCGGCGCCGGTGCGTGCGCGTTCGATCCGCAGTCCGGTGGGAGTGGTGGCGGGGGAGCCGCCCCAGCCGGTGCGGCGGAACAGGCAACGGGGGCGAGCGCCACGCCCGGCCCGGACCAGCGCGGCCGACCCACACCGGCCGCACCCAGCCCCACGCCGAAGGCAGCCCGGCCTCCGGCGCCGAAACCCACAGGCAGCGCGACGCCGAAGCCGACCACCGGCACCGGTACGCCGACGGTGGCCGGCTGCCCCCAGGGGCAGCACCAGCGCGAGGTGGAGAGCTACCTGGCCCGGCTGGGCGGATTCGGGGCCGTGACCGTGGACGGGCGGCAGTCCGTTGCCGACTGCGCCGCGATCAAGAAGTTCCAGAAGAGGTACGGCATTCGCCCGGTCGAGGGTCGCGCCGGGCCAACCACGTACGACGTGGCCCAGCGCCTCGCCACCACCGACCCGGCGCGGTGCAGGGCCGGCACGGGCACCACGTTCTGCGTGGACCTGACCCGGCAGACCGTCTGGGCGGTCCGGGGCGGCAAGGTGATCATGCCGCCGACGGTGACCCGCACCGGGATGTCCGGCTACCGCACCCCGGCCGGCACGTTCACCATCAACTTCCGCAACCCGAAGGAGTGGTCCGACCCGTACGAGGTGTGGCTGCCGTACTGGCAGCACTTCACCCAGGGCATGGGCTTCCACGAAACCACCACCTACCTGCACGACAAGTCGATCGGCTCGCACGGCTGTCTCAACCTGCTGCACGCCGACGCCGTCCGGATGTGGGAGTTGGGCAGGGTCGGCACCCGGGTGGTGCTGATCGGCCGCCGGCCCGGCACCTGACCGACGCGGAGCGAATCGCGGGGATAACCCCCTGTCCGACCGGTCCAACGAGTGTCACGCTGGGAGGCCAGGGCCGGACCGGGCGGGGAGGCTGGGCATGACGGTCGACCGTGAGGTGATCCCGGAGCACGAACAAGCTCCACCCGACGAGGTGTCCCGTGCGACAGTGCTCGCCTATGCCGTCGCCGCGACGCTTCTCGTCGGGTGGTTCCTCTTCGGCTGGCTGGTGCTGCGCCAGGGCTTCGTCGACTCGGTCGGGGAGTCCGCCGGCGCCGGCTTCGCGCTGCTGCTGGTCATCTCGGTGGTCGGCACCGTACGCCGCAGCCGCCGCTGACCGACCAGCCCAACGACCTCGCCCCGCTCAGTCCGCCAGCACCGCCGCGGTGATCCGGTGCAACGCGAACGTGTGCAGCATCTCGGTCCGTTCGTCCTCGGCGCGGAGGTAGCCCGCACCGATCGACACCGGTTTGACCAGCCGGGACGCGGTCGCCCCGTGCGCGTCGACGTAACCGACCCAGACCAGCGCCTTGTCGCGGACCGCCTGCTGGAGCACCGCCAGCGCCTCGCTGTGCGTGTGCGCCGGCACCGGGCCGCCACCCAGCCCCGCCGCCCCGCCCCGCACCACAGCCGGTGCCCGCCGGGCCGCCCGCGCCGCCGCGTCACCCCGCCGGATGTGCTCCACCACCCCGAGCAGCCGGGGCATGGGCAGCTTCGGGACGGCCAGCGGATCGAGTGTCCGGGTGGTCATCGACACCCGGGCCGGGGCCCGCCGGATCCGCGGCCGGGCCAGCACGGTGCTGCCGGTGCCGTCCTCCTGCACCGGGGCGAACCCGGCGTCGCGCAGCGCGCCCAACAACCGACCAACCTGGTACGGCGTACACAGCACCGTCGGCGCGAGCCGGCGCAGCGCCAACGACTCCAACCGGCGGTCGGCCAGCACCTCACTGATCAGCGTCTCGTCGTCGCTGCGCAGGTACGCACCGGCCAGCCCCACCCGCAGCCCACCGTGCTTACGGGCCACGTCGTCCACCAGGTAGGTGAGCCCCTGCGGCACCGGGGTACGCGACCGTCGCCGGAACACGTCGTGCAGGTCATCGGCCGTGTAGCCGGAATCCAGTGCACGCCGCACGCTCGCCGTGGTGACCCGGTGCACGCTGGCCCCGCCGGCCGACTCGAGTTCGGTCATCGCCTCCAACTCGGCGGCGAGCGCCGGCTCGGGTGGGCCGGGCACCACCACGGTCAGGTCGGCCTGCACCAGGAAGTGGTCGACCGGGGCGGGCAGCAGCGCGTCCAGGGCTCGGGCGGCACTCGACGGGTCACCGCTCTCCACGTCGGCGTGCACGCCCAGCGGGTCGTCGCCCCGCTCGTCGGCCGACGTCAGGTCACCGAGCAGCAGCCGACCGTACGACGTGAGCGCCCCCAGCCCGGTCACGCCGAGCTGCGCCGCCTCGGCCAGCACCTCCCGGTGGGCGGCGTCCCGGCCCCGGCTGCGCCGCGGCGCCCGCCAGTCCAACAGGTCCTGCACCTCTTCCGCGGTGGGCGCGGTCGCCGGTTCCAGGTCGGCGAGCACACCGAGTACCGCCCGACGGGTGGCCGGCGCGCTGGCCCGTTCGGCCTCGGCGGAGAGCGCGGTGATGGGCCGGTCCCGGTCGTCGCGGCGGCCGACCAGCCCGACCTGCCGGCTCATGCTCAGCCAGGCTCGGGCGAGCTGCTCCCATCGTTGGGCCAGCGAGGCGGCCCGCCACACCTCGTACCCGCCGGTCGGCAGCACCTGCTGGTCCGCCCCGTACCGGCTGGTGGTCGCACCGGGCATCTCCAGCTCACCCGCGAGCCCCGCCGCGTACGCCACCTCGAGCAGCAGCGCGGTCGTCGACTCGTCCAGCCCGGCGGTACGCGCCAGCCGCCGCAGGTCCCGTACGCCGATGCCACCCGAGCGCAGCACCGGCGCGGGCTCGTCGGCGAGTTGCTCCAGCAGCCCCTCGGTGTGCCGGACCACCTCCATCGTCTGCCCCGCGCCGGCCGAGTCGACCGCCTTCGGCTCACGCGGCGCGGCGGTCACCGGCGGTGGGCTGGTGCGCAGCGGCCCGAGTGGCCCGCTGTCGCGGCGGAGCAGCAGGCCGACCTCTCGGGGCAGCTCCACCGTGCCGCTGGACGTCGGCGAGCCGGTCGTCACGGGGACCAGGAGCCGGTTGTCGACGAGCCACCGCACCGGGGAACCGGTCGGGGCGCCACCGTTTGTCGGGTCGGCGAGCACCGGGTCCTCCGCACCGAGCGGCGGCGCCTGTAGAGCGCCCGGGGGCACGCTGCCCACGGGCGGGCCAGCCGCCAACCGGTCCAGGATCGCCCGGGCCGAGGGCGGGGCGGCGAGCAGCGTCCGTCGTAGCTTCGCCGGGTCCGCGCAGAGCGCGGCCGTGCGCGGGTCCAGCTCCGCCGCTGGCCGGCCGAGCCCGGCGGGGTACGGGGAGACCTCGTCGACGGCGGGTACCACGTGCAGCGCGTGCTCCGGGCCGTACAGCAGGAAGAGCGCGCGTAGTCGGCCCACGGCGGCTCGGACGGCCGTCGGCGCGGGCGGGTGCGGCCCGGTGGTCGCCATGGCGAGTACGGCGTCGGTGGCCGTGGTGCCGTCGTCCGGGTCCCGGGTGAGGCGGGCGGCGTCGAGGATCTGCTGGGTGAACTGGTCCAGCCCGTCCAGCGCGCGGGCCACCGACACCCGGGACTGTGCCCGGATGGACAGGGCGGAGATGTCGGCTGGCACGGGCACGACGAGGTCGGGCCGCAGCTGGAGGAGCGCGGCCAGTGACTCGTCGGGCAGCGACCGCAGGTGGTCGGCGAGTGAGGTGGTCATCGTGTTTCCACGCTAGCCCGGCAGTGGGCTTCCGCGCCCCTCGGACGTCCGGCCGACCGGGGGTCGCCGGGTAGGTTTCTCGACATGCCCGCACTGACCGTCGGATTCGACCTCGACATGACCCTGGTGGACTCCCGCCCCGGCATCGCCGCGGCCTATCGGGCGCTGACGGCGAGGACCGGTGTGCCGGTGGACGCCGACCTGGCGGTGTCGCGGCTCGGGCCGCCGCTGCGTACCGAGATCGCGCACTGGTTCCCGCCGGAGCAGGTCGAGTCGGCCGTGCGGGTGTACCGCGAGCTGTACCCGGCGTACGCGATCACTCCTTCTGTCCTGTTGCCGGGCGCGCGGGAGGCCATCGACGCGATCCGCGCCCGGGGCGGACGTGTGCTTGTCGTCACGTCCAAGATCGGCCGGCTGGCCCGCCTGCACCTGGACCACCTGGGCCTCGCGGTCGACGAGTTGGCCGGTGACCTCTTCGCCGAGCAGAAGGCGACGGCCCTACGGGAACACCAGGCCACCCACTACGTCGGCGATCACGTCGCGGACATGGTCGCGGCGGCGACCGCCGGGGTGCCCGGCATCGGTGTCGCGACCGGCCCGTGCTCCCACGATGAGCTGCGCGCGGCCGGGGCGAATGTGGTGCTGGACGATCTCACCGAATTCCCGGCGGCGCTCGACGGCATGATCCAGCTAGCCTTGGAGCAGTAGCGGCTCAAGTGAAGCAGGGGTTTTCAGGTGCCTACGGGTCGAGTGAAGTGGTACGACACGGCCAAGGGATATGGCTTCGTCACCAGTGACGAGGGCGGCGACGTGTTCCTGCCCAAGGGTGCGCTGCCGGCGGGTGTCACCGACCTCAAGGGTGGCCAGCGGGTCGACTTCAGTGTGGTGGACAGTCGCCGGGGCGCGCAGGCCATGGGAGTCAAGCTGCTGGACGCGCCGCCGTCGATGGCGGAGTTGCGCCGTCGGCCGGCCGAGGAGCTGCACGGCCTCGTCGAAGACATGATCAAGGTGCTGGAGGCGAAGGTCCAGCCGGACCTGCGCCGCGGTCGGTACCCGGACAAGAAGGCGGCGCAGAAGATCGCTCAGCTCGTCCACGCGGTCGCCCGCGAGCTGGAGGTCTGAGGCACCAGGCCGGCGGTGGCGGCTCGGTCGAGCAGTGCCGCCACCGCGGCGAAACCGGCCTCGCCCAGGTCCGCGGTGAACTCGTTGACGTAGAGGCCGATGTGCCGGTCCACCACGTCGAGTTCCATCTCCTGGGCGTGCGCCAGCACGTACTCCCGGCTCGCCGCCGGGTCCGCCCAGGCCTGGCGGACCGACTCGCGGACCCAGCCGGCCGCGGCCTCCGGGTCCACCGCGCCGCGGCGGGCCAGGATCGCGCCGAGGGGAATGGGCAGCCCGGTGTCGGCCTCCCACCACTCGCCGAGGTCGACCAGGGCGGTCAGGCCGTGCCGGTGGTAGGTGAACCGGGCCTCGTGGATGACCAGCCCCGCGTCGTAGCGGCCCGCCGCGACGCCCGGCATGATCTCGTGGAACGGGACCACCTCGATCCGGGCCGGCGGCCGTCCGGCCGACCAGAGCCGGAACAGCAGGTACGCGGTGGTCCGGTCGCCCGGCACCGCCACCGTGGCACCGGTCAGGTCGGTGCGGTCGCCCTTGGTGAGCACCAGCGGGCCGCAGCCGCGACCGAGTGCACCGCCGCAGGGCAACAGGTGGTAGTCGTCGAGCAGCCAGGGCAGCGCCGCGAAGCTCACCTTCACCAGGTCGAACGCACCCCGCTCGGCCGCCGTGTTGGTGACGTCCACGTCGGCGTACGTCACCTCGACCGGCGGCGCGCCGGGCACCCGCCCGTGGACCAGGGCGTGGAAGACGAACGTGTCGTTGGGGCAGGGCGAGATCGCCAGAGAGAGCGCCACGGCCCCACGTTAGCCCTGCCCCCGAGCGTTCGGTCGGCGCGGTCTGGTGCCTGTGATCTGTCGGGCACTCGCCGTTTGTCCGCAAGGTGCGGTGCCGTGGCCATACCCGTGCCCGTGCCGTATCTCCATCGAGCCTGATGCCGGTGAGTCATCAAGATGACTCACCGGCATCAGCGTGGTCCGGCCGTTCGCCCGTGCCGTGCCGTGCCGTGCTGGCGAGGTGCACCTTCTTGCCCCATTGGCCGGGCGGCTCTACAGGTGCTGACGAAGGGATGTACACAGCGCCAGGGCCACTGTCCACAGGGTTATCCACAGGTGGGCTCAGCGCAGCGCCGGGGCCGCCGCCGTGAGGGCGGTGAGGGCTTCGCGCAGGCGCCAGCCGTCGCGATCGCGGGGGCCGATCGGGTTGGAGATGGTGCGCAGCTCGGCGAAGGGCACGCCGGCCTGCGCTGCGGCGACCGCCACGCCGTACCCCTCCATGGCCTCGGCGACTGCCTCCGGATGCCGGCGGCGCAGCCCTTCGGTGCTGGCGGCGCTGCCGGTGACCGTGCTGACCGTGAGCACCGGGCCAGCCGTGGCCCCCGGAAGGGCGGCCCGCAGCGCGGCCAGCAGGACCGGGTCGGCCGGCACGACGCTGCCGGTACCGAGCAGCGCGAGTGGCATGCCCAACTCGTCGACGGGGATGAAACCGTCAGGTGACTCCGCGCCCAGGTCGGCCGCGACGCTTGCGGTGCCGAGCACCGTGGCGCCGACCTCGGCCCGACCGGTGAAGCCACCGGCCACGCCGGCGCTGACCACCGCGCGGTACGGCCGTCCGGCGGCCTCGGCCAGCACCAGCAGGCGTGCGGTGGCGGCAGCGGCGGCGGCCGGACCCACACCGACCGGGGCGACGGTCACGGTCGGGTCGGTCAGCCCGGCGCGGACCGCGTCCGCCTCGGCCGGTACCGCCGTCACCACCAGCAGACCGGTCACGAGAGCGAGCCGGGGGACTCGCGGCGGGTCTCCTCGTCGGCGCCGCCACCCGGGCCGCCGACGGCGGAGGACGGCCGGTAGATGTGGTAGCCCGGCGGGGCCAGGCTCGGATCCTCGTACGACGGGGAGCTGCTCTGCGCCGGTGCGGGCGAGGTGGGCGTGGAGTCCCCGGGCTCGTCGGCCGGCTCGTCCTCGGTCAGCTCGTCGTCGCCGAGTGGTCGGCCGGCCAGCTTCTCGCCGCGCAGGCGGGCGGCGACCAGCACACCCCGGATCGCGGCCAGGACGCCCACGCCGGCGGCCACCGCGATACCCACCCGACCGTCGAACGGCACCAGGCCGAGCCCGCCGCCGGCGACGAAGGCGAGCATCAGCGCCGTCTCGGAGTGGGCGAAGGAACTCGCTCGCAACCGCTCCGGGATGCGCTCCTGGATCGAGGCGTCCACGGCCAGCTTCGAGATCCCGCTGACCAACGCCGCGACCAGGCAGAGCAGGGCGACCATCACCAGCGAGAACTGGATGACGGTGAGCACCGCCACTCCCGCCACGATGATCATGCTGCTGGACTGGATGGCGGTCGGTCGGTGGATGCGCAGCCGGGTGCCGACGGCGGTGGCCAGGAAGGTACCGACCGCGAGCGCGCCGCCGACCAGCCCCAACGCCCATTCGGCACCCAGATCCCGGCCGAACGCCACGGTGGTCAGGTCGCCCTTCTTGATCGCGAAGGCGAGGAAGAGCAGCAGGAAGCCGTACACCGCGCGTAGCGTCGCGGAACCGATCAGGGTGGCGATCACCAGCCGGCCGGCGGGCCGCCCCCGACCCAGTGGCCGGTCGCCGCGGTGTCCACCCAGCCGGCGCAGCGGCCGGGGGACCCGCTCCGGCGGCTCCGAGTCGGCCTTCGGCGGCAACCGGAGCGAGATCACCATGCCGATCAGGAAGATCACCGACGCGACGCGCAGCGGCCACTGCGGGCCGAACCAGAACGCGGCCAACCCGATCGGCGCCACCAGCGCACCCGCGACCGTGCCGTAGACACTGGCCCGGGCACCCACCTGGGACAGGCCGAGCCCCTCCGGCAACAACCGGGGCACCGCCGCGGAGCGGGCCACCCCGTACGCCCGGGACAGGGCGAGCACCCCGAACGCGGCCGGATAGAGCCCGAAGCCGTGGATGTAGTCGGAGATCAACCAGGCCAGGAACGCGCGGCCGAGCATCGTGGCGGCCAGCGCGTAGCGGCGACCGTGCCGGAAGTGGTCCAACAGCGGGCCCACCACGGGAGCGAGCATGGCGAACGGCACCATGGTCACCAGCAGGTAGAGCGCGACCTTGCTGCGGGCCTCGCCCAGCGGGACGTTGAAGAAGATCGTCCCGGCCAGGCCGATGGCGATCAGCGTGTCACCGGCACAGGAGACCGCGTGCAGGTCGAACAGGCGAACCATGCCGACCTCGCCGCCAGCACCCCGGGTCCGGGCCCGACCGGCCCGCCTGGTCACCCAGCGGCCGCTGCCCACCGAACCACGCAGCAGCAGGCGAATGGCGCGAATGCCGGTGCCGACGGTTCGCCCGAGGACGGATCGCCCGGAGCGGGAGTACGACGGCATGTGCACCATCCTCGCCCATCTGATCCGGGTACGCCGCACCACCGCGGGGAAAGGTTCCCCGGGAGTCACTGTCACCCCTGCGGGGCGCATGGGGAACAATGGTCAGGTGACCAGGCCCGCCTCCACCCGTGCCGCCCGTCTCGACCAGGTCTGCGCCGCCGCCGTCGAGGTGGCCCGCGCTGGCATCACCGAGGTGGACGCCGACGACGTCGGCGACCACCTGCAGGTCGTGGCCGAAGGCGAACGCCTGGTCACCCACTACTTCGAGTGCCTCCTCGCCGGCTATCGCGGCTGGCGGTGGGCGGTCACCGTCACCCGGGTGTCGCGCAGCAAGACCGTGACCATCTGCGAGACGGTGCTGCTGCCCGGCCCGGACGCGCTGCTCGCGCCCGGTTGGCTGCCCTGGCAGGAGCGGCTCAAGCCGGGCGACCTGGGTCCGGGCGACCTGCTGCCCAGCGCGCCGGATGACGATCGACTGGTCCCCGGCTACCTGCTCTCCGACGACCCGGCGGTCGAGGAGACGGCGTGGGAGCTGGGCCTCGGGCGGGCGCGCGTGCTCTCCCGCGAGGGCCGCATCGAGGCGGCGCAGCGCTGGTATGACGGCGACCACGGCCCCGCCGCGCCCATCTCCACCGCCGCGCCGGCCGCTGCCCGTTGCGGCACCTGCGGGTTCTACCTGCCGCTGGCTGGCGCGATGCGGCAGGCGTTCGGGGCGTGTGGCAACTTCTACGCACCGGACGACGGCCGGGTGGTGAGCGCCGACCACGGTTGCGGCGCCCACTCCGAGACGCTCATCGAGGCGGCCGAGACCGCCGTCGAAGAGCTACCGACGGTGTACGACGACAGCGCGGTGGAGGCCATGTCGGTCAGTCGCGCCCCGGGCTCGGTGGAGGCGACCGAGCCGGCGGAGCCGTACGGGCACTCCTGAGCGTTCGCGCCCGGGTGACCCGGGCGTGGTGGCCAGGTCAGTTCGCGCGACGGCGGCGGCGGTTGGCGTCGTGCCGCAGCATCACGGCGAGGCCCGGGAAGCCCCACAGGAAACCGGCGAGGCAGGTCCAGAGCCAGTTCTGATGACCGTGGTCGGTCAACCAGCCCCGAAAGAAGATCAGCAGGACCAGCCCGGCCACCGCCCAGGCGACCAACCCGGCGAGAGCGAACGGCACCATCGGCGGGTCCAGTGGTGCCGGCCGCGGCGGCTGCTCGTTCGGCATTCGGCAAGCGTACGCGATCCACTTCCCCTGCCCGCTGGTGATCTGGGACGATGCGCGCGACAACCGGAAGATCACCTGCGAGGACCTGATGGCAGTAGCGCCGCCCGAGACCGGCACACCTCCCAACCCCGCTCATCCGCGTAACAGTTTCGACCGGTTCTTTGAGATCTCCGCCCGTGGCTCGACGCTGAGCCGTGAGGTACGCGGCGGCCTGGCGACCTTCTTCACGATGGCGTACATCGTGGTGCTCAACCCGCTGATTCTGGGTGGTGCCGTCGACGGTGACGGCAAGACCCTGCCGATTGCCGCGTTGGCTGCCGGGACCGCGTTGGTCGCCGGCCTGATGACGATCCTGATGGGTGTGGTCGGCCGATTCCCGCTGGCGCTCGCCGCCGGTCTGGGTGTCAACGCGCTCGTCGCGTACGAGATCGCTCCCGAGATGACCTGGGCCGATGCGATGGGCCTGGTGGTGATCGAAGGTGTGATCATCGCGGTGTTGGTGCTGACCGGTCTGCGGACCGCCGTGTTCCGTGCGGTGCCGACACAGATGAAGACCGCGATCGGGGTCGGTATCGGGCTCTTCCTGACCATCATCGGTCTGGTGGACGCCGGCTTCGTCCGGCGGCTCCCGGACGCCGCCAACACCACGGTCCCGGTTGGCCTGGGCATCGGCGGCAAGCTGGTGAGCTGGCCGCTGCTGGTCTTCGTGGTGGGTCTGCTGATCACCCTGGTGCTCCTGGTACGCCGGGTGAAGGGCGCGATCCTGATCGGCATCCTCGCCTCCACCGTGCTCGCGGTGATCGTGGAGGCGATCGGCAACATCGGCCCGTCGTTCGTGGACGGGAAGCCCAACCCCAAGGGCTGGGCGTTGAACGTGCCGGAGTTGCCGAAGACGGTGGTCGACCTGCCGGACCTGTCGCTGCTCGGCAAGTTCAACGTGCTCGACTCGTGGGGGCGGGCCGGCTGGGTCGTCGTGCTGATGTTCGTCTTCACGCTGCTGATCACCGACTTCTTCGACACCATGGGCACGATGGTGGCGGTGGGCCAGGAGGGCGGCCTGCTCGACGAGCAGGGCACCCCGCCCCGGGCCAAGGAGATCCTGCTCGTCGACTCGATCGCGGCGGCGGCCGGTGGTGCGGCCAGCACCTCCAGCAACACGTCGTACATCGAGAGTGCCGCCGGTGTCGGGGAGGGTGCCCGGACCGGCGTGGCCAGCCTGGTCACCGGCGTGCTCTTCCTGCTGGCGATGTTCCTCGCGCCGCTGGTGGTGATCGTGCCGTTCGAGGCGGCCTCGACGGCCCTGGTGGTGGTCGGTTTCCTGATGATGACCGCGGTCCGGACGATCGACTGGTCCGACTACGAGATCGCCATCCCGGCGTTCCTCACGATCGTGCTGATGCCGTTCACCTACTCCATCTCCAACGGGATCGGTGCCGGCCTGATCACCTTCGTGGTGCTCAAGCTGGTGCGGGGCAAGGCCCGGGAGGTCCACCCGCTGCTGTACGGGGTGGCCGCGCTGTTCGTGCTGTACTTCCTGCGTGGACCCATCGAATCGCTCGTGCTCTGACGTGTGTCCGGGCGGGGAGTCGAACGGGATTCCCCGCCCGGAACAGCACTGACCTCCTCGTGAGCCTGGTCATAACCGATGTCGTTAGCCATGCTCATTAGTTAAGCTAACTACTGTGACGGAGCGGACGGTGACGGCGAAACGCGTGCCACCGGCGCAGCTGGCCCCCCAGTTGCGTGATGCGATCACCCGACTCAACCGGCGGGTCCGCCAGGCCCGACCGGTCGGGGACCTCACGGTCACCCAGGTCTCCGCGCTCACCAGCCTGCGGCTGGCGGGTGCGATGACCCCCCGGGAACTGGCCGACGTCGAGCGGGTGCAGCCACCGACGATGACCAAGATCGTCGGGAAGTTGGAGGACCGCGGCCTCGTGCGGCGGACACCCCATCCGACCGACGGTCGGCAGGTCATCCTCGCGGCGACCGAGGGAGGGCACGCCGTGCTCGACCAGTTCGAGCGGGCCCGCGACGAATGGTTGGCCCACCGGCTGGCCGCGCTGGACGAGGACGAACGGGAGACCCTGCAGAGGGCCGCCGAGATTCTCCAGCAGCTCGCTCGCGCCTGAGCCGCACTCAGCCCCACCGGGCCGTGCCGTCACCTGTCGATGACGCGTACGTCCGAGGAGGCGCACCAAGAGTGCAGGCCAAGCTGAGCACGATGTTCCAGTCCCTACAGGTTCGCAACTACCGGCTCTTCGCATCCGGGCAGCTGATCAAGTTGATCGGCGTCTGGATGATGTTCATCGCCCAGGACTGGCTCGTCCTCGACCTCTCCAACAATTCGGCCACCGCGCTCGGCGTGGTGACCGCCTGCCAGTTCACCCCGGTGCTGCTGCTCACCCTGCTCTCCGGCCGGCTGGCCGACCGGTACGACAAGCGGGTGCTGCTCTTCGTCGCCAACGCCTTCTGGAGCCTGCTGGCGCTCGGCATGTCCCTGCTGGTCCTCACCGACCTGGTGCAGCTCTGGCACGTCTTCGCCTTCGCGGCGCTGCTCGGCACGGCCAACGCCGTGGAGACCCCGGTCCGCCAGGCGTTCGTCTCCGAACTCGTCGGCACACCCCTGCTGCCGAACGCGCTGTCGCTGAACGCCGCAGTGTTCAACTCGGCCCGGATCGTCGGACCGGCCGTCGCCGGCCTGGCCATCGCCGCGTTCGACGTCGGCCCGGTCTTCCTCTTCACCGCCGTCAGCTCCATCGCGCCCCTGGTCAACGTCGTCCGGATGCGGACGGCCGAGCTAGAGCGCGACGCCCTGCTGCCGCGCGACGAACGGGCGTCCGCACGGGTCATCGACGGGCTGCGGTACGTCTGGCGTCGACCCGACCTGTTGTTGCCGATGGCGGTCATGTCGGTGATCGGCATGTCGCTCTTCAACTTCCAGCTCACCCTGGCCGCCCTGGCGAAGACGGTCTTCCACACCGGTGCCGCCTCCTTCGGCCTGTTCAGCACGGCGCTTGCCGTCGGCGCGCTCGGCGGTGCGCTCAGTGGCACCGGCCGGCGCAGTCGCCCGTCGGTCTGGCTGGTGCTCGGCGCCGCGATCGCCTGCGCCAGCTTCGGCACCCTGGTCGGCCTCGCGTCGGCGTACTGGCTGGTCGTGGTGCTGCTGGTGCCGACCGGCTTCTTCATGGTCTTCTTCGCCCAGGCCGCCAACCAGCGGGTTCAGTTGGGTGTGGATGCGGCCTTCCGGGGTCGGGTGATGTCCCTGTGGGTGCTCGTCTTCCTGGGCACCAACCCGGTCGGCGCGCCGCTCATCGGCTGGGTCGCGGAGCACTTCGGTGCCGGCGCCAGCATCTGGATGGGTGCGTTGATCTCGTTGGCCGCCGCGCTGATCGCCCTCACCTGGCAGCTGCGTCGCTCCGGCGCCCGGCTTCGCTTCCGGGTACTCCCGATGCCCCGCTTCTACGTGACCTCCGCCGACTGCTGAGGTTTACCGCCACTCGGACCGCGTCGTGTTGATCGGATTGTGCGGATGCGGCCAAATCGCTGGCGACTCGGCACGGCGGGGCTTAGCGTCGATACGTGGGAGTCGGACGCGCGCTGGTGCTGGCCTTGGCGTTCCTTGCCGTCGCCAGCCTGCCGGCGGCATTCGCCCTGCTCTTCTGCTATGACGAGATCCTCGACCGGGTCGTCTGCGGCTGGTCCGAGTGGCGGGAGGGCCGACGGGAGAAGCGCACCATCGCCCGACTGGACCGGGCTGTCGAGGCCGACGCGCTGACCCGCGACATCGACCTCAGCGCGTTCGACCGGGTCGACCGTCGCCCCCTGGAGCAGCTCGCCGCCGACCTGCGCCGCCTCGGCGGTCAGCGGCTCGGCGGCAGCGGGCGGTCGATGGTCTGGCATGGCGCGCTCCTACAGGCGTACGACGACCGGCTCCGGCTGGCCTGCCGCGCCCTCGGCATCGACGAACACCTCGCCGACCTGGAGGGCGTCGACCAGGAGATCGAGCGGGTCCGGGTGGAGGGTGTGCTGCACGCCGCCGGGCTGGCCCTCCCGGCGGCCCGAGCCGGGCACCGGCAACGGCACCGCTGAGCGACGGTTGCGGCTCTTCGTCGCGGTCTACCCGCCCTCCGAGTCGGTCGACCACCTCGGCGCGCAGGTCGCGCGGCTACGGGTCGGCGCGGCGTCCGCCGCCGGCACCAACGTCCGGCTCGCCGATCCGGCTCAGCTACACGTCACAGTGGCCTTCCTCGGCGACGTCGAGGCGGCCCGGTTGGTCGAGGTGGAGAGTGCGCTGGGGCTGGCCGCCGAGTGGTTCCGCGACGGCCGGCACTCCCTGCCCCGGCTCAGCCTCGGCGGCGGTGGCCGGTTCGGTCAGGGCCGGTCGACGGTGCTCTGGGTGGGCCTGCGCGGCGAGGTCGAGGCGCTGCACGTGCTGGCCGGGCTGGTCCGGTCCCGATTGCGGCAGGTCCGGCTGCCGTACGACGCCAGGCCGCTACGCCCACACCTGACCGTGGCCCGGCCCGGTGATCGGATGGACCCGGCCGACGTCGAGGCCGACCGGGCCGACCTGGACGACTACCGGGGACCGGAGTGGCAGGTGAGCGAGCTGCTGCTGATGCGCAGCCAGCTCGACTCCCGAGGCTCGCGCTACGACCGGCTCGCCGCCTGGCCGCTCTGATCCGGTGCCGTCGGCGGGACGACCCGCACGGGCGCCTGCCCCTGCTCCGAGATCGGTTGGGCGGCGGCAGGCTCGGGTCCGCTGTGGAGGACTTCGCGGGCCTGTTCGGCGGCGCGGACGATGCTCTCGCTCATGAAGTCGAGGAAGCGGGCGATGTTCTCCAGGCGGGCGGCGGCCGGGGTGTGCGCACCGAGGAGGGCGACGCCCTGCCGCGCGGTGGCGACGAGCTGGTCGTTGGCTCGGGCGCTGGCGATCGTGGCCTGGTAGAAGAGCTCGTTGTCGACGACGTAGCGGTCGCGGCGGCGTTCGTCGCGTACGCGGCGGACCAGGCTCTGGCCCTCCAAAAAAGTTATCGCCTTGGAGATGGACGCCGGGCTGACCTGGAGGCGCTGGGCGAGCTCGGACGCGGTGAGGGTGCCCGCGTCGGTGGTGAACAGGCAGGTCAACACACGGGCCCCCATCTTGTTCAGACCCGACGCCATGAGAACGGCGGTGAACGTCTCCTCGTATTCGGCCACGGCCTCGGCGTCGCGTCCGTGCTGCGGGAGGGCCGCTCCCGTCGGGCGGGAGGAGGCAGGCCTGCGACGGTGGGCGCGGCGTTCGGTGGCGCGGTGAGCCAGGTCGGCGCGGTAGCCCAGCGGGCCGCCATTGCGCATCACCTCGCGGGTGACCGTCGAGGTGGGTCGGTCGAGACGTCGGGCGATCTCTGCGTAGGGGAGGCTGTCGGCCAGCCCCAGGGCGATCTGCTGGCGTTCCTGCTGGGTGAGTCGGCCTCCCGGCATCTGACCTCCCTGGTGATCCTTCGTGGCGGCCTTGTGGCCCCTTCACCATAGCGTTCACTTTCAGTCCATTGCAACATGGGCGCATCGCCCGTTGCATTATCCAGCAGGGTCAGTGCAATGATAAACGGGCTCTGAACTGCTGTTTCTTATCAACAACGCAACGATCTGGTTGTCTGACTTTGGAAAGCAACGTAGCGTTTCCGGTATCAGAAACAACGCGCGAGCACCGGAGACCATGATGAAGACGTTCGACACCCCCGCCCCGATCTCCGCCATCCTGAACATCCCCGCCGGGCGCATCCAGCTCATCGCCGCGGACCGCGTCGACACCACCGTCGAGATCCTGCCCACCGACCCGGCCAAGAGCCGCGACACCAGGGCGGCCGAACAGGCCACCGTCACGTACGCCGACGGCGTTCTGCGGATCACGGCAGCGGCCCCCAGCAACTCGCTCATCGGCCCATCCGGATCTCTGGAGGTCACCGTCCAGCTGCCCGCCGGCTCCCACGTCGAAGCCAGGACCGCCAGTGCCGAGCTGCGCGGCGTCGGACGACTCGGCGACATCGCCTTCGAGGGGGCGTACCGGCAAATCAAGATCGACGAGGCGGCGAGCGTCCGCCTCACCGCGATCGACGGCGACGTCGAGGTCGGCCGGCTCAACGGCCCCGCAGAGATCAGCACCGCGAGGGGCGACATCCGGATCGCCGAGGCCGTGCGCGGCAGCGTCGTGCTGACGACCCAGTCCGGCGACATCTCGATCGCCGCCGCAGCTGGCGTCTCGGCCGCGCTGGACGCCGGCACCGGCCACGGCCGGGTCAGCAACGCCCTCCGCAACGACGGCACCACCGCACTCGACATCCGCGCCATCACCTCCCGCGGCGACATCGCCGCCCGCAGCCTCTGAACAGGACGGAACACGATGACGAACAACAGCATGTCCGCGACCAGTTCGGCGTGGACCGGCCTGGTGCCGGTCGACGACACCGCCCTGGCCGTCACCGACACCGGCGGTCCCGGTGTCCCCCTGCTCTACCTCAACGGTCAGTTCGCCACCCAGGGGTACTGGCGTCGGGTCATCGCCGACCTTGGTACCGGTTGGCGGCACATCACCTACGACGAACGGGCTCGCGGCAGACAGTCGAAGCGCTCGACGGACTACTCCTTCGAGGCCGCCGTCCGCGACGTCGATGCCGTCCTCGCCGCCAGGAAGGTAGACC
Source organism: Micromonospora sp. NPDC085948 (assembly GCF_040686315.1). Classification (NCBI taxonomy): domain Bacteria; kingdom Bacillati; phylum Actinomycetota; class Actinomycetes; order Micromonosporales; family Micromonosporaceae; genus Micromonospora; species Micromonospora sp. NPDC085948. The sequence goes on along the minus strand of NZ_JBFBJW010000001.1, from coordinate 1,027,959 downwards.
GCGCACTGGTGGTGGGCTGGTCCTACGGGGCGGTGGTCGGGGCGCACTGGGCCAACCGGAACCCGGAGCGGGCTCTCGGTGCGGTCCTGGTCGACGGCGCGTTCCCGCACGACTGGCTCGACGAGGCCATGGAGCAGCGGATCCGGAAGATGTTCCGACGGATGAACCTGTTCATGCCGCTGCTGCGCCCGACCGGTCTGACCCCGCGGATGAATGCCGAACAGATGGCGGACAGCAACATCGAGCTGGGCAAACTATCGCGTGAGCGGGAGTTGGGCCCCGTGCTGGACGGCATAACCGTGCCGGTGCGCTACGTCGTCGCCTCCGGCACGTCCCTGGGCAGTCGCGGTGACGAGCAGGAGAAGATCCGCGCCAGCCTCGACGCGGTGACCGTCCGCAACCCGAGCATCCAGATCGCCGCGAAGGTCGCCAGCAACCACGGTGCGATCCTCAAGAAGGACTTCTCGGCCATCGCCCAGGCCGTACGCGAGGTCGCCGCCCTCGACCAGGCGGCGGGGAGCTCGCGAGATGGTCTGCTGTAGTGGGCGAGGCCAGCACTTCCTGGGCGGCAGCTAGGCCAGCTAACGCCTATCGCTGTTTGGCCAAGATGTGCGACGGATCAGGTGACCCGACACCGCCCTGCCTTGCGTCGACGGGGGCCGTTCACCACCCGTCGACGCGCAGGGTCAGGAAGACTCGCGTGCCGCCGGCCCGCTGCCGAAGAGCACGTCGTCCCAGCTCGGCAGGCGCTTACGCGGCTTGCCGTTGGCGTCGGTCGACTCGCCACCGGCGGCTGCCGCCGCGCCCGTGCGGCGGGGCCGCAGCACCGCCAGCGACGGCACGGCCGGCACCTCCTTGGGCGCGTCCGAGTCGTCGTCGAAGGCCGACCCCTGGCCGCCGCCGAGCAGCGCGGCGGCACCCCCGCCGACCGGCCGCTGGCGAGGCGCGTCCGAACCGGCAAGAGCAGCCGGGGTACGCGGCTCAAGGCCACGACCCGACGAGGCACCGAGCGGACGGTCCAGTGAGGCGAGCAGCGCGTCCCGCCCGGCCCGGATCGGGTCCCGGCCAGGGCGCGGATGCTCGGACGCCGCCGGCAACCCGTGCCCACCACGGCTCGGCTCGCCGCGCGAGGGACCGGGCAGGCCGTGCCCGCTCCGCTCCGGTGCCGGCTCCTGGCCGAGGATCGGCACGGGCCGCTCGGCGCACAGATATTGCGCCATGTCGTCGTGCGGGGCGACCGACTGCCGGGTCTTGTCGAGATCCCAGATGGCCTGTGCGGTGGCCTTGCCCGACGGCCAGGTGGCGATGATCCGCCAGGTGCCGTCGTCCCGCCGGTACGCGTCCCAGGAGATCTTCTCGGTGTCGATGCCGTGCTGGCTCAGCCGACCGTTGACCACCTCGGCGAGCGGGGTGGGCTTCTCCGCTCCCTTGAGGCGGGTGCGGCGGGCGTGCTGGGCGAGCATCGCCCGCTCCTGGAGCACCGGGCCGGCATAGCGCAGCACCCGGTCGACCGGCACGCCGGCGATCCGGGCGACATCCTCGGCGGACTCACCGGAGCGGATGCGAGCCTGGATGTCCCGAGGGGACAGGGACGGAATCGGGTCGGCGGCGGCCGGTGCCGCCGGCAGCGGCGGCGCGCCGGGCTCGGCGTGCAGCGCACCCGAGATCCGGTCGTCGATCGGCAGGGCGAGCAACCGCCCGACCTCGTCGGCGAGAACCAGGGCATGGCCGTCCTCGGAGAGGGCGACGAAGCGTACTGGGCGCATAGCGTTGCCTCCGTCCCGCTTCGCTGGCCGCACGCCACGAGTCGGCCACCCAGGCGTCTCGGACCACCGTACGCGCATCTGTCTCGGGGTGGGGGAAGCGACACCCCGCATGTCGCGACTGAGCTGCAACGATGATCACGGTCGGTGTCCGTGAAGGCCCCCACGAACACCGACCGTGACGAACGTCAGAGTCGCTCGACGACGTAGTCGATGGACGCGGTCAACGCCTCGACATCCGAAGGCTCGATTGCCGGGAACAGCGCCATCCGCAGTTGGTTGCGGCCGAGCTTGCGGTACGGCTCGGTGTCCACGATGCCGTTGGCGCGCAGCGCCTTCGCGATCGCGGTGGCGTCCACCCCGTCGGCGAAGTCGATCGTGGCGACCACGTTGGAACGCAGTGCCGGGTCGGTGACGAACGGGGTGGCCACGCTGGACCGTTCCGCCCAGCCGTACACCGTGGCGGCGCTCTCGGCGGTGCGCTTGGCCGCCCAGGCCAGGCCACCCTGCGCGTTCATCCAGTCGGTCTGCTCGGCGGCCAGGAAGATGGTGGCCAGCGCCGGGGTGTTGTAGGTCTGCTCCAGCCGCGAGTTGTCGATCGCGGTGGCCAGGTCGAGGAAGGCGGGGATGTAGCGCCCGGACGCCTTGATCTCGGCGGCACGGTCCAGCGCGGCCGGTGACATCAGAGCCAGCCAGAGACCACCGTCGGAGCCGAAGCACTTCTGCGGAGCGAAGTAGTAGACGTCGGTCTCGCCGACGTTGACGTCCAGGCCACCCGCGCCGGAGGTCGCGTCGACGAGCAACAGCGCGCCGTCGTCCGCCCCGGCAACCCGGCTGATCGGGACGGCCACGCCTGTCGACGTCTCGTTCTGCGGAGTCGCGTAGGTGTCCACGCCGGACTCGGCGACCAGGGTGGGCGCGCTGCCGGCCTCGGCCTTGCGAACGGTCGGCTCACCGAGGAAGGGCGCGTCCTTCACCGACTTGGCGAACTTGGCGCCGAACTCGCCGAAGCTGGCGAACTGGGCCCGGTCGCGAACCAGGCCGAAGGTGGCGACCTCCCAGAACGCGGTGGTGCCGCCGTTGCCGATCACGACCTCGTAACCCTCGGGCAGCGAGAAGAACTCGGCGATGCCGGAGCGCAGCCGGGCCACCTGGTCGCGGACCGTCTTCTGCCGGTGCGAGGTGCCCAGGTAGCTGGTCGCGACCTCGGTAAGTGCGGACACCGCCGCGGGGCGGACCTTGGACGGGCCGCAGCCGAAACGTCCGTCGGCGGGCTTGAGGTCATCGGGAATCCGGATGGTCGGTGCGTCAGCCACGGTCTTGAAGATCCTTCCGCAAGGGCGAGGGCGGGCCCGGCGACACTGCCGGCCCTCATCCTCGCACTCGGACCCATCGGTGGAAGCCGGGCCCCCGAGGGCGGGGCTGAGTCCTTCGCCACACCTCGACGGCGCCCACCGGTAGACGCACGGAAGGGCCCCTCCGCCACGCCAGACGTGGTGGAGGGACCCTTCGCGACCGGTCAGACGCCGTGCGGAATGGCGGCCCAGCCTTCGACGCCGGACGGCTTGCGCGGCTCCGCGCCGACGTAGCGGGCGGACGGGCGGACCAGCCGCTGCAGGCGCTTCTGCTCCAGGACGTGCGCGCTCCAACCGCCCATCCGCGCGCAGGTGAACATCGAGGTGAACATGTGCGCGGGCACCTCGGCGAAGTCCAGCACGACGGCCGACCAGAACTCGACGTTGGTGGCCAGCACCCGGTCTGGGCGGCGGGCCTGCAACTCGGCGAGCGCGGCCTTCTCCAGCGCCTCGGCGATCTCGAAGCGCGGCGCTCCCAGATCCTTGGCCGTGCGGCGGAGCACGCGGGCGCGCGGGTCCTCGGCCCGGTAGACCCGGTGGCCGAAGCCCATCAGCCGTTCGCCGCGATCGAGCACGCCCTTGACGTAGCCCTCCGCGTCGCCGCTGCGCTCCACGGCCTCCAGCATGCTGAGCACCCGGGACGGCGCGCCACCGTGCAGCGGGCCGGAGAGGGCGCCGATGCCCGACGAGATGCAGGCCGCCGCATCCGCTCCCGTGGAGGCGACGATGCGGGCGGTGAAGGTGGAGGCGTTCAGGCCGTGCTCGGCGGCCGAGATGAAGTACGCGTCGACGGCCTTGACGTGCCGCGGGTCGGGCTCGCCGCGCCACCGCTTCATGAACCGCTCGACGATGGTCTGCGCCTTGTCGATCTCCTTCTGCGGCACCGCCGGCAGGCCGAGGCCCCGAGCCGACTGGGCGACGAAGGAGAGCGCGGTCACCGAAACCCGGGCGAGGTCCTCGCGGGCCTGCTCGTCGGAGATGTCCAACAGCTGGTTGAGACCCCAGTACGGGGCCAGCATGGCGACCGCGGACTGCACGTCGACGCGGATGTCACCGGAGTGCACCGGCACCGGGAACGGCTCCGCCGGCGGCAGGCCCGGCCCGAACCGGCCGTCGACCAGCAGTGCCCACACGTTGCCGAACGACACCTGGCCGATCAGATCCTCGATGTCGACTCCGCGATAGCGCAGCGCACCGCCCTCACGGTCAGGTTCGGCGATCTCGGTCTCGAAGGCGACGACGCCCTCCAGCCCGGGTTTGAAATCGGCCATGTCGCTCTCCTGGATCTGGTCGGTGCGCCCGGTCGGTTCATCCGGCCCGGTCGGCCGAGCGCCCTCTAGGCGACCATCAGGTATGTGTTCGCAACATCTTGCCTGCTGAGTGACCGGATACGCGACCCACGGCGACTGTGCTGCACGCGACATCCCCGGACGCGCATTCTCCGCCGGACTCGGTGAGACTGGGCGGTGCGGGCTGGCCAGCGCGGGAGGGCGCCGCCGGACCTGCCGATAAGGAGTGGGGACGTGACGGGCGACACACCAGCCCCGGCCGCGATGCGTAACGAGTACGCCGCGGACCTGGGCCTGACCGAAGCTGACCTGGCCGCCGACTGGCACACGCAGTTCGGCACCTGGTTCGCCGACGCGGTGGCCTTCGGGCTGCCCGAGGTGAACGCGATGGTGCTGGGCACCGCGGACCCGGCCGGCCGGCCGAGCGGTCGGACGGTGCTGCTCAAGGGGTACGACCCGGACGGCTTCGTCTTCTTCACCAACCACCTGTCCCGCAAGGGCGTCGAGGCGACCGCCAACCCGTACGCCAGCCTGGTCTTTCCGTGGTTTCCCATGCAGCGGCAGGTGGTGGTCGCCGGGCAGGTCGAGCCGGTCGACCGCGCGACGAGCGCGGCGTACTTCGCCAGCCGACCGCGCGGCTCCCAACTGGGCGCCTGGGCCAGCCCGCAGTCCCACGTGGTGCCGGACCGGGCGGCGCTGGAGGAGAGCTACCGGGAGGTGGCCGAGCGGTTCGCCGACGAGGCGGAGATCCCGATCCCGCCGCACTGGGGTGGGTTGCGGGTCCGACCCGAGTCGGTGGAGTTCTGGCAGGGCCGGGCCGGTCGGTTGCACGACCGGCTCCGCTTCCGCCTCGACGAGGGTGGCTGGACCGTCGAGCGGTTGGCGCCGTGACGGGTGTGCGGGAGGCCCGGCCGCGCGGGGCGCGCCGCTGGGCGATCGACGTACGTCCGCTGCGGGTGCCCGCGTACCGGCGGCTCTGGCTCGGCAACACCGTGGCGATGTTCGGGTTCCAGTTCACCGCCGTCGCGGTGCCGGTGGAGATGTACGCCCTGACCCGGGACTCGTTCTGGGTGGGCCTGCTGGGCGTGGCCGCCTTCGTACCGTTGCTGATCTTCGGGCTCTGGGGTGGCGCGGTCGCCGACGCCCACGACCGCCGTGCCGTGCTGCTCGGCGGGTCGGTCCTGCTCTGGGCGTCCACCCTCGGGCTGCTGGTCCAGGCCCTGCTGAACGTGGGCAGCCCGGTGCTGCTGCTGGCGTTGATGGCGTTGCAGTCGGTGGCGTTCGCGATCACCTCGCCGGCCCGCAGCGCGATGCTGCCCCGCCTGGTGCCGGATGACCTGGTGCCGGCCGCCAGCACCCTGAACTACACGACCTTCACGGCGGCCTCGGTCGCCGGCCCGCTCGCCGCCGGCCTGATCCTCTCCGCCTCGGCCGACACCACGGTCGTGCTGCCCATCGCGTACGGGGTGGACGCGGTGTTGTTCACCGCGATGCTCTGGGCGGCGCTGCGCCTGCCCGCGCTGCCGCCCGAGCCGACCGCCGACGGGGAGCGCCGCCGCGCCGGCCTGGCCAGTGTGGTCGACGGATTCCGCTACCTGGCCACGACGCCGGTGCTGCTGCTGTCCTTCGGGGTGGACCTGATCGCGATGATCCTCGCCATGCCCCGCGCGCTCTTCCCGGAGATCGCCCACGAGAGGTTCGGCGGCGGTGGAGCTGTCGGACTGCTCTACAGCGCCATCGCGATCGGTTCGATGATCGGTGGGTTGACCTCCGGCTGGATCGGCCGGCTCCGCCGGCAGGGCCTCGGCCTGGTGGTCGCGGTGGTCGCCTGGGGAGTCGCGATCGCCGCGGCCGGGCTCGCCCACCAGCTCTGGCTGATGGTCCTCCTGCTCGCCGTGGCCGGGGCCGCGGACCTGGTCAGCGCGGTGCTGCGCCAGTCGATGATGCTCGTCTACGCACCGGACCGGATGCGCGGCCGGCTCCAGGGCGTCAACACGGTCGTGGTGGCCGGTGGTCCTCGGCTGGGCGATCTGCGGGCCGGAACGATGGCCGCCGGGTTCGGCGGCGGGGTGGCCTGGGTGGCCGGCGGACTCGCCTCGGCGGTGCTCGTCGTGGTGCTCGCGGTCGCGTTCCCGGCGCTGCTGCGCTACCGGGCGGCGGGGTCGAGCGGCGACCGGACGTGACCGGTTAGGGTCGCCGACATGGAAAGCCCCGAGCAGCGCGCGTTCTCCGGCGCCCAGTGGACCATCTCCGCCGCCGGCCACGAGGCCGTCATCGTGGAGGTGGGTGGTGGGCTGCGGACGTACCGGCACGACGGTGTCGACCTGGTCGACGGTTACCAGACCGACGAGGTCTGCCCCGGCTGCGCCGGACAGGTGTTGGCGCCTTGGCCGAACCGGATCCGCGATGGCCGCTACCCGTTCGGCGAGCGGACGCACCAGCTCCCGCTGACCGAGCCGGAGCGGCACGTCGCGATCCACGGGCTGGTCAACTGGGTGCCGTGGCAGTTGCTGGAGCAGTCGGCGGACGCCGTGACCCTCGGCTACGACCTGCCGCCGCAGCCCGGCTACCCGTGGCCGTTGCGGCTGGTCAGCCGCTGGAGCGTCGGCGCGGACGGGCTGCGCGCCGAGCACGAGGTGACGAACATCGGTGGCGAGTCGGCGCCGTTCGGCTTCTCCGTGCACCCGTACCTGCAACTGCCGGGCGTCGCGGTCGACGACCTGGTCATGCGGCTGCCGGCCCGTACCCGGATGCTCGTCGACGGCCGGCTGCTGCCGATCGGCGCGACGCCGGTGGCCAGCACCGAGTACGACTGGACCAGCCCGCGCCGGATCGGTGCCGCCGAGCTCGACCTGTGCGTCGGCGAGGTGATCCGCGACGCCGACGGCGGCTCGTCGGTGAGCCTGTCCGCCCCGGACTCCTCGGCCGGGGTGAGCATCTGGGCCGATGCGGAGTTCGGCTGGTGGCAGGTGTTCACCGGGGACGCGCTCACCGGTGTGCGGCACCGCCGTTCGGTGGCGATCGAGCCGATGACCTGCCCTCCGGACGCGTTCCGGTCGGGAAGGGACCTGCTCACGCTCAAGCCCGGCACGACCTGGCGGGGTGCCTGGGGCATCCGGCCCGGGGCCTGATGGAGTTCGCCGAGGTCGTCCGGCGTCGGCGGATGGTGCGCAACTACGACCCGGACCGTCCGGTCCCGCCCGACGTGGTGGACCGGCTGCTCGACCACGCGATCCGTGCCCCGTCGGCCGGCTTCGCCCAGGGCTGGGGCTTCCTGGTGCTGGAGGAGCCGGCCGACCGGGAGCGGTTCTGGGCGGCCACCACCCCGGACGGCGGTGGACGGGAGCGCTGGCTGGCCGGGATGCGCCGGGCACCGCTGATCGTGGTGCCGCACGCGAACGAGTCGGCCTACCTGCGACGGTACGCCGAGCCGGACAAGGGTTGGACGGACCGGTCCACCGATCGTTGGCCGGTGCCGTACTGGCACGTGGACACCGGCTTCGCGGCGTTGCTGATGCTGCTCACCGCCGTGGACGAGGGGTTGGGGGCCTGTTTCTTCGGCATCGCGCCGCAGCGGCTGGCCAGCTACCGGGACGCGTTCGGGGTGCCGACCGAGTACCAACCCATCGGTGCCGTCACAATCGGTTACCGGGCACCCGACCATCGGTCACCATCGCTGCGCCGTGGGCGTCGTGGCGTGGACGAGGTTGTCCGCCGCGGCAGGTGGAGCTGAGCGGGAGTGTCCCGTTCGTCCGGTTGAGGATCGGACGACCGGTAGCGAAACTGACATCAGGGAGCAGAACGCTGCGAGCAATGGGCGGCTAGGCTGGCACGGTCATCATCGGTGCCGCGCCGCGCGGTGCCCGCCGCGGCCCGGCTCGGCGCTGTCGGTCGGCCCGGCCACGGGGAGGGGAGCGTGCCGTCGTGATCTTCAGAGCGGTCCGGGACGGGCGTCCCTACCCGGAGCACAACCTGACCCTGAAGCAGTGGGCGGAGATCCCGCCCCGTCCGCTGCGCCTGGATCAGATGATCACCACCAAGCGCGAGTTGGCGCTGGACAAGCTCCTCGCCGAGGATTCCACCTTCTACGGCGACCTCTTTCCGCACGTCGTGCAGTGGAACGGCGGGCTCTACCTGGAAGACGGGCTGCACCGCGCGTTGCGCGCCGCCCTCCAGCAGCGCAACCAGATCCACGCTCGGGTGCTGGTGCTCGCGGAACCGATCGAGTGACGAGCCCTTCTTCCGCGCGCTGAACCTTCGTTAAGGTGGCGTCCATGACCGCTCCGCTCGATCTGCTCGACCTGGACCAGTCGCTCAGCGAGGAGGAGCGGCAGATCCGCGACGTCGTCCGCCAACTCGTCGACGACCGGGTGCGTCCGCACATCGCCGACTGGTACGAGGACGGTCAGGTGCCCGCCCGGGACCTGGCCCGCGAGTTCGGCAAGCTCGGCCTGCTCGGCATGCACCTGGGCGGCTACGGCTGCGCCGGCGCGTCCGCGGTCGCCTACGGACTCGCCTGCCAGGAGCTGGAAGCCGGGGACTCCGGCCTCCGTTCCCTGGTCAGCGTGCAGGGCTCGCTCGCCATGTACGCCATCTGGCGCTACGGCAGCGAGGAGCAGAAGCAACGCTGGCTCCCGTCGATGGCCACCGGCGAGGCGATCGGCTGCTTCGGCCTGACCGAACCGGACCACGGCTCCGACCCCGCCTCGATGACCACCCGGGCCCGCCGCGACGGCGACGACTGGCTGCTCACCGGCGGGAAAATGTGGATCACCAACGCGCCGATCGCCGACGTCGCGGTGATCTGGGCGCGCACCGACGAGGGCGTGCGCGGGTTCGCCGTACCCATGGACACGCCAGGTGTCACGGCCCGGGAGATCCGCCGCAAGATGTCGCTGCGCGCGTCCGTGACCGGCGAGATCGTGCTCGACGACGTCCGCCTCCCGGCGGACGCCCAACTACCCGAGGCGGTCGGACTCAAGGCGCCGCTGAGCTGCCTCACCGAAGCCCGCTACGGCATCGTCTGGGGCGCGATCGGCGCCGCTCGGGACTGCCTGGAAACCACCCTGACGTACGCCACCACCCGCACCCAGTTCGGCCGCCCGCTGGCCGGCTTCCAGCTCACCCAGGCCAAGCTCGCCGACATGGCCGTCGAGCTGATGAAGGGGCAACTTCTCGCGCTGCACCTGGGCCGGCTCGCCGACACCCACCGGCTGCGGCCCGAGCAGGTGAGCGTCGGCAAGCTGAACAACGTCCGCGAGGCCCTGGCCATTGCCCGGCAGTGCCGGACCATCCTCGGCGCCAACGGCGTCTCCGGCGAATACCCGATCATGCGGCACGCCAACAACCTGGAGAGCGTGCTGACGTACGAGGGCACCTCCGAGATCCACCAGCTCGTCGTCGGGCAACGGCTCACCGGCCTCTCCGCGTTCGCCTGACCTGCCCGAATCCGCAGTCCCGGCGCTCAACGCGCGACTGTCGCAGTGGGGCCGTACCGTCATCGGCAGACGACGTGTCTGACGAGGACGGTGAGCGTGATGACCCGCGACGCTGGCAACAACGAGCCCACGAGGGAGTTCCCCGGTTACCCGACCGGCGACGATCTCCGGGAGCGGTCGACCGCTACACCCGAGCCGACCACCGATACACCGGGCGGCTTTGGAAGTGCTGGCGGCCCGGGTGGGCCCGGTGGCCCTCCGGCCGGTCCTCCCGGTGGCCCGACGGCCGGTGGCGACGGCGGTGGTGGTGGGGCCGCTCGCGGCCTGCTCCTGCTGCTCGGCGCCGCCGCGCTGGCCGTGGTGGTGCTGCTCGGCATCCAGGCGACCGGCTTCCTGCCGGAGTTCCGCAACCCGTTCGCCAAGGAGCAGACCGACCGCAGCCAGCCACCGCTGCTGAAGTCGATCCAGGACCTCAGCCGCTACGTGGCCGCGGAGGGCAACTTCCAGGTCGTCGTCGACACCCAGAACGACAGGCGCAACGTGCCGGACTTCCTGCTCAACGAGCGCACCCTGTTCGTCGGCGCCGGGAGCATCGAGGCGTACGTCGACTTCACCAAGATCAGTGACGGTGCCATCGTCCGGTCCGCCGACGGCAAGTCCGTCGAGATCAAGCTGCCCGCGCCGCAGCTCGGCGAGACCAATCTCGACATGGAGAAGAGCTACGTCTTCGCGGAGCAGCGTGGTCTGCTCAACCGGCTCGGTGACCTGGTCGGCAACGACCCCAACCGGCAGCAGCAGATCTACCAGCTCGCCGAGGAACGGATCACCGCCGCCGCCCGGGACAGCGGGCTCTCCGCCCGCGCCGAGGAGAACACCCGCAAGATGCTGGAAGGGCTGCTGCGATCCCTTGGCTATGAGCAGGTCACCGTTACCTACACGGCCCCCTGACCTGCCAATTCCGTAGTGCCGAGCGCCCGCCCCGACGTCCGTCGGAGCGGGCGTCGCACTTTGTTCCGTCACCGCCCGCCCTCGCCATGATCCACTAGACATCAGCAGAAGCGGGGTGTCCCGATGCCCCGGACACCCCGCCATCAGCAATGTCGAGTGGATCTACAGGTGGGCCGCGACGGCATCCGTCGGGGAAATGCCCTGTGCGCCGGGGCCGGGCATGGGGGCGTGGGTCGGGCAGGGGCGTGGGCCGGCGGGCGTGGCCGTGGGGCCGGGTGGGCGTGGGTGTGCCCGTGGGCGGGCGTGCCTCGTCTCCGCCTGTTCCCGACCCCCCATGCTCAAGATCCGCGCAACTTCAGGGATGGTGCTACCTCCGCCGCTCGTGAGGCAGCAACTTCACCGAAGTTGCTGCCGAACGGCCTGGATGAGGCGGGTTGGGGTGGCGTTTGGAGGGCGTCGGTGGGTCGGCGCGGCGCCAACCTTGGAGACCGGCGGGCTTCGGCTTCGCGGAAGGCCACCACAACGTGGTTGTGGTGGCCTTCCGAACGCGATGTGGGGCCGATGGGGCGGTGTGCGGCGAGCGTCAGTGCTGGGTGGAGGCCAGGTAGCGGTCCTCGTTCGGCATGAGCACCCACAGGACCAGGTAGACGATCACCTGGGTGCCGGGCAGCAGCAGGGACAGCAGGAACAGCAGCCGGACCATCCCGGCGGACATGCCGAACCGTCGACCGAGGCCGGCGCAGACACCGGCGAGCATGCGCCCCTCGCGGGGCCGGACCAGTTTGCGACTCATCGTCGTACTCCCACTCTGCGGCGGTGCGCCGCGTCTGCAATCCACGGTAGAAGGGGGTGGCCACCTCGCCCTCCGTCCCGAGGATGAGCGGCGACCCGTGGACCCGTAGGTGCTTTACCCGGGCAGCCCCTCGCTGACGCCTCTCCGAGCCCGCCCGCCGGCGCCCGCCGCGTCCGTCCGCCCCGGTGTCCGTGCAAGATCGCGCTCGATCCTGGTTGTAGGGGCATCGAGGACGGAGGGAGACCACTAGAACCAGGATCGAGCACGATCTTGCGGGGTGGCGGCGCGGGGTGGCGGCCCTGCTGGGTTGGCCGGGCGGCGGCCGTGCGAGGCGGGCGGGTGGCGGTGGGATGGCGGGCAGGTGCAAACTCCCGGTGGTCGGGTGGGGCGTTGAGCTGGGCGGGTAGGCTGGCAGATCGGCCACCCACACCCCGGGCGGCCGGAACTCATACCCCGGTGATCACGAGCAGGGCTGCCAGACCGGCGGTCCTGGGGCGGCCGGGTCCCGTACGCCGGGACGACGGCGAGGAAGCGCAGCCATGATCAGTGTTTTCGACCTCTTCAGCGTCGGTATCGGGCCGTCCAGCTCGCACACGGTGGGGCCGATGCGGGCCGCGCGGACGTTTGTTACCGGGCTCAAGGCCGACGGGCTGCTCACCGAGGTCGCGCGGGTGCAGGCTGAGCTGTTCGGCTCGTTGGGTGCCACCGGGCACGGCCACGGCAGTGGTCCGGCGGTGCTGCTCGGGTTGGCGGGCGAGGCGCCGGAGACGGTCGACACGGACAGCATCGGCCCTCGGGTCGAGCGGATCCGGGCCGAGCGGCGGATCAGCATCCTGGCCGCGCACGAGATCGACTTTGACCCGGATCGGGACCTGACGTTGCACCGCCGTCGTTCGTTGCCGTACCACCCGAACGGGATGACCTTCGCGGCGTACGACGACAAGGGCGCCGAGGTGCGCAGCCGCACCTACTACTCCGTCGGTGGTGGGTTCGTGGTGGACGAGGCCGCGGCGGGCGCGGACCGGATCAAGCCGGACAGCACACGGGTGCGGTATCCCTTCCTGACCGGCGGGCAGCTCCTCGACGTCACCACCTCCACCGGCTTGTCGATCAGCGAGGTGATGTTGGCCAACGAGCGTTCCTGGCGCAGCGAGGCGGACATCCGGGCGGGCCTGCTGGAGATCTGGCGGGTGATGCGGGAGTGCGTGGAGCGCGGCTGTGAGCGCGACGGCGTACTCCCTGGTGGGTTGAAGGTTCGGCGGCGGGCGGCGGAGCTGCGGCGTGGCCTGGAGGCGGACGCCGGGACGCCCGACCCGCTGCACGCGATGGACTGGGTGACGCTGTTCGCCCTCGCGGTGAACGAGGAGAACGCGGCCGGCGGCCGGGTGGTCACGGCGCCGACGAACGGCGCGGCCGGGATCATTCCGGCGGTTTTGCACTATTACACCCGGTTCGTGCCGGGTGCCAATGACGATGGCGTGGTGCGGTTCCTGCTGACGGCCGGCGCGATCGGCGTGCTGTTCAAGGAGAACGCGTCGATCTCCGGCGCGGAGGTCGGCTGCCAGGGTGAGGTGGGTTCGGCGTGCTCGATGGCGGCGGCCGGGCTGGCCGAGGTGCTCGGCGGCACCCCGGAGCAGGTGGAGAACGCGGCCGAGATCGGGATGGAGCACAACCTCGGATTGACCTGTGACCCGGTGGGTGGCCTGGTGCAGATCCCCTGCATCGAGCGGAACGCGGTGGCTAGCATCAAGGCGATCACGGCCGCCCGGCTGGCGCTGCGCGGCGACGGTGTGCACAAGGTGTCGTTGGACAAGGTCATCAAGACCATGCGGGAGACGGGCGCCGACATGAAGGTCAAGTACAAGGAGACGGCGCGTGGCGGTCTGGCCGTCAACGTGATCGAGTGCTGAGTCCGGCGGATTCGGGGCATTCGTTCACCGACTGCTAACCTGTCGTCCGTTTCAGGAGGCGGGAGGCTCGCGGTGACCTCTGGCGTCGCGGCGTTGTGGTCGCACCGCAACTCGCTGCGCATCCTGGTCCGACGGGATCTGGCGGTCAAGTACCAGCAGTCGGTGCTCGGCTACTTCTGGTCGTTGATCGAGCCGCTCGGCATGGGCGCCATCTACTGGTTCGTGTTCGGGGTGCTCTACTCGCAGGACACCGGCCGGCATCTGGGTGAGGCGGCGGGGTCGTACCCGTTGTTCCTGATCACCGGGATCTTCGCCTGGATGTGGACGAGTTCGGCGTTGAGCGAGGCGACGAACGCGCTGACCGGCCAGTCCCGGTTGATCACCACGATGAACGTGCCGCGGCAGGTCTTCCCGATCGGCCGGGTCACCGGCCGGTTCGCCGAGTACGCTGCCGGCCTGCCGATCCTGATCGCCATCGCGGTGATCTACGCGGTGCACGGTCGGATCCACCCGGGCTGGTCGCTGCTCGCCCTGCCGCTCGCGGTGGCCGTCCAGGCCGTCCTGTTGACCGGGCTGGCCCTGCTGCTGTCCGCGTGGAACGTGTTGATGCGCGACGTGGAACGGTTCCTGCGGCTGATCATCCGGGTGCTCTTCTACGCCACGCCGATCATCTATCCGCTCAGCCTGGTCCGGGAGTCCGAGCTGCCCGGCTGGCTGAAGCTGGTGTACGAGCTGAACCCGCTGGTCGGGATCTTCCAGCTGCACCACGCGATCTGGTACCCGGACGAGTTCCCGAACGCCCGGCTGCTCGCCACGACTGTCGTCGGCAGCGTGCTGGTGCTGGCCGCCGGCTGGTGGTCGTTCCGCCGGTTGGAACCTGCCGTACTCAAGGAACTCTGACGTGGCCGCGCCGATCATCGAGGCCGACGGCCTGGGCATCCGGTTCGTCCGCAACCGGCGCCGGCAGCTACGGCTGCGGGAGTTGTTCATCCACCGGGGCGGGCGCGGCGCCCTGCCCGGCCAGTTCTGGCCGCTGCGCGACGTGTCGTTCACCGTCGAGCCGGGCGAGACGGTCGGGGTGATCGGCCGCAACGGCACCGGCAAGAGCACCCTGCTGCGGCTGATCGCCGGGGTGCTCATCCCGGACGAGGGCAGCATCCGGGTGCACGGCGCGGTGGCGCCGTTGCTGGAGCTGTCCGCCGGTTTCGCCAACGACCTGACCGGACGGGAGAACCTGCACCTGGTCGGTGGGCTGCACGGGCTGTCGACGGGCTACCTGAAGCGGCACTTCGACGAGATCGTCGAGTTCGCCGGTGAGCAGGTGCAGGGTGCCATCGACACGTCGGTGCGGCACTACTCGTCGGGAATGAAGGTGCGGCTGGGCTTCGCGATCATCTCGCACCTGCCGCACCCGATCCTGCTGATGGACGAGGTGACCGCGGTTGGAGACGCGGAGTTCCGCAAGAAGTGCTACGCGACGATTGATCGTCTGCTCGGGGAGGGGCGCACGCTGGTGCTGGTGTCACACAACGAAAAGGACCTGACCCGGTTCTGCCGTCGGGGGTTGTACCTCGACGCGGGCCGGTTGACGCTCGACGGCACCATCGCCGAGGCGCTCGACGCGTACCACGCCGCGGTTCCGCGGTGACGCTCGCGATCGTGCTCGCCGCCGGGACTCCCGCGGCGGGCCTGACCACGTCGACCGGCGAGCCCCTGACCGAGCGGCTGGCCGCCCAACTGCGCCGGGCCGGCGCGGACGAGGTGCGGTTCGCCGGCGACCTCGACGAGCTGGCCGCGCTTGTCGACGACGCCGACGGCCCGCTGCTGATCACCGGCGCCGACCTGGTCGCCCACACGGCCGTGCTGCGGCACCTGGCCACCAGCCCGGTCGGGCCGACGGTGGCGTTGGTGCTCACCGACCCGCCGGTGCCCGGTCGGACCGCCGTGCGTGAGGAACGCGGCCAGGTGGTGGACGCCGGCCCGCTGGAGGCACTCGACGGCGACGCCACCGGCGTGTTCGGTGGCGCGCTGCGGGTCGGTGTGGACGACCTGCCGACTCTTGCCGCCGCCGCCCGTGCCGCCGCGTCCGGGGTGCTCCCGGTCGCCGCCCCGATCGGTCCGGTCGGCGATGTGTCGCCGCTGCCGGCTGCCGGGGGAGCCGGGCACGGCGCCCCCGGGTCCGCCGTGGACCGGCTCGTCGCGGGTCTCGCGGCGCTCGGCACCCTGATCTTCGCCCAGCGGGTACGCCTGCTCGTCGCGCACCGGGTCACGGACGCGTCTGGGTTGGCGGCTGCCGAAGCCGCGGTGACAGCTGTCGACGAGGACCGGGCCGAGCTGCGGCTGTCGGTCAAGGAGAAGGACGACTTCTTCTCCACCTACTTCGTCAGCACCTGGTCGCCGTACGTGGTCCGGCTGTCGGCCCGGCTCCGGCTCACCCCGACCGGGGTGACGGCGATCTCGGTGCTGTTCGCGCTGGCCGCGGCGGTCCTGTTCGGGGTCGGCGGACGACCCGCCCTCGTCGGCGGCGCGGTACTGCTCTATCTCGGCTTCGTGCTGGACTGCGTGGACGGCCAGTTGGCCCGCTACACCCGGCACTTCAGCGCCTGGGGCGGCTGGCTGGACACCATGGCGGACCGCGCCAAGGAATACCTGGTCTACGCCGGCCTGGGCTTCGGGGTGAGTCACGCCGGGTTGGGCAACGGTTGGGCGTTGGCGATCGCCGCGATGACGTTGCAGACCGTCCGGCACATGACCGACACCTGGTACGGGGCGCTGCACGACGAGGCAGCCCGCCGACCGCGTACGGCAGCGGGTGCCAGCGGCGGCATCGGCGACCGGTTGAACGCGGCGTCGACCCGGGTGCAGGCGGACACCGGCTCGGTGTCGTACTGGCTCAAGCGCACGGTGGTCTTCCCGATCGGTGAGCGCTGGGCGTTGATCGCGGTGACCGTGGCGCTGTTCAATCCGCTGGTCAGCCTGATCGCGGTGCTGGTCTGGGGGGTGCTGGCGTTCGCGTACACCGGCGCTCTGCGGACGCTGCGCGCCCGCTGGATGTGGGTGCCGGTGCTGGACACGGTCGATGCCACCCTGCACCGCGACGACGGGCCGTTGGCCCGGCGGCTGCCCGTGGTCCGCCCGATGGGGCCGCTCACCCTTGCGGTGCTCGCGGCGCTCGGCCCGGCGGTGCTGCTGGTCGTCGCGCTGCTGGGGGATGCGCCGGGCGGGCTGCGCTGGGCGGTGCCGGTGGCGCTGCTGGTGCTGCTGGCCGGTGGTCTGGGTGCCGGGGCGGCGCACAACGGGCCGTTGGACTGGCTGGTGCCGGCGGCGCTGCGGGCGGCCGAGTACCTGTTCGCCATCGCGGTGGGCGTGGTCGGCGACGTACCGGGTTGGCTGATCTTCGGGTACGTCTTCGTGCTCACCGTGCACCACTACGACCTGACCGCCCGGCTGGAGAAGCGGCAGGCGGCACCACCGCTTCACGCGGCCACGCTGGGCTGGGAGGGACGGTCGGTGCTGCTGGCCCTCGCGGCGATTGCCGGCATGGCGGGTATCGGGCTGGCTACACTCGGTGCGTACCTTCTCGTGCTTTTCGTGGTGAGCGTCGTCCTGGCCTGGTTCGTCCGACCGGCCCGTAGCGCGCGGGCGTTTGTCGCGCCGGTGAGCGCCGGAGGTGCCGCGCCACGCTGACGGAGGGACGGCCGGATGACCCTGATCAGCTTCGTGGTGCCGGCCTTCCGGGTGCAGGGATACCTGCGCGAGTGCCTGGACTCCATCCTCGGTCAGCCGGAGACCGACATCGAGGTGATCGCCGTCGACGACTGCTCGCCGGATGCCAGCGGCGACATCATCGACGAGTACGCGGCCCGCGACCGGCGGGTCCGGTCGGTCCGGCTGCCGGAGAACGTCGGCCTCGGTCCGGCCCGCAACATCGGGCTGGACCGGGCCGTCGGCGAGTACGTGTGGTTCCTCGACGGCGACGACTGGCTGGCGCCGGAGTGCCTGTCGGAGGTCGCCGAGCGGTTGCGGGTGACCCGACCGGACGTGCTGCTCGTCGACCACGTCCGGACCCACTGGAACGACACCGCCACCCGCAGCGCGATGGCCGAGGTGTTCCCCGAGTCGCCCGGCTCGGGCACCTTCCGGTTGCGGGACCGGCCGGCGGCGATGCGCCTGCTGCACACCGCGTGGAACCGGTTGGTCCGCCGGGAGTTCCTGACCGACCTGGGGCTGCGGTTCGCGCCCGGCTGGTACGAGGACGTCTCGTTCAGCTACCCGGTGCTGATGGCGGCGCAGCGGATCGGCGTACTCGATCGGGTCTGCGTCAACTATCGGCAACGCCGCGCCGGCGCGATCACCCGGACCCGGGGGGACCGGCACTTCGAGGTCTTCCCGCAGTGGCACCGGGTCTTCCACCTGATGGACGCGTGGGGCTCGGCGACGGACACCCTGCGACCGGCGGTCTTCGAGCGGATGATCTGGCACTACCTGACCGTGCTCGGCAACGGTCAGCGGATCGCCCCGGAGCTGCGGCCGGCGTTCTTCGCGCAGATCACCGCCGACTACGAACGCTGGTTGCCACCCGGCGGCTATCCGGTGCCGGACGGGGTGGAGGGGCTCAAGCACCGGCTTGTCGCCTCCGGTCGGTGGCACACCTTCAGCGCGTTGCGGGCCGCGAGCCGGGCCCGGGACGCCGCCCGCCGGAAGGCGCGCACCGCCCGGCGCCGGGTCGGCCCGGTCGCCCGGCGCGGTGCCCGGCTGACCCGCGACGGGTTGCTGCGCGAGTACTACCGGGCCGAGCTGCGACGACCTGTCGATCCGACGCTCGCCGTTTACGCCGCGTACTGGTACCGGGGTTACTCCTGCAACCCGGCGGCGATCTACGAGGTCGCCCGCCGGTTGGCGCCGGGGATCCGCGGGGTGTGGATCGTGCGCCGGGACCGGGTGGACGCCGTGCCGGCCGGGGTGGAGTACGTGGTCGCCGGCACCCCGGCGTACTACCGGGTGCTCGCCCGCGCCCGCTGGTTGGTCAACAACGTCAACTTTCCCGACTTCGTCCGTAAGCGACAGGAGCAGGTGCACCTGCAGACCCACCACGGCACTCCGGTGAAGGTGATGGGGCTGGATCAGCAGCGCTACCCGATCGGTGCGGGCCGGATGGACTTCGCCGGGTTGCTGCGCCGGGTGGACCGCTGGGACTACAGCGTCAGCGCGAACAGCTTCTCCACCCAGATGTGGGACCGCGCGTACCCGGCCACGTACACGACCCTTGAGGTGGGCTACCCGCGCAACGACCGGCTGGTCACCGCCGGCCCGGACGAGGTGCGCCGACTGCGCGCGGAGTTCGGCCTCGGCCCCGACGAGCAGGTCGTGCTGTACGCCCCGACGCACCGCGAGCACCTGCCCGGCTACCGGCCGCCGTTCGACCCGGACCGGTTCGTGCGGGCGCTCGGTGACTCGGGCCGGCTGCTGATGCGCAGTCACTACTTCCACGACCGTGATCG
Source organism: Micromonospora sp. NPDC085948 (assembly GCF_040686315.1). Taxonomy (NCBI): domain Bacteria; kingdom Bacillati; phylum Actinomycetota; class Actinomycetes; order Micromonosporales; family Micromonosporaceae; genus Micromonospora; species Micromonospora sp. NPDC085948. Next base: position 1,008,962 of record NZ_JBFBJW010000001.1, on the reverse strand, counting down.
GCGTCCCGGTCGACCGGCGGACTGGGAGCGGGTCCGCGACGTCAGCGGCCACCAGCGGGTGGAGGATCTCTACCTGGTGGCGGACGTACTGGTCACCGACTATTCGTCGGCGATGTTCGACTACGCGGTGCTGGATCGGCCGATCGTGTTGTACGCCCCGGACTGGGAGGCGTACCGGCTGGCCCGTGGTGTCTACTTCGACGTGACGGCCGAACCGCCGGGTGCGGTGGCCACCACCTTCGACGATCTGCTCGACCTGTTCCGGACCGACGCGGTGCGGTCGGACGCGGTGGCCAGGGCGCGCGCGCATTTTCGGGGTCGGTTCTGCACATTGGACGACGGGCACGCGGCGGAGCGGGTGGTGCGTCAGGTGTTCCTCGGTGAGCCGGGTGAGCGGTCCGGAAGCTGCTGATCGGACTTTTGTCGCTTAATAGCAGCGTCACCCACTCAACATAGGACGTTTACCCGATGTCCTAAACCAATGATCCTGGTCACAGTCTTCAGGGGTTCGGCCGACCAATTGGGGGGGACGACGGTGAGTACCGTCACGCTCAAGGATGTGACCAAGGTATTCAGAGATGGCACCATGGCCGTCGACAGCATCAATCTCGATGTCAACGACGGCGAGTTCATGGTGCTCCTCGGGCCGTCCGGTTGCGGAAAGTCCACCGTGCTGCGGATGATCGCCGGGTTGGAGGACCCGACCAGCGGTGCCGTCCTGCTCGACGGCGAGCTGGCGAACGACCTGCCCCCACGGGACCGCAAGATCGCCATGGTCTTCCAGGACTTCGCGCTCTACCCGCACATGACCGTCGGCGACAACATCGCCTTTCCGTTGCGGCTGGCCGGGGTGGAGCCGGAGCCGCGCGGTGAGCGGGTCGGCGACGTGGCCAGCGCGCTGGGCATCGGTGACGTGCTGGCCCGCAAGCCCGGCCAGCTCTCCGGTGGGCAGCGGCAGCGGGTGGCGATGGGCCGGGCGATCGTCCGCCGGCCCGGCCTGTTCCTCATGGACGAGCCCCTGTCGAACCTGGACAGCGGCCTGCGGGCGGAGCTGCGCGCGGAGATCTCGGGCCTGACCCGGGAGCTGGGCGTCACCACCGTCTACGTCACCCACGACCAGGCCGAGGCGCTCACCATGGCCGACCGGGTGGCCATCATGCGTAAGGGCGTCCTCCAGGACGTGGGCACACCCACCCAGGTGTACGGCCGGCCGGCGACGCTCTACGTGGCCGCCTTCCTGGGCAGCCCCCGGATGAACCTGTTGGAGGCGTCGGTCTACGTCCACCTCGACCGGTACGTCACGCTCAACCTCGGTGAGCAGTCGCTCTACCTGCCCTGGAACGACATCCGCAGTCGGGCGGTGGCGCACTACCACGGTGAGCGGATCGTGGTCGGCATGCGGGCCGAGGCGCTCACCCCGGTCGCACCGGACAGCCCGGGCGACGTGCTGCGCGGGCGGATCCGCTACCTGGAGCACCACGGGCACGAGTCGCTGGCGTTCCTCGACATCGGCGCCACCGCGATCATGGTCGACGAGATGGGTGCGCCGCTCGACCCGCCGCCGGTGGGCCAGCGCGGCCTGCGTCGGTTCGGCTCGGTGATGCAGCGACTCACCGGTAAGCCGGTGGAGCCCCAGGAGGTGCCGAGCAGTGGCACCCAGACCAGCGTGCTTCCCGATCCGGGCCGGCACCACCGCCGCCCGGCGGAGCTGGCGGTGCGGTTGGCGCCGTACCCGGCGGTCAGCGCCGGTCACCCGCTCGCCGTCTCGGTTCGGATGGACGCGCTCCACTTCTTCGACGAGCGGGGCGCCCGGATCGACGTGGGTTGGCGTTGAGGACTCACCGGAGCAGGGTGGCGGCCCGGCCCGGGGTGCCCTACCGTCTGCCCACCAGTCCACAGTGAAAGACCACCGAAAGGGGTGCGCCCGTGTCGGGTGACCGTCCCAGCCCGCTCGTCATCGAGCGCATCCTGCGTGATCGCGAGGGCATCTGGCAGCAGATCGTGGCCGAGGGTGACCTCAACAAGCTGACCGGGCGGATGCTGACCAGCTCCGCCATCGCGTTGGCCTGCTACGGGGCGGTGCTGGGCTTCTTCCACAGCCCGCTGATGGCGCTGACCTCGGCGCTGAAGCTGCCGCTGCTGTTCCTGGTCACCCTGGTCATCTGCCTGCCCACGCTCTACCTGTTCAACCTGGTCTTCGGCGCCCGGCTCTCGGTGCGCCAGTCGCTGGCACTGGTGATGGTGGCGATCACGGTCACCTCGATGCTCGCGGTGGCGTTCGCGCCGATCAGTCTCTTCTTCCTGATCACCGCGAACGACTACGGATTCTTCAAGCTGCTCAACGTGGCGATCCTGGCCCTGTCGGCACTTGTCGGGCTGCGCTTCCTGACCAGCGGCATGCAGGTGCTCAACGACCACGGCCTGCTCGCCGCGCCGTCGACCGCCAACGCCCAGGTCAACGCGCACGCCACCGCCCCGGCTCCGGCGGCGCCGGCCCTGGTGCCCACCGTCTCGGCGCCGGCAGCCGCCCCGGCCGTCGGTGCGGGTGCCGCGCCGGCGACCGTACCGGCCGCGGTCGCGGTGGCCGAGCCCGCACCGAACGGCGCGACCGCCGCGCCGGCGCATGTTCCGGCGCAGGGGAGTGGCCAGGCCGCCGGTGCGCCTCAGGTGAGCACGCTGCCGCCCGGTTACCCGCACTCGTGGAACGACCGCTCGATTCGACGGGGCGAACCGACGCAGCGGCCGGCGAGCATGACCCTGCTCTACATCTGGATCCTGCTCTTCGGCTTCGTCGGCACCCAACTGGCGTGGACGCTGCGCCCCTTCTTCGGCGACCCGGGTCAGGATTTCGCCTTCTTCCGCAGCATCGACGGCAACTTCTACGCCGAGATCCTGCGCACGATCGCCAACCTCTGAGCCTTGCCGAAGGTGAGAAAAACGCCTGTTGCCGCCCTGGTTACCGGCTAGTAACGTCGGCTCATGACCATCGACTCCCGCCAGGTGGCGGCCGGCATGCTCGAAGCGGTGCCCTTCGCCCGTACGCTCGGGCTCGAATTCGTCGAGGTGGCGCCCGAGGCGGCGGGCGGGGTCCGGGCAGTCGTCCGGATGCCCGACTCGCCGGCCACCCACAACCACGTCGGCGGCCCGCACGCGGGCGCCCTCTTCACCCTCGGCGAGACGGCCTCCGGCGCGGTCGTGCTGGCGGCCTTCGGGCACCTGCTCGACCGGGCCGTGCCGCTCGCCGTCCGAGCCGAGATCGCCTACCGCAAGCTCGCCATGGGTCCGGTGCGGGCCACCGCGCGGCTCGGCCGGCCGGCCCTCGACGTGATCGAGGAGTTCGAGTCCGGCCGGCGGCCGGAGTTCGGGGTCGACGTGGAGATCGCGACCGAAGACGGCACGCCGACCTCGGCCCTGACGGTGATCTGGACGCTGCGACCCAACTGAAACCGTGCCAACGAGGCCGAAACGGGTTTGCGGGCCCAGCGGGGTGGATAGATTCGTACCGTGCTGGGCCTACCTGCTCACGTGACCGCCTGTCTCTTCGATCTGGACGGTGTGCTGACGCAGACCGCCCGCGTGCACAACGCCGCCTGGACGCAGACGTTCGACGAGTTTCTCCGGCAGCGCGCCACCGTCTCCGGCGAACCGTTCCAACCCTTCGATCCCGGGCCGGACTACAACCGCTACGTCGACGGCCGACCCCGCGCCGACGGCGTCCGGACGTTCCTCGCCTCCCGCGGCATCGTGCTCCCCGAGGGCAGCCCGGACGACCCCCCGGACGCCGACACCGTCAACGGCGTGGGCAACCGCAAGAACGTGCTGCTGCTTCAGCGCCTCCGCGACAGCGGCGTCGAGGTCTACCCGGGCTCGGTGCGCTACCTGCAGGCGGCGACCGCCGCCGGGCTGCGCCGGGCAGTGGTGACCGCGAGCGCCAACGGAGCCGAGGTGGTCGCCGCCGCCGGGTTCGAGCCGCTGCTGGAGGCCCGGGTCGACGGGCTGGTCGCTCGTGCGCAGGGGCTGCGCGGAAAACCCGAACCGGACACCTTCCTCGCCGGGGCCAGGCTGCTCGGCGTGGACCCGACACAGGCCGCCGTCTTCGAGGACGCGCTCTCCGGGGTGGCCGCCGGCCGAGCGGGCGGCTTCGGTTACGTGGTCGGCGTCGACCGGGTCGGGCAGGCCGACGAGTTGCTCGCGCACGGCGCGGACGTCGTGGTGCAGGACCTGGCCGACCTGCTCGACGCCGCCGATCCGCCGGCGCCGGCGCGCACCGCCGCCCCGCACCAGCCGAGCGCCACACGGGACCAGACGTGATCCGGGAGAGGGCCTATCCGGTCGAGCCGTGGCACGTCCGCGAGACCCGGCTCGACATGGACGTGCTGGCCCAGTCGGAGTCGGTCTTCGCGCTCTCCAACGGGCACGTCGGGCTGCGCGGCAACCTCGACGAGGGCGAGCCGCACGGCCTGCCCGGCACCTACCTCAACTCGTTCTACGAGTTGCGCCCGCTGCCGTACGCGGAGGCCGGCTACGGCTTCCCCGAGTCCGGGCAGACGATCGTCAACGTCACCAACGGCAAGCTGATGCGGCTGCTCGTCGACGACGAACCACTCGACGTGCGGTACGGGGAACTGCTGGCCCACGAGCGGATCCTCGACATGCGGGCCGGCACCCTGCACCGGGAGCTGCACTGGCGCTCGCCCGCCGGCCGGGAGGTCAAGGTCCGCAGCACCCGCCTGGTCTCGTTCACCCAGCGCTCGGTCGCCGCGATCAGCTACGAGGTGGAGGCCGTCGACGGCCCGCTTCGGCTGATCGTGCAGTCCGAGCTGGTGGCCAACGAGTCGCTGCCCGCGCAGAGCAAGGACCCCCGGGTCGCCGCGGTGTTGGAGTCACCCCTACAGGCGGAGGAGGAGCTGACCACCCCGGACGGGGGGCAGTTGATCCACCGCACCAAGGTCTCCGGGCTGCGGGTCGCCGCCGCGATGGAGCACGAGGTGCACGGCCCGGACCACACCACCATCGAGTCCGAGGGCTACCAGGACTGGGTGCGCACCACGATCGCCTGTGTGCTCAAACCCGGCGAGAAGCTGCGGGTGATCAAGTATCTGACGTACAGCTGGTCGAGTCGGCGGTCCCTGCCCGCACTGCGCGACCAGGTCGGCGCGGCACTGGCCGGCGCCCGCCTCGACGGCTGGGACGGCCTGCACCGGGAGCAACGCACCTACCTCGACGCGTTCTGGGACGCGTCCGACGTGCTGGTCGAGGGCGACCCGGAGGTGCAGCAGGCGGTCCGGTTCGGTCTCTTCCACGTGCTTCAGGCCGGCGCGCGGGCCGAGCAGCGGCCGATCTCGGCGAAGGGGCTCACCGGTCCCGGTTACGACGGGCACGCCTTCTGGGACACCGAGATGTTCGTGCTTCCGGTGCTCACGTACACCCAGCCGAGCGCGGTGCGCAGCGCGTTGCAGTGGCGGCACAGCACGCTGGACTCGGCGCGGGAGCGTGCCGAGACGCTCAACCTCAGGGGTGCCGCGTTCCCTTGGCGGACCATCGAGGGGCCGGAGTCATCCGGCTACTGGCCGGCCGGCACGGCGGCCTTCCACATCGCCGCCGACATCGCCGACGCCGCGCGCCGCTACGTGATGGTCACCGGAGACACCCAGTTCGAGCGGGACATCGGGCTGGAGTTGCTGGTGGAGACCGCCCGGCTGTGGCGTTCGATCGGCCACCACGACCGGCACGGCCAGTTCCACATCGACGGTGTCACCGGCCCGGACGAGTACACCGCCGTGAAGAACGACAACATCTACACCAACCTGATGGCACAGCGGAACCTGCTCGCGGCCGCCGACGTGGTGATGCGCTACCGGGACGAGGCGTTCCACCTCGGGGTCACCGACGAGGAGGCGGCGAGTTGGCGGGATGCCGCCACCTCCATGCACGTCCCGTACGACGAGGAACTCGACGTGCACCAGCAGGTGGAGGGTTTCACCCGGCTACAGGAGTGGGACTTCCCGCACACCCCGGCGGAGAAGTATCCGCTGCTGCTGCACTACCCGTACTTCGAGCTGTACCGCAAGCAGGTGGTCAAGCAGGCCGACCTCGTCCTCGCCATGCACTGGCGAGGGGACGCGTTCACCCCCGAGCAGAAGGTCCGCAACTTCCTCTACTACGAGCGCCGCACCGTACGCGACTCGTCGTTGTCGGCCTGCACGCAGGCGGTGCTCGCCGCCGAGGTGGGCCACCCGGAACTCGCGCACAGCTACCTGCGTGAGGCCGCCCTCATGGACCTGCACGACCTCAACGAGAACACCCGCGACGGCGTGCACATGGCGTCGTTGGCCGGCGCCTGGCTCGCCCTGGTCAGTGGGCTCGGCGGGCTCCGGGACCACGATGGCGAGTTGTCCTTCGCGCCCCGGCTCTCCAGCCGACTCAGCCGACTGGAGTTCTCCCTGCAGTGGCGAGGACTGGCGCTGCGGGTGGATGTCCGCCCGCACCAGACCACGTACTCGCTGCGGCACGGCGGTCCGGACGACGTGGTGGAACTGCGCCACCACGACCAGGTGCTGCGGGTGACCTGCGACGAACCGGTGACGGTGCCGGTGCCGGAGGCCGAGCCGTCCGGGCCGCCACCCGAGCAGCCACCGGGCAGGTCACCACTGCTGCGGTTGCCCGAGCGTACGAACGAGCAGTGACGGCCGGGGCGGAGTGGTCCCGCCCCGACCGTCACCACCACGTCACGTCAGACGGGTTCGCCGGTCGCCGGCCGCCCGATCGCGTCTCGGGGCGCCGCGGCCTTCGGATCGTCGGGCAGGCGGGCCGAGGCGGCCTGGTCGCCGAAGTCCGGGTCGCGCTCGGCGTCCTGTTCACGCCGGGCCTGCTCGGTCGTCTGCTGCTGCTGCTGAGAAATCTGCTGCTTGGCCATGGCGATCCTCGCGATCCGTCGGGGCGCGGTTGCGCCGACACGGTCTGCGGTCGTTCGTCGCCTACCCGATGGTCCGTCTGGCAAACGGGGCCGACGGCGGCTGTCGCTCGGGTGCGTGCGGTGCGGTGGGTGGGGTATCCGGGGCGGCAGACGAGCGCTCCGGAGGTGGGCATGGACGAGCAGCGCGGCACGGTGACCATCCCGATCGGGGACGTTCAGCTCCCCGCCGACCTGATGCTGCCCGCCCAGCCGGTCGGCGTGGTGCTCTTCGCGCATGGCAGCGGCAGTTCCCGGCACAGCCCGCGCAACGTGGCGGTGGCCCGTACGCTGCACGGCCGCGGGCTCGGGACGGTGCTGGTGGACCTGCTCAGCCCCGCCGAGGACGAGGTGGACGCCCGTACCGCCGAGCTGCGGTTCGACATCGGGCTGCTGGCCAGCCGGCTGGCCGGGATCATCGACTGGTTGGCGGTCGAGCGTCCCGCCGGTGACGTTCCGATTGGTTTGTTCGGGGCCAGCACGGGAGCCGCCGCCGCCCTGGTCGCGGCGGCGTCCCGCGCGGATCGGGTGGGTGCCGTGGTCAGCCGGGGCGGCCGGCCGGACCTGGCCGGTGCCGCGCTGGCCCAGGTGCGTACCCCGACATTGCTGCTGGTGGGCGGTCTGGATGAGGAAGTGATCACGCTGAACGAGCGGGCGCTCGCGGAGTTGGGGAAGATCGGTGAGCTGCGGGTGATCCCCGGCGCCACCCACCTCTTCGAGGAGCCCGGCACCCTGGAGCAGGTCGCCGAGCAGGCTGGCGCGTGGTTCACCACGCGGCTGCGCTGACGATCACCCTCAGGACGTGAGGGCCGAGGCGGCGCGACGCTGTTGGACGGTGTCGATGACGCGCCAGAGGACCGCGGTGATCGGGACGCTGACGAACGCGCCAGCGATCCCCGCGATCAGCGTGCCGGCGGTGACCGCCACCAGGATCACCGCCGGGTGCAACCGGACCTGCCGCTTCATGACCAGCGGCTCCAGCAGGTTGCCCTCGATCTGCTGCACGGCGATCACGGCGGCCAGGGTGAGCAGGGCGGTGGTGGGGCCGTTCGCGGCGAGTGCCACCAGCACGGCGACTGCGCCGGCCACCGTCGCCCCGATGATCGGCACGAAACCGCCGAGGAAGGTGATCAGCGCCAGTGGCAGGGCGAGCGGCACCCGCAGCACCACGAGCGCCAACCCGATGCCCAGCGCGTCGATGGCGGCGATGAACATGGTGCCCCGGCTGTACGCGCCCAACGTGTGCCAACCGGCCCGACCGGCCTCCGCCAGCACCGGCTGGTTCGGGCCGGACACCCGGGACAGCACCCAGCGCCACATCGACCGGCCGTCCTTGAGCAGGAAGAAGAGCAGCACCAGGGCGAGCAGCGCGGAGCCGAACACCTCGGTGGCGGTCCGGGCACCGGCCACCGGGTCCGGCGAGCTGCCGCTGAGTCCCTGCCGGGCCTGGTCGACCAGCCGGTCCAGCTGTGCTTCGCTGACCGGCAACGTGGACGTCACGAAGTCCCGGCTGCGCTCGACCCCCTGCGTCAGTTCCTGGCTGAGCTGGTCGAACTGGCTGGCGGTCAGGTTCCAGACCAGGGCGCCGACACCGACCAGGATGCCGAGCAGCAGAAGTACGGTGCACAGCGCGGCCAGCGCCGCCGGCAGGCGTAGCCGACGGAGCAGGAGCAGCACGGGGTCGAGCAGCGCGGTGAGGAAGATGGTGGCGGCCAGCGCGATGGCCAGCGGTGCCAGCAGGACGGCGATGCGGCCCAACAGGTAGAGCCCGGCGATGATCACCACCAGGCAGGCGCTCCACAGCACGGCCGTCCGGACCAGCCAGGGCAGCGCCGCCCACGAGTGGCGTGGTCCGGCGCCGTCCGTTGTCTCCCCGGTGCCCGCCCCGGAATCCTCTGCCGCCATGTCGGTCCTCCTCGATCTCGGCGAGTCGGTACCCGCCCGGGCGCACGCCGACACCCCGCGTCAGGACTCGTTGGCCGTGATCGCGTACGGCTTGCTGGTGTTGCCCCGGTTGCCGTCGGCGTTTGTGCTGGCTGACCCAGGGAACGGGGGAGAAAGACGAATTCGAGGAGGATCGCCGTGGGTGACTTCATGGACAAGGCCAAAGACTTCACGGACAAGCACGACAAGCAGGTCGACCAGGGTGTGGAAAAGGCCGGTGACATGGCCGACAAGCGCACCGGTGGCAAGTACGACGACCAGATCGACAAGGGCGTCGACCAGGCTCAGGCACGTACCGGCGAGGGCGATCAGGTCCGCTGACGTACCCCACACCTCCCGGGCCGCCGACAGCTCGGCGACCCGGGAGTGTCCGTTCCGGACCGGGCGCGGTCAGCGCTGCTGCTTCTCGCGCAGCTCGCTCATCGAGGTCGGTCGGCCGCTCAGCGCGTCGCGTAACCGGTCGATCATCCCGGTGCCCGGGTTGAGCAGCTTGTTCGCCGGCGGGTGGTCCGGTGCGTCCGGGTGTGGCCGGGTGGGCGCGACCTTCTTGAACGCCGTCACCTTGCCGGCCAGCTCGACGAGCTCCTCTCGGGCCGTGGCGGCACGCAGCCGGGGGAACAACTCGTTCTCCTCGTCCTGCACGTGGTGCCGGATGGTGCTCGTCAGGTGGGCGAGCAACTCGTCGAAGCGAGGGTCGGACGGGTCGAGCGACTCCAGGTCCTTCATGGTCCTCTCGGCGTCGGCGTGTTCGGTGATCTCGTGATCGGCGATCTCGTCGCCGTCGGGGAGTGTCTTGCGTGCCGTCGGGTAGACGTACGCCTCCTCGGCGACGGCGTGTCGGACGAGCTCGGCGATCACCACGTCGACGAGTTGGCGGCGGTACTCCGGGGTGCCCTGCCGGGTTTCCAGCTCGACGAAGAGTGTCTCGACCTCACGGTGGTCGGCGACCAGGATGTCGACGACGTCCTGGTCGGTGGTCGGTGGGTTGGTCATGTCACGGCCCCTTACCGGTTGCGGATCGGTGGGAGGTGTGTGGCCCCTGGTACCCCCACGGGGCTGCGCAAACCTACGGATGCCGATGGGCTGCACGGTGCCGGTGGTGTCGGTGGGGCGCGACCGGCACGATTGCGTGGCCGATGCCGGGGTAACCGCCGCCATGACCGACGAGCGCCCACCCGCCGACCGCGAGCAGTCGCGGCTCGACGACGCCGCCAAGCGGAGCGGCCGGGCGGTCCGACGGGTGCGACACCGCAGCGGGCAGGCGGGCCGGATCCGGGCCCGACAGTGGGAGGTCACCCTGGTGATCTCACTCCAGGCCGGGTTGGCCGCCGCGATCGCCGCGCTGCTCGCCAAGAATCTGCTCGGCCCCGGATCGCACGTCTTCGCCCCCGCCGCCGCCGTCGGTACGATCGCCACCGCCATCGGGCAGCGGGCGAGGCGCACCTTCGCGCTGCTGGCCGGAGTGGCCCTCGGCATCGTCATCGGCGACACGCTGCGTTTCCTGCTCGGCTCCGGCCCGTGGCAGACCGGCGTGGTGGTCGCGCTGGCCATCGCCGCCGCGTTGCTGGTGGCCGGCAAGGGCGGCCCGCTCGTCGGTCAGGCCGGCGGTACGGCCGTGCTGATCGCCACGCTGGCCCCGATGGAGCGAGGGCTGGAGGTGCCCCGGATCTTCGACGCGCTCGTCGGCGGGGTGGTGGGTCTGGTGGTGGTGGCGCTGCTGTTGCCGATCAACCCGATGCGAGTGCTGGACCGGGCCGCGGCGCCGATCTACGCGACCCTCTGCGCGCAACTGGCCGATCTGGCGACGGCGTTGCGGGCGCGCGACGGCGACGGGACGTTGCGCGTCCTGGATCGGCTGCGTGGCACCGACGCCGACCTGGGGCGGCTCCACGACGCGCTCAGCGGCGCGGAGGAGGTGGTGACGATCGCGCCGGCCCGCTGGCACCGCCGCGAGCAGTACCACAGGTACGCCCGCAGCGCGGATCACCTGGAGCGGCTGCTGCTGGACACCCGCGCACTGGCTCGCTGGGCGTCGACCGCACTCCAGTACGACGAGCCGATCCCGCGCGAGTTGCCGGACGCGATGGGCCGCCTGGGTCAGGCGGTGGCAGAGATGCGCAGGGAGTACCGGGTGGGTGATGATCCCCGGCGCACCCGCCAGCTGGTCGAGGAGAGCGCCGAGTTGGCCGGGCGAGCCTCCGCGAGCGGGGTCAGGTCGTTCGGCGAAGCGCTCGTTACCGGGTTGCGGACGTCGGCGAGCGACCTGCTCCGGGCGTGCGGCTGCGAAGCCGACGACGCCAACCGGATCGTGCGCCGGGCGGCCGGCGTCGGCATGGCCGAAGTCCACCCGCCGGTGCGGCGACAACTGCGGCGGATCCGTCCGACCCGGGCCGCCCGGGTTCGTCGTCGTGCGCACCTGGCCGCCCGGATGCGCGACGACAGCCGGGCCGGCCGCCCCGCGAGGGAGCGACCGGCCCGGTGAGCGGTTCGGGTTGGTCAGGAGGAGTAGCCGCGCTCGGCGATCCAGTTGGCGACCTTCGGCAGGCTCATCCAGTACTCGCCGAGCGCCGGGTCGGCCGGGTCGGCGACCCGGATGGTGTCGCCACCGTCGCCGTAGCCGACGAGGGCCACGTAGTGGCCACCCTCGTACGAGTGCGGGTTGCCGGCGGTGTCCACGGTGGTGCCCTTGATGTTGGCGACCACCGGTCGGCCGGCGTCCACCGCGGCCCGCACGTCCCGGCGTAGCTGCTCGACCTGGTCCGGGCGGGCCACCGAGTCACGAATCTCGGTGGTCCGGTACTTACCGCCGGTCAGCTCGTTCAGCACCCGGGTGGTGTCCAGAGCCGACGGGGTGCCCGCCTCGGTGGTGCCGAGCAGCGTGGCCACCTCGTCCTGGGAGAGCGCCTTGCCCTGGGCGGACAGCGCGATCCGCGTCGCGGCCGGGCCGCAGTAGAAGAAGTTCGGCTGCGCCTGGTAGTCGACGCTCAGGACCCGCTCGGCGGACCGGTCGCTCTGGCTCGACGAGGTCGGCGCGGCCGGAGCCGGTGCGGCCTGGGCGGCCATCGCCGGGCCGAGGGCACAACCGCCGGCGACCAGCATGCCGACGACGGACAGCCCGCTCTTCTGGATGATCGGGTTCATGGTCGAGTCTCCGTTCGGGGGTTGGCGCCTCCAACTGGCGGAGGGCGCAGCACCGGGAATGGCGCTCGGCTCAGCACCGGGGGCGACGACCAGCGGCGGTCTGGGCCGCTGCCGTACCGGGGACGTAACGGCCCTGCTCCGGCGGGCATTCCGCCGGCCGCGGAGGTACGGGCGTCGCGAGAGGGTGCAACGACGGCCGGCCGGGCGGGATTCCTGCGTACCTCGGGGTCAGAGGCTCCCGAGCAGCCCGGTGACGGTGATCTCGATGACGACGCGTTCCGGATTAGGACGCGGGGTGCGATACCGCTCGGCGTAGCGTCGCTCCGCCTCCGCCACGGCGGCCCGATCCGATCGCAGCACCGCCCGGCCCTCGATGGTCAGCCAGCGGCGGCCGTCCACGTGGCAGACCGCCACCGCCGCGCCCGCCGCACCGGCGGCGGCCACCTGACGGGCCTTGCGGGAGCTGCCGGAGGTGATGACCCGGGCCAGCCCGGCCGCCGGGTCGAGGGTCACCCCGACCGGTACGACGTGTGGGGTCCCGTCCGCACGAATGGTGGTCAGGGTCGCGAGGTGCCGTTCCGCGCAGAAGGCGACGACACGCTCGTCGTGCACGTCCAACCGATGATCGCCCGCCATGCCCGTCCCCTGTTCACCGAACCGACCCCGATCATGGCACCTGACGGCGTGCCCGCTCCCGATCGGTCGACGAATCGGGCTGGCCGGGCAGTTGGTGGGCGGCCGCCCGGCGCTTGTGCACCAGCCGGGTGAGGTAGATCAGCGCGCCGGCCAGGACACCCATGTCGTCCAGGTAGATCGGGTCCGGAAGGACGTCGATCGGGAAGATCGTGTAGATCAGCGCGCCGTAGAAGGCGACCTTGCCGCCGGTGCCGAGCCCGGTCAACATCCGCCGCGTACGCACCACCCGTACCGCCAGCACCACGGCACCGACAAGTGTGGCGATGGCCAGGATGCCGGCGATCACCACGAGGACCCACGCCTCTCGGGACATGCCGTCACGCTAACCCACCGGGAACCGCGCGGCTCAGAACGCGGGCACCGCCGCGCGGCCGCGAGCGGTCACCGTGTTTTCCCGGGTCTGCTCGACCGACGGCTTGACCACCTCGCTCAGCGGCAGCACCGACGCCGACTCCGCGACCCGTCGCCCGGTGGCCGCGTGGGCCTCCTCGCGCAGACTGCGGGCCGCCGCGACGGCCAACTCGGCCGCCCGCCAGGCAACCTGCTCCTGCTCGCGGGCCGCGGCGTGCCGGGCCGCCAGGTTGTCGCGAATCGCCCGCCGCAGCACCAGCTCCTGTGCGACCGGGTGCAGCCGCGGGTCCCAGCCGTCGCGGTGCGCGAAGACGTCGCTGAGCTGCTCCACCGACAACTCCCGCCGCCAGTACGCGTCCAGCGCGGCACGGTGCAGGTAGCGCTCGCGGTCCGCGTACTCGGCGGGGGTGCGGGCGGTCTGCGGCAGGGGCATGGCGGCTGCCGCGTCGAGTCGCCGGACGGCCGCCTCGGCCGCCTCGTACGTCTGCCAGGCTGCCTCGACCGCCTCCTGCGCGGCCACCCACTCCGTTCGGCGGCGCTGAGCGGTGGTGGTCGCCCGCGTCGCGGCCACGGCTACCTCCTGCGCGTAGCGGCTCTGCTCCCGTTCCTCCTGCGCCTGTTCGAGTTGGCTCGGCATGGCCGCGCGGCGGATCCGGGCACCCGGGTCGAGGCGGAGCCGGCCGGGCCGTAGCAGAAGAGCGGCGACGGCGACGCCGACGAACCCGAGCAGGCTCAGCCAGATGACGGCGGCTCGGGACAGGTCGGGCAGGGCGGCGGAGAGAACGGTTTGCATGATCAGCACCTCGCGGTCGAAGGCGGGTATCGACGGGTGGCAGGAGGAGCCCGACGGCAGCGGGCGACGGGTCATCCCGTCGGGGCGACTCAGCTGCTGCGACGGACTACCCGGGGCCGGGCAAGGCCCCCGGGGATCACCGGGCCAGGCTCAGCGGACGGGTGGCCCGCGTCGCGCGGGGGTGCCACGGCCGGGATCGATGGCCGGGGCCTGACCCCGGCTCTCCGCGATCGGCGAGGTCAGCGCGGTGGTGCCCGCCGGGTCAGCCGGCCGGGCGGCAGCGGGCTGGGCCGTCCGCTCGGTGGCCGGCGCGGCATCGGGACGGACACTCGCCACCCGGCTGCTCACGGCACTGGGCCGTAGCTGCGTCGAGGCGGGCGGTGGGGTCGCGGCGAGGGCGCCGCCCAGGCCGACCGCGAGCACCAGCGCGGTGATCGCCAGTCGGGTCAGCTCACGCAGTGACCGCAGCACAGCCCAACGGGCCGGGCGGATCAACACTGCGGACGACACCCGACCAACCTAACGCCTGCTCTGCCGTGGCGCAGCACGGCGACGGCCCGGGTCGGCGTGACCGCCACCACCATGTGCACTGTGGAGGGTGGGTGTCGCGTGGGTCAGACCTCGGGGGCGACCTCCGTGGTGGGCGTTTCGGCGAACAGCGCGAGCAGGTCACCGACCTGGCGGTCGGCCTCGGCGGGGTGCCGGAACCGACCGGCCGGGTTGAGGGTGTACTCGTTGCGCCGTCCGACGCGGGTGCGGTGCAGGTAACCCTCCGCCTCCAGGTCGGCGACGATCGCCTGCGCGGCCCGTTCGGTCACCCCGACCTCCGCAGCGACGTCGCGTAGCCGGGCGGTGGGGTCGCGGGCGATGGCCAGCAGCACGTGCCCGTGGTTGGTGAGGAACGTCCAGTTCCGCCCGCCGCCGGTGGCACCCGTCGCCGTGCTCGCCATCGTGTGACCGCCTCTCCGGGCGTCCGCCCTGCCCCCGGGAGTCTCGCCCGTCGTGCGTCCGGTGCGGCACCCAGGGGTCGAACCGGTGTCAACGTATGAAATCTAAATCACGCATACCTTGACGCATCTTACGGTGCGTGTGACGGTGGAGCCCGAGCCAGCGCCGCCGCCGGCCCGCTGATAAGCCCTCTGACCAGGTCAGACGCATGAAGACGAGGTGCGGGGATGAGTCGTCCTGGAACTCCCGGCGGCCAGCCGGGTTCGCAGCGGATCGCCGACCAGGCGTCCGCACCCACCGAGCCGGCCCGGGCGTACGCCGAGCTGACCGCCGGCAACCAGCGCTTCGTCAGCGGGGTCCCGCGCCACCCCAACCAGGACGCCGGGCGCCGGTCCGCCGTGGCCGACGGGCAGCATCCGTTCGCGGTGATCGTCGGCTGCTCCGACTCCCGGCTGGCCGCCGAGATCATCTTCGACCGGGGGCTGGGTGACCTGTTCGTGGTCCGCACGGCCGGGCACACGGCCGGTCCGGAGGTGCTCGGCAGCGTGGAGTACGCGGTGACCGTCCTCGGCACCCCGCTGGTGGTGGTGCTCGGCCACGACTCGTGCGGGGCGGTGCAGGCGGCGCGGGAGACCGTCGCGACCGGCACCCAGCCCCCCGGGCACCTGGGCGCGGTCGTCGATGCCGTGCTGCCCAGCCTGCGCCGGGCCGAGACCGAGGGCGTGGACGACATCGACGGGATCGTCGACATCCACATCGCGCAGACCGTCGAGGCGCTGCTCGGGCAGTCGCCCGTGCTGGCCGCCGAGGTGGCGCAGGGACGGTGCGCGGTGGTGGGTGTGTCGTACCGGCTCGCCGCCGGGGTGGTGCGCCCGGTGGCCGCCGTGCCGGCCGGCTTCGCGGCGCTCGGCGTGCCGACCGCGTCAGCCGAACCGGTCGCGGCCGCCTGACGCGTCGAGGGCCGCCCCGCGCGACGCGGAACGGCCCTCGACGAAGGATGCTGCGGGTCAGAGCATCGACATGTGCACGTGGTCGGTGTGGTTCGACGGCCCGCTGTACGACTTCCAGCCGGTCGCCGGGAACCAGATCTGCCGGTTCCAGATCACGTAGTAGATGCCGAGCCGGTCCGCGTTGCGGATGAGGAACGCGGCGACGTTGTTGCCGTACGTCCGGGTGTCCTCGTTGTGCCAGGGTGAGAAGCCGCTCTTCTGGAGCGACCAGTCGCAGGCGCGGCCCTTCGGGTGCTCGTACGGTCCACCATTGCGGTGACAGCCGACGAACCGGGTGAAGCCGGCCCGCCTGACCTCCTTGTACGCGTGCAGTGTGCGCGGCGTGACGCAGCCGGACGTGGTGGGGTCCTTCTCGCTACAGGACTGCGCCTTCCAGTCGCCGTCGGCGGTGCGACCCGGGCCGATCTTGGCGACCGGCGAGGTGGCGTCCACCAGGCCGCCGGTGAAGCCCTTGCCGCCGACCAGGGCGAGCGCCTTGTCGGCCTCGCTCTTGCGCTTGGCCATCACGGCGGTCTGCTTCTGCTGCTCGCGGACCTCGGTGTCGAGGAGCAGTTTGGCCTGCTCGGCACGGGCCTTCACCGCGTTGACCTCGGCGAGCTTGTTCTCGTTCACCATGTTGATCTCGTCGAGCATCGCGGCGCGCTGCACGAACGTGTCCGGGGCGTTGCTCTCGAGCAGCATCGCCAGCGCACCGATCCGACCGGTCCGGTACGACTGGGAGGCGATCTGCCCGACCTGTGGCGCCAGCGCGTCCAGGTCGGCCTTGGCCCGGTCCACCTCCAGCGCCAACTCCAACTGCCGTTTCTTGGACTTGTCCAGTTTGGACTTGGCGGCGGAGTAGTCGCGGTTCACCTGCTCGATGACGTCGTTGAGCAGCTTGGGCTCGTCGTCCTCCTCGTGCCCGGACGGTGTGGGGGTCGTCGGGGCGGCGTGGGCCGGGAGGGGGCCGGCGAGCACGGTCAGTGCGGCGATCACGGCCACCACGGGTGTCAGCCAGCGGCGTAGGGGTGCCGTCACAATGTTCCCTTCCGTCGACCGCCGACCGGGTTAGCTGACGGGTTCGGGGCGGAAGTGGCCCCTACCGCTGACGCGGATTCACCCCACACACCTGGGTCCCCGGCTCGCCGGTTGGCGATTGGGCGGTGGCACCGCAGGCGCCGCTTCGCGCCTTCATCGGTAACCGGCAGCGAGGTTACCCGAGAGTCGACTGGGTGAGCTACGCCTGGATGCCGACCAAAAGTGTCATTTCGCCATAGCGTTGGGTGACCAGTGACGCGGTTCTCAGGGGGGAGGCCCGATCTGGTCACGCTGAGGAGTGTCACCATGCCGTATCCGTGCTCCTGTTCGACTCCGGCCACCCGTCGGTGGCGGTGGATGGGGGCGGGGTCCGCGTCTGGTCCGGCTCGTCGGGTCGAGAGGTGCGCGGTGAGCTGAGGGCGGCCAGCGCCTCCGCCCGGTCGGCCTGGGGGCGCGGCCGAGCGACCTCGGCGGGCGGCGTGGTCTCGGTGCGCCCGGCGGCGGTCACGATCGCGGCCAGCCCGGTGGTCAGTGGCACGGCGGCGATCAGCCCGAGGGTGGCGACCGCGCTGCGGACGATCTCCTGCGCGAGGAACTCGCTGGTGAGCAACTGCCCGATCGGCCGCGCGTCGGCGGTGAGCAGGAGCAGCAGGGGCAGCGACGCGCCCGCGTACGCCAGCACGATGGTGTTGACAGTGGAGGCGATGTGCGCCCGGCCGACGCGGGTCGCCGCGCGGTACAGCTGCAAGCGGGTCAGCCCGGGATTGGCGTTCGACAGCTCGGTGACGGTGGCCGCCTGGGTGACCGTCACGTCGTCGAGCACCCCGAGCGAACCGATGATGATCCCGGCGAGCAGCAGGCCGTGCAGGTCCACGTCACCCTGGAACATCGACAGTGTCGTGGCGTCCTCACTGCCGAAGCCGGTGAGGTGGGTCGCCGCGGTGGCGACGGTGGCGAGCGCGCCGGTCAGCACCAGGCTGCCCAGGGTGCCGAGCACCGCGACCGAGGTCTGCGCGGTGACGCCGTGGGTCAGATAGAGCACCACG
Organism: Micromonospora sp. NPDC085948; assembly: GCF_040686315.1. NCBI lineage: Bacteria > Bacillati > Actinomycetota > Actinomycetes > Micromonosporales > Micromonosporaceae > Micromonospora > Micromonospora sp. NPDC085948. The sequence goes on along the minus strand of NZ_JBFBJW010000001.1, from coordinate 991,064 downwards.
AACATGATCAGGGCGGCACCGACCACCGCCACCAGGAGCGGTGACCGGCCGGCGCCGATGCCCGGCAGCACGAAGGTGAGCAGGATGGCGAAGCTGGCCGCCAACCCGGCGAGCGCGGCCAACCCCCGCCACCGGCCGAACGCGACGATCGCGGCGGCGAAGACCACCGCCAGCCACACCAGCGGGGTGCCGCGCTGATGCTCGGCGATGTTCCAGTTGCTGACCGTGGGATCGGTCGGATCGGTCAACTCGACCAGGATGATCTCGTCGCCGACGTCGACACGTGGCGCGCCCGGCCCGTCGGGCACCGGTGTCTGCACCTGCTGGCCGGCGGCGGGTCCCTCGTCCACGCGGACGTCGACAGTGCCGCACGGCCCGGTGCCGACTCTGGGTGTGCCCTCGGGGCTCTCCGGCAGCGGCGGGCACGGCTCGGTCACCACCCGCGTCACCGTGCCGGCGTAGCGCGGCACGTCCGCTCCGCCGTCGGTCTGCGGTTCTCCTCCGCGCGGCCAGAGCAGCGCCGCGGCGACCACGGTGGCGACGAAGAGGGGCACCACGGTCATGACGAGGATCCGTCGCACCCGGGGCGGGGCGGACGGAGCGGGACGGGCATGGTCGGAACCCAAGTCGAGACTCCCAACGATCCGGTGCGGGATACGTGTCAGCGCGCCGCGCGGTTCAGTGTCCTCGCCGAAAGGCGGCGCGAGGCGCGGCGGATCGCGGACCGACGACCACGCGATCACGGACGGTCAGTGCCCGGCCCCGGTTGCCCGGACCTCGCGCCCGCGGGTGCCGGCACCCGCGGGCGTGTCGTCAACCGCGCTTCATCAGCCGGCCGACCGCCGCCATCATCTCGGTGGCCATCTCGTCGGCCCGACCCTCGGCGGCCCCCTCGTGCATGCAGTGCCGGGCGTGCCCGTCGAGCAGCCCCAGCGCCACCTTGTCCAGGGCGGCCTGGATCGCGGAGATCTGGGTGAGCACGTCGATGCAGTAACGGTCGTCGTCGACCATCTTCTCGATGCCGCGGACCTGACCCTCGACTCGGCGGAGGCGCGCGAGCAGCTGGTCCTTGCTGGCGGTGTACCCGCGGATCGGAGTGGGTGCGCTCATGCCGACCAGGATAGCCTACCCCTGGGGGGTATGGTACGGTGCAGTCCGGTGGTGATACCCCCACCGGGTACCGGTACGGCGAAGGAGACGATCCGATGGTCAACACGACGTTCCAGGTGCAGGGAATGACCTGTGGGCACTGCGTCAGCGCGGTGAGCGCCGAGGTCGGCGCCATCGCGGGAGTCCGCGACGTCCAGGTCGACCTCGCGACCGGGCAGGTCACCGTGAGCAGCGAGCAGCCGCTGGACGTTCAGGTCGTCCGGGCCGCTGTCGACGAGGCCGGCTACGACCTCGTCGACGCGTGAGCGGAGGGGCCGACATGCGTACCGGGACGAGACTTGTCGGATTCGCTGTCGGCCTCGCGGCGATCTTCGGAGCGGCGTACGGCATCGGCCGGGTGGCCGACCGCGCCCCGGTCGCCGAGAGCCGGCACGACGGGGGCACCGAGAGCCGGCACGACAGTGACGCCGTCCCGGCGACCGGAGAGGGTGGCGACCCGGCCGACCGGATTCCCGGTGGGCTGCTCGTCTCCGACCGCGGCTACACCCTCGACCCGGTCGACGCCCCGGCCGACGAGTTCGCCTTCCGGATCACCGGTCCGGACGGCCAACCGGTGACCCGGTACGACGTGGCGCACGACAAGAGGATGCACCTGATCGTGGTCCGACGGGACCTCTCCGGTTTCCGGCACGTGCACCCCGACCTGGCTCCGGACGGCACCTGGCGGGTCGGCACGCCGCTGGCCGGCCCCGGGCAGTGGCGGGCGTTCGCCGACTTCGCCCCGACCGGGGGTGAGCCGCTGACGCTCGGCGTCGACGTGACAGTCCCCGGTGAGCTGACCGAACGACAGCTGCCCGCCCCGGCGACCAGCACCACCGTCGACGGCTACACGGTAGCCCTGACCGGCTCGCCGCGGCCCGGCCGCACCGCCCCGCTCACGTTCACCGTCAGCCGGGACGGTCGACCGGTCACCGACCTGGAGCCCTACCTGGGCGCGTACGGGCACCTGGTGGCACTGCGCCGGGGTGACCTCGCGTACCTGCACGTGCATCCGGACGGGACGCCGGGCGACGGGCGGACCCGGCCCGGCCCGGCCGTCAGCTTCCTCGCCGAGGTGCCCTCGGCCGGCAGTTACCGGCTCTACCTCGACTTCCAGCACGGCGGGACGGTGCACACCGCCGAGTTCACCGTCGTCGCCGGCACCCCGCCGACCGACACCCCGCCGACCGGCACCAACCCGAGCGGACCCGCGCCGAGCGGGGGCGCCGACCACGGCACCCCCGGACACGGGCACAACTGACGGGACCACACGATGACCACCACCAGCAGACCGCTGCCCGCGGCGCCCAACCGGATCGAGTTGGCGATCGGCGGGATGACCTGCGCCGCCTGCGCCGCCCGGATCGAGAAGAAGCTCAACCGGATGGACGGCGTGAGCGCCGCCGTCAACTACGCCACCGAGAAGGCCACCGTCCGGTACGCCGACGGCGTCACGCCGGACGACCTGATCGAGACCGTGCGCAAGACCGGGTACACGGCCGCGCTGCCGGCCCCGCCGACGGCCGAGGAGCCCGCGGATCCGCTGCGCGGCCCGCGTACCCGGCTCTGGGTCTCGGTGGCGCTCAGCGTGCCGGTGGTCCTGCTGGCCATGGTCCCCGCCTGGCAGTTCGACTACTGGCAGTGGCTGTCGCTGACCCTCGCGGCCCCGGTGGTGGTCTGGGGTGGGCTGCCGTTCCACCGGGCCGCCTGGACCAACCTGCGCCATGGCGCGGCCACCATGGACACGCTTGTCTCACTCGGCACCCTGGCCGCGTTCGGCTGGTCGCTCTGGGCGCTCTTCCTGGGTGACGCCGGCATGCCCGGGATGACGCACCCGTTCCGCTTCGACATCACCCGCACCGACGGCGCCGGCACCATCTACCTGGAGGCGGCCGCCGGGGTGACGGTGTTCATCCTGGCCGGCCGCTACTTCGAGGCCCGGTCCAAGCGGACCGCCGGTGCGGCCCTGCGCGCCCTGCTCGACCTCGGCGCCAAGGAGGTGGCGGTGCTGCGCGACGGGGTGGAGACCCTGATCCCGGTGGACCGGCTCGCCGTCGGTGACCGGTTCGTGGTGCGTCCCGGGGAGAAGATCGCCACCGACGGGGTGGTCGACGAGGGCACCTCCGCCGTCGACGCCAGCATGCTCACCGGTGAGTCGGTGCCGGTCGAGGTCGGTCCCGGCGACGGCGTGGTCGGCGCCACCATCAACGCGGGCGGACGGCTGATCGTCAGCGCCACCCGGGTCGGCGCGGACACCCAACTCGCCCGCATGGCCGACCTGGTCGAGCAGGCGCAGAGCGGCAAGGCCGCCGTGCAGCGCCTCGCGGACCGGATCTCCGGTGTCTTCGTACCGATCGTCATCACCCTCGCCGTGGGCACGCTCGGCTGGTGGCTCGGCACCGGGGCCGGCCCGACCGCCGCGTTCACCGCCGCCGTCGCCGTGTTGATCATCGCCTGCCCCTGCGCGCTGGGCCTGGCCACCCCGACCGCGCTGCTGGTCGGCACCGGTCGGGGCGCCCAACTCGGTGTGCTGATCAAGGGTCCGGAGGCGCTGGAGTCGACCCGCCGGGTGGACACCGTCGTGCTGGACAAGACCGGCACCGTGACGACCGGCCGGATGACCCTGGTGGACGTGGTCCCGACGAGTGGCGCGGATCGGGGCGAGCTGCTCCGGCTCGCCGGTGCGGTGGAGGCCGCCTCCGAACATCCGATCGCCCGCGCGGTCGCGGCGGGCGCCGCCGAGGAGGGATCGCTGCCCCCGGTGACGGGCTTCGGCAACCTCGAAGGGCTGGGCGTGACCGGCACCGTCGACGGAAGGACCGTGCTCATCGGTCGGATCCGGCTGCTGCGGGAGCGGGAAATCGACGTACCGCCGGAGGTCGAGTGGGCCGTCCGCGACGCGGAGGCCGCCGGCCGTACGGCGATCGTCGCGGCCTGGGACGGGCGCGCCCGGGGCGTGCTCGCGGTCGCCGACGTGGTCCGGCCGACCAGCCGGGCGGCGGTGGCCCGGCTGCGGGCACTGGGGCTCACTCCGGTCCTGCTGACCGGGGACAACGCCACGGTGGCCCGCGCGATCGCCGCCGAGGTGGGCATCGACGAGGTGATCGCCGAGGTGCTGCCGGCCGGCAAGGTCGACGTGGTCAAGCGGCTGCAGGCGCAGGGGCGGTCGGTGGCGATGGTCGGTGACGGGGTCAACGACGCCCCGGCTCTGGCCCAGGCCGACCTGGGGTTGGCGATGGGCACCGGCACCGACGTGGCGATCGAGGCGTCCGACCTCACCCTCGTCCGGGGCGACCTGGACGCCGCCGTCGACGCCATCCGGTTGTCCCGCCGCACGCTGGGCATCATCCGGGGCAACCTGTTCTGGGCGTTCGGTTACAACGTGGCGGCCCTGCCGCTGGCGGCCGCCGGGCTGCTCAACCCGATGATCGCCGGCGCAACGATGGCGCTGTCCTCGGTCTTCGTGGTGGCGAACAGCCTGCGGCTGCGCCGGTTCCGCCCGGCCGCTGTCGGTCGCGGACTGTGACGGCGGCAATGGTTGGACCGGTGACGGTGGGGGTACTGGTGGTGTTGTAGCAGCGACGCTTGCAATGGAGGTTGGCAATGGGATTCGACGACAAGATCAACAACGCCACCGAGGACGCGACCGGCAAGCTGAAGGAAGGCGCTGGTCGCGCCACCGATAACGAGCAGCTCGAGGCCGAGGGTCGCGCGGACCAGTCCACGGCCAAGCTCAAGCAGGCCGGCGAGAAGATCAAGGACGCCTTCAAGAGCTGACGTACGACGTAACCCGCACGCCGGGCCGGTGATCACTCACCGGCCCGGCGTGTCTGTGTGTGTCCGGCCCCGTTCCGCGACCCTGAGAACCCCCTGATTCCGCCCTCGGTCCGTATCGCCGCGTCGGCATACCTGCTAACTTCTCTTTGCATGTGCGAGGGCCGGTTGTGAGCAGCGCTCCATCGCCGATCGGCGACGACCTGGTACGGGTGCTGGCCTCGTTGGCCAACCCGCACCGGCTGCGGATCATCGCCGCGCTGGCCCGCGAGCGTGCCTACGTCAGCGGGCTGGCCCGGCAACTGGGGATCAGCCGAGCGCTGTTGCAGGTCCACCTACGGAAGCTGGCGGCGGCCGGGCTGGTCACCGCGAGCCTGGAGTTGTCGGAGGACGGGAAAGCCATGAACTACTACGAGGTGCAGCCGTTCGTGCTCACCCTCACCCCCGAGATCATCGCGGCGGCGGCCGAGACGCTGACCGTGCCCGACTCGGTCGAGCAACCAGGAGGGAACCGATGACCGGAATGAGCGACCACGACTGGACCGAGGTGGTCGGCGCGATCGGCATCTTCGCCTTCCTGGTCAGCGTGGTCACGGTGACCATCGTGCAGCTCGCCAAGACCCGGCGGGCCCGGTACGAGGCGTCCCGCGCGGACGACTACCGCAGGCTCGCCGAGCAGGCCGCTCAGGCCCAGGCGGAGAACGCCCGGCTGCTCGCGGCGATGGACGGCCGGCTCGCCGGGATGGAGACCCGGATGACAACCGTCGAACGCGTCCTGGTCGAGGTCGACTGACCGCTGACGAAGGCCCCGGGCCGTCGAGCGGCTACTCGACGGCCCGGGTGGAAGCAGCATCACCTCGCCCGGTGGGCGAGTTTCACCGGCAACGCTCCTTCACGGAGAGGACAGCACCTCATGCCGCACGTCCGCAAATCCGCCGTCGCCTGGGCGGTCGCCCTGGCCCTCACGGCAGCCGGCCTGACCCCGGCGAGCCCGGCCGCCGCCCAGCCCACGATCGACTGGCAGCCCTGTGCCGCCGACGACTCCGCCGAGTGCGGCACCCTGTCACTGCCGGTCGACTGGGACCGGCCCCGGGGGGAGCGCTTCGACCTCGCGCTGGCCCGCCGGGTCGCCAAGCCGGCCACCCGCGAGGGCACGCTGGTCTTCGGCCCCGGCGGGCCGGGCGACAGTGGCGTCGACCGGGTGGTCGACGGCAGCTCCCGGTTCAGCGCCGACCTGCGCCGCCGGTTCGACATCGTCAGCTTCGACCCGCGCGGCACCGGCGGCAGCAACCCGGTGGTCTGCTCCCGGGCCCTGCTCGCCCAGCAGCCGCAACTGATCGCCGACCAGGCCCAGTTCGACGCCACGCTGGCCGGCAACGAGCTGCTGCGGGCCGACTGCCGGGCGCGCACCGGGCCGCTCTACGACCACGTGGACACGATCAGCGCCGCCCGCGACCTGGACGCGATCCGCGCCGCGCTCGGCGAGCGGCAGCTCACCTTCCACGGCAGCTCGTACGGCACCCTGCTCGGTGAGCAGTACGCCGAACTGTTCCCGCACCGCGTCCGGGCCATGGTGCTGGAGGCCGCGGTGGACCACAGCGTCGGCACCCGCGCCTTCCTGGACACCCAGGCCGTCACCTCGGAGGACGCGTTCGACGAGTTCGTCGCCTGGTGCGACAGGTCCGCCGCCTGCGCCCTGCACGGGCGGGACTTCCGGGCCCTCTGGGAGGGGCTGCGCGCCCGCGCCGAGGCCGGCACGCTCACCGACCCGAAACGGCCAGGTGTGGTGCTGACCCCGTTCGAGTTGAGCCGGCTCACCCACCGGGAGTTCTACGACACCTGGCGCTGGCCGGGGCTCGCCGAGTGGCTGGACGGGATGGAAGCCCCCGCCACGGTGCGAAGCGCCGCCCCGTCGACGGGTGACGCGGTGGCGCCGTACCCCTTCGCGGTCTTCTGCCAGGACTGGAGCCTGCCGGTCCGCGACTACCGGGAGTACGACGAACACCTGCGCCGGGTGGCCCGGCTCGCGCCCGACCTGCGGTACCCGACGGCGGTGTTCGCCCTCGCGACCTGCCTCGGCACCCCGACGCCGATCGCCAATCCGCAGCACCGGCTGCGGGTGCGCACCGACGTGCCGTTGCTGATCGCCGCCACCGTGCACGACCCGGCCAGCGGGTACAACTGGGCCACGAACGTGGCGCGGCAGTTGGGCAGGCACGGCGTGCTGCTCACCTACGCGGGCTGGGGGCACGGCAGCTACACCACCAGCCCGTGTGTCGAGCGGGCCGTCGACGCCTATTTGATCCACCAGGTGGTGCCGGTCCGGGGCGCCACCTGCCCGGCCGTCGACCCCGACGTGTGACCGCGCGCTGCCGGCCGCCGGGGTCAGACCTGCCCGGCGGCCGGCGGCCGTCGCACTCCCGCCAGTCGGGCGGCCCTCAGCTCCAGGTACCGCTGCTCGGGCCGACTCGTGGTGCCCCGGGCCGCCGCCAGGTACGCCTCCCGCGCCGCACCGGCGTCCCCGGCCAGCTCCAACAGGTGCGCCCGGACGGCGGCGAGCCGGTGGTGCCCGGCGGTGCGCTCGTCGGCGTCCAGGGCCGTGAGCAGGGCCAGCCCGGCCCGGGGCCCGTCCACCATGGCCACCGCCACCGCCTGGTTGAGGGTGACCAGCGGGTTCGGCGCGATCCGGGCCAGCAGCCGGTAGAGCGCGACGATCTGCCGCCAGTCCGTCTCGGCCGCTGTCCGGGCCTCGGCGTGCACCGCGGCGATCGCCGCCTGGAGTTGGTACGGCCCGGGTGGCGACCAGGTCAACGCGTCCGTGATCAGCGCGATCCCCTCGGTGCTGGCGGCGACGTCCCACCGGGTGCGGTCCTGCTCGGCGAGCGGCACCAACTCCCCGTCCGGGCCGAGCCGGGCCGCCCGGTGCGCGTCGGTGAGCAGCATCAACGCCAGCAGCCCGCTCACCTCGCCGTCGTCGGGCAGCAGTCCGTGCAGGATGCGCGCCAGCCGGATCGCCTCGCCGGTCAGCTCGGCCCGGTGCAGATCCGGGCCACTGGACGCGGTGTAGCCCTCGTTGAAGATCAGGTAGAGCACGCGGAGCACCGTGCGCAGCCGCTCGTCCCGTTCCGCCGGACCGGGCATGGTGAACCGGGCTCCGGCGGCCTCGATCCGCTGCTTGGCCCGGCGGATCCGTTGGCTCATCGTCGCCTCCGGCAGCAGGTGCGCCCGGGCGATCTGGGCGGTGCTGAGGCCGCCGACCGCGCGCAGGGTGAGCGCCACCTGCGCCGATCCGGTCAGCGCCGGATGGCAACAGAGAAACAGCAGGGTGAGGGTGTCGTCGGCGTCCGCCACCGCGGGCTCCGCGTCGGCCGCCGGTGCCACCCCGGCGTACGCCGGCTCGCGCAGCGTCACCGCCAGCTCGCGGTCCCGGCGGGCGTTCTCGCTGCGCCACTCGTCGGTGAGCCGGCGGGTGGCCACGGTGAGCAGCCACGCGCGCGGACTGTCCGGTACGCCCTGCGTGGGCCACTGCGTCGCGGCGGCGAGCAGCGCCTCCTGGACCGCGTCCTCGCACCTGTCGAACTGGCCGTGCCGGCGAACCAGCAGGCCGAGGACCTGCGGCGCGACCGTGCGCAGCAGATCCTCGACCGTCCGGTCGTCGGTCACATCTCCGCTCCGGACTCGTCCATGATCGGGCGAACCTCCATGGCGCCGCCGAAGCGCACGTCCGGCCAGCGGGCGGCGATCTCGGCGGCCCGTTGCGGGCTGTCGCAGTCGACCGCCAGGTAACCGGCGAACTGCTCCTTGCTCTCCATGAACGGCCCGTCGATGACCTCGGCCCGGCCGTCGACGGCCCGAACCGTCAACGTCTGCGACGGGTTGGCCAGCGCCTGGCCGCCGATCAGCTCGCCGGTCTCGGTCAACTCCTTCATGATCTCGTCGACCTCGCCGAACAGGGCGGTGCGGTCCTGCTCGGAAAGCTCCTCGGTGAAGCCGGGCCGGTTCCAGATCAGCAGCATGTACTTCATGGCGACGCTCCTCAGACTCGTGTCGCACCCCGGTCGGGGCGCGACTCACCGGAGGGTCGGAGCCGACAATCCGTTCCCTACGGCGTAGCGCAGAAAATCGCAGATATCGCCGCCGGTGGTGGTCCCACGCCGGGCGGTTCAGCGCCGATCAGGTCGGCCCGGCACCTGGCGGGGCTTCCGCCCGCCGCCGACGTCCAGCGACGCCCGGTCGGCGGCCGAGGTGCCCGACGACCAGCCCTCGGCGTCGCGCACGCTGAGTCGGTGGCGGGTGACGCCGGGAAAGAGCGTGTCCAGCCGCTCCCGGACCGCCTCGCCCCGGGCGGCGAGCACCGGCAACAGTCGCTCCGCCCCGGCCGTCTCGGCCGCCGCCTGGTCCGCCGCGTCGGTTGCCGCCTCGGTGGCCGCGCGCAGCCGTTCGCCGATCCGCAGCGCGAACGCGTTGAGGAACGACTCGTCCCAGACCTTTGTCCGCCGCCCCGACCCCTGCCGCCGCTCGACCCGCCCGCGCAGCATGGCGGCGGTGGCCTGGACCAGCAGCGAGGTGTAGAGCAACTCCACCGCCACCAGGTCGGCCGGCCAGCCCAGCACGGTGGCGAAGCCGAGATCGTCGGACCAGACCGCCTCGCACCTGTTCGCCGCCGCCACCTCCTGCACCAGCAGTGCCTTCGCGCCCGCGTACGGGGTGTCGGTGCTCAGGCGTACCCCGCCGGGCACGTCGCCGCGCTCCGCCCCGGCGGCCAGCAACGCCTCGTCGATGCTGTGCCGGGCGATCAGCTCCTGCGCCTTACCGGTAAGCGCCTCCGCCTCGGCCGGGAAGGTCGTCGACTCGGCCTTGGCCAGCAGCGCCCGGACCCGGTCCAGCATCGGCGACCCGCTGCGCGCCGGACCGGCCGACCGGGCGGTCGCCGCCCCGCTCGACCCGGGTGGCGGGCGCAGCACCGCGATCGGTGGCAGGCTCTCCACCAGCGCGAGGACGTCCACGGCCGTACGGAGCGCGTCGACCCGGTCCAGCGCCTCCCGGGCGGACCAGCCGGACAACACCCGGTCGTCGTCCGCCCGCACCTCGGCGGCCAACGCCCGCAACTGCTCGTCGAACCAGGCCGGGACCGGATCCGACTGCTCGCGCCGCTGCACGGCCATCGCGTCCCGGACCAGTCGCGCCGCGCGGCCGTCGAGCCGCCGCCCGGTGATCCGGTCCACGTCGACGGGCTGCCAGCCGCGCGGCCAGAGCCGCGCCAGGCCACGGACCAGGCGGCGCAGCAACGCCGCGTCCACCGCCGTGGTGCCGTCCGCGGCGCCGGTGCCGACCATCAGTTGGTCCAGCTGCCGTTCGGCCTTCCGTACGTCGGTGCCGCGCACCGCCGCGAGCGCGTTGGCGACGAGTTCGTCCGCGTCCGGCACTGGCACCTCCTTCTCGGGTTCCGCTGCGGGCGAGGCTGCCCGACCCGCCCCAGCTCCATGATCATGCCGCGCGAGGCCCCGAAGGCGCGAAACGGGGATGTTGCCGCCGTGCGCGGTGCCGGCCGTGCGCGGTGCCGGCCGTGCGCGGTGCCGGCCGTGCGCGGCGCCCGTCCGGCGGCCTTGCCCGCCCGGCGTGCCCGTTCGGCGGCCTTGCCCGCCCGGCGTGCCCGTTCGGCGGGCTTGACCGTCCGGCGTGCCCGTTCGGCGGCCTTGACCGCCGCGCCTGCGCTTGATCAACACGGGGTCCTTGATAGCGCGGCATCCCACCCGGTCGGACCCGCCGAGTTCGCCGATCTCGTGTTGACCTTGGGGGTGGGCGTGTCGCCACGCCGGCTTTGGTGGCCGGGATTCATTGTGTTTGGGGGTATTTTTGCCACGACCGGTGGATGCGAGGTGTGTGGTGGCCGAGTCGAGTCTGCCGAGGGCACGCACCGTCGACGTGCGGGCCTCCATCCTCGCCGGCGTCCTGATCGGCATCGCGATCATGGCCGCGGTGGACGAGATCGTCTTCCATCAGTTGCTGGCCTGGCACCACTTCTACGACAGGTCGACGCCGTCGGTGGCGCTGCTCTCCGACGGGCTGCTGCACGCGGCGGAGGTGATCGCCCTGGTCGGCGGGTTCTTCTGGTTCGCCGACCTGCGCCGGCGACACGCCCTGTCGGCCCGGCTCGCCTGGGGTGGCCTCCTGCTCGGCGCCGGGGGGTTCCAGCTCTTCGACGGGCTGGTCGACCACAAGGTCCTCCGGCTGCACCAGATCCGTTACGGGGTGCACCTCGTGCCGTACGACGTGGTGTGGAACGTGGCCGGCGCGGCCCTGCTGCTGGCCGGCGCCCTGCTGATCTGGCGTGCCCGGTCGCGCGACGGCCGTCGATGACGGTGCCGCTGCCGGCTCCGCCCGCCTGGTCCGTTCCGCCGATCGCGCACGGCGGGCAGGCGGCGGATGCGTCGTCCTGGCTGCCGCTGCTCCCGGTCGCGCTGCTGACCGGCGGCTATCTGCTGGCCGCCGCGCGCGACCCCCGGGGTTGGGATCATCGCCGGACCGCCGCCTGGCTGGTCGGGTGCGGAATGCTGGCGGTCGCCGTCGGGCCGTTGGCCCAGCTTCCCGGCGGTCCGCGCGGGCACCTGGCGCAGCATCTGCTGCTCGGCATGCTGGCCCCGCTCGGGCTGGTGCTCGGCGCCCCGGTCACCCTGCTGTTGCGGGTCGCGCCGCCACCGGTACGCCGGGCGGTGGGCCGGTTGCTGCGCGCCCGCCCGCTGCACCTGATCGCGCACCCGGTCACCGCCGCGCTGCTCAGCACGGGTGGGCTGGCGCTGGTGCTGCTCACCCCGCTGTACGCGGCGGCCGAGCGTCAGCCCGCGCTGCATCACGCCGTACACCTGCACTACCTGGCCGCCGGTTATCTCTTCGCCTGGTCCCTGGCCGGGCCGGACCCGGCGCCGCGCCGACCGGGCCTGGCGGTACGGGTCGGCGCGCTCCTGGGTGCGGCAGCCGGACACGCCGTACTGGCCAAGTACCTGTACGCCCAGGCCGAAACCCTCCCACCACGCCTCATCGACCGGGATCCGGAGGCGTTCCGTTCCGCGGCCCAGCTCATGTACTACGGCGGTGACCTGGCCGAGCTGCTGCTCGCGACGGCCCTCTTCGCCACCTGGTACCACTCCCGCCGCCCCCACCACTCCCGCCGCCGCCCCCACCCCGCTCACCCTCCTGCCTTGTTGATCAAGAGGTTTGCGTCAGAGGAGAGCGATTCCTTGACGCAAACCTCTTGATCAACGAGGTGAGGGCGGGGTCAGGGCGGCGGAGAGCTGGTGCAGGAACGAACGGATGCTTTCCTCACTGTGCCGCGTCTCAGCCTGGTCGTTCAGCGGACCCGGACAGCGCAGCGCCTGACCCAGCGCCTCCCGTGTCTCGGCGCGGTCCCCCGGGTAGAGCCCAGCGGTGACCCCGTCGGCCACCCGAGTCACCACCGCGTCGTCGAGCACCTGGTCGAACTGCACTCCATAGAGGATTCCGTTGACGTGGCTCTTCCACAGGTCCATGCTCGTTGGCTCCCTCATCGTCCGAGGTCAGGGCTCGACGCGATCCACCCGTTGGCGTCGAGGTACGCGGTGCTCTCCGGGAAACGGCGACGCGTCGCGTGCACGTCGCCAAGATCCGCCGGCACACCGACAGGATCCACCGGACCGGGTCGGTGAGACAACCGCCCCTGAGCCACCGCGTCGGGTCAGTTGCGCCGCGGCCAGTCGGCGAGAATCTCCGCTGCCGGTAGGCGGTCCTGCTCCGGGTCCGGTGCCGGGGTTGGCCGGTCGGTCGGCGTCCGACCGAAGCGGGGTGCCGGGGCCGGTTGGATCTCGCCGCCGACCTCGACGAAGGTGCCCCGCGCGGCGTTGTGCGGGTGTTGGTGCGCCTCACCGGGGGCGAGCACCGGCGCGACGCAGGCGTCCAGGTCGGTGAAGACCGCCGTCCACTCGTCCCGGGTCCGCTCGGCGAACCGTTCGGTGAAGCGCCGGCGCAGCTCATCCCAGCCGCTCGGGTCGTACTGCGCCGGCAGGTCCGGGTCGTCGGCCAGGTCGAGGCCGGTGAGGAGTACGTCGTAGAAGGCCGGTTCCATCGCGCCGACGGCCATGAATCCGCCGTCGGCGGTGGCGTACGTGTCGTAGAACGGCGCACCGCCGTCGAACATGTTGCGCCCGCGCGGCGCGGCCCACCGGCCACTGCCGAGCAGCCCGTGCAGGAACGACGTGAGCAGCGCCGACCCGTCGACCATCGCCGCGTCGACCACCTGGCCGACACCCGAGCGTTCCCGTTCCAGCAGCGCCGCCAACACGCCGACGGCGAGCAGCATGCCGCCCCCGCCGAAGTCGGCGAGCAGGTTCATCGGCGCGTACGGGCGCTCGCCGGTCCGACCCAGCGGCTCCAACGCCCCCGCCACCGCGATGTAGTCGATGTCGTGCCCGGCCCGGGACGCCAGCGGGCCGTCCTGGCCCCAGCCGGTCATCCGCGCGTACACCAGCCCGGGGTTTCGCCCCTGGCACACCTCCGGGCCGAAGCCGAGCCGCTCGGCGACCCCCGGCCGGTACGCCTCGACCAGCACGTCGGCCCGTTCGACGAGGCGCAGCAGGTCGGCCACCCCGGCCGGGGACTTCAGGTCCAGTGCGGTCACCCGTCGGCCGCGCTGCAACGGCCCGTCGGTCGGCGCGGCCAGCCGCCCCGCGCCCGGGGCACCCGGCCGGTCCACCCGCACCACGTCCGCCCCGAGGTCGGCGAGCACCATGCAGCCGAACGGGGCCGGCGCGAGGCTCGCCAACTCGACCACCCGCACCCCGGCCAGCGGCCCGCCGCGCGTCGAACCGCCCGGCGTGGCGCCCGGGTCGTCGTGCCGTGTGGCGCCCGGGTCGTCGCCCCGTGCGGTGTCTGGGTCGCTGGCCGCACCCGGTCTGCCGGGGCTCGGCCAGGAGGCCGTCATGCGACGCCAGCCGGTTCGGCGGGACGGGCGGCGAGCCTGTCGACCAGGTCGGCGGGGGGTGTGAACCGGTCGCCGTACCTGTCGGCCAGTTCGGCGGCACGGGTCGCGAACCCGGCCGGGCCGCCCGCGTACTGCCGGACGTAGCGGATCACCCCTCCGGTCCACGCGGGGAAGCCGATGCCGAAGATCGAGCCGATGTTGGCATCGGTCTCGGTGCGCAGCACCCCCTCGTCGAGGCAGCGCAGCGCGTCCAGTGCCTCGGCGAACAGCATCCGCTCCTGGAGGTCGGTGAACGGCACCGCCCGGCCGGCGTCGGTGACCAGGTCGGCGAGGCCGGTCCACAGCCGGCCCCGGGTGCCGTCGTCGTAGGAGTAGAAGCCGCGACCGATCGCTCGCCCCGGCCGGTCGTACGCGTCGACCAACTCGTCGACGAGCCGGTGCGCGGGCAGCGGCAGGTACTCCTCGCTGGCCGCCTCGAACTGGCGGCGGATCCGCTGGATCAGGGTGAGGCTGACCTCGTCGGCAAGTGCCAGCGGCCCGGTCGGGTAGCCGGCCTGCAACGCGGCCTGCTCCACCGACGCGGCGGGGACACCCTCGGCGACCATGCCGACCGCCTCGTCGAGGAACCGGCCGATCACCCGGCTGGTGAAGAAGCCCCGGCCGTCGTTGACCACGATCGGGGTCTTGCCGATCCGCCGGCCCAGGTCGAACGCCCGCGCCAGGGCCGTGTCGCTGGTCCGCTGGCCGACCACGATCTCCAGTAGTGGCATCCGGTCCACCGGGGAGAAGAAGTGCATGCCGATGAAGTCGCTCGGGCGGTCCACTCCCTCGGCCAGCCCGGTGATCGGCAGGGTGGAGGTGTTGGACGCGAGCAACGCGTCGGGTGCCAACACCGGCAGCACCTCGGCGAAGACGGCCTGCTTCAGCGCGGGGTCCTCGAAGACCGCCTCGATGACCGCGTCGCAGCCGGCGAGGGCGTCCACCTGGTCGGTGGTGGTGATCCGGTCCAGTACGGCACGGGCGTCCGCCTCCGTGGCGCGGCCCTTGCGCACCCTGCGGGCGAGCAGCCGTTCGGCGTGCTCCCGGGCACGGCCGGCGGCCTCCGGCGTGACGTCCCGGACCACGACGTCCAGGCCGGCGCTGGCGCAGGCGTACGCGATGCCCGCGCCCATCATGCCGGCGCCGAGCACGGCCACCCGGCGCACCGGCGGGGCGTCCACGCCGGACGGTCGGGCGGCGCCACCGTTGACGGCCTTCAGGTCGAAGAAG
Source organism: Micromonospora sp. NPDC085948 (assembly GCF_040686315.1). NCBI lineage: Bacteria > Bacillati > Actinomycetota > Actinomycetes > Micromonosporales > Micromonosporaceae > Micromonospora > Micromonospora sp. NPDC085948. The sequence continues at coordinate 975,919 of NZ_JBFBJW010000001.1, read as the reverse complement.
AAGGCGCCGATCATGTTCTTGGCGACCTGCCCGGTGAGCAGGCCGATCAGGTGCCGGGTCTCCACCGTCAGGGCGGTGTCCAGGTCGACCTGTGCGCCCTCGACGGCGGTCGCCAGGATCGCCTCGGGTGCGGGCAGCCGGGCACCCTTGAGCTGCTTGCGCAGGGTGGCCGGGAAGGCCGGCAACTGGGTGGCCAGGGAGCGGCTGGCGGGTGCGCCGCCGGGCATCCGGTAGTCCGGCCGGTCCCACGGCTGCGCCGGCTGCGGGTTCGCCGCGATCCAGGCGCGTGCGCGGTCCAGCATTTCGGTGGGTGTGGCGACCACCTCGTCCACGATGCCCGCGGCCAGGGCGTCGGCGGGGCGCATCCGCCGACCGGTGAGCAGCACCGTGGTCAGCGCACCGGCCAGGCCGAGCATTCGTACCGTCCGGGTGACGCCGCCGGCCCCGGGCAGCAGACCCAGGGTCACCTCGGGCAGCCCGAGCCGGCTGTCCGGCGCGTCCAGCGCGATCCGGTGGTGGCAGGCGAGCGCGATCTCCAGGCCACCGCCGAGCGCGGAGCCGTTGATTGCGGCGACCACCGGTCGGCCCAGCGTCTCCAGTCGCCGCAGGTCCCGTTTGATGGTGCCGAGCAGTTCGGCGAGGGCGGGCGCGTCGGCGCGGGTGGCCCGGATCATCTCGGGCAGGTCACCGCCGGCGAAGAACGTGGACTTCGCGCTGGTCACGATCACGCCGACGAGATCGCGCTCCGCCTCCAGCCGGTCCAGCGCGGCGCTCATCGAGGCGGCGTACGCCCGGTTCATGGTGTTGGCGGACTGCTCGGGGTCGTCCAGGGTGAGCGTGACGATGCCGTCGGCGGCGCGGTCGTACCGGATGGTGGTGGTCATGTGTCTTTCCCCCGGGTCAGCAGCGCTCGAGAACGGTGGCGACGCCCATGCCGCCGCCGATGCAGAGGGTCACGAGGGCACGGCGTAGGTCGCGGCGCTCCAACTCGTCCAACGCCGTGCCGAGCAACATGGCTCCGGTGGCGCCCAGCGGGTGCCCGAGCGCGATCGCGCCGCCGTTGACGTTCACCCGGTCGGGGTCGAGGCCCAGGTCGCGGACGTACTTGAGCACCACGGCCGCGAACGCCTCGTTGATCTCGAACAGGTCGATGTCGTCGACTGTCAGCCCGGCGACGGCGAGCGCCTTGTGGGTGGCCGGGATCGGGCCGGTGAGCATCAGCGTCGGGTCGGCGCCGGTGACCGCCGCGCCGGCGATCCTCGCGCGCGGGGTGAGGCCGAGGTCCTGCCCGACCTGCTCCGAGCCGATCAGCACCAGCGCGGCGCCGTCCACGATGCCGGACGAGTTGCCGGCGTGGTGGACGTGCTCGATGGCCTCCAGCCAGTGGAACTTCTGCAACGCGACCGCGTCGAAACCGGCCGCCTCGCCGATCGTGGCGAACGACGGGGTGAGCCGGGCCAGCGCCTCCCGGGTGGTCTCCGGGCGGGGATGCTCGTCGACGGTGAGGATGTCCAACCCGTTGCCGTCGCGGACCGGCACCACCGAGCGGGCGAAGTGCCCGCCGGCCCACGCCTTGGCGGCCCGCTCCTGCGACCGCAGCGCGTAGCCGTCCACGTCGTCGCGGGTGAACCCCTCCAGGGTGGCGATCAGGTCGGCGCTGACGCCCTGCGGCACGAACGACGTGGCGAGCGCGGTCTGCGGGTCGGTGGCCCAGGCCGCGCCGTCGGAGCCCATCGGCACCCGGGACATCGACTCCACCCCGCCGGCGAGCAGCAGGTGCTCCCAGCCGGAGCGGATCCGCGCGGCGGCGGAGTTGACCGCCTCCAGCCCGGAGGCGCAGAACCGGTTGAGCTGCACCCCGCCCACCACGTCGGGCAACCCGGCCAGCAACGCGGCGGCCCGCGCCAGATCGCCGCCCTGCTCCCCGACCGGGGTGACGATGCCGAGCAGCAGGTCCTCCAGCCGACCGACGTCCAGGCCGGGGTTGCGCTCGCGCAACGCGTCGATCAGGCCGACGACCAGCGAGATCGGCTTGACGCCGTGCAGCGCGCCGGTGTCCCGGCCGCGTCCGCGCGGGGTGCGGACCGCGTCATAGACGTACGCCTCAGAGGGCACGGGCGATCAGCTCCTTCATGATCTCGTTGGTGCCGCCGTAGATCTTCTGGACGCGGGCGTCGGCGTACATCCGGGCGATCGGGTACTCCGTCGTGTAGCCGTAGCCGCCGAAGATCTGGAGACAGCGGTCGATGACCTCGCACTGCCCGTCGGTGAGCCAGGACTTCGCCATCGCCGCGGTCGCCACGTCCAGGTCGCCGCGCGCGTGCCGGACGATGCAGTCGTCCAGGAAGACCCGGCTGACCCGGGTACGCGTGGCGCACTCGGCGAGCACCATCCGGGTGTTCTGGTGGCCCATCAGTGGCTTGCCGAAGGCGGTGCGCTGCTTGGCGTACGCGACGGTCAGCTCGACCGCCCGTTCCATGGCCGCGACCGCGCCGACGCCGATGACCAGCCGTTCCTGGGGGAGCTGCTGCATGAGCTGGACGAAGCCCAGCCCCTCGGCGTCGCCGAGCAGGTTGGCCGCCGGCACCCGGAACCCGTCGAAGAACAGCTCGGCGGTGTCGTTGGCGTGCAGCCCGATCTTGGACAGCAGTCGGCCCCGACGGAAGCCCTCCGGATCGCCGCCCACCTCGCACACCAGCAGCGAGACTCCGGCCGCCCGCTGCTCGGGATCGGTCTTCACGGCCACGATGACCAGGTCGGCCAGGCCGCCGTTGGTGATGAACGTCTTCGCGCCGGTGATCAGGTAGTCGTCTCCGTCGCGGACCGCCCGGGTGCGCATCGCCTGGAGATCGGAACCGCCGTCCGGCTCGGTCATCGCGATCGCGCCGACCAGCTCACCGCTGCACAGGCCGGGCAGCCACCGCCGCTTCTGTTCCTCGCTGCCGTACGCGACCAGGTAGCCGGTGACGATGCCACTGTGGACGGCCAACCCGAGGCTGCTCTCCCCGGTGTACGCCTGCTCGTGCAGCAGCACGGCCTCGTGGGTGAACCCGCCGCCCCCGCCGCCGTACTCCTCCGGGACGGACAGGCCCAACAGCCCCAGCTCGCCGGCGCGGCGGTAGTGCTCGCGGTCCGGGTGGCCCTGTGCCAGCAGGCGGTCGGTGTGCGGCAGCACCTCCTTGGTGAAGAAGGCGCGGGCCAGGTCGGCGAGGTCGTCGTGCTCCGGTTCGCGCCAGGGCGAGGGGGGACCGTCGGGCGTCGGCATGTGCACCACCCTCGCGCGCTGTTGGCAGCATGTCAATAAGTCGCGATCAGCGGCCCCGGAGGCGCCGCGGGCATGATGCGACGCCGCCCCCCACCAGCGCGGCGGGCGCGCTGACTGGAGGGCGGCGGGACAGGGCTGCGAACTAGCGCCTCGGCGGCCGCGGCGGCGGAGTCGGGCGCATGCCGGCCAGCGTGGCCACGTCCTGGCGTAGCTGGCCGAGGTACGGGTGGAAGTAGTCGCCGGGGCACTCGGTCGCACCGGCCCCGATGCTCGCCCAGTCCCGGTGGCCCGAGATGACTGCCACGTTGCCACCCACCCCGCTCACCGGATTGACGTATCCGGTCCGGCCGGTGGGGTTGAGTCGACTCGTGAGGCTGAGACCCGCCAGGACGAGAGCCAGCGACCGTTGTGCGGCGGGGCTGGGCAGGCGGGACGTGTACCGGCCCAGCAGGCAGACGCCGATGTTTCCCGCGTTGTAGCCGCTCACGTGCGCCGCGTTGACCATGAGCGGCCGACCGTCGCTGCCGAAACCCGGGCCGTAGACCGGCTGCGGCCCCGGGTCGGAATAGCGACCCTCGTAGACCCGCCCGGCCTCGTCGATCAACAGGTGGTAGCCGATGTCGCCGAACTCCTGCAGTACGCACTGGTCGTAGTAGATGGCGCGTACCGTGGCCGCCGGATCGGGGTCCTCGTTGTGCTGGTACACCCCACTGTGGTGGACCGTCAGCGTCTGCACCGGGAAGAACTCGGTCGGCCACAGCTGGCTGCCGTTCGGGGCGAGCCGGAGCGACTCGTCAGCTCCCCAACCGGACCGGGGCAGGTACGTCGGCTTCCGCCTGGTGCCGGGCGGCAGCGGAAGGTTGTTCGTCTCCGCGCTCGTGACCGTCCGCCGTGCCCCGTCGACCATGTTCAGCTCGACGACGGTGGCCGCCGAGCCATCGGCGACCTGGACCTCGTACCCGGTGGCGCCGTCGACGACCACGATGTCGGACTGGGCCGACACCGCCCGACCGTCGCGACCGCTCGGGCACGCGCTGATCTCCAGCCAGTCGCTCCACCCCTTGCCGGTGCGAAGGCGCACCGCCGCCGCCGGACCGCTGTGCGCCACGGACAGGTGGGTCAACGGGATGGCCGGGGACGTCACCACCGTTCGGCTCATCAGTCGACCACGGCGGGCCGCGAGCGGCGACGTCACGGTGGAGGTGGACGGTGCCGCCGTCGCGGACCCGGCGAACGTGCCGGCGGCCGAGAGGCCGACAGCCGCACCGGCCGCGCCAGACAACAATCGACGTCGAGAAACCAAGGCTTCGCTCCCTTACCCAGTTGATCCGGTCCGATGGCATGGACGTTTCGGCCGCACTGGTCGGACTGTCACTGATGCGTGGCAAGGGTAGAGCAGAAGGTGGATCACCGCAGGCCGCTCGAACGGCGTACCCCGTCCCGGGACTGTCCTGATCCGACCCGTGCCGGGCGCGTTACTCGGCCTCGTCGCCGTCCGTGGGGCGCGGCGGGCGATGCTCGGCGATCCACGCCTCCACGTCCGCGCGCAGCCACACCGTGGTGCCGTGCAGGCGCTGGAACGGTGCGGGGAAGGTTGGGTAGCGAATGAGCTGACGCATTCGGGTCCGGCTCACGCCGAGCAGATCCTGCAGCTCGTGCGGACCGACCAGCGGACCCGGGACCTCACCCATGACCTGACGGTAGGGCGATCAGGCATGCCTAATTGCGTCTACCTACTTGCGCAGTCCTTTCGAATGGGTGAGGGTGAAGGTGACGGTCCCGGCCAATGGGGTCCGGGCTGCCTGGCAGCGATCGCGAGTGATGGGAGAGCCCGATGGATCAGGCGACGGAGTTGGCGTGGCTGCGGGAGCGGGTCGGGGGACTGGAGACGGCGTTGCGCTGCGCACGGAGGGAGTTGTTCGATCTCCGTTGTCGCCTGACGTTGATCGGCCGGGTGGTTCAGGACGTGGACCGGGTGCAACGAGCGCCCGGGGTTGCCCTCGGCGCGATCAACGCGGCGCTCTACTCCGAGACGTCAAACCTGGGGCAGGTCGCCCGGCATCTGGTTCGGCGTCGACGACCGATCCGTTGATCAAGGTGAGGGCGGGTGGCCGAAGGCGGAGCGGTCGATAGGGTCGGGCAGATGAGTGTCGAGACGGCTCCGCGCCGCCGCCGTCTGGAGCCGGACGCCCGGCGCGGGCAGATCCTGGCCTGTGCGGTCCGGCTGTTCGGCGACCGCCCGTACGCGGACGTGTCGACCACCGACGTCGCCCGCGAGGCTGGTGTCGCGCGTGGTCTGGTCAACCACTACTTCGGTGCGAAGAAGGACCTCTACCTGGAGGTCGTCCGGGTCATGGTGACCATTCCGGAGGTGGCCCTCGAACGGTTGCCCAAGGGTGACCTGCGGACCCGGGTCGACGCCAGCGTCTCCTGGTTTCTCGACGTGGTGTCCCGGCACAGCACCTCCTGGCTGGCCGCGGTCACCGCCCGGGGGATGGGCGGCGACGCGGACGTGGAACAGGTGCTCGCCGAAGCCGAGGAGGTCGCCGCGGACCGCATGCTCGTCGCCGTCGGCCTGGCCGGCGAGGCCGAGCACCGGGAGGAGTTGCGTGCCATGGTTCGCGCGTACGGCGGGCTGGCCACGTCGACCGCCCGGGAGTGGCTCCAGCGCGGGGCGTTGACCCGCGCCCAGGTGCACCTGCTGCTCACCACCACACTGCTGACCATCGTCGAGCAGGTCATCCCGCAGGCCATCGCCGGCCCGACCCGGCCAGCGCCGCCGGCCTGAGCTGGCCGACCCCGCTCTGGTCGGGTTGGTCGGGCCACCCGCCGACGCAGCCGGTGCCGGGCTTCAGACTTGCGCGGCGGCGGGGGTCGACTCGCGGAGCTGGAGCACGATGACGACGGCCAGGATGACGATGGCGATCGGGTCGAACACCAGCGAGATGAGGTTCATGTCGGCTCGCATGCCGCCGTCGACGACGGTCAGGGCGAGAAACGCCGACTTGGTGACGATGGCGGTCGCCGCCGCCGGCACTCTGGCCGGCAGGTGGAAGGCTCCCCAGATGATGGCCGCGCCGAGAGCCGCCTGCAGGAGACCCCGGTGCTGGAGCAGCGCGGTGGTCATGGGGTCGGGGTGAGTCAGTCCGTAGCTGCTGGTCAGCAGTTGCGGCCACAGCAGGGCGAGTGCGGGCGTCGCCGTGATCACGCCGACGACGCAGAGGATGACGCGCATCTTCATGGGGCTCTCCAAGTACGACCGGATCGCTGATCGTCAGCGTAGCTGATAATCAGCGATCCGGAAGACTAGGCTGCGGTGATGCGCTCATCCGAAACCATCGCCTCCGCCACCGGGTACCTGTTGTTGAAGTTGGCCGGCCTCGCCGGCGCCCGGATGGAAGAGGCGCTGTTGCCCTTCCACCTGCGCGGTCGGGATCTGCGGGTGCTGGCCTTCGTCGCGGACGGGGAGTCGTCCCAGCGCGACCTGGGTCAGCGGACCGGACTCGACCGCACCACGATGGTCGCGGTCATCGACGAACTTGAGCGCAACGGATACGTCCGCCGCGAACGCAGCCCCAACGACCGCCGCAAGCAGCTCATCAGCGTCACCGCCGACGGCCGGGCCACCTTGTCGGAAGCCCTCACGGTGCTGCGCCGGACCGAGGACGATTTTCTTGCTCCCCTCGCCGAGGACGAACGGCGCCAGCTTCACCGGCAGTTGACCCTGCTCTACGCCGCCCACGACCCCGAATGTCAGCCCGACGAGGCGGGGGAGCCCGGGACCGGGATCTCGCTGGGGGGTGACGCGGAGCACCGAAGAATAGACCCGCTGAAATAGGCGTACGCGCTATGGTTATTTCAGTGGTCGCAAGGTGCGGCGACCCAGCTGAGGAGGAGACATGAGCACATCTGCCCTGTCCTACGACGTTCTCGTCTCGGAAGGCCCGGTTCGGGCGGGGGACCAGCGCATGCCGGACGGGTCGCGGATCCACTGGAACCCGATCTCGTCGACCTTGATCTACGGAGCCGAGGAGGCGCTCCTGGTGGACCCGCCGTTCACCCATGAGCAGATCGCGAAGGTGGGTGACTGGATCGCACGGTCGGGCCGGCGGCTGACCTACATCTACGCCACCCACGGCCACGGCGACCACTGGTTCGGCACCGGGGAGCTGCTCAAGCGCTTCCCCGACGCCGTCAGCTACGCGACGCCCGGCACCATCGAGGTCATGCACCAGCAGGCCACCGTCGGGCGGAGCGAGTTGTTCGACCGGGTCTTCCCCGGCCTGATCCCGGAAACGCCTGTCGTCGCCGTGCCCGTGCCGGCCGAGGGCTTCCTGCTGGAGGGCAATCTCGTCCAGCCGGTCGAGACCGGGCACACCGACACCGACCGGACCACCGTCCTGCACGTGCCGTCGATCGGCCTGGTGGTGGCCGGTGACGTCGTCTACAACGGCGTCCACCAGTACCTCCTGGAGACCGTCGACGGCGGCCTGCGGGAGTGGCTGAAGGCTCTCGATCGCGTGGAGGCGCTCGCACCTCGCGCGGTCGTCGCCGGCCACAAGAACCGGGACTTGCCCGACGATCCGGCAAGCATCGACCAGACCCGGCAGTACCTGCTCAACGTGGAGCGGCTGTTGGCCGAGAAGTCGACAGCCCGCGAGTTCTTCGACGAGCTGACGAGCCTCTATCCGGACTGGGTGAACCCGGGGCCCGCGTGGTACGGGGCGCTCGGCCTGATCGGCAAGTGATCCGATCATGTCCTCGGCACCGCACCCCGCGCTGTGGCCCGCCACCGCGAGATACGACCTGGACCAGGCCCCGGGTGGCCTCGGTCTGGTCCAGGATCTACTCAACACGATCTCGGCCGGTGCGCCGAGGCAGCCGGACCTTCTCGACGAGCTGACCAGCGCCACGGCGTGGGCACGCGACGCCGCCGATCGATGGTCGACGACCACCGGGCGTTCGGCGCCCGCAGTCGCCCTCGACGCGGCGGGACTCCGGGCGCTACGGACCTTTCGCGACGACCTACGGGACGAGATCCACTCCCGGGTCCACACCACGGCTGAAGCGGGGCTCCCCCCGGCCGAGGAGCCGGCCCCGACCGGGCTGCGTTCCGCCGGTGCCACACTGCGACTCGACCGGAACGGGTCCGTCCAGCTCGACCCCGCCGGGGTCGGGGCGGAACTGCTGATCTCGCTCGTGCTCGCGACGCTGTTCGAGGCGCAACTCGCCGACACCGGGCGTCGGATCAAGACCTGCCGCAATCCACGCTGCCAGGTGGCGTTCTACGACCGGTCCCGGAACAACAGCGGCGTCTGGCACTCCGTCCGCGTCTGCGGGTACCCGAGCAACCTGCGCGCCCACCGCGCGCGCCTACGGCAGGCGGACTGACCTGCCCGCGCCGGGCTGGCGACGCGCCGGTCGACGCCGCCGGCGATCAGGCGGCGCGGCGTCCGCCGGCCCGCCCACCGCGCTCGGCACGCGCCGCCGCAGCGGCATGATCAGCACGCGCCGCCGGGGCCGCGTACCGGTCGGCGGCCTGCGCCGGGTACGACCCGGGGCGGACCACCCGCAGCGGCCGGTCCACCTCGTCGGTGCCGAACCGCCAACGTGACGGTGCTGGCTGCCGCTGCGGCGAAGGTCCACCGGGGCGCAGGCCGGGCCGGGACAGCAACACGGTGATCAGGTAGCCGACCACCAGGAACCCGTGACTGACCAGCCGCTCCCCGCCCACCGATCCGGTGGCCAGGTCATTGACCGAGAGCAGCAGCAACGTGCCGACGAACGCGCTGAGCATCGGCAGCAGCCCGGCCGGCGGGCTGCGGCGGACCGCCACGAAGAGGAACCCGGCACCCACCGCCACGTTCCACGCGGCCGACTCGTGCCACAGGTGCTGGCCGGCCGGGTGCAGGTGATCGGCGGTCGCGCCCCGGCCCACCTGGGCCAGCCCGAGCACCAACTGCACCGCGCCGAGCAGCCCGAGCGCCGCGCGCAGCCCGGCGACCAACCCGGCGCGCCCGGAGGCCGCGCGTAGCCCGGCGACCAACCCGGCGCGCCCGAACGCCGCGCGTAGCCCGGCGACCCAGCCAGCGCGTCGCCACCACGACCGGCGGACCGGCTCAGCCGCGACGGCGGCCAGGATCGCCGCCGTCCGGTCGGGCACATCGGCCACCAATCGGGTACGAACCCGACGCGTCACCGCGGCCGCCGCCGTGAACCAGGCCCGACAATCGGCACACCCGTCCAGGTGTCCCTGCACCGCCGTCAGTTCGGCGGCGGTCTCCTCTCCGTCCAACTGCGCGGACAGGACCTCCCGCCACTGCTCACACCCCATGTACCGGTAGTCGCTCCGGCAGGCGCTCCGGTTCCCGGCGACCGGAGGCTGTTGTGGAATACTCGCCCGATCATGACGCGTTACGGCCTGCTGATCCTGCCCGCAACCAACCGGGTGTACGCCCGCTCCGCCATCGACCTCACCCGGGCCGAGCTGGAGATCTTCGGCCGTTCGGCCCTCGACGGCCAGATCGGCGAGCTGGACACCGAGGTGGTCGGTGGGGCGTCCTACGTCACCTTCACCGGTGACGGGTTGACCGAGCGGGACCTGGCCGCCCTGGGCAACCTCTCCGCCGGGTACGCGCTCTTCGAGATCGTCGGTGAGCTGCTGCGGCCGATCGAGTGGAGTCGACTGGACCGCTACGACGACGACCTGCTCACCATCCAGAAGTACCCGGGCAAGACCAACGAGCAGTTCACCAAACTGCTGCTCAACGTCACCCTGCTCGCCTCGGACTGGGCCGCCGAGCTGACCACCCGTCGGTTCCGGGTACTCGACCCGCTCTGCGGCCGGGGCACCACCCTCAACCAGGCCCTGATGTACGGGTTCGACGCCGCCGGCATCGAGCGCGACCAGAAGGACGTCGAGGCGTACCGGGCGTTCATCACCACCTGGCTGAAGCAGAAGCGGGTCAAGCACCGGGTGCTGGAGTCGGGACCGGTACGGCGGGAGCGCAAGGTGGTCGGCCGGCGGGTGCGGATCGAGTTGGCTCCGACCCGCGAGGAGCACAAGGCCGGCCAGACCCAACTGCTGGACGTGGTCAACGCCGACACCGCCCGCTCGGCGGAGTTCTTCCGCCCGGAGACCGTGGACCTGGTCGTCGCCGACGCGCCGTACGGCGTGCAGCACGGCAGCCGTACCGCCGACAAGGGCCTGACCCGCGATCCGCTGGCGTTGCTCGCGGACGCCGCGCCGGTCTGGGCGCGGCTGCTGCGTCCCGGCGGGGCGCTCGGGATCTCCTGGAACACCCACGTCGCCAGCCGCGAGGACGCGGCGGCGGCGTTGGCCGACGCCGGCCTGACCGTGGTCGACACCGAGCCCTACCGCGCGCTGCGGCACCGGGTCGACCAGTCGATCATGCGCGACGTGCTGGTGGCCCGCCGCCCGGCCTGACCCGGCCCCGCACCTCCGCCCGCCCGGGACCCCGCCCCGCGCCTCCGCCCGCGCTGCATCGCGCCGCCGCCCGCTCCGGGCCGCGGACGGTCCCGCAATGGCCTCCACCCCCGGACAAGCGCGGGGTCTGTGCCGCATTTCACCTGTTCAGTGGGCGGGTGTGAAAACCACGTCAAGAAAAGGTTCGGCTCCGTCATGGTCGCGTTATGACCCCTGCCGTCCGGCGGGTCTGGGGCTTTGATTGCCCGGCGCGACCGGAAGGCGGTCGCGACGAACCTTTCCGGTAAGAGGAGTCAGCGTGTCTGACGTGGTGTTCGTGGTCCTGACGGTGGTGCTGTTCGCAGTGCTCGCCCTGGTGGTCCGGGCGGTGGAGAAGCTGTGAACGCGGTAAACACCGTCGGTCTGGTGCTCGCGATCGTCCTGGGCGCGTTCCTGGTGTTCGCCCTGCTGTTTCCGGAGCGCTTCTGATGACCATGACAACAGCGGGCGTCATCTTCATCGTGACGCTGGTGGCGGCTCTCGTCGCCGTCTACAAGCCGTTCGGTGACTACATGTTCCGGGCGGTCGCCGGCACGAAGCAGTCCCGGGTCGAGCGGGGGATCTTCCGACTGGTCGGGGTCAACCCGGCCGCCGAGCAGACCTGGGGCGTGTACGCCCGCAGTGTGCTGGCGTTCTCCGCGGTCTCGATCCTGTTCCTGTACGTGTTCCAGCGGGTGCAGAACCACCTGTGGCTGTCCCTGGGCTTCGACCCGGTGGTGCCGCACGGCGCGTGGAACACGGCCGTGTCGTTCGTGACGAACACCAACTGGCAGTCGTACTCGGGTGAGTCGACGATGGGCCACCTGGTGCAGATGGCCGGTCTGGCCGTGCAGAACTTCGTGTCGGCGGCGGTCGGCATCGCGGTGGCGGTGGCGCTGGTCCGCGGCTTCGCCCGCAGTCGCACCGGGCAGCTCGGCAACTTCTGGGTCGACCTGACCCGGATCGTGCTGCGGATCCTGCTGCCGATCGCCGTGCTCGGCGCGATCGCGCTGATGATCGGCGGCGTGGTGCAGAACCTCTCCGGCGGCACCGACGTGAGCACGCTGACCGGCGGATCCCAGACCATCACCGGTGGTCCGGTCGCCAGCCAGGAAGTGATCAAGGAGTTGGGCACCAACGGTGGCGGCTTCTACAACGTCAACAGCGCGCACCCGTTCGAGAACCCGACCACCTGGACGAACTGGCTGGAGATCTTCCTGATCTTCCTGATCCCGTTCAGTCTGCCCCGGGTCTTCGGCCGGATGGTCGGGCAGAACCGGCAGGGCTACGCCATCGCCGCGGTGATGGGCATCCTCGCGTTCCTCAGCGTCGCCATCACCAACATCTTCGAGCTGGCCGGCCACGGCACGGTGCCGCAGGCGGTCGGCGCGGCGATGGAGGGCAAGGAGGTGCGGTTCGACGTGTCGAACTCGGCCACCTTCGCCGCCGCCACCACGCTCACCTCGACCGGCGCGGTGAACTCGTTCCACGACTCGTTCACCTCGCTCGGCGGCATGATGACGATGGTCAACATGATGCTCGGCGAGGTCGCGCCGGGGGGCACCGGTTCGGGTCTCTACGGCCTGCTCATCCTCGCGGTGATCACGGTCTTCGTGGCCGGCCTGATGGTGGGTCGCACCCCCGAGTACCTGGGCAAGAAGATCGGGTCGCGCGAGATCAAGTTCGCCTCGCTCTACTTCCTGATCACGCCGATCCTGGTGCTCGTCGGTACGGCGGCCGCGTTCGCCACCGGCAACAACTCCACGGCGCTCAACGTCGGCCCGCACGGCCTCTCCGAGGTGCTGTACGCGTTCACCTCGGCCAGCAACAACAACGGCTCCGCCTTCGGCGGCATCACCGTCAACACGACCTGGTGGGACACCGCGCTGGGGTTGTGCATGCTGCTGGGCCGCTTCCTGCCGCTCATCTTCGTGCTCGCGTTGGCCGGCTCGCTGGCCCGCCAGGCACCCACCCCCGCGTCCGAGGGCACCCTGCCGACCCACCGACCGCTGTTCATCGGCATGGTCGTCGGCGTCACGGTGGTCCTCGTCGCGCTGACCTTCCTGCCCGCGCTCGCGCTCGGTCCGCTGGCAGAGGGGCTCTGACCATCATGAGGAACGAGGACATGTCCGTCACGTCCGCCCCAACAGAGCAACTCCCCGGCACGCCCGCCACCCAGGGCAACCGGATCGGCGGGGGCCTGCTCGACCCCCAGCAGCTCGTCCGGTCCCTGCCGGACGCGGTACGCAAGCTCGACCCCCGCACGCTGTGGCGCAACCCGGTGATGCTGATCGTCGAGGTCGGCGCGGCCTTCACCACCGTCCTGGCGGTGCTCGACCCGTCGGTGTTCGCCTGGGCGATCACCGTCTGGCTCTGGCTGACGGTGGTCTTCGCCAACCTGGCCGAGGCGGTCGCCGAGGGTCGGGGCAAGGCCCAGGCCGCCACGCTGCGGCAGGCCAAGAAGGACACCATCGCCACCCGGCTGATCGACTGGAAGCCGGGCGCGCGGGCCAACACCTACCGCGACGAGGCGGTGCCCGCGCCGGAGCTGCGCCAGGGCGACGTGGTGCTCGTCGAGGCCGGCGGCATCATCCCCGGCGACGGCGACATCGTCGAGGGCATCGCCAGCGTTGACGAGTCGGCCATCACCGGCGAGTCGGCTCCGGTGATCCGGGAGTCCGGCGGTGACCGCAGCGCGGTCACCGGCGGCACCAAGGTGCTCTCCGACCAGATCATCGTCAAGATCACCCAGAAGCCGGGCGAGAGCTTCATCGACCGGATGATCGCCCTGGTCGAGGGCGCCAACCGGCAGAAGACACCGAACGAGATCGCGCTGAACATCCTGCTCGCCGCGCTCACGGTCATCTTCCTGCTGGCCGTGGTCACCCTCCAGCCGCTGGCGATCTTCAGCAAGGCGTACCAGGCGGCCGCACCGGACAGCGGTGCGATCACCGGCTCCGGCGTCACCGGGGTGGTGCTGATCTCGCTGCTGGTCTGCCTGATCCCCACCACCATCGGCGCGCTGCTCTCCGCCATCGGCATCGCCGGTATGGACCGGCTGGTGCAGCGCAACGTCCTGGCCATGAGCGGCCGGGCCGTCGAGGCCGCCGGTGACGTCAACACCCTGCTGCTGGACAAGACCGGCACCATCACGCTCGGCAACCGGCAGGCCGCCGAGTTCGTACCTGTCGAGGGGGTCGACCCCGCGGCGCTCGCCGACGCCGCGCAACTGTCCAGCCTGGCCGACGAGACCCCGGAGGGGCGCTCGGTGGTGGTGCTGGCGAAGAACGAGTTCGGGATGCGCGAGCGTGAGCCCGGTGTGATGCCGCACGCCACGTTCGTACCGTTCACCGCGCAGACCCGGATGAGCGGCGTCGACCTGACGCCGGACGGCAGCGTGGACGGCGGCGCGGTGGGCACGGCCCGCCGGGTCCGCAAGGGCGCCGCCGCAGCGGTGATGAAGTGGGTACGGGAGAACGGCGGCCACCCGACCGAGCAGGTCGGCGAGATCGTGGACGCGATCAGCGGCACCGGTGGCACTCCGCTCGTGGTCGCCGAGCACGTCGACGGTGCGCCCGCCCGCGCGCTGGGCGTCATCCACCTCAAGGACGTCGTCAAGTCCGGCATGCGGGAGCGGTTCGACGAGATGCGCCGGATGGGCATCCGGACCGTGATGATCACCGGCGACAACCCGCGCACCGCGAAGGCCATCGCCGACGAGGCCGGGGTGGACGACTTCCTGGCCGAGGCCACGCCGGAGGACAAGCTCGCGCTGATCAAGCGGGAGCAGGAGGGTGGTCGGCTGGTCGCGATGACAGGTGACGGCACCAACGACGCGCCGGCGCTCGCCCAGGCCGACGTCGGGGTGGCCATGAACACCGGTACGTCGGCCGCCAAGGAGGCCGGCAACATGGTCGACCTCGACTCCGACCCGACCAAGCTGATCGAGATCGTGGAGATCGGCAAGCAGTTGCTGATCACCCGGGGCGCGCTGACCACGTTCAGCATCGCCAACGACATCGCGAAGTACTTCGCGATCATCCCGGCCATGTTCGCCGGCCTCTACCCGAGCCTGGACGCGCTGAACATCATGCGGCTGTCCAGCCCGGAGTCGGCGATCCTGTCCGCGGTCATCTTCAACGCCCTGGTGATCATCGCGCTGATCCCGCTCGCCCTGCGGGGCGTGCGGTACCGGCCGGCCGCCGCGTCGAAGCTGCTCGGCCGCAACCTGCTGGTCTACGGCCTGGGCGGCATCATCGTGCCGTTCATCGGGATCAAACTCATCGACCTGCTCATCCAGTTCATCCCGGGGATTTCGTGATGCGTCTACCCACCTGGATCGCCCAACACCTCGCCGCGCTGCGCGCCGTACTCGTCTTCACCGTGCTGCTCGGCCTCGTCTACCCACTGGCCCTGGTAGCGGTCGGCAAGTTGCCCGGCCTCGACGACAAGGCCGACGGCTCGCTGATCACCGCGGGCGGAAACACCGTCGGCAGCGCGCTGATCGGCCAGTCCTTCACCGACGCGGACGGCAACCCGATCGCCCGCTACTTCCAGTCCCGCCCCTCCGCCGCCGGCGACGGCTACGACCCGACGTCCACCTCGGCCAGCAACCTGGGTCCGGAGAGCGTCGTCGACACCATCGCCACCGACCCGGAGGAGTCCAGCGAGAGCCTGCTCACCCAGGTCTGTGGGCGCAGCAAGTCGGTCGGCGAGCTGAACGGCGTCGACGGTCGACGCCCGTACTGCACCGAGGACGGGGTGGGCGCGGTGCTCGCGGTCTTCCGCGCCGACGGTCTGACCGGCCGGGTCACCCGGGTGGTCAGCGTCAACCAGGCCGCCCCGGCCACCCCGTTCGTCTCCTCGTACCAGGGGGTGACGGTGGAGCCGGCCCAGCCGGGCGAGGACTACGTGGCCGCCGGCGGGGTGGTCACCCCGATCCGTGGCGACGCGCCCGCCGACCCGGCGGTCCCCGCCGACGCGGTCACCGCCAGCGCGAGCGGCCTCGACCCGCAGATCAGCCCGGCGTACGCCGAGTTGCAGGTGAACCGGGTCGCGCGCGAGCGCGGCGCGGACCCGGCGGCGGTCCGCGAGCTGGTCCAGGAGCACACCGGCGGGCGTGGGCTGGGCTTCATGGGCGAGCCCGGGGTCAACGTGTTGGAACTCAACATCGCCCTCGACAAGCAGTTCGCCGCGCGCTGAGCGCAGTCGCGGGCGGGGCCGTGCCGACCGGCGCGGCCCCGCCCGCCGATCTGACCAGGGAGGATGGTCCCGTGCCACGCGGAGAACTGCGCATCTATCTCGGGGCCGCCCCCGGCGTCGGCAAGACGTACGCCATGTTGGAGGAGGCCCAGCGGCGGGCCGCGCGCGGCACCGACGTGGTGATCGGTTTCGTGGAGACCCACGGCCGCCAACAGACCGCCGGGATGCTCGGCGATCTGGAGCAGGTGCCCCGCCGCACCATGGACTACCGGGGCGCCGAGTTCACCGAGATGGACCTGGACGCGGTGCTGGCCCGCCGGCCCGAGATCGCGATCGTCGACGAGTTGGCGCACACGAACGTGCCCGGTTCCCGGCACGACAAGCGCTGGCAGGACGTCCAGGAGCTGCTGGACGCGGGCATCGACGTGCTGTCCACGGTCAACGTGCAGCACCTGGAGTCGGTGAACGACGTCGTCGCCCAGATCACCGGCACCACCCAGCGGGAGACCGTGCCGGACGAGATCGTCCGCGCCGCCGAGCAGGTCGAGCTCGTCGACATGACCCCGGAGGCGCTGCGCCGGCGGATGGCGCACGGCAACATCTACCGACCCGACAAGATCGACGCCGCGTTGGGCAACTACTTCCGGGTCGGCAACCTCACCGCGCTGCGCGAGCTGGCGCTGCTCTGGCTGGCCGACAAGGTCGACGAGCAGCTCGACCGCTACCGCAGTCAGCAGGGCATCGCGGCCACCTGGGAGGCCCGGGAACGGGTCGTGGTCGCGTTGACCGGTGGCCCGGAGGGCGAGACGCTGATCCGCCGGGCGGCCCGGGTCGCGGCCCGCAGCAAGGGTGCCGACCTGCTCGCCGTGCACGTGGCCCGCAGCGACGGCCTGGCCGGCGCCGACCCGGCCCAACTGGCCCGGCAACGAGTGCTGGTGGAGAGCCTGGGCGGCACGTACCACCAGGTGCTCGGCACCGACGTGCCGGCCGCGCTGCTGGACTTCGCCCAGGGCGTGAACGCCACCCAACTGGTGCTCGGCGCCAGCCGGCGGGGTCGCCTCGCGCAGATCTTCGCCCGAGGCGTCGGGGTGACCACCACCGCGCTCTCCGGCTCGATCGACGTGCACCTGGTCACCCACAAGCAGGCCGGCAAGGGCCGTCGGGCGGCGGCCGTGCCGGCGGCGCTGTCCCGCCGTCGCCGACTGCTCGGCTTCGGCCTGGCGGTGCTGGGCATGCCGCTGCTCACCCTGCTGCTGAAGACCCTGCCCGACCTGACGCTCACCAACGACATCCTGCTGTTCCTCGCCGGGGTCGTCGGGGTCGCGCTTGTCGGCGGGGTGTGGCCGGCCCTGGTCGCCGCGCTCGGCGGGTCGCTGCTGCTCAACTGGTTCTTCACCCCGCCGTACCGGACGCTGACCATCGCCGAGGCGGACAACCTGCTCGCCCTGGCCGTCTTCGTCGGGGTGGCCCTCGCCGTGAGCTGGATCGTCGACGTGGCCGCCCGGCGGACCCGGGAAGCGGCGCGGGCCGCCGCCGACGCGCAGACCCTCGCCGCGGTGGCCGGTGGCGTGCTGCGCGGCGAACGCCCGCTGCCCGCCCTGCTGGACCAGCTCCGGGAGACGTTCGGGTTGCGCGCGGTGAGCGTGCTGGAGCTGGCCGAGGAGGCCAGCGGGCGTCCGGAGCGCGCCCGCGAGGAGCACGCCTGGTGTGTCGTGGCCAGCGTCGGCGACCAGCCGGCGTGCACGCCCGACGGCGGCGAGACGGCGGTACCCGTCGACGAGCGGATCACCGTCGTGCTCAGCGGCCGACGGCTGGAGGCCGCCGACCGGCGGATCGTCGAGGCGTTCGCCGCCCAGGCCGCCGTCGCGCTGCGCCAGGAACGGCTCGCCGAGGAGGCCGCCACCGCCCGGCCCCTCGCGGCCGCGGACCGGATGCGTACCGCGCTGCTCGCCGCGGTCAGCCACGACCTGCGTACGCCCCTCGCCTCGGCGAAGGCGGCGGTGACCAGCCTGCGCAGCCACGACATCGAGTTCGACGAGTCCGACCGCGAGGAGTTGCTGGAGACCGCCGAGGAGTCGCTGGACCGGCTCGCCCGGCTCGTCGGCAACCTGCTGGACATGAGCCGTCTCCAGGCCGGTGTCCTCGGCATTTCCGCGACGGCGATCGGCCTGGAGGACGCCGTACCCCTGGCGCTTGACGAACTTGGCCCGGCGGCCGCGACGGTCGGCACGGACATCCCGGCCGACCTGCCGGCCGCCACCGCCGACCCGGGCCTGCTGGAACGGGTGCTCGTCAACATCATCGCCAACGCCCTGCGCTACAGCCCGCCCGACCAACCGCCCACCATCACCGCCAGCGCGCACGCCGGCCAGGTGGAACTGCGGGTGATCGACCGGGGACCGGGCATCCCGGAGGACCAGTGGGAGCACGTCTTCCTGCCGTTCCAACGCCTCGGTGACCGGGACAACCAGACCGGCGTCGGTCTCGGACTCGCCCTGTCCCGGGGTTTGGCCGAGGCGATGGGTGGCAGCATCACCCCGGAGACCACCCCCGGCGGTGGGCTCACCATGGTGTTGCGGCTGCCAGCCGCCGCCCAGACCAGCTCGGAGGGGCCGCGGGAATGACGCGCATCCTGGTCGTCGACGACGAACCGCAGATCCTGCGTGCCCTGCGGATCAACCTGCGCGCCCGCCGGTACGAGGTGGATGTCGCCGACACCGGGGCCGCCGCGTTGAAGGCCGCCGCCAGCCACCCGCCCGACCTGGTGGTGCTGGACCTCGGCCTGCCCGACATCGACGGCGTGGAGGTGATCCGCGGCCTGCGCGGCTGGACCACCGTGCCGATCATCGTGCTCTCCGGCCGGGCCGGCAGTGAGGACAAGGTCGCCGCCCTCGACGCCGGCGCCGACGACTACGTGACGAAGCCGTTCGGGGTGGAGGAGCTGCTGGCCCGCATCCGTGCCGTCACCCGTCGTCTCGGCGGCCCCAGCGAGGCGGTACCTGCGCTGCGGATCGGCCAACACACCGTCGACCTGGCCGACCACCGCGTGCGGCGCGACGACGGCACCGAGGTCAAGCTGACCCCCATCCAGTGGAGCGTGCTGGAGAAGCTGCTGCGCCACCCCGGCAAGCTGGTCAGCCAGCGTCAGCTCCTCCAGGACGTGTGGGGGCCGGAATACCAGAACGAGACCAACTACCTGCGGCAGTACCTGGCCCAGCTACGGCGCAAGCTGGAGGACGACCCGGCCCGCCCCCGCCACCTCATCACCGAGCCGGGAATGGGCTACCGCTACCGCCCCTGACCCGTTGACACCCGCCGGCAGAGATTGAAGAATTTCGCTAGCAGTGGCAGCGGCGTGCTTCTGTAACCGTCCCCTCCACCGGTTACCCCTCGGGAGTCCCGCCGTGTCCATGCCCCTGTCCCGTCGTCGGCTGCTGACCGCCAGCGGCGCCGGCCTCGTCCTGGCCGGTCTCACCGACCCGTTCCGCGCCGGCCCCGCCCGAGCCGCCGTCACCACCGCCGACCTGGTCGTCTACGGCGCCACCTCCGGCGGGCTGGCCGCCGCGATCACCATGCGCCGACTCGGTCGCACCGCCGTGGTGGTGGAACCCACCAGCCACGTCGGCGGGCTGAGCACCGCCGGGCTGGGCGCCACCGACACCGGCGTCCAGGCGTCCATCGGCGGCCTCGCCGCCGAGTTCTACCGCCGGGTGTACGTGAAGTACCACGGCGGAACCCTCACGCCGACGTCGCCGCTGCGGATGACCTTCGAACCGCGCGTCGCCGCCGCCGTCTTCGCCGAGATGCTGGCCGAGGCGGGCGTGCCGGTGATCGTCGACGCCCGGCTGAGCAGCCTCGGCCGCGCCGGCGACCGGATCACGGAGCTGCGCACCGAGGACGGCTCGATCTACCGGGGCGGGATGTTCGTCGACGCCACCTACGAGGGCGACCTGCTGGCCCTGGCCGGGGTGGGGTTCACCGTCGGGCGGGAGTCCAACGACACCTACGGCGAGACGATCAACGGGGTGCAGTCGCGCAACACCCACCAGTTCGTCTACCCCGTCGACCCGTACGTGACGGCCGGCTCGCCCACCAGCGGTCTGCTGCCGGGTATCTCCGCCACCCCGCTCGCCCCGCAGGGCAGCGCCGACGACCGGATCCAGGCGTACTGCTTCCGGATGTGCCTGACCCAGGCGGCCAACCGGATCCCGTTCGGCAGACCGTCCGGCTACGACCCGATCCGCTACGAGCTGCTGCTGCGTCACATCCAGGCCGGTTACGCCGGGCCGTACTTCACCACGCACTCGGTCGGCGGCGGCAAGACCGACTCCAACAACAACGGCGCCGTGTCGACCGACCACATCGGCTTCAACCACGCGTACCCGACGGCGAGCTGGGCCGTACGGGAGAGCATCGTCGCCGAGCACCGCACCTACCAGCAGGGGCTGATGTGGTTTCTGGCCAACGACCCCCGGCTGCCGGCGTCGGTCCGCGACTCGACGGCCCGCTGGGGGCTGCCGGTGGACGAGTTCACCAGCACTGGCGGCTGGCCACCGCTGCTCTACATCCGCGAGGCCCGCCGGATGGTCTCCGCGTACGTGATGACCGAGGCCGACTGCCGGGGCCGGGTACGCGCCACCGATTCGGTGGGCCTGGCCAGCTACACGATGGACTCGCACAACTGTCAACGGGTGGTGGTCGACGGCAAGGTGCGCAACGAGGGGGACGTGCAGATCGGGGTGCCGGCGCCGTACCCGGTGAGCTACCGGGCGATCGTGCCGCACCGGGCGCAGTGCGCCAACCTGCTGGTGCCGGTCTGCCTCTCGGCGAGCCACATCGCGTACGGCTCGATCCGGATGGAACCCGTGTTCATGATCCTCGGGCAGGCGGCGGCCACCGCCGCGTCGCTGGCGCTCGCCGGAAACCTCGCCGTGCAGGAGGTGCCCGTGCCCACCCTCCAGTCTCGGCTGCGGCAGGACGGCGCGGTGTTGGAGTGGGGCTCGACGAGCGAGGTGATCCTGGACAACGCCGCGAGCAGCGGGATCACCCGGGCCGGCACGTGGCTGCGCAGCACGAGCGTCGGCGGCTTCTACGGCCCGGACTACGAGCACGACGGCAACACCGCCAAGGGCGTCAACCGGCTGCGGTTCCGCCCCACGCTGCCCGCCGCCGGGTCGTGGACGGTGCAGTTGCGCTGGACCGCCAACGCGAACCGGGCGACGAACGTGCCTGTCGACATCGAATACTCCGGCGGGCTGGTCACCCGCACGGTGGACCAGCGGCAGGCCGGCGGCCAGTGGGTGCCGCTGGGCACCTACCCGTTCACGGCGGGCACCGACGGGAGCGTACTGATCCGCACCGAGGACACCGACGGCCACGTGGTCGCGGACGCGGTGCGCTTCGTCCGCGCCTGACTGATCGGACGGGCGACGGTCTTCGGATCCAGCGGCGGCGCCACCAGCAGGGGGTCGACCTGGATCACGTCGATGCCGAGAGGGCGCAGCATGCCGCGCAACGCGGACTCGCACAACTCCTCCCAGTGCTGATCGACGCCCATCGCGGCGGCCAGGAGCTCCGGCCGGGTGAAGGCGATGCCCAGCCGCTGGCCCTGCGGCGAACGGCCGGTCCGCACCGTCCGCACCAGCCGTCCCGGCAGGTCGCGCACCGGAACGGCGTAAATTATCGGGGCCTCGTCCATGGTGGGGCTGGTCCTTTCGAAAGCGGTGGGAGAAGAGGTCATCGGCTGAAACGTTCGAGGTCGTGCGCGAAGCGGCGGATCGTCGCGGCCCGCGCCCAGGACGGCGCGGGCACCGCGACGACCGGCACGGCCGCCCTCGTCACGCAGTACCGGGTGACGTGGCCACGCGACCGGCCGAACCGCCCGCGTTCCGGGCTGCCGACGACCAGCAGGTCGCTTTCCCGGTGCGCATGGTCGACGAGCACCTGCCCGGCGTACCCCTGGGTCGCCACCAAACGGACGGTCACGTCCCGGGGCATGCCGCCGAGCGCCGCGTCGAAGACGCCACGCAGGTAGACCACCGCGGCCCGGTCGCACTCGTCCTGCCAACGCCACGTCAGGGTGCCGGGCCGCCACGTCGGCGCGAAGACCCAGGCACGTACGGCGTCCAGTTGGGCGCCGTCGCGGCGGGCGAGCTGCATCGCGCGGCGCAGGGCCTGCATTCCGGCGAACGACCGGTCGACGCCCACCACGATCCGGCGGTCAACGGCGGGGCGGCTCATGCGGCGGACACCGCCCACGCCGGGGCGTCCTTCCCGGTACGCGGCTCCGCCTGCGTGGTCAGGTCGAGCGCGCGGAGGATGTAGTTGGCCGCGGCCACCTCCACCCCGGCCCGGCGGCGCAGGTCGGCCACGGCCCGGTGCAGCACCGTCCTGCTGTCGGCGGAGAGTCGCACCACGGCGTCGATGTCGGCGGCGATCCACCACGCGTCGACGGCGCAGGGCTCGTGCCGCAGGTACTCCACCAGGTGACTGCCGGGCGCGGACGGCCCCAGCCGGACGCTCACCAGCGCCTCGTGCCGGCGCTCCGGTTCGCCGGAACTGCCGGGCGCATCCGGGCCGCCGTCGGTGTCGCTGCCGGGTGGGAGGTCTCCGCGTTCCCAGCGTGTCATCCGCCAAGGACTCATGGGTCCATCGTCACCACCGTGGGGCGGCGGTGCGCCCGCCGATACGCCGTTTCGACGGGCCACCACCAATTCTTGACGCCGCGTTCACGCGGACGCGTACGCCGGTCAGCTGCCGACGAACTCGACACCCACCAGCCGTTCCGAGACGGTCCACAGCCGTGCGGCGTCACTCGTGTCGTGCGCGGAGCGGTAGACGGCCAGCTCGGTCGGTTTGCCGGTGAACTGCCCCAGCCCGTCCGGGCCGTAGAACCGGCCGCCGCGCGCCTGTGGGCTGGTGGCGGCGTAGAGGGCGGGGAGCAGCCCGGCATCCACCGAGTGCACCAGGATGCCCCAGCGGGCCAGCCGGCTCATGATCGAGTGGTGCAGCGATGGTCGGCTGCGTCCCAGGTTGGGACCGGACGCGTACAGGTTGGTCATGGTGGTGCCCGGATGGGCGACGTTGCTGACGATGCCCCAGCCGCCGGTCCGACTCCGTCGGTCCAGCTCCAAGCCGAAGTGCAGGGTGGCCAGCTTGGACGCGTTGTACGCGCGGATCGCCGCGTACCGGTGGGTGCTCTGCAGGTCGTCCCAGTCGAGCCGGCCGGAGCGGGCGGCGCTGCTCGACATGGTGGTGACCCGGGCGTGGCCGGCCCGCAGCAGCGGCAGCAGCCGCCCGGTCAGCGCGAAGTGCCCGAGGTGGTTGGTGCCGAATTGCAGCTCGAAGCCCTCGGCGGTGGCGTGCCGGGTCGGCGGCGTCATCACGCCGGCATTGTTGATCATGATCTGGATCGGTCGACCCTCGCGGAGCAGCGTGTCGGCCAGCGCGGCCACCGAGTCCAGCGAGGCGAGGTCCAGCTTCCGGGTCGAGACGACCGCACCCGGCGCGGCGGCCCGAATGACGTCCAGCGCGGCGGCGCCCTTGGCCGGGTTGCGGACCGGCAGCACCACCTCGGCCCCGGCGCGCGCCAGCCGCGTGGCCAGGCCGAGGCCCAGGCCGTCGCTGCCGCCGGTCACGACGGCGAGTTTTCCAGTCAGGTCCGGAACGGTCAGGTCGAGCACAACAACTCCCAGGTCGGCGGTGTCCCTCATCGGTCGTGGACAAGCCTGGATCGGTCGCCGACCGCCACCCAGGGTCGTCCTATCCAGGGATCGACGGTCCCCGGCTGTCGCACGGGC
Source organism: Micromonospora sp. NPDC085948 (assembly GCF_040686315.1). Lineage (NCBI taxonomy): Bacteria > Bacillati > Actinomycetota > Actinomycetes > Micromonosporales > Micromonosporaceae > Micromonospora > Micromonospora sp. NPDC085948. The sequence goes on along the minus strand of NZ_JBFBJW010000001.1, from coordinate 952,188 downwards.
CGGCTGTCCGGCGAGTAACGTCCTTGACGATCAAGGACTTTCGGACGAGGAGGCGCGGTGCAGACGACGACGGTGGACATCCCGACCAGCGACGGAGTGGCGGACGCGTCCCTGACCCGGCCGGACGGCAACGGCCCCTTCCCGGCGGTGCTGCTCTTCATGGACGCCTTCGGGCCGCGCCCGCGACTGGTCGAGATGGCGGAACGGATCGCCGCACGCGGTTACCTGGTGGTGACGCCCCACCTGTTCTACCGGGCCGGCCGGGCACCCCTGTTCGACCTGTCCCGACTCGGTGAGCCGGATCAGCGCGGCGCGCTCTTCGAGCAGATCATGCCGCTGGTCGGCGCGTTGACCCCGGAGGTGTTCGACCGGGACACCACCGCGTACCTCGACTTCCTGGCCGCCCGCGACGACGTCCGGCCGGGTCCGGTCGCCATCACCGGCTACTGCCTGGGCGGCACGAACGCGCTGCGGGCCATCGAGGCGCACCCGGACCGCATCACCGCGATCGCCAGCTTCCACGGCGGGTACCTCGTCACCGACGCGCCGGACAGCCCCCACCTGGCCGTCGGCGCGATCACCGGCGAGGTGTACTTCGGGCACGCCGACGCCGACCGGTCGATGACGCCCGACCAGATCGCCGCGCTGGAGAAGGCACTCGACGCGGCCGGCGTGCGCTACCGCTCCGAGGTCTACGAGGGCGCGCACCACGGCTTCACCATGGCCGACACCCCGATGTACGACGAGCAGGCCACCGAGCGCCACTGGGCCGCCCTCTTCGACCTGCTGGACCGCGCCCTGCCCGCGAGCTGACTGACGAGCGCGCCGGTCCGGTCAGCGGCGCAGCAGCACCGGGCCGGCGTCGATGCGGGTGCGGAACAGCGCGTACGGCTTGCGCCGCAGGTCCTTGCCCCGCTGGTACTGCGCCTGCCGGTGCAGCTGGTTGGCGGTGACGTAGAGGTACCCGTCGGTGGCCACCGACATGGTGTCCGGCCAGAGCAGCCGAGGGTCGTGGACCAGGGTCTCGTACTCGCCGTCCGGCAGCCGGCGCAACACCGCGTTGTGCTCGTACGCGGTGAGGTAGAGCCGCCCCGCGTCGTCGCTCTCCAACCCGTCCGAGGCGGTGCCCCGGTCCCCCTCGTCGACGACTGTCGCGGCGACCGCCTCCTGGGTGACGCCCGGGTCGGCCAGCGCCTCGGTGGAGACGCTGTGCAGTCGGCGCGAAGCCAGCGGGCAGTAGTAGAGCCGACTGCCGTCGGCCGAGATGGCGATGCCGTCGGAGCCCATGCTCACCGGTTTCGGCGGGCCGTCCGCCGGCCGTTCGAGGAACGGTCGGCCCTCGACCACCGGCCGGAACGTCGCCAGCGGCTCCGCCTTCGTGGACGGGTGGTCGTGCAGCCGCCGCCAGGAAGCGCCACTGGCCAGGTCGACGACGATGATCCCGTTCGGCCCGGAGTCCGCCGAGTCGGTGATGTACGCGACCCCCGCCTCACCGCGCCGCAGGTCGAACCGGACGTCGTTGAGGTACGTCGTCGGCAGCGCCACGTCCGCCGGAAAGGTGATCACCTGGGCGGCCGTGTCGGTGTCCAGGTCGATCCGGACCAGCTTCGGGCCGCCCGGCTTCGTGGGCTGGAACATCGGGCTCCCGGTGTCCAGCACCCAGAGCCGGTCGGCCGGGTCCACCACGATGCTCTGCACCGACACGAACGCGCCCGCGTCGTCGTCGCCCGACGGGTCGTTCCACGCCTGGTCGGGGTAGGGCACCTCCCGGCCGTCGCGCAGCTCCACGACGGTGGCCGGCACCTCGTCGCCCCATTTCGGGAAGTTGACGAAGATCCGGCCCTGGTGCGAGACGCTCACCCCGGTCGGCATCGGGCCGGTGAAGGTGTGCACCAACTCCAGCTCGCCCACCGGCTCGTCGCCCACCGGCCCGTTCATGACGCCCACCTCACGATGCCCATCGTCTCGCCTCCTGCTCGGTCGGTAGCGCGCTCCGGTGCGGTTGTTCCCGCCCTGCCGTCCGATATTCCTCGGTCAGCTCACCGGCGCGGCGGCGTACGCGGCGGGCAGGCCGGGGACCTCGACGTCCACCGCGAGCAGCGCGCCGTCCTGCGGACCCGCGGCGCTCAACCCGACCCGGGCGGTGCCGATGAAGAGTCGGCGCAGGTCGGGGCCGCCCAGGCAGATGCCGGCGGGCTGCTTCGCCGGCAGCCGGATCTCCCGGTCCAGGGTGCCGTCGGGCCGGTAGCGGCGGACCGCCGAGCCACCCCAGAACGCGACCCAGAGGTGGCCCGCCGCGTCGACGGTCATCCCGTCCGGGCCGCCGTCGTTGGGGGAGAGCCGCAGGAACGGCTCCCGCCCGTGCAGGTCACCGGTGCCCGGGTCGACGGTGAACCTGTCGATCTCGCCGCGCGGTGTGTCGGCCAGGTACATGGTGGTGCCGGTGGCGTCGAACGCCGGCCCGTTCGGAATGGTCAGCCCGGTCACCGCGGGCACCGGTGCTTGGCCCGGGGCCAGCCGGTACAGCGTGCCTTCGCCGGGGACCGCGGCGTACGTCATGCTGCCGGCCCAGAATCGGCCGTGCGGGTCGGCGACCGCGTCGTTCATCCGGGTCGGCTCGGGCGCGTCGCCGACCAGGTCGGCGACCGGTCGGGGGTCGCCGCCGGCGGGCAGCACGGTGACGCCGGTCCCGGCGGCGGCCAGCCAGTCGCCGGGACGGTCGGCTACCGGGGCGACCGCGCCGAGCGGAACGTCGAGGCGGCGCACCTCCCGCAGTGGGGCCGGGGCGTCGCCGTCGGTCTCCAACAGCCGCCCGGCCAGCAGGTCGACGAGGACCAGCCGGTCGTCGACCCAGCGCAGCCCCTCGCCCAGCTCCAGCCGGTCGGTGCTCCAGACGGTCGGCTCGGTCAGCTCCATGGTGCTCCTCCAAGAGATCTCCGGTCGGCGGCGGCCGGTCCGCTTCGGTCGTCGGTGCACCAGCCTGCGCCGGCCGCCGCACCCGTCAGCGGACCGTACCGCCCGGCCCGTGGTCGAGCAGCGACAGCTCGGCTCGGTCGGGCAGGCCCTCCCAGTCACCCCGGGTGGCGACCGCGAACGCGCCGGTGGTGACCGCCCGGTCCAGCCGGGTCGACGCGTCGGCACCGTCGAGCCACCCGGAGAGCAGCCCGGCCACGAACGCGTCGCCCGCGCCGACGGTGTCCACCACCGGCACCGCCCGGGCTGGACGGTGCACCCGGCCGGTGGCGCGGTGGCTGGTCGCCCCGTCGGCGCCGTGCTTGACCACGACCTCGGTCACGCCGGCCGACAGCAGCGCCGCGACCGGGTCGGACGCGTCGGTCAGCACGGCCAACTCGTCGTCGGAGGCGACCACCAGATCGATCGAGGGCAGCAGCGGGCGCAGCGCGTCGGCGGCGTCGGCGACCGACCAGAGCCGTTGCCGGTGGTTGACGTCCAGGCAGACGGTGGTGCCGGCGGCACGGGCGCGCCGCACGGCCGCCACCACCGCCTGGTACGGCTCGACGCCCAGCGCGCAGGTGATGCCGGTGACGTGCAGCAGCCGGGGCGGCGACCCCGGCGCGTCGAAGGCACGTGTCACGTCGGCCGGGCGCAGCCGGGAGCCCGCGGAACCCGCGCGGTGGTAGGTGACCCGGTTGATGTCGGCGACCCGGTTCTCGACGAGGATCAGCCCGGTGGGCGCGGTTGGGTCGATCCGGGACCAGGTCAGGTCGACACCCTCGGCGCGCAGCGTACGGCGGACCAGCTCGCCGGGCTCGTCGGCGCCGGTGACCCCGACCCAGGCGGCCCGGTGGCCGAGCCGGGCCAGCCCGATGGCCACCGTCGACTCGGCCCCGGCGACGGAGATCCCGGCGGTGCCGCCCAGCCGCAGCGGGCCGCTGCTGCGGAAGGCCGCCATCGTCTCGCCGAGCGTGAGCAGGTCGGTCACCGCTGGACCGCCGTGCGGAAGGTGTCCGCGCGCTCGCGCAGCGCCGACAGGTCGCCGCCCCGGACGGCGTCACCCAGCAACGGGGAGCCGACACCCACCGCCACCGCGCCCCGGTCGAGGTACCGTCGCGCGCCGTCCGCGTCGACCCCGCCGACCGGTACGAACGCGGTGCCGGGGAACGGATCCCGCAGCGCGCCGAGGTAGTCGGGTCCGCCGAGGGAGGCCGGGAAGAGCTTGACGGCGGTGGCCCCGGCACTGCCGGCCTGCACCACCTCGGTGGGGGTGAGCGCTCCGGCGAGCACCGGCAGCCCGAGCCGGCCGCCCTCGGCGAGGCTCGGCGCGAGCGCCGGGGTGACCAGGAAACCGGCGCCCGCGTCGGCCGCGGCGCGGGCGTCCTCGGCGCTGAGCACGGTGCCCGCGCCCAGGGCGTAGTCCGCCCCGAGGGCGGTCCGGGCGCGACGGATGATGCCCAGCGCGTCGGCACTTGTCAGGGAGACCTCGACCAGGGCGACGCCGCTCTCGGCCAGGGTGAGTACGGCGGCCAGCGCGGCAGCCGGGTCCGGGCCGCGCACGATGGCCAGCAGCCGGTGGGTACGCAGCTCGTCGAGCAGGTTCATCGCGGTGTCCTCAGTGGATGCGGTGGGCGGAGATGGTGAGTCGCCAGGTGACCTCACCGGCGGGCGGAACGACCACGGCGTCGGCGGGGCCGGCTTCGGCCAGGTCGAAGGCCGCGCCGAGCATCGGTTCGACACCGACGCTGCGGTAGGGGCCGTCGGTCGGCCAGCCGCCCAGGTTGCGCCAGAGGGCGGTGCTGCGGGGCTGGCCCGCGCACTCCAGTTCCAGCGTCAGCCGGTCGTCGCCGTCGATCACCTGGACCCGTGGGCAGTCGAGCAGTACCGCGCCGAGCGCGGTCCCGTCGTCCGGGCCGAGGGTGTCGAGCGTCAGCCCGGCGGGGGACGGCCACTCCCCGGTGAGCCACGGTGAGTCGGCGGGCCAGGTGCCCGGCGGCAGGAGCGCGGCGGCCTCCGGGTACAGCCGGGTCGGTGTGCCGGCGGGCGCGTCGAGGCGGGCCGCGGGGGACAGGTCGAGCAGGGCGTGCGCGGCCCAGACGAACCGGTGACCGGGGTCGGCGGCCAGCCGGTAGTCGGCCACCACCACGCCGCCTTCGTCGGTGATCCGGCGGCTCAGGGTGAACGTCCGCCGCTGGATCACCAGCGTGTCGGGGCCGGCCCGGCGCCAGGGCCGCGACCAGACCTCGCCGTGGTCGGGCTCGCCGCGCACGGTGGGCAGGCACTCCTCCAGCCCGCCGGCGTCAACGAACGCGTCGTCGGCGCGTACCTCGTCTCGGCCGGGGCCGGGGCCGCGCCAGAGCCACTCCCGGCCGCCACCGTGCAGGCTGGTCCACCGGCCGCCGTGCGCCACGTCGTACGCCACGCGCAGCGGCACCGGAGTCGCGCCGGTCACCATTCCGCGAACGACCCGTCGGCGTGCTGCCAGACCGGGTTGCGCCAGGTGTGCGGTGTCTGCGCGGCCTTGCGGACCGCCGCCTCGTCCACGGTGATGCCCAGGCCGGGCCGGTCGAGGCGGGCGATGTGCCCGTCCACGAACCGGAACGGTTCCGGGTCGACCAGGTAGTCCAACAACTCGGAGCCGACGTTGTAGTGGATCCCGATGCTCTGCTCCTGGATCAGGAAGTTCGGCGTCGCGAAGGCCACCTGGAGGCTGGCCGCCAGCGAGATCGGGCCGAGCGGACAGTGCGGGGCGAGCAGCGCGCCGTACGTCTCGGCCAGCGCGGCGATCCGGCGGACCTCGGAGATCCCGCCGGCGTGCGACAGGTCGGGCTGGACCACGGCGACTCCGGCCTGCAACGGGCCGAGGAACTCGGAGCGGCCGTAGAGGCGTTCGCCGGTGGCCACCGGGATCGGTGTGCTGGCGACGATGTCGCGCAGGTGGTGGGCCTGGTCGGGCAGGACCGGCTCCTCCACGAAGAACGGGCGCAGGGGAGCCAGCTCGGGCAGGATCCGGCGTACGGCGGCCAGCCCGGCCCGGCCGTGGAAGTCCAGCGCGATGTCCCGGTCTCCGCCGAGCACCTCGCGGGCGGCGGCGACGCGGCCGACGACCTCGTCCACCTCGGCGGAGGTGGGGATGGGGGAGAGCCGCCCGCACGCGTTCATCTTGACGCCGGTGAGACCGGCGGCGACCTGCGCGGCGGCGGCGTCGGCCACCTCGTCGGGCTCGTCCCCGCCGATCCAGGAGTAGATCCGCACCTTCTCCCGCACCGGGCCGCCGAGGAGCGCGTGCACCGGCGCGCCGTACGCCTGCCCGGCGATGTCCCAGAGCGCCTGGTCGAGGCCGGCGACCGCGCTGGAGAGGATCGGGCCGCCCCGGTAGAAGCCGCCCTTGGTGAGCACCTGCCAGTGCTGCTCGATCCGCAGCGGGTCGGCGCCGATCAGGTATTCGGCGAGCACCTCGACGGCACTGCGCACCACTTCGGCGCGCCCCTCCACCACCGGTTCACCCCACCCGACCAGCCCGTCGTCGGTCTCCACCCGGCAGAACAACCACCGTGGCGCGACCAGGAAGGTCTCGATGCGCTCGATCTTCACTGACTGCCCCTTCGTCCCCGTGCCTTCTCGACGTCGCGGACGGCCTTGTCCAGCAACTCACGCATGGCGGTCTCGGCCGCCGTCTCGTCGCGCTCGCGTAGCGCGTCGACGACGGCACGGTGGCTGGGCACGGGGTCGTCGTGCGCGGCGCCGCCGTGCACCAGGCGGTCGCGTTCGGCGAGCCCGGTCTCCATCACCACCTCCATCCGTTCCAGCAGCTCGTTGTGCGTGGCGGTGAGCAGCGCGCGGTGGAAGGCGAGGTCGGCGGCGACGGCGGCGGCGGGATCACCGTTGGCCTCGGCCATCTCGGCCAGCGCTCGGTCGAGGGCGGCCAGGTCGTCCTCGGTCGCCCGGGTGGCGGCCAGCCGCGCGGCGGCCGGCTCGATGATCGCGCGTACCTCGTGCAGCTTTTCGAGCAGACGCTCGTCGGGGCCCTCGGCGAACTGCCAGCGGATCACGTCGCCGTCGAGCAGGTTCCAGTCGGCGCGGGGCCGGACGAAGGTGCCGCGTTTCTGCCGGGCGTCGACGATGCCCTTGGCCGAGAGGACCTTCAGCGCCTCGCGCAGGGCCGTGAGGCTGACGTCGAACTCCTCCTGAAGGGCGACGATGTTCAGGGTCGCGCCGGCGGGGATCTCACCGGTGAGGATGCGACGGGCGATCGCTTCGACGGTCTGCCCGTGGACGCCGCGGCGTGCGTACTGTGCCAATGCTCCTGGCCTTTTCGCTGGTCGGTATCGATCTCTCAGGCCGAGGCTTTCACCGCTGTCCAGCCACCGTCCACCACGAGGCTCGCGCCGGTGACGTAGGCGGCGTCCGGTGAGGCGAGGAAGGCGACGGTCGCGGCCACCTCGTCCGGGGTGCCGAAGCGTTTCGCCACCGTCTCGGCGACGCTGCGCTCGCGGTCCTCTTCGGACACGTCGGCCCAGGCCGCGGTGAGGATCGGGCCGGGCAGCACGGTGTTGACCCGCACCTGTGGGCCGTACTCCACGGCGAGTTGGCGGCCGAGCGCGACCAGGCCACCCTTGGCCGCGGCGTACGCGGGGCGGCCGGGCAGCCCGACGAGCGCGTGCACCGAGGAGATGAGCACCACCGCGCCGGAGCGGGTCCGCAGGTCGTCCAGGCAGGCGCGCACACCGAGGAACGCGCCGGTGAGGCTGACGCCGAGCTGCTGGTCCCAGGACTGCCGACTGGTCTCGTGGGCCGGGGCGACCCGCACGGCGTACGCGGTGCTGACCAGGATGTCGATCGGGCCGAGGCCGGCGTGTACGGCCGTCACCGCAGCCGCCCAGTCGTGCTCGTCGCTGACATCGGCCACTACGGACAGTGCTCGTCCGCCGCGAGCGGTCAGTTCGTCGGCCAGCGGGGTCGGGTCGTGCACGTCGAGCAGCGCGACCGCCGCACCCTCGGCGGCGAGCCGCCGGGCCGTGGCGGCGCCGATCCCGCCCATAGCGCCGGTGACCAGCGCGTTCATGCCTTCAAGTCGGCGCATAAGCTGATCTACCTGCCCCTCGCCCTGATCTCATCTAATCATTAATTACGAAGATATCTTGACAGCCGGCGACGTCCGATGCAACCTTCTCGACACAGCATTCACATGGACGACACACTGCGCGGTGACGCTGCGTGTCGTAGAGGAAGGGACACCTCCGTGAGCGACTTCGACCCCGGTCGCCGGCGATTCCTTGGCCATCTCGGGCTCGCTGGCCTGGGTGCCCTCGGCGCCAGCTCGTTCCTCAGCGCGTGCGCCAGCTCCGCCAGCGGACCGACGACGAGCAACGGCTCGGGCGCGGTCACCATCCAGTCCAACCTCTCCTCGCCGCAGGCCAAGGCCGCGATGGAGAAGCTGATCGAGACGTTCAACGCGCAGGGCAAGGGCACGGCCAGCCTCAACACGATTGCCTCGGAGACCTTCCGGACCCAACTGCCGACGTACCTGACCTCGGCGAACCCGCCGGACCTCTACACCTGGTACGCGGGCTCGGTCGCCAACGACTACGCCAGCAAGAACCTGCTGCTGGACGTCTCCGACGTGTGGAAGTCGCTCGGCGACTACCCCCAGTCGCTGCGCACCCTCTCCACCGACGCCAGCGGCAAGCAGGTCTTCGTGCCGATGAACAACTACTGGTGGGGCTTCTTCTACCGCAAGTCCAACTTCGCCAAGTGGGGCGTGCAGGAGCCGAAGACCTGGACCGAGTTCCTGGCGCTGTGCGAGACGTTGAAGAGCAAGGGCGTCCCGCCGATCGGCATCGGTCTCGGCGACACCCCGTGGGTGGCCTCGGCCTGGTTCGACTACCTCAACATCCGGATCAACGGCGCGCCGTTCCACCGTGAACTGCTCGCCGGCAAGCAGCGCTTCGACGACCCGAAGGTCAAGGCGGTCTTCACCCGTTGGCGCGAGGCGCTGCCCTACTTCGACCCCAAGGGCAAGGCGTACCCGTTCCAGGAGGCGACCACCGCGCTTCTGGCGGGCAAGACCGGCATGTTCCTGATCGGCACGTTCTTCGCCGACGCCGCACCCAAGGATGCCCTCGGTGACCTGGACTTCTTCCGGTTCCCGATCATCGACCCGGCGGTGCCACTGGCCGAGGAGGCCCCCACGGACGGCTTCTTCGCCAGCGCGAAGACCGCCAACCCGACCGGCACCAGGGCGCTGCTCAGCTACCTCTCCGGGGTCGAGGCCCAGGAGGCGTACGTCAAGGCCAGCTCCGGGATCGTCCTGCCGGCCAACCCGAAGGCCAAGGCGTCCGACTCGCCGCTCGTGGTCAAGGGCAAGGCGATGCTCGACGAGGCCAAGGAACTGACCCAGTTCTTCAACCGCGACTCCAGCGACGCACTCCAGCCGACCGCGGACACCGCGCTCACCAAGTTCATCGACAAGCCGGACCAGATCGACGCGATCCTGCGGGAGTGGCAGGCCGGCGCCGAGAAGGTCTTCAAGGGCTGACGTGACAGCAACGATCTCCACGACCTCGGTCACCCCCACCCGGCGGCGGCGACGATCGGCGCGACTGTCGCCGCTGCTGGTGGCGTTCGTCCTGGTGCCGTTCGCGGTCGAGAGCATCTGGGTGTTCTGGCCGGCGCTCCAAGGCTTCTGGTTCTCGCTCACCCGCTGGGACGGAATGTCGTCGCCGGCCTTCGTCGGCACCGACAACTACGTCGAGCTGGCCGGTGACGCCACCTTCCGCGGCGCGCTGATCAACACGGTGATCTGGCTGGTGCTCTTCGGCGGCCTCTCCGTGCTCGGCGGCTTCGGCATGGCGCTGGTGTTGCAGAAGGAGCGACGCGGCGTCGGCTTCTACCGGGCCGCGCTGTTCACCCCGGTCGTGTTCTCGCTGGTGGTGACCGCGCTGGTCTGGCGGGTGTTCTACCAGCCCGACGGCATCGCCGACACGATCCTGCGGGCCGTCGGGCTGGAGAGCCTGATCCGGCCCTGGCTCGCCGACCCGCAGACCGCCCTGTACGCGGTGATCCTGCCCGCGCTGTGGCGGCAGATCGGGTACGTCATGGTGCTGTTCCTGGCCGGCCTGAAGGCCATCGACCCGGCGCTGCACGAGGCGGCCCGGATGGACGGTGCCAACTCCTGGCAGCGGCTGCGACACGTCACGATTCCCCAGCTCAAGGGGGTCAACGCCGTGGTGCTGTCGGTCATCGTGATCGACTCGCTGCGCTCGTTCGACATCGTCTGGTCGCTGACCAAGGGCGGCCCGTACCACTCGTCGGAGCTGCTCAGCACCTACATGTACTCGACCGCGTTCCAGAGCCTGCGGCTGGGCTACGCCTCGGCCATCGCCGTCGTGATCTTCGTGCTCGCGCTGGCCGTCATCCTCGGCTACCTGGTCCGCGCGTTCCGGGAGGAAGCCTGATGAACAAGCTCCGTACCGGGGCCTTCCACACCGGCATGATCCTGCTCTCGCTGCTGTGGCTCGGGCCGGTGATCTGGGTCGTGGTGATGTCCACCCGGTCGTTCGACGACATCGCCGCGCACGGCGTGGGCAGCCTGCCCCGCTCGTTCACGCTGGACACCTACCGGCAGGCCTGGACCGACGGCGGTGAGTTACGCGCGTTGATCAACAGCATGCTGGTCACCGTCCCGTCGGTGGCGTTGAGTCTCGCCCTCGCGGCGATGGCCGCGTTCGCGCTGAGCCGGTTCCGGATCCCGGGCCGGCGCACGATCCTGCTGCTGATGCTCGCCGGCAACCTGCTGCCACCGCAGATCCTGCTCATCCCGGTGGCCAAGTTCAGCGAGCTGACCGGCCTGTACGACACGCTCTGGGCACTGATCGCGGTGCAGGTCGGCTTCGGGCTCGGCTTCTACACCTTCGTCCTGCACGGCTTCATGCGGGACCTGCCGGGCGAGATCCAGGAGGCGGCCACCATCGACGGCGCCGGCACGGCGCAGATCTTCACGAAGGTGATGCTGCCGCTGACCCGCCCCGCGCTGGCCGCCCTCGGCGCGTTGTCCTTCACCTGGATCTTCAACGACCTGCTCTGGGCGATCACCGTGCTACGTACCGATGACCACATGCCGGTCACCCCGGCGCTGCTGGCCCTCCAGGGGCAGTTCGTCTCGTCCTGGAACGTCATTGCCGCCGGCACGGTCATCGCGGCCGTCCCCACCGTCGCGGTGTTCCTCCGCTTCCAACGGCACTTCGTCTCCGGCCTGGCGCTCGGAGCGGTCAAGTGACCGCCGCTACCGGGTGGCGCTGGACGCTGCGCGGCACGCACACCGAGTACACCGTCACCGTGCCCGCGCACGGCCGCTGGCTGGAACTTGTCGCCTGGGGGCCGCACGGCGTCTCCGACGGGCCGTCGCCGGTCGCCTACGACGGCCCGGTGCCGTTCCTCACCGCCGGGGACGCGGCCCCCATCGAGTACGCCACCGACGCCGACCGCCCGTTCACCGGGGCCGACCTGGTGATCGAGACCGTGGACGGGCAGCGCCGGGTGGGCTTCGTGCACACCGAGGCGCGGATCGACGACGACCAGCGGGAGCTGGCCGTCGAGTTCGCCGACCCGGTCACCGGGCTGCGTGCCACCGTGCACTACCGGGTGCCCGCCGGCACCGACGTGGTGCAGCGCTGGGTCGAGCTGACCAACGACGGCACCGACGCGCTGCGGGTGGTCCGGGCCGGATCGGGCGGGTTCTGCGTACCCACGCCGCACGGCGCACTGCTCAGCCACCAGTGGGGGCAGTGGGCGCAGGAGTTCCAGCTCTCCCACGTCGAGCTGGGCCACGGCGCGTTCAGCATCGGCAGCTCCCAGGGCGTACCCGGGCATCTGCACGTGCCCTGGCTGGCCGTGCGGGACACCGCCGACCCGGCCGGTCCGGCGTGGGGGATGGGGTTGGCGTGGACCGGCTCGTGGGAGATCAGCGCCGAGCGGGACACCGGCGGCCTGACCCGGGTACGAATCGGCCGTCAGCTGGTCGACGGCCCGCTGGACCTGGACCCCGGCGAGGTGCTGACCCTGCCCGTGGTCACCGGCGCGTACAGCCCGGACGGCCTGGACGGGCTGGCCCGCGTCTGGCACACCCACCAGCGGTTGCTGGCCGCCGACCGGCTCACCCCGCGCCCGGTGCTCTACAACTCCTGGGAGGCCACCTACTTCGCCGTCGAGGCGCAGAGCCAGTTGGCGCTCGCCCGGATCGCCGCCGAGTTGGGCGTGGAGACGTTCGTGGTGGACGACGGCTGGTTCGTCGGTCGGAACGACGACACCGCCGGGCTGGGTGACTGGACACCCGACCCGGCGAAGTTCCCGGCCGGGTTCGACACGTTCATCGCCGACGTCCGGGCGCTCGGGCTGAACTTCGGGCTCTGGGTCGAGCCGGAGTGCGTCAACCCGAAGTCGACCCTCTACGCCGAGCACCCCGAGTGGGTCTACTCCGTCGACGGTCGGCCGCTCACCCCGGTGCGCAACCAGTACCTGCTCGACCTGGGTCGGCCGGAGGTCGCCGAGTTCGTCCACTCCACGGTGGACGGTCTGCTGCGCCGGTACGACATCGACTACCTGAAGTGGGACTTCAACCGCCCACGTACCGAACCGGGCCGGCCCGGTGAGGTCGGCCCGCTCGACCTGGACGGCGCGCACGTCGCCAACCTGCACCGGATCTACGAGCGACTGCGCCGGGACCACCCCGGCGTGCTGATCGAGGCGTGTGCCGGTGGCGGCGGGCGCACCGACCTGGCGATGGCCGCCCGCGCCGACGTCTTCTGGCCCAGCGACAACACCGGCCCGATGGACCGGTTGGCCATCCAGTACGGCTTCCTGCACGCCAACGCCCCGCACCTGCTCAGCTCCTGGGTCACCGACGCGCCCGGCTTGTTCGATCCGCGACCGCGAACGCTTGCCTTCCGGTTCGTCCTCGCGATGGCCGGCGTGCTCGGCGTCGGCGCGGACATCCGGGCCTGGACCCCCGCCGAGCGGGCCGAGGCCGCCGGCTGGATCGCCCGCTACAAGGAGATCCGGGACGTCGTCACGTACGGCGAGGTGCACCTGATCGGCGGCCCCGACCAGGCCCGCTGCGCGGTGCAGTACACCTCCCCGGACCAGCGCCGAATCGTCGTCCTGGCCTGGCACACCGGCCGCCTCGACGGGACCGGCCTGCTCCCGTCCCGCCCGGTCCGGTTGCCCCTGCGCGGCCTCGACCCGAAGGCCCGTTACTCGCACGGCGACCGGCACTACTCCGGCAGTCACCTGACCGCCGTCGGCCTGCCCGTGCAGTGGAGCGCGACCCACGACGCCGACCTCATCGTGCTGACCCGCGACTGAGGCCGGAGCACCACCACCCCCACCCCCGAGGGACAGGAGTACCTCCATGCGCCTGAACCGACAGCTGACCGCCGCCCTGGCCGTACTCGGCCTGGGCCTGGCCAGCCCCACACCGGCCATGGCCGGCCCCCCACAGGCCGGCCCCCCACAGGCTGGCCCCTCGCAGGCCGGCCCTCCGCAGGCTGGTCACGGTCCCGGTCGTCCCGGCCACCCGCCGGCCAGCGCCGGGGCCGAGGACCAGGGCGCGCCCACCTTCTTCGACAGTGGGCTCGCCCCGACGCCCTACCAGGGCTGGAACACCTACTTCGGCCTCGGTGGCGATCCCACCGAGGCCGAAGTCAGGTCGGTCACCGACCACATGGTCCGCAGTGGCCTGCGCGACGCCGGCTACACCTACGTCTGGATCGACGGCAACTGGGCCGCGCCCACCCCGCGTAACGAGGCCGGCCAACTCGTCGCCGACCCGGCCCGCTTCCCGGGCGGGATGGCCGCGCTTGCCGCGTACATCCACAGCTTGGGCATGAAGGCCGGCATCTACACCGACGCCGGGCCGTACCTGCCCGGGCAGTGTGGGCTGGGCAGCAACGGCCACTACCAGGCCGACATCGCCCAGTTCGCGGGCTGGGGCTTCGACGCGCTCAAGGCCGACTGGCTCTGCGGCCGGGCCGCCGGTCTCGACCCGGAGGCCACCTTCCGTGAGCTGGCCGAGGCGGTACGCCAGTCGCCGCGGCCGATGTTGCTCAACATCTGCAACCCGGTCAGCTCCGACTGGGGTGGCGGCCCGTACACCCCGGAACAGCTCTCCACCTGGAGCTACACGTACGCGCCCACCATCGCCGACTCCTGGCGGACGTACACCGACGTGGGGCTCACCGACCCGAGCCCGCAGTGGGCGTACCCGTGGGTGCTGCGCAACATGGACGTCAACGCGTACCACCCGGCGGCCACCGGACCGGGGCACTACAACGACCCGGACTACCTGCTGCCGATGCGCCCGCTGCCCGACGGCGGGTACGAGCTGAGCCTGGAGGAGTCCAAGACGCAGCTCGGCATGTGGGCCATCATGGCCGCGCCGCTGGTGATCGGCTCCGACCCGCGTGGCCTGCCGAAGGAGATGATCTCGGCGCTGACCAACCCGGAGATCGTCGCGGTCGACCAGGACCCGCTGGTCCGGCAGGGCGTCAAGGTAGCCGACACCGGCACCGACGCGCAGGTCTGGAGCAAGGTGCTCACCGGCTCCGGCAAGCGGGCCGTCGCCCTGCTGAACCGGCACGACACCGCGCAGCAGATCACCGTGAAATTCGCCGACGTCGCGCTCGGCGGGTCGGTGCGCGTCCGTGACCTGTGGACCCGTGCCGACGTGGACGCCCAGCCGAACACCCCGGGCGTGCAGCCGTTCACCGGCTCGTACACCGTCGAGGTGCCGGCGCACGGGGTGGCCATGCTCGGTCTGACCGGCACCGACCAGGTCGCCGGTGCCAACCTCGGCGGGACCGCCAGCGCCAGCCCCGCGCTGGTCCGAGTGGATGACACCCACGCCACCGCCTTCGTCCGCGACGCTTCCGGCGCACTGGCGGTCAACACCCGCACCGGTACGACGTGGGGCACGCACTGGACGTCACTCGGCGGCCCGGTCGGCGGACGGATCCTCGGCCAACCGGCCGCGTACGCCTCCACTGGCGGGCGGCTCGACGTCTTCGTCCGGGGCACCGACAACGCGGCCTGGCAGCGCACTTTCACCGCCGGGACGTGGGGACCGTGGCGCAGCCTCGGTGGCACGCTCACCGACGCGCCCACGGTGGCCTGGACCAGCCCGACCCAGTGGACCCTCGTGGCGCGCGGAGCCGACGGCAAGATCTGGTCGCGTACGCCGAGCACCGGCTGGGTCGGCGTCGGCGCGCCGGAGAACCGGCCGTTCTACGGTCGGCCGAGCGCGGTCGTCGACGACGCGGGCGTGCTGCACGTGGCGGTCCGCAGCCGCACCGACGAGGTGTGGTGGACCAGCCGGACCGGCACCACCTGGTCGGCCTGGACCAGCCTGGGCGGCACCACCAGCGGCAGCCCCACGTTGCTCGCCACGGCTGGCCGGGTCTACCTGTTCTCGTTGGCCGCCGACAACCGCCTCTGGCAGCGCAACCTGAGCGATGGTGCCTGGGGCGGCTGGTTCCAACGTGGTGAGTTCGCCACCGACGCCTTCCGAGGCGCACCGGGGGCCGCCGCCGGCGCCAACGGCAGCGCCTGGCTGGCGGTACGCGGCGTCGACGACCGGGTGCACCAGATCGTCCTCTGATCACGGTGCTGCGGCCTGGTCAAGGTCACGCCAATCGTGCGGTTGCTGTCGCCGAGCCAACGTCGATCATGGAGTTGTGGTGCCTGGTTCAGGGGGTTTAATGGCGTTTGTCCCCCACCACAACTCCATGATCGACGGGGAGAGGGGGGCGGGGCGGGGCGGGGCAGGCTCGGCGGGGCGGGGCGGGCGGCGGGGAGAGGTGGGGTGGGGGGTTAGTTGTGGCGGATGAGGCCTGGGCCGGGGGCGATGTCGATGTCGCCGTCCTCCACCTCGTGGCCGGCCGCGCAGCGGAGCACCGCGCGGACCGGTTGGCCGCAGTCGTGGTGGGTGGCGACGATGGACGGGCCGGCGTCGTCGGCGGCCCAGGTGTCGCCCCAGTTGCGCAGAGCGGTGATCACTGGCAGCAGTTCGTGGCCCTTGCGGGTGAGCTGGTACTCGTGGCGGGTGCGCTGACCCGGCTCCCGATAGGGGATGCGTTCGAGCAGATCGGCGGCGACCATTTCCTTGAGCCGGGCGGCCATGGCGGGTTCGCCGACGCCGACCCGGCGGACGAAGTCGTCGAAGCGGCGCGTGCCGAGTAGCGCCTCGCGCATGATCAGGACCGTCGACCTGCTGCCGACGATGTCCATCGCCCGGGCTACCGAGCAGTTCTCGCTCGACCAGGAGTCGCGATCTTCTCGGAGGTCCTCCATGCCGTCCAGCGTACCTGACTTGCGTAAAAGCTAGCCAGGTGGTTCACTTGGCCGTCGCTGGCTTATGCGGACATAAGTCAGACCGACCAGCATCGAGGACACCAGTGACCACCAACACCACGGCCCCGACCGCAGCCGCACCCGGGCCGGCCACCGCCAGGTCCGTTCGCGGTTCCCGCCCGGTGACCCTGGTCGCCATGTGCCTGGGCGCGATGATCACGTTCCTCCAGATCACCGCTACGGTCTCCGCGCTGACCACGATTCAGCAGGATCTGCGGGTCGACCCGACCACCCTGATCTGGGTTCCGAGCGCCTACACGCTGATGGTGGCGAGCGTGGTGCTGTCCGCCGCCACCCTCGGCAACCGCTACGGACGCAAGCGCATGTTCGGTGCCGGGGTCCTCGCGATGATCGTTGGCGCCGCCGTCGTGGCCGGTGCCCCGACCGTGGCCTGGGTGATCGTCGGGCAGTTGGTCGCCGGCCTCGGCGGAGCCCTGATCCTGCCGAACAGCCTGGCGATCCTCGGCGCGACGTTCACCGACCCGCACCGACGTACCGAGGTAATCACCGCGTGGTCGGCGGCCTCCGGCATCGGGCTCGCGATCGGCCCACTGATCGCCGGCACGCTGCTGAAGCACCACGCGTGGCACAGCGTCTACCTGTCGACGATCGTGCTGGGCGTGGTCACCCTCGTCGCCGCCATCGGAGTGGCCGAGTCCCGGCCGAGCGCGGGCCGACTCGACGTACCCGGCCTGCTGCTCGGCACCGTCGCCATCGCCGCGGCCGTCTACGCCCTGATCCAGGGCGGCAAGGACGGCTACACCAGCCCGGTGGTGACGGTGGCCTGGATCGCCGCGGCTGCCGCACTCGTCGTGTTCGTCCTGGTCGAGCTGCGTTCCGATGCGCCGATGCTCGACCTGCGGCTGTTCCGGTCCGCGTCGTTCAGCGCCGTCATGGTCGTCGCCGCGGTGTCGCTGTTCGGCTTCACCGGCGTGGCGATCCTGCTGGTCCTCTTCCACGAACGTGTCCAGGCCCTCAGCCCGCTGGACACCGGCTGGCGGATGCTCGTGCTCTTCGGCGCCTACGTGGTCGTCGCCTTCGGCGCCGGGCGGGCGATCCGTCGTACCGGCTTCAAGGCGCCACTCACCCTCGGCCTGGTCTTCGGTGCGGCGGCGAGCTTCGGTCTGGCGGCCCAGGGTCCCACCGCGTCCTTCGGTCACCGGTGGCCGCTGTTCGCCTTGTTCGGTGCCGCGGGCGGCCTGGTGGTGGCCCCGGCGACCGCCGCCGCGCTGGCCAGCGTCGCGCCCGCACAGGCCGGGATGGCCTCCGGCGCGGTGAACGCTGCCCGACAGGTCGGCTCCGTGCTCGGCACGTCCCTGCTGGGCACGCTCTTGACCACCACGATGCTGGCCGACCTGCCCGGCCGGTTGGCCGCGCACCAGGTCGGTGAACCCACCCGTGGCGCCGTGCAGGCGGCGGTGGCCACCGGTGTCACCGGCGACCAGCCGCTGCCCGACCCGGTCCGGGCGGCGATCGCCGAAGCCATGACCTCCGGCGTCCAGGCCGGGCTACGAATCAACGGCATCGTCTTCCTCGTCACCGCCGTGCTCACCCTCGCCCTCGTCCGCAACCGGCCGCACCAGCACTGAAGCCAGCGCTGCGCCGATCACCACGACGATCAGCCGATGGCGGTCAACCAGTGGTCACGGCCGCGGTGACCTCGACCTCCAGCACCGCGCCGTCGAGAAAGAGCCGGCTCACCTCGACGGTGGTGCTGGCGGGCCTGGTCTGCCCGAAGAAGCGGTTGCGGACGTCCGCATAGCCGGCCAGGTCGCCGAGGTCGGTCAGGAACGTCCGGACGTGCAGCACGTCGGAGAAGGTGGCGCCGTGCGCCGCGAGTAGCGCGCCGATCAACTCGAAGATCCGTTCGGACTGCGTCCGCACGTCGCCGGGTGCGACGACCGCGCCGGTGTCGTCCACCCCGACCTGGCCGGAGAGCATCAGCAGTGCGCCCCCGGGCAGGTCGAGGCGGGCGACGTGCGCGAACCGGTCGCCGAACGGCGCGGCGACGGTCGCGGGGTTGTCCAGGGTCACGTTCACGACTTCTCCTCGGCTGCGGCGGGGTCGGTGAGACGGGCGATGTCGTCCTGCGGATGGCGCGCGGCCGCCAACGCCGACGCGGCGGCGCGCAGCAGGGGTGCCGGCGCGTCGCCGAGCACGTCGAGGGCGAGCCGGGCGTCCTTCGCGGCCAGGGCGGCGGCGAACGCGGCGTCCGTGGCGGTCGCCCGGGCGACCGCGCCGCCGAGCGGCCCGGTGCCAAGTGCGTCGATCGCGGTACGTCTGTCGACGCCGACGGCGTCCGCGACGGTGAGCGCGTCCGCGACCGCGGTGACCGCGGTGACCAGCGCGGTGTTGAGCACCAGCTTCAACGCGGCGCCCCGGCCGGAGCCGCCGCAGCGACGGACGGTGCCCAACGTCCCCAGCAGCGGGGCGACCCGCTCGACGACCGCCTCCTCCCCGCCGACCAACACCACGAGTCGGCCTGTCTCGGCAGCTCCGGCGCTGCCGGCGACCGGAGCGTCGACAAGCGGTACGCCCGCCGGCAGCAGCGTGGCCAGTTCGGCCACGGCCCGGGGACCGATGGTGGACATCTCGATCACGGGGGTGCCCGGCCGCAGCGCCAGTGCCGCACCGGAGTCGACAAGCGTGTGCCGGACGGCGACCGCATCGGTGAGCATGGTGATCACCACGTCGGCGTCGCGGACCGCCTCGGCCGGGCTGCCGGCGGCTCGCGCCCCGGCGTCGACGAGCGGCGCGGTGCGGGCGGACGTGCGATTCCAGACGGTGAGCCGATGCTCGGTGGCCAGCAGCCGACGGCCGATCGCGGTGCCCATCGTGCCCGTACCCAAGAGGGCGATCTCGTTCATCTCGCCAACGCTAGGGTGCGGGAAGCCATGCCACCAGCGACTGTTCCGCATCACTGCCATGCTGCGGGAGCATGTCACGATGCAGCTGAACGCGCTCCAGGTCTTCCGTGCCGTCGCCGAGCACGGCTCCCTCACGGCTGCGGCCCGCAGCCTGCGCTACACCCAGTCGGCGGTGTCCCGACAGATCGCCGCGCTGGAAGCCGAGACCGGGTCGCCGTTGCTGGACCGGCTGCCGCGCGGCGTCGCCCTGACCGAGCAGGGCCGTTGCCTGCTCGGGCACGCCGAGGCGGTGCTCGACCGGCTGGACACCGCCCGGCGGGACCTGGCGGCGCTGCGCGACCTGTCCGCCGGCCGGCTGCGGGTCGGCGCGTTCCCCACGGCGGTCGCCGCGCTTGTGCCACGTGCTCTGGCCAGCTTCAAGTCCGCGCATCCCGAGGTTGCCCTGTCGCTTGTCGAAGGGCTCACGCCGGGGCTGCTGGAGCGCCTGGTCCACGGCGACGCCGACGTCGCCGTGGTGAGCGCCGCCGCGGACCAGCCGCTCGACGCCGACCAGTTCGACCTGCACCACCTCGTCGACGAGACGCTTCTGGTGGCCGTACCCCGGACGCATCGGCTCGCGGACCGGCGGACCATCCGCCTGCGTGACCTGGCCGACGAGTCGTTCATCGCCGGCTCGGCGACCGCCGAGGAGACTCTGCTGCGAGCGACCCAACCGGCGGGCTTTCGCCCGCGGATCGACATCGTCGCGGCCGAGTGGACCGGCAAGCTGGGCTGTGTCGCGGCCGGTCTGGGCGTCGCGCTGGTGCCGGCCCTGGCCGTACGTGCCGCTCCATCCGACCTGACCCTGCTCCGCCTGCACCCCGACGACGCCTCCGTCCGGCGGATCTTCGCCGCGACCGTCGCCGGGCGGAGCCGACCACCGGCGGTACGGCGGTTCCTCACCCACCTGGACCGGGCGGCGGGCCTGAGCGAAGCGGACGGGTGACGCGGACCGCCGTGCGGCGGTCCGCATCCGGGCGTCACCCGGCGATGGCGTCGAGTTCCTCGATCGCGTCGGCCGGCAGCTTCAGATCTGCCGCCGCGAGGTTCTCCCGCAGGTGTGCCAGCGTCGAGGTGCCCGGGATCAGCACGGTGGTGGGGGAGCGCTGGAGGAGCCAGGCGAGGGCGACCTGCTGCGGCGACGACCCCACCCGGGTGGCCACGTCGTTGAGCGTGTCCGACTGCAACGGCGTGAACCCGCCGAGCGGGAAGAACGCGGCGAACGCGATGTTCTCCGCCGCGCACCTGTCCACCAGGGCGTCGTCCTGCCGGTTCGCGACGTTGTAGAGGTTCTGGACGGTGACCACCGGGGCGATGGCCTGGGCCTCGGTGAGCTGGGTGAGCGTCACGTTGCTGAGCCCGAGATGCCGGATCAGCCCCTCCTGCCGCAGGTCGGCGAGGGCGCCGAACTGCTCGGAGAGGGGATCGTCGCCGGTGCCCTCCGCCACACCGACCCGCAGGTTGACCACGTCGAGCACGTCCAGGCCGAGGTGCTGGAGGTTGTCCCGGACCTGGGCCTTCAGCTCGTCCGGCTCGAGGGCCGGGATCCAGGAGCGGTCGGCGCCGCGTCGCGCGCCGACCTTGGTGACCAGGTGCAGATCATCGGGGTACGGGTGCAGCGCCTCGCGGATCAGCTCGTTCACCACCACCGGGCCGTAGAAGTCGCTGGTGTCGATGTGCCGGACACCGCTGTCGACGGCCTCGCGGAGCACGGCGAGTGCCTGCTCGCGGTCGCGGGGCGGGCCGAAGACACCGGGGCCGGCCAACTGCATCGCCCCGTAGCCCATCCGGCTGAGGGTGAGGCCGTCAGCCAGGGTCAGGGACCCGCCGGGAAGGTTCTCGCTCATGTCGTCCTCTATCCGTAATCGGAGTGGGTATGCGTCGACTGTGCGCCGACAGCCGGCCGGCCGGCAGGGCGAGCTGTTCCTGGTAGTGACACAGCCAGTCACCGGGCGCTCGGGCGATCTACCGTCGGTGGCATGGACGCGACGAACCCACTCGGCGACTTTCTGCGTGCCCGTCGGGAGCAGACCCGGCCCGAGGACGTCGGGCTCGGTCCGGGCGTGGGCCTGCGCCGGGTGCCGGGGCTGCGGCGTGAGGAGGTGGCGATGCTGGCCGGCATCAGCGCCGACTACTACCTGCGGCTGGAGCAGGGTCGCGAGCGGCATCCCTCGGTGCAGGTCCTCGATGCCCTCGCCGGGGTGCTGCGGTTGGATCCGGAGGCGACCGCGTACCTGATCGGGCTGAGCCGCACGCGGTCGCGACGGGCGGTCCGACCTGCCGTCGAGCGGGTGCCGGCCAGCATCCTGCACCTGCTGCGGCAGCTCGACATGCCGGCCTTCGTGCAGAACCGCTACCTCGACATCCTGGCCTCGAACCCGATGGCGAGGGCGCTGTCGCCGAATCTCGCCCCGGGCGCGAACCGACTCCGCGCGGTGTTCCTCGACCCGGCCGAACGGGAGCTGTTCCGCGACTGGCGGCAGGCGATGCAGAGCGTGGTGGGGCAGATGCGTGCCGACTCGGGCGGAGCCACCGACGATCCCCGGTTGACGGCGCTGGTGGGGGAGTTGTCGCTCAAGAGCGACTGCTTCCGCCAGTTGTGGGCGCGGCACGAGGTGCGTCGGCGGGAGGGCGTGGTCAGCCGGCTGCATCATCCGGAGGTGGGTGACCTCGACCTGTACTGCGACAAGCTCGCGGTCGCGGGCGCCGACGGGCAGTTGTTGGTGATCTACCACGCCGAGCCGGGTACGGAGTCCGCGCGTTCCCTGGGGCTGCTCGGCTCGATCGCCGCCAGTACCCGCGACGACATCCCGGACAGCCTCCGACCCGGTGACCCGGCCCGGCTCTACCCCCTGGAGTGAGCCCGTGCCCGGCGGGTTTGACAGTCGTTGTTTGTGAGTGCACACTTACAAACATGCGATCCACTGCCGAAGCCCGTCGGGTCACCGTGCTGAACGGCGCGGTCTCGGCGTTCGCCCGCACCGGCTTCCACGCCACCCCGGTCACCGCCGTGGCCGCCGCCGCCGGCATCTCCGAGGCGTACGTCTTCCGGCTCTTCGCCGGCAAGCTCGGGTTGTTCGTGGCGGCCGCCGAGACGTGTTTCGAGCGGATCGCCGTGGCGATCGAGGCCGGGGGCGAGCGTGCCGCCGGCGGCAGCCCGGAGGAGGTCCTCGACGCGATGGGTGGTGCCTACGCGGAGCTGATCGCCGACCGCGATCTGCTCCTCTTCCAGGTGCAGGCGCAGGCCGTCACGGACATCCCCGAGATCGCCGACGCGGTACGGGCCGGCTACCGGCGGATCGCGACCCTCGTGCAGGACCGGGCCGGCGCCGACGACGCGCAGGTGCAGCGGTTCTTCGCGTACGGCCAGCTCTGCCACCTGATCGTCACCGTCGGCCTGGAGCAGGTTCCGGAGCCGTGGGCCCGTGCCCTGACCGCCGGCATCCGGCACCCCTGACCCGACCACCGACCCCTGGGCCGCGACAGTGGCCCACTTTTTCACCCCGACAAGTGTGTGAGTGCCCACTTACAAACGAGGAGGATCCGATGACCAGCAATGCGATGATCACCGAAGTGGTGCTGCCCGGCGTGGTGGAGCCCGACGGACTCCAACTGCACCGACGTGCCATGCCCGTCCCCGCCCGGGGCCAGGCGCTCGTTCAGGTCGAGGCCACCGGCATCTCGTTCGCCGAGCAGCAGATGCGCCACGACCGCTACCCCGGCCAGCCGAAGTTCCCGTTCGTGCCCGGCTACGACCTCGTCGGCACGGTCCGGGCGGTCGGTCCCGGCGCGGACGACTCGCTTGTCGGCACCCGGGTCGCGGCGGTCACCAAGACCGGCGGCTGGGCCACCCACGCGCTTGTCGACATCGACGCCCTGACCCCCGTACCCGCCGAGCTGGACCCCGCCGCCGCCGAGACCGTCGTCGTCAACGGTGTGACGGCCTGGCAGATGCTGCGAAGTGCCGGCCTGCGGGCCGGGCAGACCATCCTCGTGCACGGCGCGAACGGTGGCGTCGGAACAGTGCTCGTCCAACTCGGACGCCACCTCGGCCTGCGGGTCATCGGCACCGCCGCCGCACGTCATCACGCCGCTCTGCGCGAACTCGGCGTCGAACCGCTCGACTACCGTGACCCGGACCTGGCCGCCCGCGTCCGTGAGCTGTCGCCGAACGGTGTCGACGCCGTCTTCGACCCGGTGGGCGGCCCGGGAGTGCGCACCTCGTACGGCCTGCTCGCCCCCGGCGGCACGCTCGTCGTCTACGGCAACGCCGGCGCCGTGGACTCCGGCCAGTCGGTCGCGTGGGTCTTCGTGAAGCTGCTGTCCCGCCTCTACACCTGGAACACGCTGCCCAACGGCCACCGGGCCGGCTTCTACAACTTCTGGGCCGGAAACCTCACCCGCCGGGCCGCGTTCCGGCGTCGCCTGCGCACCGACCTGGGCACCGTGCTCGACCTCCTGCGACAAGGGGTGATCGTGCCGCAGATCGCCGCCCGTTACCCGCTCAGCGAGGTCTCCACCGCGCTGGTGTTCGCCGAGGCGCGCAGCCGGGCGGGCAAGGTGGTGTTGGAGCCCTGATCACCGGTGCGCCGGTGGCGCGTCCCGGCGGCCCGCCGGTCGGTGAAGGTGCGGTCGCGCACCGCGAGGGCGTACGGTGAACATGTCGCCCGGGATCCCGGTGGCCGCCGGACGCCGTCCGCCACCAGCCCAGACAGGGCGTAACCGATCGTCATCCCCATCGCCGCGACGGCTGGTCGTGTTGTTGATCGCCGACCCCGTCCCGGCTGTCCGGTTCGCTGGTCAGCACCGCCGGGACGGCGGTGTCCGGACCATCGTCCTCCGTGCGAATGATCGTTCCGAACGCCTAACAGGGGAGCACCAGATGAGGATCGCCAGGGATCGGATCGTCACCGCACTTCGCGACCGGGGTCAGCAGGCCCGGGCCGACTGGGTCGAGCGCGAGCTGCCGGAGCTGGTCGACCCGGCGAAGCACTCCGGGCTGCTCGCCACCCTGCACCTCAACCCAGCTGATCTCGCCGACGCGTCCTCCCCTTGAGGGTTGCGCTGCTCGGACCGGTCGCCTGGCGTACGCCTCCACAGCACTACGGCCCGTGGGAGCAGGTGACCGGCCTGCTCGCGGAGGGGCTGGTCAGCCGCGGCGTCGACGTGACCCTCTTCGCGACACTGGACTCCGTCACCTCCGCCCAACTCGACGGAGTCTGCCCCCGGGGGTACGCGGACGACCCGGACCTGGACGGCCGGGTGTGGGAGGCGATGCACGTCTCGCACGCGCTGGCCCGCTCGGCCGAGTTCGATCTGGTGCACAGTCACCTCGACTGGCTTCCGTTGGCGTTCGCGGAGCACTGCCACGCTCCGCTGCTGACCACGGTGCACGGCTTCTCCGGCGCGGGAATCCTGCCCGCCTACGGCCGAGCCCGCTCGTCGTACGTGTCGATCTCCGACGCCGACCGGGCGCCGGAGCTCGACTACGTCGCCACGGTGTACCACGGCGTCGACGTCGGCGGCCTGCCGTTCACCGACAAGGCCGGCCCCGGGCTGGCCGCCTTCGGCCGGATCCACCCGGACAAGGGCACCCACACCGCGATCGAGATCGCCCGCCGCGCCGGCCGACCCCTGACCATCTGCGGCATCGTGCAGGACGAGCGGTACTTCGCCGAACAGGTGGCCCCGCACATCGACGGTGACCAGGTCGTGTTCCTCGGGTCGGTGGGTCCGCAACGGCGAGCCGAGGTGCTGGGAGACAGCACCGCACTGCTGCACCCGATCGCCTTCGACGAGCCATTCGGACTGTCGGTGGTGGAGTCGATGGTCTGTGGCACGCCTGTCGTCGCGTACCAGCGGGGGTCCATGTCCGAGGTCGTCGACGATGGGGTGACCGGACTCCTCGTCCACACCGTCGACCAGGCCGTCGAGGCGATCACCCGGGCCGCCGACCTCGATCGGGTCGAGTGTCGGGCGCAGGCTCTGCGGCGCTTCAGCGCGGAGCGGATGGTCGACGACTATCTCGTCGTCTACGACCAGCTCGTTCGTACCTGACTGGACCACACACCTCTCCGTTCCGCCGGTCACACACGCTGACCTGCGTACGCCGTTCCCGCGTGAGGCCCCGCCCGTACTCCAGGCGGGGCCGACAACCGGAAAGGCTCGACGTTCATGCCCAGCTACGGATTCCTCAGCACCCACCCACCGACCCGGTGTGGACTGGCCACCTTCAACTCCGCACTCGCCGCCCAGTTGACCGCCGACGGCACTCGCGGGGGCATCGTCCGGGTCACCGATCACGGCGACGACCAGCGCCCGGTGCCCGGGGTCGTGCACACCTGGTCGGCGCTCACCCCGGCCGGCTGGCGGGACGCGGCGGCCGTCCTGAACACCTTCGACGTGGCGATCGTCCAGCACGAGTACGGCATCTACCCCGGCGCCGACGGCGAGGACGTCCTGCCGCTGCTGCGGCGGCTCACCGTGCCGAGCATCGTGGTCCTGCACACCGTGCTCCGCCAGCCCACCGCCCGGCAGAAGTCCCTGTTGGAGCGGATCGTGGCCACCGCCGGCGCGGTGGTCACGATGACCGACACCGCTCGGGACCGGCTGCTCGTCGGGTACGCCGTCCCCGCCGACAAGGTGACGGTCATCCCGCACGGCGCCGCCGAGCTCGCCGACGTACCCGTCGAGCGGCGTACCCGCCCGCACCTGCTGACCTGGGGGCTGCTCGGCCCCGGCAAGGGAGTCGAGTGGTCGTTGCGTGCCCTCGCGCGGTTGCAGGATCTGGAACCGACACCTACCTACACGGTGGCCGGACGGACCCACCCGAAGGTGGTCGAGCACCAGGGTGAGGCGTACCGGGCGGGGCTGCACCAGCTCGGCGCCCAGTTGGGCGTCGCGCACGCCGTCGACTACCAGGACGTCTACCACGACCAGGAGGCGCTGGGCCGGTTGATCCGTTCCGCCGACGTGGTCGTCCTGCCCTACGACTCGCGCGAACAGGTCACCTCCGGCGTACTCATCGAGGCGGTGGCCGCCGGGGTGCCCGTCGTGGCCACGGCGTTCCCGCACGCGGTGGAGCTGCTGACCGGTGGGCCGGGTCTGGTCGTACCCCATCAGAACCCGGCGGCGCTCGCCGCGGCGATCCGGCGGGTCCTGACCGAGCCGGGCCTGACCGCGCGGCTCGCCGGCCGGGTCCGACCGCTGGCCGCGCACCTGCGCTGGCCGGCGGTGGCGGCCCGCTACGAGACGCTCGCCGACCAGCTCAGCGAGGCCCGCCCGCCGGCGGTCAGCGCGGTGCCGGCGTGACCGCGACCACCGGCCGACCCCGGACCTCCCCGCGGGGGCGCTGGGCGACGGCGCCCGCGCCGAGCTTCGCGCACCTGATCCGGATGAGCGACGACACCGGTCTCTTCGAGCACGCCCGGCACGCCATCGTCCGTCGGGAACACGGCTACTGCACCGACGACGTGGCCCGTGGTCTGGTCGTCGTCAGTCGCGAGCCGGACCCGGGCGAGGAGTTGCTGCGGCTCGCGGAGCGGTACCTCGCGTTCCTGACCCATGCGCAGGGCGCCGACGGGGCCTTCCACAACCGGCTCGGGCACGACCGGCGCTGGGCCGACGAACCAGGGCTCGGCGACTGGTGGGGTCGGGCGCTGTGGGGTCTGGGCACGGCCGTCGCCCGCAGCCCCGCACCCTGGGTACGGGAGGAGGCGCTCGTCGCCTTCAGCCGGGGCGCCGGCCGGCGTACCCGGGCACCACACGCGATGGCCTTCGCCGGCCTGGGCGCGGCCGAGGTCCTGCGCCGCCACCCCGGTCACGTCGCCGCGGCGTCCCTGCTGGCGGACGCGGCCAGCACTGTCGGACCGCCGGGCGCCGACCCGCGCTGGTCGTGGCCCCGGCAGGAGCTGACCTACGCCAACGCCGCCCTCGCCGAGGTGGTCATCGTCGCCAGCCAACTGCGCGAGGGCGGTCCACCCCTGGACGACGGCCTGCGGATGTTGGCCTGGTTGCGGGACGTCCAGCTGCGCGACGGACGGCTGTCGGTCGTACCGGTCGGGGGTTGGCGGCACGGCGCCGTGCGGTTGCGCCACGACCAGCAGCCGATCGAGGTCGCCGCGTTCGCGGACGCCTGTGCCACGGCGGCCACGGTCACCGGTGATCCCGAGTGGGACACCGGGGTACGACAGGCGGTGGGGTGGTTCCTCGGCGACAACGACCTCGGTGCGCCGATGTGGGATCCGGCGACCGGTGGCGGCTTCGACGGGCTGACCGCACACGGACCCAACCTCAACCAGGGCGCGGAATCCACCCTCTCGCTCCTCGCCACCCTCCAGCACGCCCGGCGGTGGTCGTGACCCGGAGTCTGGCCGTCCGGCAGGACGCCACTCTCGCCCCGGATCCACGGCGGGTCATCGTCAAGCTCTTCGTCCCGGGGGAGGACGCCGCGGTGGTACGCACCCGCGCGCGGGCACTCATCGACCGGGTCGCGCGCCTCGACGACGAGGAGACCGGCCGGCTGCTGCGGGACACCTTCGACCGCTTCGGCGCCCGGCACCGTGACCTGGCCGGCACGTTCCACCACCACTACGACCTCGTCCGGCACCGGGCCGCCCGGGCGCGGGATCTCTCCCCGACCAGCCGGCTGCTGGTCGGCGCGTACTTCAGCCACGAGTACGCCGTGGAGGCCGCTGCCCTCTGCAATCCGTCCATGGTGGCCCACCCGGACCAGACCGGTCTGGGCGCCGGGCAGTTGCGCGTCGCGGTCAGCCTGCGTCAGATCGGCGAGGGTCACCTGTCGTCCATCGGGTTCGCCACCGCCGTCCTCGGACCGGGACGTCAGCTCACCGTCGCCGATCGGACCGGCCCGCTGGCCGTCGGGCAGCGGGTGGGCGTACGGCACCGCCGGGACCTGCTCGTCGCCGGCCTGGCCGAGGAGGGCTGCGACAACGAGGTCGCCGCCACGGTGCTGGACGCCCTGCCCGAGTGGTACGACGAGGCCACCTTCGAGCGGGCGCTCGCCAACCTGCCACCCGATCTGCTCTCCCGCAGCACCGGGTTGAGCACCCTCGAACAACTGCGTCGCACCAACGCCGGCAGCTACGCCACGGCCTTTCCCGCCGACACGGCCCTGCACCAACGGGTGCTCTGGCCGGCCACCC
This sequence comes from Micromonospora sp. NPDC085948, assembly GCF_040686315.1. Taxonomy (NCBI): domain Bacteria; kingdom Bacillati; phylum Actinomycetota; class Actinomycetes; order Micromonosporales; family Micromonosporaceae; genus Micromonospora; species Micromonospora sp. NPDC085948. Next base: position 923,759 of record NZ_JBFBJW010000001.1, on the reverse strand, counting down.
CGGCGGAGAGCAACGGCATGGAGGACGCGCGGTTCGTCCGGTTCGTCGACGAGTCCGGGCCGGTGTACCGGGCCACCTACACCGCCTACGACGGCCGGAGCATCGCCACGCGTGCGCTGGTCAGCAGCGACCTGCGCCGCTTCGAGATGACCCCGATGCGCGGGCCGGGTGCCCGGAACAAGGGGATCGCGCTGTTTCCGCGTACCGTCGGCGGCCGGCACCTGGCGCTGTGTCGGGCCGACGGCGAGACCATCGGCCTGACCGGCCTGGACGCTGACAACCGCTGGCAGGCCCCGATCCAGCTGCACGCGCCGCGGGACAGTTGGGAGTTGATCCAGGTCGGTAACTGCGGATCCCCGATCGAGACCGACGCCGGCTGGCTCGTGCTCACCCACGGCGTCGGACCGATGCGCCGGTACGCGATCGGCGCGCTCCTGCTCGACCTGGACCGACCGGAGCGGGTCATCGCGCACCTTCCGGGTGCGCTCATGTCACCCGACGAGGACGACCGGGACGGGTACGTACCCAACGTCATCTACTCCTGTGGGGCGCTCATCCACGACGGCGAGGTGTGGCTGCCGTACGGGGCGAGTGACGCCCGGGTGGGTTTCGCCACCGTGCCGGTGGCCGCGCTCCGGGCCGCGATGGTGGACTCCCCACCACCGGCCGGGCGGAACGGCTGATCGTTGGTGGTGCTGCCCCGGCGGCCGGTTGGTCACCGGCCGCCGGGGCATCTCGGTCAGGAGTTCGTCGTCCGACGCCGGTAGAGGAGCAGCAGGGCTGCGCCGCTGGCGACGGCGACGCCGCCGATCCCGGTCAGGACGGGCACCAGGGCGCTGCCGCCGCTGCCGCCGGTGACGGGCAGCCTCGTGCGGGTGGGCGTTGCCGTGGGCTGGCCGGTGGGGTTACCCGTGGGCTGGCCGGTGGGCGTACCCGTGGGCTGACCGGTGGGTGTGCCGGTCGGGGTCCCAGTCGGCGTCCCGGTCGGCGTGCCCGTGGGCGTACCGGTCGGTGTTCCGGTCGGCTGGGTGGGCGTACCCGTCGGCTGGAGGCAGACGGGGGCGTTGATGGTGTTGGTGTCGAGGGTGACGGCGCCGGTTCGGGCCATGGCGCGGCCCTGGAGGGTGGCGCCGGTGGTCATGGTGACCGATTCCTGGGCCAGGATGTTGCCCACGAACTGGCTGCCCGTGCCGATGGTGGCCGAGCTGCCCACCTGCCAGTAGACGTTGCAGGGCGAGGAGCCGTTGATGAAGACGACGCTGCTGCCCGACGCGGTGACGAGGGTGGAGTCGATCTGGAAGATGAACACGGCTCCCGGGTCGGCCTGGCTGTTGAGGGTCAGGGCTCCGGTCAGTTGGGCGGCGCCGATCCGGTACACCCCGGGGACCAGCGTGCTGCCACCCAGTTCCGCGGGCAGGATGGTGAACGGGGTCCGACCGGCCGCGTCGTTGTAGGCGGTGGTCAGGTCGTTCTGTGCCTGTAGCGCGACGGCGTCGGCGAGGTGCGTCTCGCCGCCCACGAGGCCGGGCGGGAAGCCGGTCGCGGCGCTGCCGGGGCTGACGCCGAGGTTCTGGGCGAGGAAGGTCGGCCCGGTGTTGGTGACCCTTGCGCCGGCCAGCACGGAGAAGCTCGCCGCCGTGCCGAGGTCGACAGGTGCCTCGGCGGCGCTCGCGCCGGTGCCGCTGAAGATGAGTATGGCGACGGCTGTGCCGCCGGCGGCGACGGCCGCCAGCGCGGACATGGCCGCGCGGCGCGGATGGCTCAATAGCTTGGTTGTCACGACGTGCCCTTTCGCGAAGGCGTCTCACCAGACGCCAGCGGTGCGGTGGTTGGGTGCCGCACCGGACCACAGGGGTTGCTTAAACGGACTTTTTCACACCTAATTCACAAAAGTAGTAAAACCCCAGGGATAGGTGGGGCCGGCGGGGTGCAGGGGCACGCGAGCGGCCGGTGTTGGTGATCGGCAGGTGAGGAACGCGGGCGGGGCAAGGTAGCGTCACCGCACGTCCTGCCGTGGCCGTACGGTTCGGGGAGGATCGGGGGGAGGTGGGTCGTGGGCGACGTCGGCGAGATGGTGCGGTGGTTGCAGCTCAACGCACCCCGGAGCGGCCCGGACGAGCTGTCGCAGCTCGTCGCCCGGGCGGCGCCCGCCATCGACGCCACCGAGATCGTGATCTACCTGGCCGACTACACGCAGTCCCTGCTCGTGCCGCTGCTCGGGGCGGGTCTGGTCCGGGACGAGTTGTCGATCGAGACGACCCTCGCCGGCCGGGCCTTCACCAACCTCGACATCCAGCGCGCGCCCGACAACCCGGACCGGGTCTGGGTGCCGCTGCTGCTCGGGTGCGAACGGATGGGCGTGCTGGAGATCGTCTCGCCGGCGGCCGCCGACGCGACCATGGACGGGCCAGCCTGGGAGGTGGCGGTCAACATCGCCCAGATCCTGGTCAACCGGCGGCTCTACGGTGACGTGGTCGAGCGGATGCGGCGGCGACTGCCGATGCAGGTCGCGGCCGAGATCGTGTGGGGGCTGCTGCCGCCGCTGACCTTCGCCACCGACGACCTGGTGATCACCGCCATCCTCGAACCCTGTTACGACGTCGGCGGCGACATCTTCGACTACGCGTTGAACGGCGACGTGCTCAGTGTCGGGCTCTTCGACACCTGTGGGCACGGCATCAAGGCGAGCACGCTGGCCTCGCTCGTGGTCAGCGCGTACCGCAACGCACGCCGGTGTGGCCTCGACCTGGTCGACACGGCGATCAGCATCGACAGGTGGGTGCGTTCCGAGCACCCGAACTTCTTCGCGACCGGGCTGCTCATGGAGTTGGACCATCGCACCGGCCGACTGAGCATGATCAACGCGGGTCACCCGGGTGCGATGTTGCTGCGCGACGGCAAGGCCATCCGGGAGCTGCCCGGGCCGACCGCGTTGCCGCTCGGGCTGGGCCACCTGTCGGCCCGCCGCCCGAGGGTGCACGTGGAGGAGTTGCACCCGGGCGACCGCATCCTCGCCTACACCGACGGCATCACCGACGCGCGGAGCGCGGACGGGGAACAGTTCGGCTTGGACCGGCTCGTCGACTTCGTCAACCGCGCCCTCAACGACGGGTTGCCCAGCCCGGAGACGATGCGTCGCCTGGTGCGCGCCGTCGTCGGCTACCAGGACGACCGGCTTGAGGACGACGCCACGGCCCTCTTCCTGGAGTGGCGACCGCCGCACCTGCCGCTCGCGCACCTCCGCGACCTCGCCGCGCCCCGCCCCTGACCGGAGACAGTGGGATTTTGCACTCCCAGTGCACTTGTCTGGGTCGGGAGGGGTGTCTAGCGTCACCTCATGGCCGACTCATGGACCTTCGCCGTGGCGCGTGACGACCTCGGAAAGACCACGCTCGTCGAGGGCGCCCCGCCCGCTGTGGCCGACGGCGAGGTGCTGCTGCGGGTGGACCGGGTCGGCCTCACCGCCAACAACGTGACCTACGCGGTGCTCGGCGACGCGATGCGCTACTGGGAGTTCTTCCCACCGGCCGGGCTCGGGCCGCAGTGGGGCCTGCCGCCGCTCTGGGGCTTCGCCGAGGTGGTCACCTCGACGGTCGCCGGCGTCGAGACGGGACAGCGGGTCTACGGCTATCTCCCACCCGCGGGTCACCTGCTGGTGCGCCCGGACCGGGTGGACGCGTCCGGGTTCCGGGACGCGAGCCCGCACCGGGCCGAGTTGCCGTCACCGTACAACGCGTACCGGTCGACCACCGGCGACCCGGCGTACCGGCCCGACCAGGAGGACCTGCTGATCCTGTTCCGGCCGCTGTTCTTCACCTCGTTCATGCTGGCCGACCAGGTCGCCGACAACGACTTCTACGGTGCCGAGTCGCTGCTGCTGTCGTCGGCGTCGAGCAAGACCGCGTACGCCGCCGCGTTCGAGCTGCACGGTCGCGGGCCACGCCTGGTCGGCCTCACCTCGCCCGGCAACCTCGCCTTCACCCGCGCACTCGGCTGCTACGACGAGGTCGTCTCGTACGACGACATCGACGCTCTGGACGCCGTCGCGTCCGTCTACCTCGACCTGTCCGGCGCACCCTCGACCCGGGCCGCCCTGCGTCGGCACCTCGGCGACCGGCTGGTCCGGGACATCGCGGTCGGCCTCACCAACCAGACGCCGAACGCCGACGCCGCCGAAGAGGTGTTCTTCGCGCCGGTCCAGATGCGCAAGCGCGGCCAGGACTGGGGTCGTGCGGGGCTCGACCAGCGGTTCACCGAGGCCTGGCAACGCTTCACCGCCATCGTCGGCGGGTGGCTCGACGTCCAGGTGGGCGCCGGGCCGGAGGCCCTCCAACGCGCCTGGCTCGACGTCCTCGGCGGTCGTACGCCGCCACGGGTGGGGCACGTCGTCCAACTCTGAGCCGTCGGGGTGCTGCCGGCCGTGGGTCGGCGGTGCCAGCCTCAGAACGCGCTGTGGTCGAGGTCGACGAGGTGATGACGCAGCGCCGCCAACGACCGGGAGATCAGTCGGGAGACGTGCATCTGCGAGACGCCGACCCGGTCGGCGATCTGCGCCTGGGTCAGGTTGCCGTAGAAGCGCAGGGTCAGGATCTGACGTTCGCGCTCCGGCAGCGTGGCGAGGGCCGGCTCCAGTGCGACGCGGATCTCGACGAGGTCGAATTCGTGGTCGTCGCCGCCGAGGGTGTCCCCGAGTTCCCGACTGCCGTCGGCCCCGGCCGGCGTGGACAGCGACGTGGCCCGGTAGGCGCGTGCGCCCTCCAGCCCTTCCAGGACGGTCTCCTCGGACAGGTCGAGGTGGGACGCGATGTCCGCCACCGTCGGCGAGCGACCGAGGGTCTGGGTCAGCGCGCTGTTCGCCGCGCTGATCGACAGGCGCAACTCCTGGAGGCGACGGGGCACGCGCACCGACCAGGTGCGATCCCGGAAGTACCTCTTGATCTCGCCGATGATCGTGGGAATGGCGTACCCGCTGAAGTCGACACCCCGGGTGTGGTCGAAGTTGTCCACGGCCTTGATGAGCCCGACCGAGGCGGTCTGGGTCAGGTCCTCGTCGGGTGCGCCGCGTCCCGAGTAGCGGCGCGCCAGATGCCGGGCCAGCGGCAGCCACGCCTCGATCGCGCGATCCCGCAGTGCGTGGCGGTGTGGGTCGTCCGCCCCGGTCTCCGCCAGGGCGACCAGGAGTTCCTCGGGGGTCTGGTCGCTGCTGCGCTGGTCGACGCGGGTGCTGGGGGCCGTTCCGACGATGCTGGCCATGGGGGTGGTCCTTCCCAAACCTGCCCGTCGATCGGATCGACCGGAAGATCTCCGAACCGGCTTGCCGCCGGAGCGCACGTACGGGCGAAGATGCGCTGTCGCAAGGCCACGAGCACGGGCCTCGCCACCGCGTCATGTCGTGCACTTGATGACTCGTACGCTACCCGAAAGGGGTAGCTATTACTAGCCGAAAGTATGAGTGGGCGTGGTGGACCGAACCGCCGGATCAGCCGCGCGGGTCGTGCTCGTCGCCGGCGATCGGGCTCTGCGGGGCGGGCTGCACCGCGAACGGATGGCGCAGCCGGCGCATGGCCTCCGCGCTGCCGTCGACGGTCACCGCCGACCCGTCGGCCGCGTCGGCGTTCGACGTGGCGAGAAACAGGGCCGGTCGGGCGTTGTCGTTCGATGTCATGCAGGATCCTGTCTTCGGTGAAGGAGGGGCGTCCGGGCCACGGGACGTGTCGTCCGGTGACCTCGTGACGGTTCGGCGCTTCGCAGCGGCGCCCGATCAGGGTGTCTCGTGCACGGGCAAACGCCCGGCGACACCGACACCCCGCACCATACCCGGCGCTGTCGATCCGCACGCGCCGCCGACGGACCCCGGTCGGGCCAGCTCGCCGACGGCGGGAAATTCTGTAATCCCACCTGCCGGTGGCAGTCTCCGAACGTGAGGGCGGTCAGCGCACACAGCGCGGTCCGCGCGGATCAGCACCTGAGGAGTGACAGCCATGCCGTCAGCCGGTCGAGCGCTACCCGATGTCGGGTTGGTCGTCGCGGCCCGACAGGGCGACCAGCGCGCCCTCGACGACGTCGTCGCGGCCTCGCTCCCGTTGGTCTACAACATCGTCGGGCGTGCGCTGCGCGGTCACGCCGACGTCGACGACGTGGTCCAGGAGACGTTGGTACGGGTGATCCGGCACCTGCCCGCGCTCAACGACCCGGCGGCGTACCGGTCCTGGTTGGTGGCGATCGCCATTCGCCAGGTGCGCGACTGGGAACAGCGCCGACGTGTCGCGCTCAACCGTGACGCCGGGCTCGACGTGATCCACAACGTGCCCGACCCCGCTTCCGACTTCGCCGGCATGACCATCCTCCGGCTCGGTCTCACCGACCAACGACGCGAGGTCGCCGAGGCGACCCGCTGGCTCGACCCGGACGACCAGGAGTTGCTCTCGCTCTGGTGGCTGGAGGAGACCGGCGAGATCACCCGGAACGAGGTCGCCGACGCGCTCAGCCTGTCGCCCGGACACGTCGCCGTGCGGATCCACCGGATGAAGGAGCAGATCCAGAGCGCCCGCGCCGTCGTCCGCGCACTGCGTGCCCGCCCTGGTTGTCCGGACCTGGAGGCCGTGACCGTCGACTGGGACGGCACCCCCAGCCCGTTGTGGCGCAAGCGCCTGGCCCGACACGTCCGCGACTGCGCGTTCTGCGGGCGGCTGGGATCCACCCTGCTGCCGATCGACCGGCTGCTCGCCGGACTGCCGATGCTGCCGTTGCCGACGGGTCTCAGCGCCCATCTGCCGAGCGCGGCGGTGCCGTCGGCCGGCGCGCCGGCCGTGCCGCCCCACCCGCCGACGGCTGGGCCGGGTCCAGCCGGTGGTGTGCCCACCGATGCGGGCGGCGGCCCGAGCGCCGTCGACCTCGCGGTGAACCGGCCCCGTGGCCTGCTGCCCTCCCTCGCCGCCGGGGTGGCCGCGGCGGTTCTCGCCATCACCACGGTGGTGGTGATCCTGCCGGAGGATCCACCCGCACCCTCGTGGGCCGCGCCGCCGTCCGCGGCGCCCACCGCCGTCGCCTCGCCGAGCGCCGCGCCGTCGCCGAGCGTCCGACCGCCGTCGAAGGCCCCGGTCGTCCCGGCGGTCAGCTCCGCCCGCAAGGGCGTCGGGGTGTGGAACTTCGCCGGGGCCAGTCAGGCGCTGGCGAACTCGAAGGCCGGCTGGTACTACACGTGGGGCACCCAGCACCCGGGGATCAGTACGCCGCGCGGCGTGACGTTCGTGCCCATGATCCGTGGCGCGGAGAACGTCACCGCCGCCGAGTTGGCTCGGGCGAAGGCGGCGGGGCCGGATCTGCTCACCTTCAACGAACCGGACCTGCCCGAGCAGGCGAACATGACAGTCGAGCAGGCGCTGGACCTGTGGCCGCAGCTGATGGCGACGGGCAGCAGGCTGGGCAGCCCGGCGGTGGCGTGGGGCGCGCCGGATCCGCAGGGTTGGCTGGACCGGTTCATGACCGGCGCCGAGGCCCGGGGCCACCGGGTTGATTTCATCACGCTGCACTGGTTCGGCGCCGACTTCGCGAGCGCCACCGCGGTCGACCAACTCCGGCAGTATCTGCAGGCTGTCCACCAGCGGTACCAGAAACCGATCTGGCTGACCGAGTTCGCCCTGATCCGCTTCGACGGGGGCCGTCAACAGTTCCCGAGTCAGGAGCAGCAGGCGGCCTTCCTCACCGCGGCCACCGCCATGCTCGGTCGACTGTCCTACGTGCAGCGGTACGCCTGGTTCGGCCTGCCCGCCACCGACCAGGACCGATCCGGGTTGTTCAGCGACGGCACCCAGGCGACAGTCGTCGGCCGCGCGTTCCAAGCCGCCCGGTGAGCGAGGGCGAACGGATGGACGAGCACCAGATCGGCAGCGACCGCCCCCGGCCCACCGTCCCCGCCTGGCGGATCGTCGGCGTCGCCGTGGCTCTGGTCGCGACGGCGCTGGCCGTCGGTCTGACCCGTGGCTGGGGCAGCGCCGACCACCCTCCCACCACCCCGTCGGCCGCTCCGGTGGCGACCGCGCCCGTGCTGCTCAACGGCACCGATGACGCCTTCATCCAGCTGCTGATCCCGATGAACGAGGGCGCGCTCGCGTTGATCGACCACCTCGACAGCCGGCCGGCGGACGCGGACCCGTCGCTGCGGGCACTCCTCGACGACGTCCGGGAGGCGCATCGGGCGGAGTTGCGGGACCTCCGGGGGCTGCTGGCCGCGGGCAACGTTCCGGAGCTGAACATCCACGAGGGGCATCAGATGCCCGGCATGGTCACCGACGTCAGTCTCGCCGAGATGCGCGGCGCGCCCGACGCCGAGGTGTCGTCCCGGGCGGCTGCTCTGCTCCGGGCGCACCTCGCGCAGACCGTGGTGCTGTGCCGGGGTGAACAGACGGCCGGGGGGAGCCCCGAGTTGAAGGCGCTCGCCGGCCGGATCCAGCAGGCGCGGGCCGCCGAGCTGACCGCCCTGGACGGTCGGCCCGGTGCGGCCCAGGCCGCACCGGTCGACTGAGTGACGCCCACCGGGCCGGCCGATGCCGGCAGCTGACCTTCGGGCCGACATCCCCTCGTCGCGGGCGTCCCGTCCCGCTCACCGGGCCGGCACGTCGGACATCTCCCACCCGGCCCGGCGTGCGACGCACCGTACCCGGAGAACGTCGCCGCCCGTCGCGTCCGCCTCGACACCGACGGCGGGTTGGCGCGGTGGCCATCGTCGCGCGGCCGGGCGCGCCGCCGTCACCGCGTCGATCCTGACGGTGAGCGTCGGGTGGCTGCTCGCGATCCTCGCCGCGCCACACGTCACCCTCTCCCCGGGTTGGCGGATGGTTGCCCTCTTCTGCCACCTGTCCTGTCTCGTGGTGGGCTTCGGGGCGGTGCTGACGGTGGACTGGTTCAGCCTCCGGTGGCTGCTGCGCCGGGAACCGCTCGGCACCGTGCTGACCGCCGCACGCGGCGCGCACCTGCTCATCTGGCTGGGCCTGGTGGGTCTGCTCGCCAGCGGCGCCGCCCTGGGTCCGGACACGTCGTCCGGGCTGGTCTGGGTCAAGCTGCTCGCGGTGCTGGTGGTCAGCGTCAACGGGCTGTTCCTCGGCCGGGTCCGGGACCGGCTCGCCGCCGTGGACGGTCGCCCACCCTGGTCCGCCCTGCTCCCCGGCGTCGTCGCCGCCACCCTCTCCCAGATCGGCTGGTGGACCGCTACCCTCGTCGGCTTCTGGAACGCCAACAGCTGACGCCGCCGCCGGCGTGGTGATCAGGCCGGCGTCGGGTGCCTCGCCGCGAACCGGTCGCGGGTCAGGAACGCGAGCTGGGCACGCTTGTCCGGCATGTCGATCTCCGAGTCGAAGGTGAAGCCCTCGATCTCCAGCCGGCGCAGGGCGAGGTGGTTACGGACGTCCGGCTCGACGACGATCCGCTGGGCGGCCGGGTCGCGGAACAGGAAGCGGGCAAGGGCCGGCCCGACGGCATTGGTGAGGCCCCGGACGATCCGCCGATCGGGACTGAGCAGCAGGTGCATGCCGATGTCACCGGGCTGCACGCGGTAGCGCTCGCCGACCGGGTCCGCCTCGGGCTGGTAGGTCTGGAAGAGACCGACCGGCTCCGCGTCGACCGTGATCAGGTACGCGTGGTGCGTCGGCAGGCTGTCCACGAAGGCGTAGATGTCGCGGACCTCGTCGAGGGTGTGTGAGCCCATGCCCCAGAAGGAGTTGCGGGGTCGGGTGACCCAGTCGTGCAGAAGAGGGGCGTGCCGGTCGGGGTCCACGGCCAGCAACGACAACTCACCAAGACCGGCGACTTTTCCCAGGTGTGTCATCGGGCGCTGTCCTCTGTTCCATCCGGGGCGCGACTTAGGTTAACCTCCCCTAACCAAGGATGACCTTACCTGGAGGGGTGCGTGAAACGGAACTGGGAGGCCCTGGTCCTCAAGGCCATGGGCGGCCGGGACTTTCGGTTGACCGTGCTGGGCACCGAGTCGGTCGACGGGCACTATCAGCGGCTGCTCCTCGACGGGGGTGGCCTGCTGGAGGCGTGCGGGGTGCACCCCACGATGTGGGTCCGGCTGTGGTTCGACAACGACGGGCGGGCTCACCAGCGTGCGTACACGCTTGTCGACCCCGACCCGGCCACCGGTCGGTTCACGCTCGAATTCGCCATCCACGACGGCTGCGCCGCCCGCTGGGCCACCACGGCCCAGGTCGGCGACACCATCACCGCGACCGTCCAGGGCAGCGCGTTCGAACTGCCCGACCCCGCGCCGGACCACCTCTACCTGGTCGGCGACGCCGCGTCGCTGCCCGCGGTGAACAGCCTGCTCGACGCCGGCGCCGACATCCCGGCCACGGTCTGGCTCGAGTACGCCCACGAGGGCGAGAAGGCGCTCGCGCTGCGGACCCGCGAGCACCACGACGTCACCTGGGTGCCGCGGCGCGACGATGGTCAACACCTCGTCGAAACGGTGTGCGCGGCTCTGCCGGCCAGCGGCGCGGCGCACTACTGGGTGGCCTGCGAAGCCGCCAGCACCCGTGGCATCACCCGGCACATCCGGCGGACGCTGGGCGTCGACAAGGACCGGTTGACCTCCCTCGGCTACTGGAAAGCCGCATGAAGGGCCGGCTCGGCACGCTGACCGCGCTGTACGTCACCCAGTACCTCGGCGTCGGCTTCATCACCGTCGGCCTGACCGCCATCCTGCGCGACGGCGGCACCTCACTGGACACCCTGGCGCTGTTGCAGATCGTCGGTCTGATCTGGCCCATCAAGTTCCTCTGGGCGCCGATCCTCGACCGGTACGGTTCGCGGCACCGTGGCCACTACCGGTCCTGGTTGCTGGTGCTCCAGAGCGCCCTGGTGCTCGCCCTGCTGGCGCTGCTGCCGTTCACCGATCCGGCCGACGCGCTCGGGCCGATCGTCGCGATCTGCGCCGCGTACGTCTTCTTCTCCGCCACACAGGACATCGCGGTGGATGCCGTGGCCGTCCGGATGCTCGCCGAGTCGGCTCGGGGCACCGGCAACGGCATCCAGGTCGCGGCCAGCTACCTCGGCAACCTGCTCGGCGGCGGCGCCTGCGTCCTGGTCTACGACCAGTTCGGCTGGGCGCCGGCGATCGGCCTGCTGGTCGCGATGACGGCGGTCGGCCTGCTGGTGGTGTGGCGGTTCCGGGAGCCGCCGCGGACGGACCGGGTGGCCCGGGTGGGCACGGCCTACCGGGCGTTGCTGTCGGTGTTCAGCCAGCCGGGCTGCCGGTGGTGGACCTTCGGCGTGGTGCCGCTGGTCTACGTCGGCGCGGGAATGGCGTACTCCCTGGTGACGCCGGCCCTGGTCGACGCGGGCTGGTCGTTGGGTCGGATCGGCGTCGTCACGGGCGTGGTGACGAGCGCTCCGGCCATCGTGGCGGGCCTGGTCGCGGGGTTCGGGGTCAGTCGCTTCGGGCGCAGCGGGGTGCTGGTGGTCGGCGGTGTGACCCTCACGGTGTCGACGTTGCTGCTGTTGCCGCTGATGAACGGCCGTGCGCCGTTGGTGGGCACGGTGGCCGCGCTCTGCTGCTTCATGGTGGCCTACACCGTCGCCAACGTCGTGCTCTACACGGTCAACATGGACTACTCGCGACCCGACACCGGCGGCACCGACTTCACCGTCCTGTCGTCGTTCGGCCTGGTCTGCTCGTTCGTGGCGGGGTCCGTCGGTCTCGCGGCCGCCGCGCGGGTCGGCTACCCGGCGGTCGCGGTCGCGGCCATCGTGCTGGTGGCCGCCGGCGTCGCCCTGGGCCTCGCGCACCAGCGGCGCTTCCCGCAGCAGCCGGGTCCCGTCGCCGACCCGGCGGCGGAGCAGCCGGCGGCGGAGGCGGTGCGGGCGGTGGCGTGACCGCAGTTCGTGGTGCATCTCGACCAGGTTGTACAGACCGCACCATATCCGTCTAATAAGGGTAGGCTACCCTAATCATGGCATCGGGTAGTCGACGGAGGCGGTATGAGGATCTGTCTGACCGCGCTCAACCCCACCGACGCCGTCCTGGAAGGGTTCCTCCCGGCGGCGGCGTCGCTGGGGCTGTCGGCCACGGTGCTGACCGACCGGCCCGCGGAATGGCCCGCGGACGCGCCGGTGACGCGCTGTGCGGTCCGGGACGCGGCAGCGGTGGTCGCGGCGACGGCACCGATCCGGCCGGTGGCGCTACTGTCCAACAGCGACCATCTCCAGGAGGCCACCGCGATCGCCGCCCGAAAGCTCGGCCTGCCCGGCAAGGACCCGGACGCCGCCCGTCTCTGCAAGGACAAGGCCGCGGCCCGACGGGCGATCGCGGCCGCCGGCCTTGATCTGGTCCGTACCGTCACCGTCGACCCCGGATCCGCGCCGGAGGTGCCGGCCGGGATGTTCCCCGCGGTGGTCAAACCCCGCGAGGGGGTGGCCAGCGAGGACGCGTACCTGGTGGCCGACCGGACCGAGCTGGTCGCCCGGGTCGCCGAGATCCGGGGCCGGCGGCCGGAGGTGGCCCTGGTGGTGGAGGAGTATCTCGCCGGGGAACTGCGGACATTCGAAACCCTCGGTGACGACACGGATCTCGCCTCCCTCGGCGGGTGGGCGACCGGCCTCGGCCCGCCGCCGACCTTCACCGAGGAGAACCTCGCCTGGTCACCCCCGACCGAGCCGGCGAGCACCCAACTGCGGGCGTGCCTCGACGCGCTCGGGGTCGGCTTCGGCGCCTGCCACACCGAGTACGTCGTCTCCGGCGACGGCCGGGTCCGCCTCATCGAGGTGAACTACCGCCTCATCGGCGACCGGATGGACCTGATCCTCGCCGAACTGCTCGGCGTGCCGCTGTTCGAACAGGTCATCCGGCTGCACCTCGGCGAGCCGGTGGCCGCCCTGGGTCTGCCCGCCACCGTCGACAGGTACGCCCAGGTCGAGTACGTCTGCGCGGCCCGGACGGGCCGGCTCACCGCCGCACCGGGCCCGCTGGACACCGGCGACGGCGAGGTCCGGCTGGGCTGCCGACCGCTGCGCCCGGTGGGCCGCTTCGCCGAGCACACCGGCACAAATCGCGACTACCTGGCCGTGCTGCACGCGATCGGCCCGGACCGGGACAGCGTCCAGACGTCGTTGGCCGCCTTCCGCAGCGAGCTCCAGTGGACCATCGTCGAGTGAGCGACGACTGCGAGCGGGAGGTGTTCACCCGGGTGCTCGACGCCCTGCTGCGCGAGGACCACCTCGGCCTGCTCAGCACCGGCAGCCCGGACGGGCCGGACTGGTGGCAGGTGCCGCACCCCGCCGGCCTGCTGCGCATCCCGGTGCGGGTGGACGGCTTCCAGCAGGCCCTGCGCAGCGCCGCTCCGACCGTGCTGGTGCTGGCCGACGGCACCACCCACCGGACGGACACCCTGGCCGGGCTGTTGACGTTGCTCGCCCCCCGGGACGACGCCGAGGCGGCGACCGGCTGGCGGGACTTCAGCGCCGAGTGCCGCGCCGACCTGCGGGCCCGCCGGCTCGCGGCCCGGCACCGACCACGGGTCTTCGCCGAGGTGGCCGCCGCGCGCCCGAGCACCCCCACCGGTCTGCCGGCGGCCCTCCTGGACGACGTACTCGCCGCCCACCACGGGCACCCCGTCTACCCCACGGACCGGTGCCGGCACGGCCTCGGCGACGACGACCTTCTCCGGTACGCCCCGGAGCACGCCCCGCGTTTCGCGCTGCGCTGGTACGCCGTCCCCACCGAGGACGTCCGGCTCACCGGTGAACTCCCGTCCTGGTGGCCGCGCGCCCGACGACCGGACCAGCTGTTGCTGCCGGCGCACCCGATCACCGCGGAACGCGACGCGTTACCGGTCACGGACCTGCCGGCGATCACCGTACGGCCCACCCTCTCCATGCGGACGGTGGCGCTCGACCTCGACCCGTACCTGCACCTCAAGCTGCCGCTGCCGACCGCGAGCCTCGGCGCCCGCAACCGCCGTACGCTGCGCCCGGACTCACTCGCCGACGGCGCGGCCGTCGCCGCGTTACTCGGCCGGATCGCCAACGCCGAACCCACCTTCGCCGGACGGATCCGGCACGTCGACGAGAGCACCTGGGCGCACGTCGGGGGCGACGAGCGGCGCAGCTTCCTGCTCCGCAGATTCCCGGGTGACCTGGCCGGCGTCTACGTGGTGCCGGTCGCGGCCCTCGCCGCACCCGACCCGAGCGCGGGCACGGTCCTCGAACGGATCAGCCCCGATCGGCCCGGGGCACTGCTGGAGTCCTACCTGGACCTGCTGCTCGACTGGCACGTCTTCCTCTGGCTCCGGCACGGAATCGCGCTGGAGGCGCACCCGCAGAACATCCACCTGCTGGTGCACCCCGACGGCACGGTCGGCCTGCTCTACAAGGACAACGACGGTGCCCGCCTCGACGCGCGGCACGGCGGCCCGGGTGGGCTGACCCTCGACGACGACCGGATGTGGGCGCGCGACCCGCAGGAACTGGCGGACGTGTTCATCACCATCACCCTGCACCTGGCCGCCGCCGCACCCCTGCTCGCGCTGGCCGCGCGCGGGCTGCCCGTGCCGTCACCCGCCGAGGCGCTGGCACCCCGGCTCGCCGCCGCCCGCGACCGGTGGGGTGACGGACCAGCGGCGCGAACCTTCACCGACCGGGTCCTGCGGGCCGCCCACCTGCCCATCAAGGCGATGCTGACCGCCGGCACCCTGCTGCCCAAACAGCGGCTGGGCTGCGCCGACATCAACAAGTACTACCGGCGTACCGGCCCGAACTACCTCCGGGAGACACGATGACGAGCGCCCAGTTGCGCTCCCGCCCGGCCACCGAGACCGGTCAGCTCGCCGACCTGGCCACCGCCCATGCCGTCTTCGGTTGTCTGGTCCGCGAACTCGCCACGCCGGACGGTGGCCCGACAATTGTCGACGGTGCCGCGCATCAGCTGCTGCGGCACCTCGACGTCACGCTGCGCTGCGGGGTCGCGCGACACTCGCCGCTCGGGGCGCACCGCTACGCCGGTCCGGTGCAGCGGCGCACCGACAGCGGACGGTGGGTCGACCTGGACGCGGACGGGCTCGCCAGCCTGGTCGCCGCCGAACTCACCACCCGCACCGGCCTGACCAACGACGAGTTCGTCGAGCAGGTCCAGGCCAGCCGGGACACCGTGGCCCGGCTGCTGGCCGACCGCCCGGCCGAGAACCCCACGCCGACCGGCGACCCGGCCATCGACGCGTACGTCGACTCCGAACAGTCACTGGTCTTCGGCCACCCGCACCATCCCACCCCGAAGTGGCGCAGCGGTGACCCGGAGAGCTGGCGGGCGTACGCCCCGGAGCTGCGCACCTCGTTCCGGCTGCACTGGCTCGCCGTACCGGATGATTTGGCCGTCGGCGCCGGGCCGTTCGACGCGCTCGTGGCCGCCCTCGACCCGCCCCGACCCCCGCGCGGGCACCGCGTCCTGCCGGTGCATCCCTGGCAGCTCGCACTGCTCCCGCCGACCCACCCACGGCTGCGCGACCTGGGCGAGGCCGGCGTGCCGGTGCGGCCGACGGCGAGCGTGCGAACCCTCTACGCCCCGGCGGCCGACCTGTTCGTCAAGACCAGCCTGCACGTACGGATTACCAACTGCCTGCGCAAGAACGCCCGCTACGAACTCACCGGCGCGGTGGCCCTGACCGACCTGCTGGCGCGGGTGCCGATGCCGGACGGGGTGGGGCTGCTCACCGAACCCGCCTACCGCACGGTCGACGTACCCGGTCCGGACGAGGCGTACGGGACGATCCTGCGCACCGGCCTGCGCCCGCACCTGCGTCCGGGGGACACCCCGGTGCTGGCGGCGGCGCTGGCCGCCACGCCACTGGTGACACCCGATCCGGTGGCCTGGTGGCGGGCGTACCTCGGGCTGTTGGTGCCGGCGGTGCTGCGCTGCTGGCTCAACCACGGCGTCGTGCACGAGGCACACCTGCAGAACGTGGTCGTCGTGCTCGACCGCGACCGCCACCCGGTACGCATGCTGCTGCGCGACCTGGAGGGGGTGAAACTCGACGCCGACCGGTGGGCGACCTGGCCGGACGGCGTTCCCGCGCAGGTCCGCTACGGTCGGGTGGACGCCCGCCGACGGATCGTCTACTGCCTGTTCGTCAATCACCTCGGTGGCATCTGCGGGGCGCTCGCCGACGCGCGACCGGGCATCGAACGGCGGCTGTGGCAGGAGCTGCGGGCCGTCGTCGAGGCCGTCGCCGCCGACCTCGACGATCCACCCGAACTGCGCGCGCTGCTGAACGGTGAGCCGCTGCTGGCCAAGGCGAACCTGCTGGTCCGGTGGCGGCGCGACGCGGACCGGGCCGCGCCGTTCGTGCCGGTGCCCAACCCGCTGGGCGGGCCACGGTGACCCGACCCGTCTACGTCCACGACCTCGACGCGCTGGCCACGCAGGCCCGGGCCATCCGGGCGGCGCTGCCCCGGCCGGTGGAGCTGCTCTACGCGGTCAAGGCCAACCCGGACCCCGGTGTGCTGCGTACCCTCGCCCCGGTCGTCGACGGGTTCGAGGCCGCGAGCCGCGGCGAGCTGCGCAGACTGGCCGAGGTGCTGCCGGGACGGGCGCCCGCCGCGTACGCCGGGCCGGGCAAGACCGACGCGGACCTGGTCGCCGCCCTCGCCGCCGGGGTGCACCGCATCCACGTCGAATCGCCCGCCGAGCTTCGGCGACTCGGCGCGCTGGCCACCGCCTCGGGCACCACGGCCCCGGTGCTGCTGCGGGTGAACCTGCCGGTCGACGCGCCCGGCGCGAGCCTGGTGATGGGCGGCGGACCCAGCCCGTTCGGCATGGACCCGGCCGACGCGGTCGAGTGCGCCCGCCACCCGCCCGCCGGCATCGACGTACGCGGGATCCACGCCCACCTGGCCAGCGGGTTGGACGCGTCCCTCGCCGGTGCGGTCGCCGCCGCCGTGGTCGAGTGGGCGGTCACCGAGGTCGGTGCCGCCGAGGTCGACGTCGGCGGGGGCATGGCCGTCGACTACACCGACCCGGCGACGCGATTCGACTGGGTGGGTTACGGCCGGGCACTGACCGACGTCCTCGACGCGTACCCGGGGGTGCGGTTGCGCATCGAGCCGGGCCGGTCGGTCACCGCGTACTGCGGGGCGTACCTCACCGAGGTCATCGACGTGAAGCGCTCCTACGGCGAGTGGTTCGTGGTGGTGGCCGGGGGCACCCACCACCTGCGGACACCGGCGGCGAAGGGGCACTCGCAGCCCTTCACCGTGCACTCGCGGCACGGCCTCGACGGCCCGCGCACCGACGGAGGACCGGTCACCGTGGTCGGGCAGCTCTGCACCCCGAAGGACGTGCTGTCCCGGTCGGCCACCGCCGGGCCGATCGGCGTGGGTGACGTGTTGGCCTTCGCCATGGCCGGGGCGTACGCCTGGAACATCAGCCACCGCGACTTCCTGCTGCACGAGCCACCGCTGTTCCGTACCGGTGACCCGCAGAAACTGGCCGCCGAGTGGGCGGCCCGACCGCTGCGGGAACGACACCAGGGGCCGGCCGACGGCTGAGGGTGGCGGCCGGACGATCAGCCGGTGCGGGCGACGGGACCGATCAACTGGTGTTCGGTGGGAGTCATGCTGAGCATGACCCACTGCACCTTGCCCTTGGTGATCAGGCCGATCATCTCCGGGTGCAGCTGGGTGAACCAGCTCTGCACACTCACCAGCCCCAACGCGTTCGCCGCCGTCGCTGCCTCCGCCCCCGTCAGCCGCTGGAGCACCACGATGTCACTGCGGACCAGCACATCGACGTCGTAGCCACTCAGATCGTCGCGCACCACCAGGGTGGCCCGCCACGGCGCGCTGAGGCCCGTGTCGGTGGCGGTCACCGGGCCGGTGTCGATCACGACGAGCTGCGGCTCGGTCGGCGTGGCCGCGGTCGGCGGAGGGACCCCCGGCGGAAGGAACGAGGCGATCTCCCGGCCGATGACGCAGCGCCGCAGGAAGGCGTCCCACTCCTGCTCGCGGGCGGTCTGGATGAACAGCCGGGCGCCGATCCCGAGGGCACGGAAGGCGAGCAGCTCGGCGCAGCGTACGCCGCCGGTCAGCATCAACCGCGTCGGTTCGGCGCGGAACAGACGCAGCCCCACCGGCTCCTGCTGCCGGTTGCGACCGACGACGAGGCCGCCGCCCCCGGCGACCACGTGCAGGCCACCGACCGAGGCGGTGTCCGTGCGGTGCAACCCCATCCGGCTGCCGGGGAAGGCGACGCTCTTCACCGCAGGAAACCTCCGAGCGGTAGCGTGGCGGCCACGCCGTGCGCGTGCTCGCCATCAAGTCGTTGCAGACGGCCGCCATGGCGGCGGATCGCCTCGTGCAGGGCCTGGTCGGCGGCGGCCAGTGCGGCCGGATCGGCGCCCAGCAGGCGGAAGGCCACCTCCACGGCGAGGTCGTCGCCGTCGGGCCGGGTGGCGGCGATCGACACCACGCTGGCGGCGGCGGGGAGCCCCCGCAGCAAGGAATCGACCTCCCACGGCTCGCGGGGCCAGTCCAGCAGTCGGTGGCAGCTCTGCTGCGCGCCCCGGGTCGACCAGGCCCGCCAGGTCTCCCGGGCCAGCATCTGGTCACCCGTCCCGCCGGTCGCCCCACCGGTCAGGTGGGTGAGGGTGGTGACGGCGACGAGCACCTCGTCCCGGTTCAGCATCCGCGCGGCCACCCGCTCCTGCCGCAACTGCCGCCGGGTCCGCCGGATCACCGCGAGGAGCGTCGGGCGCAGGTCGTGGTCGGCGTGGAAATCGGGGGTCCGCGCGGCCTGGAGCACCACCCACGCCTGCCGGCTGGCGGGCACCTCACCGTTCGTCAGTTCCCGGTACGCCCGGTTGACCGCCGCCGCGCCGGAGCGGGCACGTGGTGCCGGCGTCACCTGGATCAGCAACTGCACCACCACCGGCGGTGCCTTCTCGTCGACCGCCGGTAGGAGTGCCGCGGGAGACGGCAGCGCCTGCGGAGCGCTCATCAGCAGGGCACCCTCGGTCGGGTCGACCTCGAAGATCGCGCTCAGCCCACCCCCGTGGGTCAGCAGCACGGCCGGCTGGTCGTCGATCTCGACGATCTCCAACTCGACACCACGCTCCAGGTGGGTCAACAGGCGCAGGGCCGGCTCCGCGTCGGTGCCGGTGAGCTGCCGGCGCCGCCCCCGGAAGCCCCACCAGATCGGAATCCACTCGTGCAGCCACCGGCCCCGGAACCGGATCACCGTCGGAGCGAGCAGCAGCACCGCCACGACGGCCACCGCGGCGGTGAGCGGCACGCCGTGCGGGGTGGCGGTGAGCACCGCCGCCGCCCCCACCTGCCACGACAGCAGTTGGGCGACGTTCACGCCACCGACCCGGAGCCCGCGCTGGAACGGTCGCACCCTCCGGGTGGCTGCGGCTTCGGCCGTGGCTTCGCCCGCGGCGGTGGCCGGGACGTCAGCGGCGGCGGAGGGAGCCGCGGCAGTCCTCGCGGCCGGCGCGACGCTCGTCGTCTGCGCGGCCGTCGCGGCCCGTGCGCCGGCGGCCACCTGAGTGGTGTACGTGGTCCCGCTCGCCGCCCGGCCCTGCCCGCGCTGCGCAGCCTGGGTCTGCCCCGGGCCGCCGCCCGCCCAGCTCACCGTCGGCGGGGGCGCTGGTACGCCGGTCTGCTGCGGTGCTGCCACCCGTTGCCCGGGTGGCATCTGCTGCGCCGGTGGGGCACCCGGATGGTGCTGCCAACCCGGTTCACCCGGCCGTGCCGCACCCGGATGCGTCACCGCACGTCCCTCCTCACCTGGGCCGGCACCGCTCAGCGACCGATCGCGGCACGGATGTCGGCCGCCGTCACGGTCCGCAGCTCGTCGAGGCTGGGGCGCTGACCGGACTGGCGCAGCCGCTGCGCCTGCGCCTTACGTACACCCTCGAAGAGCTTGCGGGCCTCACGGGCGTTGCCGAAGTTCTGGTCCCGTTCGATGGTGGCGAAATGCGCCTGAAGCAGATCGGAGACCCCGTCGCCGAGCAGGTACTCGTCGCCGCCGGCCATCCGCTCCACGATGATGACCAGCTGCTCGGGGCTGTAGTTGCCGAACTCGATGGTCTTGGCGAAGCGGGAGGCGAGACCCGGGTTCGCGTCGAGGAACTGGAGCATCTCCCCGGTGTAGCCGGCGGCGATGACCGCGATCTCGTCGCGATGGTCCTCCATCAGCTTGACAAGCGTGTCGATGGCCTCCTGGCCGAAGTCGCCGCCACTGCCGAAGGAGCGGGAGAGGGTGTACGCCTCGTCGATGAAGAGCACCCCACCTCGGGCCGTGTCGAACGCCGCGGCCGTCTTCTCCGCCGTGTGGCCGAGATACTGGCCGACGAGGTCGCGCCGGGACACCTCCCGGAAGGCCCCGCCGGGCAGCGCACCGAGCGCCGCGAGCAGCTCGCCGTAGATGCGGGCCACTGTGGTCTTACCGGTGCCGGGGGCACCCGCGAAGATCAGGTGATGGCTGACCGTGCCGACCGGCAGGCCGGCGCTGCGCCGCCACTCGTTCACCTGGATCTCGTCGATGACCCCACGCACCTCCTCCTTCACCGACTCGAGGCCGACCATGGCCGCAAGGTCGGCGAGCAGCTTCTCGGTGCGTTTGGTGTCCTGCTGGGTGCTGGCCTGGGCCGCCTCGGCCCCGAAGGTGGCCCGCCGGCTGGTGGTGCCCTCCACGATGGTCGGTGTGGCGCCCTCGGCCACGTCGATCGCCGGCTGCGCGGTGTTCTCGGTGGTGCACTCCTCGACCGTGCCGTGGCAGCCACGGGCAAAGGAGACGGCCGGGCCGCGGGTGTCGCGGATCCGGCACCGACGCAGCACCGGGGCGCTCTGCTGCACCACCGCGACGCCAGCGTGCCCGGTATGGGAGATGTCGCAGGCCTCGATGGTGGGCCGAGCGTACTGGTAGATGTAGATGCCCCGGCTGCCGCAACGGGTGATCGTGCTGGTGCGGATCGTCGGGGCGGCGCCGATCCGGAGGATGATGCCGTCCTCGCTGAGGTCGCTGAACTCGCACCCGTCCACGGTGCCGTCGGAATCCTCGACGACGAGCCCGTAGCGGGCGCCGGTGACCCGGCAGCGGGTCAACGTGAACTCAGACCGGCTGGCCACCGAGACGGCCGGGCCGAAGCCGGCGCTCAGCTCGCACCCGGTCATGCTGAGCGTCGCCCGGTCCACGGCCACGACAGGTGCGTCGCCGGCCTTGAGGACCAGATCACGCAGCTCCAGGCGGCCCGAGTTGCAGGACACCGTGGGGTACGCCCCGGACGAGGCGTCGATGGTGACGGTGCCGGCGCCCTGTGCGGCGACGATGGTTATCGCGCGGTCGTTGACGAACAACGCCTCGTAGTAGGTGCCGGGGTTGACCGAGACGACGGCGTCGTCGTCCGCCACCGTGAGCGCGTCACCGATGGTGGGGTACGCGCCGGGCTGGTCCGGGGAGACGAGAAGGGTGCGCGTCATGGCTCCGGCTTCATACGGCAGCGGAAGGGTTAGGCCGACGATATCCCAGGCGGTCGACACGGGGGGAGCCCCCGTGGTCGCGACCGGCGATCGTGCACGATGGCGGGGCCGATCGATGCGGCGGTGGGCCGTTAGGCTCGGGTTCACACGCAGTGCCGGAACCAGGAGCGGGAGGACGGATGGCGGAAACCCGGATGTTGCCGCTCGCCGCGGGTGCGTTGCTGGTCGACGGAACCGTCCACACGCACACGTCGGTCCGCGGTGACCTGGCACCCGACCTGCACCCGGTGATCCGGCGGTTCCTGCACGAACTGCCGACCGGGCAGCGGGAGCGGTTCGCCGGCTGGTGCGCCGAGGTCGTGCTGCTCTCCGACCGCCTCTACGCGGCCGAGGCCGACGGCGGGCCGATCAGCTCGGCCCGGGCCCGCGCGCTGTTGTGGGGGGCGAAGGTGCGGGTGACCCGGGTCCGGGAGGAGGGCGACCCCCGCCACGGTGAGGTGCAGCCGCCCTGCCGCTCGTGCGCGGCGCTGCTGGACTGGTGTGGCGTGGAGGCGCTGGGATGAACGACCGCTTCCCATCCCTGGTGGCCGAGACGCTTGAGGTTGCCGGCTGGGTTCCGGGCCGCCGCGACGACGACCGGGCGCGACAGTGGGCGCTGCGGCTGGCGGCCAGCGCCGCGCCGGACGGACGGCAGCACACCGTCGTCCGGGCCGCGGTGGAGACGTACGCCGAGTTCGGCGGCCTGCTGGTGCGCCCGCAGGGCGACGGCGAACAGATCGCGCCCAGCCCCTTCCACCTGGATCCGTTCCTGGTAGGCCAGTCGGTGGACACCCTCGCCGCGCTCGCCGCGGCAATCGGGGCGCCGCTCACACCGATCGGCGAGGAGGGCGACGGCACCGGCATCCTCGCGATCGACGATCAGGGTCGGGTGTTCGTGCTGGACCACGGCGGTGACTGGTTCCTCGGCGAGCACGTCGACGAGGCGATCACCGCGCTGGTGCTGGGCCGGCAACCCCGCCGGGTACGCCAGGACGGCACGTGGTGATCGACTGGCGGCCGGCGACGCCGACGGAGGGTGCGCTGCTGGCCGCCGCCGAGGCCGCGGACCGGGACACGCTCCTGGCGACGCTGGCCGGCGCTCCGCTGCTGCTGCCGGTGTCACCGGAGGCGGCGGCCGGTCGCGCGCCGATGGCCTGGCCGACGGGCCGGCACGACGGGCGGACCCACGTCATCGCGTTCACCTCACCCGAGGCGATCGCCGCCTGCCTGCCCGGCCAGTCGGTCAGCTACCGCGCCCTCAGCGTCCAGGACCTGGCAAGCGGCTGGCCGGACGACGACTGGCTGCTCGCGGTCGACGCCGGGCTGCCGATCGGCGTGCAGGTCACCGCCGGTGAGCTGCACGTGATCGCCGGTCCCGCTCTCGAGGCCGAGCGAGACCTGCGCGACGCGATCGCCGGGCAGGAACCGGACGCCCTGATGGCGGCGCTGCTCCGCACGGAGCTGCTGGTGCCGCTGCGGCCCGGGGGGTCCGAGTCGAGGGACCTGTCCGATCCGGACTTTCCGTGGCTGTGCCTCCCCGACGAGCAGGGGCAGCCCTGCCTGCCGGTCTTCACCGCCGAGGTGCGGCTGCGACAGGCCCTCGGCGACCTCGACCTGGTCGCGGTCAGCAGCCTCCACCTGGCCGAGCAGTGGCCGGACCCGTCGTGGCAGCTCCTGCTCAACCCCGACACCCCGCTGGCGGCGACGCTGCCCGGCGAGGCCGTCCGAACCCTCCGGGACTGGCTTGGTCAGCTACGGCGGGTGGTCACCGACGCCGCCGAGGGGGAGCGCCAGCACCTGGAGACGGCCGCGTACGCCGAGCCGGCCACGGTGGGCGTACCGGCGCAGCGGACGCCGCCGGACGAGGACGACGAGCCCGATCCGGACCCGGACCTGCCGATCCGGCTGCAACTGGTGATCCCGCACCGGTACCTGCCGTCCTACCTTGACGACGGTTACCAGCGGGCCGCCGGGCTGGTGCACGCCTGGGCCGGCCCGGGCCGGGACACCCCCGCCCGGCTCTACCGGCGCCTCGGCCTGCTCGGCGAGGGCTCGCCGTTCGCGGAGTCCGACGAGTGGACGGCCGTGCTGCGGTGGGAGCCCAACCAGGACACGCCCGAGGACTGGGGGCGCGGCCAGCCGCGAATGGAGTCGCTTGTCGTGCCGGACGGGACGGGCCTGCACTGCCTCCACCACGACGGCCGGGACGAGTTGCTGGCCCGCTTCGACGCGGCCACCGGGCGCTGGCTGCCGACCTGACCGCGGAGCGGCTCCCACGCTGGTTGTCAGCGTCGATTGCCGGCGAACCAGTCCTTGGCCTGCCGACTCTTCAGCAGGACGAGCGCCACCCCGGCGAGCCCACCCACGACCAGGGGCGTGACCATCGTCGGCTGGAAGTCGAGTTTGCCCGTCACGAGTAGGCCGACCAGGAAGACGGCGAAGAGCCCGAAAGTGAAACTGGCCGGCACCCGCAGACCCTCGGGACCCAGCCCGCGCCAGGTGAAGACCATCCCCACCACCGTCATGAACACCAGCAGCAGGCAGAGCGCGAGGACCACCACGCCGAGGATGATGATCAAGAACACGCCGTCGCCCTCGGCCCTCATCATCGCCACGAAGAAGGCGATGCCCGCGACGAGCCAGGTGACGGCCACGGGGACCATCAGCAGGATCGCCGCGATCACCGCCGCCGGCCGCCGCCCGGCCGCCGGCACCGGCACACCGGACGGTCCGGCAGGCGGGGGTACGGCCCCCAACTGCGGCGGCGGTACGGGGGTGGGAGGCGGCACAGCACCGGGAGGCGGCACGGCACCGGGAGGCGGCACGGCACCGGGAGGCGGCACGGCACCGGGGGGGAGGGTCGACATCTCGTCTCCGTCCGTCGTCAGGTGCCCGGCCGACGCCAGCCGGCCTCGCCGGTCGGCTCCGTCGGGTGGGTCGGTTGCCCGCCCTGCGGCGGCACGCCCGGGGCTGGTGCCGGGGGCTGTGGTGCGGGCGGGTACGGCGTCCCGCTGGATGGCAGGTGCGGCGGGGGCGGGTACGGCGTTCCGCTGGATGGCAGGTGCGGTGCGGGCGGGTACGGCGTTCCGGCCGCGGTCGGTGCCCCGACCGGCGTGGGAACCTCCGCCGAGGATGCCGCGGTCCGCTTGCGGCGTCGCCGTCGCAGGATCAGCACGACCGGCGTCGCCACGAGGGCGAGGACGACGAATATGAATGCGAACGAGAGCACCCAGGTGAGGACTTCGTTGTCCCGTTCGCCTGAGTTCTGCTCGCGCGCGCGGGCCAGGTCCGGGTCGGCCTCGGGCTCCTCGGCCGCCTGGCTACGACTGTTACGGCCGTCCGGCTCACCGGTCAGCGCCTGGCGCAGGTTGAGCAGCCCCCAACCGTAGTCGGGGTCATGACCCGGCTTGCCGGCGTCCTTGCTTGTCTCCATCATCCGCTTGAACAGGTCGTACGACTTGAGGTCCGGGTACTTCGCCTTGACCAGGGCGACCGCGCCGGAGACGAGCGCGGTGGCGGAACTGCTCCCGCCGGCCATCTTGTACCCCCCGTTGCGCTCCGCGGCGTACAGGTCGTCAGCGGGCGCGGCGAGGTCGGTCTCCTCGGCCGGGATGTGGGCGATTTTGCTCAGTTGCCCGTTGCGGTCGGTGCCGGTCACCGCGATCGCGCCGGGGTGGTTGGCCGGGCTGCCGATGATCACGTCCTTCTCGTTGCCGACGCCGGCGACGACGATCACCCTCTTCTGGTACGCCCGCTTGACCGCTCTGTCGAGGTCGACGTTGTTGGAGCTGCTCAGCGAGACGTTGATGACGTCGGCGCCGTGATCCACCGCCCAGTCGATCCCGGCTGCGATCGCGACCGGCTCGATGATCGACACACCCTCGCGACCCTGCACGGTCACCGGCAGGATCTTGGCCTTCGGTGCGACGCCGAGCACGCCTTCGCTGCCACCCGAGCCGTGCCCGTGCCCGGCGATCAGGGACGCCATCGCGGTGCCGTGCCCGTGCCGGTCCTCATGTCCCTTGCTCTTGTCGTCGTAGAAGTCCACGCCGGGAAGCACGTTGTTCTTCAGGTCCGGGTGGCTGGCGTCCACACCGGTGTCGACGACGGCGACCGTGATGCCCTCACCCTGGGTGATCTTGTGCATCTCGGTCAGCTCAAGGGCGTCGATGTACCAGGCGTCCTTGCGGTCGATGGCGTGTGCCGGCGCGACCGGGACGACCAGGGCAGCCAGGACGCTCAGCGTCAGTGCGGCCACTGCGGACGCCGGACGGGGAACGAGGCGCATCTGCGCGTACCTTCCTCTGTGGGCCGTCGAGCGGCCGGTTGGACGGTCACCGCATGGTACGGGCCGGCCACCCATGGTGTGGTGACCGGCCCGTCCGTGTGTCAACCCTGACCGAGCGCCTTACCCTGCTGCTGCGGTCGGTGCTCCGTTGGTGCCTCGATGGTGCCAACCGCGGCCGAGTCGGTGGTCCAGAGCTCGTCGTCGCCCTCGCCGTACTCCCAGGTCTCCTGCTCGTCCTCCGCCCGGCGCGCTCCGGGGCGGGGGCCGGGGACAGCCGGGCCGCCCCGGCGACCGCCGAGCGACGGCGCCGGCCCGGTGGTGGGAGCCGGACGCGCCGCGCCGCGACCGGTGAGATCCGGACGGGCGCCCTTGCCGGGGGTGAGCGGGCCACCACCGGCACGAGTGCCGCCGGTGCTCGGCGTGGCCGGACGAGCCGCACCCGGAGAGCCGCCGCGCTGGCCGCCGAGGCTCGGCGGTGGCGACGCCGGTCGGCCCGGAGTGCCTCCTGTGCGCTGGGGACCGGCGGTGCTGCCCGGCAGGCGCGGACTGGCCGGCGGGGCCGACCGGTTACCGAGCCCCGGCGCGCCGGGACGGGATCCGCCCGGCCGGCCGGCACCGGTGTTGCCAGGCAGGGTGGGTCGGTTCGGCGCGGCGCCCTTCCCCGGGCTCCCGCCCGGGCTGCCACCACCGCCGGGCAGGGTGGGCCGCCCAGGCGCGGCACCGCGCCTGGGCGGGCTTCCGCCGGGGTTGCTCGCGCCGGGCAGGGTGGGTCGGCTCGGTGCCGGGCCACGGGTGCCCGGGGTGGGACCGCCGGCTCCCGGCAGCGTGGTGCGGGGGGTGCCGGGCCGACCGCCGGTGTTCGGCGCGTTCGGACGCGGACCGCCCAGGCCGCCCGGCAGCACCGGCGTCGGAGGGGGCGGAACTCCTGGCGTGCCGGTGACCGGCGGCGCCACGGGCGGCGGCCCCGGCGGCGGGGGAGGGGCGGTAATGGTGCCGGCGAGCCCCACACCGTCGGGCAGGCCGTCCGGCGGAGGCGTTGGGGTGGGCAGGGCTGTCACGTCGGGCCGGTTCGGCGCGTCGGGCCGGTTGGGCGCGTCGGGCCGGTTGGGCGGGTCCTGGCGGATCCGCCCGTCAGCGGTCATGTTGACTGCCGCCGGGCCCGGCCCGACCGGTCCTTTCGGGCGAGACGGACGCGGGATCTGGGACGGGTTGATGACGACTGCGTTCGTCGGCCCCTTGTAGGTGCCGCCGCGGGAGATGTTCGAGATGTAGACGTCGATGTAGAGGTCCGCGAGCGGCTTGACGATGTTCTTCGCCCGCTCGTGGAATTCTTTCTGCACATCGGAGACCGTTTTGGGGTTGTTCAATCCAAAGATGTCGCCCAGCGAGGTGCTTTCGGCATCCTCCTTACGCTGCCGGGCTTGGTTCTCCTGCTCTGCCTTGTATTCCAGCCAGAGCTTGCGCATCTCGGTCTGCGTCGTCTGGATCTTGCTGGCGATCTGCTCCAGACCGCTGGCCGTCTTGTCGGCGACGTCCTTCCACTCGTCAAGCGAGTGGAGGGCAGCGCCGACCTTGCCCATGAAGACCCGGCCCGCCGGTGACCGCCACTTGGCGTCCAGCGAGTCGGCGTGCCGCTTGAGGTTTTCCCGTGTCGTCTGCAACAGAACGCTTGTCCGCCGCCAGGTCTCGGCCAGGGCGACGGTGCGCTCGTCGCTCTCCTTGCGGGCCTGCTCCCACATGGTCTCGATCGTGAGCCCGTCCCAGGCTGTGGGTTCGTACGGTGCGGCCCCGGCGGCCCGATCCGCGGCATAGTCGTCCGGGACGCCGGTGTAACCCGGGGTGTAGCTCGGCGTCCATCCGTAGTATTTGTCGCTCATCCCCGCTCCTCCGCGTCCCGTTCCCCGCCCACCATCAGGACCGCAGGTCCGGGCGGGCCACCTGGTCGCCGTACATCTGCTCGTTGTCGCCCTGGACCGTATAGGCGCCGGTGCCCTCGCCGATGGTCTCCGACTTGTCGATTTCCGGCGTCGCCTCCGGATCCTGACTGTTATTGGCTTCCGGGGCGAAGTAAGCCTCCGGATCCAGGACCTCCGGCGGGATCGCCTTCGCCGGGTCCGAGGTCTTCTTGTCGTCGCCCTGCCGCCAGAGGTCGTCGAGCGTCTTCTGACCATCGACGGCGGTGAAGGCGTTGTAGATGTCGTCCGTGTCGGCCTGGGCCAACGCGTCTCCGGTGCGGTATTCGCTGGCGATTGACATGGCAGCCATCTGCAGCGACACCAGACCCTTCATCGCGTCACCGAGCATCTTCCCCACCGCCACGCGACTGTCGTCGTGCCGGACACGGAAGAACGCGCCCTCCTTCATCCCACCCGCGCCGAACGGCGCCTGCACGGTGAGCATGGGGCGTACACCGTTCTCGAAGCTGGGCTTGAAATGCTCGTTCAGCTCTTTCTCAATGGCCTTGGCAAAGTCGATCAGCTGCTGGATGTCGACGTCGATGTCCTCGCCGACGAGCCACTCGTCGCCCATCTGTCTCCCCGTTTCGTCCACATGCCGACACCGCGGCTGTGTCCCGAGCCGCGACATTCACAGTCCACTCTGGCCGAGGGTAGCGTCATCGGGCAACCCCGTAGTGTGCTCAAGCCCGCGGCGGAAGGTTCACCAACTGCACGAGGCGGGTGCCCTCCCGCCGCGTGACCAGCCAACCTCGGCCGGGTGGCAGCGGCCCGGGGCGGACGGTGCCGAGCAGAACGCCCTCGTCCCGGTTACCGGACATCACGATGCCCGGCGTGCTGATTTCCCGCATCCGCATCAGCACCGGCTCGTACAGCGCCCGGCTCGCACCGCCGGTGCGGCGGGCGATGACCAGGTGCAGGCCGATGTCCCGGGCCTGGGGCAGGAATTCGAGCAGCGGCGTCAGCGGGTTGCTGCCCGCGCTCGACACCAGGTCGTAGTCGTCGACCAGGACGTAGAGGTCCGGTCCCTTCCACCAACTGCGTGCCCGCAGCTGGTCCGGCGTCACGTCGTTGGGAGGGATCCGGTCCCGCATCACCGCGGCGACCTCGGTGATGATCTTCTCGGTGAGCTGGGCCGACGAGCCGTACCCGATCAGGTGCGGGCTGGTGATGTCGCCGAGCATGCTGCGCCGGTAGTCGACGATGACCAGCCGGGCCTCGGTCAGCTCGTGGCGGTCGACGATCGTTTGTGCCAGCGCCCGCAGGAAGGTGCTCTTGCCGGACTCGCTGTCGCCGAAGAGCAGGAAGTGCGGGTCGGCGGCGAAGTCCAGGTGCACCGGTTGCAGGTCCACCTCGGCGATGCCGACCGGCACCCCGGGGCGACCGGTGGCCGGCAGACTGCCGTGCGGGACCACCGGCGGGAGCTGGCGGATCGGCGGCGCGCCCGGCCCCTGCCAGGCGCCGGCCAGGTCGTTCACCAGCTTGCGGGACCCCTCGGGCAGGGTGTCCGCCTCCTGCGCGCCGTCGGTGCGGGGCAGGGCGGCGAGGAACTGGTGCCCATCGGCGGTGATGCCTCGGCCGGGTGATTTCTCCGGCACGTTCATCGCGGCCCGACGGTCCAGGGCGGAGTCGCCCGCGTCAGACAGCCAGAGCTCCAGCCGGGTGCCGAAGACGTCCCGAACGGCGGGACGCAGGTCCATCCAGCGACCCGCGGTGACGATCAGGTGGACGCCGAAGGAGAGACCGCGGTTGGCGATGTCGTTGATGGTCGGCTCAAGATCTTCGAACTCGGACCGGATGCTGGACCAGCCGTCGATGACAAGGAAGACGTCGCCGAACGGGTCGTCGTTGTGCTGGCCGTGCCGACGGGCACGCCGGTACGCGGCCATCGAGTCGACCCCGCGCTCGCCGAACCGCCGCTCCCGTTCGCCCATCAGCAGTTGCAGCTCGGCGACGGTCCGGCGGACCAGACTGGCATCGAGGCGGGTCGCCACCGCGCCGACCTGCGGCAGGTCGCGTAGCGAGGAGAGCGCGTTGCTGGTCAGGTCGAGGCAGTAGACCTGCGCCTCCCGCGGTGTGTGGGTCAGCGCCAGCGACGTCACGATCGTGCGCAGCACGGTGCTCTTGCCACTCTGCGGACCGCCCACGATCACCGCGTGGCCGGCCGAACCTGCCAGGTCGAACCAGAGCACGTCCCGCCGCTGCTCGAACGGCTTGTCGACGATGCCGACGGCCACCTGCAACTCGCCCACCAGGCCGGCGTGCGCCACCGTCACACCCCGGGCGGGGTCGGCGGTCAGTGGCGGCAGCAGCTGATCCAGCGTCGGCGGATCCGACAGCGGGGGCAGCCACACCTGGTGGGCCGGCGCGCCCCGTCCGGTGAGTCGGCCGACCAGGATGTCCAGCACACTGTCGCCGCCCGTGTCGACCGGCTCCGGCGTCGTCTCCTGGGCCTTACGGGTCACCGGCGGCGCGACGTAGGCGGTGCTGTATTCCCGCACCCGCTCCTCGCCGTCACCGGCGGCGACCGCCTCGGCCGTCTTGCTGCGGTAGGTGCCGGAGACGTACGCGGCCTTGAAGCGGATCAGTGGTTCCATGCCGAAGCGCAGGTAGCCGTGGCCCGGTGAACGGGGCAACTCGTACGCGTCGGTGGCACCGAGCACCACCCGGCTCTCCATCGCCGAGAAGGTCCGCAGACCGATCCGGTACGACAGGTGGGTGTCCAGGCCGCGCAGCCGGCCCTCCTCCAACCGCTGCGAGGCCAACAACAGGTGTACGCCGAGCGACCGGCCGACCCGACCGATCTGCACGAACATGTCGATGAAGTCCGGTTTGGCGGTGAGCAGCTCGGAGAACTCGTCGCAGATGATGAGCAGGCTCGGCAGTGGCGCCAGCGGAGCACCCGCGGCCCGGGCCTTCTCGTAGTCGCGCTGCGAGGCGTAGTTGCCGGCCGAGCGGAGCAGCTCCTGCCGACGCACCAACTCGCCGTTGATCGAGTCGGTCATCCGGTCGACGAGCGGCAGCTCGTCGGCCAGGTTGGTGATCACCGCGCTGGTGTGCGGCAGGGCGTCCAGCCGGGTGAAGGTCGCGCCGCCCTTGAAGTCGATCAGGACGAGGTTCAGGTTCTCCGAGCTGTGCGTGACGGCGAGCGCCAGCACCAGCGTGCGCAGCAGCTCGGACTTGCCGGAACCGGTGGCACCGATGAGCAGGCCGTGCGGCCCCATGCCGTCCTGCGCGGACTCCTTGAGGTCCAACTCGACCGGGATCCCGTCGACGCCCACCCCGATCGGCACCCGCAGCCGGTCCCGGTTGGGCCGGGGCTGCCAGGCCAGTTCCATGTCGAACTCGTACGGGTCGCCGATGTTGAGCAGTTCGGCCAGGCCCAGCTCGCTGGTGAGCGGGGCGTCGCCGCCGCGGGACGCGGCCGAGAGACGCAGCGGGGCCAGCTGCATGGCCAGCGCCTCGATCTCCGCGACCCGGCACCCGTCGGCCCGCCCGATCTCCGCCTGACCATCCACGGTGGTGCTGTGCAACTGGCCGTCGGTGCCCACCTCCAGCACGAGCCGAGCCCGGTCCAGCACCCGCGGCGCCGGGTTGGAGAGGTCGAGCAGGGTGACGCCCTCCACGCCACCCTCGGTCATCAGGTGGTCCGACCCGGCGGTGTCGCCGCCGTCGATGACGACCAGGAGATGCGGCCCGCCCGACTGGGGGGACCCACCGGACGAGTTGAACCGGGGCCGGCTGGCCAGCACGTCGTCGAGCATCGCCTCCAGCCCGGTGACCGAGGGCGCGACCAGCCGGAGCTGACCGAGCGCGTCGGTGCGGCTCGGGTGCAGCGCGTGCGGCAGCCACTTCGTCCACTCCCACGCGCCCCGCCGGTCGGCGGCGACGCAGACCGCGACGAGCATGTCGTCCGGCGCGTGGAACGCGGTGGCCTGGGCGAGCACCGCCCGGACGAGCCCTCGGACCGCCTCGTCGTCACCGCGCAGGTGGACCCGGGCGAACCCGTTGAGCGCCATCGTCACCGGCAGATCCGGCACCTCGCCGTACGTGGTGAGGAAGCGGCGCAGCGCCAGCGCGCACATCGGCTCCAGCTTCTCCAGCGACGTCGCGGGCGGCGGAACCAGCGGCGTGGCCAGCTCCTGCGGGCCAAGACCGATGCGTACGGTGGCGAAGTCCACGTCGCCGCGCCGGCGCTCCCACAGCCGTGGCCCGAGCGGGACCGACCACAGCGCGTCCGGGTCCGGATGCCGGTAGAACGCCGCCTCGCGCTGCTTCTGGACCGTCTTGAGCACTCGCCGGCGCTGCCGCGACAGGTGCGTCATGTACTCGCGTCGCTTCTGCAGCATCTCCTGCTTGCTCGGGCCGCCGGAGTTGTTGGTGAGCTGGGAGCCGAGCATGCCGATCGCGGAGAGGCCGAAGAGGCCTCCGGTGACGTAACCGAGGGTGCTGCCGCCTCGGCCGGCGAACATCAGCGCCATCGCGAACGAACCAGCGAGCATCGGCAGCATCATCATCATCTGGCCCCAGGCACGCCCGCTGGGCGCGGGCACCTCGGGTGGCGCCTCCAGCAGGACCTCGCCGGACGGGTACTCCGGCTCCGGCTGTCGGGCCGGGCGTTTCACGACGACCGTGCTCACCTATCAGACCTCCCCGCTGGGGTCCGGACCCGACCGGACCGAACCGGCGCCCGCGCCATGGCACATGGTAGGTAGCCTTCTCTCGTCATGACAGCCGCGGGCCACGTCGGCCCGCTCCTCGTTCGAGGGGTCGTCAGTGGTCACCCAGGCCGGAACCGGACTCGCGCGCATCGCCGTCGTCGCCCCCAACCGGCGGCTTGATCTCGCTCTACCCGAGCATCTGCCGCTGGTCGGGCTGCTCCCCGCCGTCCTACGGCAGGCGGATGAGCACCCGTCGGACGGGACGGCACACGGTGGCTGGATGCTGCGCCGCACCGACGGCACCACTGTGGACCTCAATCGTACGCTCGCCGTACAGAACGTTCGGGACGGCGAGACGCTGCATCTCGTGCCGCGCCGCACCGACTGGCCGGAGCTGGCGTACGACGATCTGATGGAGGCCGTCGCGGCCGGCGCCCGCCGACGCGGGGTGGCCTGGAGCCCGCTCGCGACCCGGCTGACGGGCCTGATCGTCGCCGGTGTGCTGCTGCTGCTCGGCCTGGTCGTCATCGTCACGTCCGACGAGCCCGGCATGCTCGGCGGCGTGATCGCCCTCGGCACCGCCGGGGTGCTGCTGCTGGTCGGGATCGTGCTGTCCCGGGCGATGGCCGACTCCCTCGCCGGGGCCGTGGTCGCCGCGGCCGGCCTGCCCTACGCCTTCGTCGGCGGCGTCCTGGTGATCGGGACCGGCGAGTCCGTCTGGGCGCTCGGCGCACCGCACGTGCTGCTCGGTTCCGCCATCCTGTTCCTCACCGGCCTGCTCGGTTTCCTCGGGGTGGGCGACGCGACCCGGGTCTTCGTCGCGGCGGTCTTCGCAGGTTTCTGGGGCATGCTCGGCGGCCTCTTCGCCCTCGGCACGATGGACGCGGCGCAGGGCGCGGCGATCATGGTCAGCGCGGTGACCCTGCTGCTGCCGGCGATGCCGCTGCTCGCCGTACGACTCGGCAAGATGCCGATGCCGGCGCTGCCGCGCACCGCCGAGGACCTGCTGCGCGACGAGCCGCAGCCCCGGCGCGAGCTGGTCTATCAGGCCACCGCCCGGGCCGACGAGGTCCTTACCGGCATGATCTTCGGCTCGTTCCTGGTCACCGTCGGCTGCCTGATCGTGCTGACCGCCCACGGCTCGGTCGCCGCCCTGCTGCTGGCCGGTGTGGTCGCGCTCGGTCACCTGCTGCGGGCCCGGCTGGTGCCGACCGTGCGGCACCGCGTGCCGCTGCTCGCCGGGGGTCTGGTGGGGTTGGCCCTGCTGCCCCTGGTCGGCGCGGCCGACGCCGGGACCGGGCTACGCGTACTGGCCGTGCTTCCGGTGGCGGTGGTCGCGGCCGGGATCTCGGTCAGCGCCGGGCTCGCCTACAGCCGTCGTGCCCCGTCGCCCCGGCTGGCCCGTCTCGGGGACACCCTCGACATCCTGCTGCAGTTGGCCGTGGTGCCGGTGGCGTGCAGCGTGCTGGGCCTGTACGCGTTCATGCGAGCGCTGAACGGCTGACGCGAACGTCGGCGCCGACGAAGAGGTCGTCCACGCTGCGCGTCCCGTCCGACGATCACCCGACTCTGCTCGATCAGGGCTGGCGGTCTGAGTACCATTCGGGCATGGGCGCCGGCTCGTCCCAGGTGAGGTCGCTTGCCTCCGGCATGTCGCCACCGCGGACGAGCTTGACGATCGCGGAGTCGATGTCGGGGCCAACGAAGAAGTCGTCGGCCCAGTGCAGCATGAAGACCCGCCCCTGGGCGTCGATGACGAGTTCGGAGGGCCCGTCGGCGTTGTTGCCGAGCGGGTAGACGGGGTTGTCGAACTCCTCGGTGAAGATGCGGGCATCCTCGGCGAGCACTCCACCGCGGGTGGGGTGGATGTAGCTCCAGTAGCCCTCTTCTGGCTCGCCGAATCCGCCGAACTGGGGCAGGCGTAGCCCGCCGAATTCGACGAGTGCGGCCCGTGCGGCGGCGGAGAACTCCAGGCCGTCGAGTTTGTCGGCGAAGCGGGTCAGCCAGTTGTTGACGGAGGCGGTCATGTCGCGGCCGGGGAACCAGCCGGCCTTGTCCAGTACCGCTCGGACGTCCGGCGGGAAGCGGCCCTCGGCGGCGCGGCGCTGCGCGTAACGCTTGGCAATTGACGCACCGGCCAGCGAAGGCCACTCGGACAGCTCGCCGGTCTCCCGGTCGATGACGATTGTGGGCTGTCCGGTGGCCGACGGTGGTCGGGGTGGCCCGTTCGTCGGCTCTGGCCGGGGTTCGCGGCGGGAGACGACGAAGCCGAGGTCGAACTCGTACATGTCGACCTCGGGCGGCGGACCGGGGTGGCCGGCGGCGGCCCACTCACGGGCTCGGGCCAGTGCCTCGTCACGACTGATCATCGGAACTCCTCGCGTCGTGGTCGTCCTGGTCACCGGCCCCGGCCGGATGCCGGCACCACAGCGGTCGACGCGGTGCCTATCGTAGGCACCGCGGTCCGGCACCTGTCCGTGCCGACCGTACGCCAGGGGGAGGTGCCATGCCGTCACGGCGGGACCAGGTCCAGTCGTACCAGTTCTTCGTCCAGCGGATGACGTCCGCGCTCGTGGCGCGCGAGCCTGATCCGGAGGCCGCGCCGTTCCGGCGGCTCGGCGGCGCCGGCCTCGCGGGCATCATGGTGGCGGTGCTCTGCCTCGCCGCGGTGGGCGTCTACGGGTTGCTCCGCCCCGGTGGCGCCACCAAGTGGAAGTCGGCCGACTCGGTCATCCTGGAGAAGGAGACCGGCACGCGGTACGTCTACCGGGACGGCCGCCTGCACCCGGTGGTCAACTACTCGTCCGCGCTGCTCGCGATGGGGTCGGCGGTGCCGACCATCTCCGTCTCCCGCAACTCACTTGTCGGTACGCCGCGCGGGCCCCGGATCGGCATCCCGAACGCACCGGACGCCCTGCCCGACCCGAAACGGATCCTCACCGGCCCGTGGACGCTCTGCACCCAGCCGGCGCGGGACCAGGCGGGTGGGACCGTGGCCACGACGGTGCTCACCCTCGGTAGAGCACCCAACGGTGGGCGCGAGATGGGCGACACGGCGCTGCTGGTCAAGGACACCACGACCAAGCGGTTGCACCTGGTCTGGCACGACCACCGGTACGAGATCCGCAACCAGGCGGTCGTCCTCGAAGGACTGACCATGACCGCGGAACCGGTGGTCGAGGTTGGCGGGGCGTGGCTGAACGCGTTGCCCGCCGGTGAGCCGATCGGCTCCGAGGACGTGGCTGGCCGCGGCGAGTCGTCGGCCGCACTGCAGGACGCCCGGGTCGGCCAGATCTTCGTCGTGCAGAGTCAGAACGGCAGCCGTCAGTACTACCTCGCCAACCGCGACCGGCTGCGTCCGCTGACTCCGCTGCAGGCAGACGTGCTGCTCGCGGACCCGGAGACACGGCAGTCCTACCAGGGCGAGTCGGCTCCTCAGGCCCTGACGCTCGGGGCCGGGGCCGCCGCGGCGGCCCCCAAGGCGCCGCCTCCGGCCGAGGGGCGGCACCGCGCACCCGGCGAACGCCCCGACATCGCCCGGCTGACCGGTGATCAACCGGCGATCTGCGCCGCCTACCGTCCGGGGCAGGATGAGCCGACCCTGCTGTTGGACGCGCAGGTGCAGCCGGTGAAGGAGCCGGTACGCACCGCCGAGCAGACCGGCGACGGCATCCCGCTCGCCGACCGGGTGGTCATCGAGCCGGGGTACGGCGTCCTGGTTGCCGCCATGGCGTCACCGGAGATCACGACGGGCACCCTGAGCCTGGTGACCGACCTGGGCTACCGGTATCCGCTGGCGTCGAAGGAGGTGTCGGAGATGCTCGGCTACCGCGGTGCGCGACCCGTCGAACTGCCCGCGAGTCTGGTCGTCCGGCTTCCGGCCGGCCCGGCGCTCGACCCAACCAACGCGAAGCGGGCACTGGACCCGGAGTGACCGGTGCTGCCACAGTGGAGGTAGTTGCGAGTCTGAATGCGGCCGGCCTAGCGCGGGCTGGACATGACCCGTTACCGTTCGTAGAGCAATGGCGCGTCAGCGCCACAATAGAGGCTGCCCCCGGCGATGGGGGGCTATCGATGAGGACGGGGGTGACTCACCATGTCGATGGGTACCGACACCGGCTTGATGGTGAAGACCGAGGGCGACGTAGATGCCGTCGCGGATCGGCTCACCGGTAACCTGAACCAGCTGATGGACCAGCTCGCACCGCTGTACGACCAGTGGAAGGGTGCCGCTGCCGGCTCCTTCCAGGAGGTTCGGACGAAGTTCGACGAGGACATGGCCCGGTTGAACGTGGCGCTGCGGGCGATCGCCGAGGCCGTCGGGTCCGCCGGTAAGGACTACGACGTCAGTGACGACGAGCTCCGGTCCGAGATGACCTCTGCCGGCGCTTCTGCCGGTCAGATCACCGCAGCGCTCAAGCTCTGACGGGGGAGGAGTTCCGAAATGGAAATTCGTTACAACTTCGGTGCACTGAACGCTGCCGCGGACAGCTGCGGCGGTGCCGTGCGGAATGTGACGGGTGAGCTCGAAGGGCTCAAGTCGGGCATCGCGCCGCTGCTCGCTACCTGGGACGGTGACGCCCGCGAGGCGTACTTCCGTCGGCAGAGCGACTGGGAGGCGGCGGCGAACGACCTTCGTGACCTGCTCGGGCGCATCGAGAAGACGCTGCGCGAGTCGGCGGCCAGGATGCAGGCCCGTGAGGCCGCGAACCGGGCGAAGTTCGGCGACTGAGCCCGACCGTACGAAGCGATGGCCCGGCCGCGTGCCGGGCCATCGTCGTTCGCACTGTCGTCTGTGCCGCGACTGCCGGGCGTCGTGACGATGCGTGTCGGCCTCGGGCGGGCCGTCAGCCGCGGGGCAGCGAGGTGGGCACCCGGAAGAACAACTCTTCGGGCTCGTCGATCTCGCCGACCGGAGTCGGCGGGGCCGCCGGCCGGGTCGGTCGCCACCGCAACCGGCGTCCGCGCGGCAGCAAGGAGGCCATCGCGCCGATGGCGAGCGCGATCACTGCGACCAGCAGCCCGACCCAGAGGGCCACCCGGCCGAAGACGCTCCACCGCTCCGAACGCTCCTGCGCCGCCGCGTCGAACGACGGGTCGGGCATCGGGGGTTGGGCAACCGGCGCGTCATTGGTCAGCCGTTCGGTCACCGCCCGGTACGGATTCAGCAGGCCACGCCCGTAGCCCTCCCCGGGGCCACCACGCGCCGGGTCCACCGTCGCGAGGAGACGGCGGCTGACCCCCTCTGCGGGCAGGCCGGGTTCGGCAGCACGGATCAGGGCGGCCGTTGCGCTCACCAGCGGGGTTGCGAAGCTGGTGCCGCTCCAGACGTCGTGGCCGGCGAGGCGGGTCGCCGCCACCACCGCGCCGCCAGGGGCCACGAGGTCGACGTACGGCCCGACCTGCGACTGCTTCACCCGCACGCCCTCCTGGTCGATGGCGCCGACCCCGATCACACCGTCGTAGGCGGCGGGGTAGGGCACCGGATCCGGACGGTCACCGTTCTGGTGCAGGTTGCCGGCAGCGGCGACCAGCACGACGTCGTGCTCCCGCGCGTACTTGATCGCGCTCTCGACGGCGGGGTCGGGGCGGTAGAGCGTCACGGACATGTTGATCACGGCGGCACCGTCGTCGACCGACCCGCGGATGGCCTGCGCGAAGACCTCCGCGGAGACACTCTGACCCCGCGCCTCCTCGCCCTCGTTGCCGGCGCGTTCGCTGACCCGGATCGGGATGATCGTTGCGTCCGGGGCCAGGCCGTGGAAGCCGACGCCGTTCTGCGGGCGGGCGGCGATGAGGCTGGCGACCGCGGTGCCGTGCGAGACACAGTCGACGTTGCCACCGGGTGTCCCACGCAGGGAATCGAAGCCGGTGGCCACCCTGCCGCTCAGCTGCGGGTGGGTGTCGTCGGTGCCGGAGTCGATGACGGCCACCTTGACGTTGACGCCGGTGCTGAAGGGCCACACCCGTTGCGGCGCGAGCCACCGCTGGTGCCATGGCGTCTCGCTGATGACCTGACCCGGATCGCTCGGGTTCTTGCAGATCGCCGGGGCCGCGACAGCCCGAACCGGCACGCCGAGGATTGTCGAACCCATCAGCGCCACCACCAGAGCAGCGGCGGACGTACGACGGTCGAGACCCATTCCGCGCTCACCTCCCGTCACTACGGCGCCGGTGCATCGTAACGATCCTCGGACGATTACCGGATCCCCGATGTCGCGTCGATTCAGTATGGTCGAGGTGTCACGCCGTTGGCGGGTTGCGGCGGCACGTGGACGTGCAGGGGGAGGACGCCATGGACACGCAAGGACTGCGCGCTCGGGCCGACGAGCTGATGGCCCAGTTCGAGCGGATGCGCTCGGGCGTGGGTGACCTTCAGCAGCGGCTCAAGGCAGTGAACGCCACCGTCACCTCCGAGGACGGCTTCGTCTCGGTGACGGTCGGCCCGCGTGGTCAGGTGGTCAAGGTGGAGTTCGACCCGCGCATCTACCGCCGGCCAAACTCGAAGGAACTCTCCGCCACCGTCACGGAGACGATCCGGAGGGCCACCGAGAAGGCGATGACCGAGGTCGAAGAGCTGATGCGGCCCTTCGTGCCGGACAGCCAGTTCCAGGCGTACATGGGCCACGACCTGGACGGCATCTTCCGTCAGCTGGACAGCGAACTTCCACGGGAGGACGACCGATGACCGACGCAGACGAGACTTTCCTCAAGCCCGACGCCGCCCGGGCTGGTGCCCAGCGGCTCGGCGTCGCCGGCGCGACACTGGCCAGCCGTTGGGCGCAGCACGCCGCCACTATCTCGTCGTTGAACGCCTCCGCCCCCTGGGGCACCGACGA
The DNA here is from genome assembly GCF_040686315.1 of Micromonospora sp. NPDC085948. Classification (NCBI taxonomy): domain Bacteria; kingdom Bacillati; phylum Actinomycetota; class Actinomycetes; order Micromonosporales; family Micromonosporaceae; genus Micromonospora; species Micromonospora sp. NPDC085948. The sequence goes on along the minus strand of NZ_JBFBJW010000001.1, from coordinate 884,512 downwards.
GCCGGGCCAAGGCTTCAACAAGCACTACCTGGAGGGTGGCGACAAAGCCCCCGCCACCAACGTCCTGAGTGGGGGCAAGGCCATCGTGGACCTGATCAAGGTGCTGGGACCGGACGTCCTCAGCGCCGTCGATGGCACGGTCGAGGTCGACGACATGGTCGACAAGTGGTTCGGCGGCGACGGTAAGTAACGTCCGACCTCCGAGCGGTCTGGTGAGGACAGAGGGGCAGAGCGGGTGGCGGTACCAAATCCCAGGGGCATGCTCGGCGAATACACGTGGGTCTGGGACGCCGTCTGCTGGGCCAGTGCCGGTGAGGCATGGCCGACCGGTGACGAGGACCGCATGCGCGACCTCGCCGACGCGTGGGAGGGCCTGGCCAAGGCGATAGGCGACGCCCTTGCCGACGCGGACCCGGCCGCCATGAAGATCCTCCAGAACTGGGGTGGCGGCGCCGGCGGCGCCTTCGGGCAGCTCTGGAACCAGATCGGCGTCGATCCGGGCTCCGGCCTGCCGCTGATGCAGGAGGCCGCGTCCGCCTTCGCCAGCGGTTGCGACAACGCGGCCATGGAGATCGAGTACGCCAAACTGACAGTCCTCATCGCCGTCATCATCACCGTGATCGCGGTCTTCGTGGCTCTGCTGATGGCCTGGTTGGGTGGGGTCTCGGCCGGAGCGATCCCGGGCATCCTCGCCGCCGGGCGGCATGCGGTGACTATCGCGTTCCGGCGGCTGATCGCGCAGATGGGCCGGCAACTCCTCACCCGCGCCGGGATGCAGGCGGCCCTGCGTACCGCAGGCACCCAGATCACCCGGCGCGTCACCAGCGAGACGCTGCGCAACGCCGGGCGACGGTTCGCCCTCGAGCTTGCCGAGGAGGTCGGTGAGGAACTCATCATCGACATCGGCGCTCAGGCCTACCAGATGAAGAACGGCACGCGGACGGAGTGGGACGTCCGCCGCACCGCCACCGCGGGTGTCGGCGGCGCCTTCGGCGCGGTCCTCGGCACCGGCCTGAACGCCGGCACCCGCTTCGCCCGCAACAATGTGGCGCCGCGGATGCCGATCTCGTTCAGCCCGCCCGCGATGAACTTCCGTGGCGCCGGGCTCGTCCGCTGGGGAGGTAACTCGCTCGCGGCCGGTGCGCAGAACGCCGTCATCTCACCAGCCGCCAGCGTCCTGGCCAACGGCACCATGTCCGGTCAGTGGAGCATGCCCGGGGGCGACGCGTTCCTCGGTGGCTTCAGCAGCGGTGCCGGTCGCGGCGGCGCCACCTTGGCGGGCAGCAATGCCGGCGCCGGCCTGGCGAATTTGCACAACAGACTCGCCGGCTTCGACCCCGGCGCCGCGACGGGCAACGGCACCGGAACCGGCAACGGGACCGGCACGGGCACCGGAGACCCGACCGTTGGCGAAGCGGACCTCGGCAACCTCGGCGGCACGGGCAATGGCACGGGCTCGGGCAGCGGTTCCGGGAGTGGGTCGGGTTCGGGCAGTGGTTCAGGTTCGGGCAGTGGGTCGGGTGCGGAGAGTGGCTCGGGCTCGGGTTCGGGCAGCGGGTCGGGCTCGGGCAGTGGATCGGGTTCGGGCAGTGGGTCGGGTGCGGAGAGTGGCTCGGGTTCGGGCAGTGGGTCCGGCTCGGGTTCGGGCAGCGGTTCGAGCGACAGCAGCCAGGGCGACGGCAGCACCGATGCCGGCCCGAGCAACGCGCCGAACACCGGGTCCGGATCGATCTCACTCGCCCCACCGACCGTCGATGCCGGCGCTCCGCCGGTCGCGGACACGTCCGACCCGTCGGGCACGGGCACGGGTCAGGGCACCGATCCGGCCGCGACCGCCGGTTCGCCGGCCACCGGCACCCCGGTCGCCGCCGAGGCGCCCGCCGCTGGTCCGGTTGCCGACCAGGCAGCCGATGTCAGTTCCGGTGCGGGGACAGACTCCGACGCCAGCGCCGCCCCGGGCACCGGACCCGATACCGAAACCGCTGTCCCTCCCGCGGCGGACACGAACGCCGGCGTGGATTCCGGCAACTCGGCTGGTGGCGTCGACGGCGACACGTCCGGTGGTGGCAGAGCAGGGTCAGACACCTCGACCACCGGCGGCCCTCAGGTCGACACGTCCACGACCAACGAGAGCAGTTCCGGTGGACCCTCGTCGGGCTCGACGGTGGACAGCTCGCCGTCGCGGGTCCCCGACAGTTCCGTGCCGGGTAACACGAGGTCGGACTCCGCGAATGACCCGCTCTCCAGCGACCAGGCACCCGCGGTCGTACCCGGCACGACGGTGGGCACCCCCGCGGCCGCCGGACCTGCACCGGGCACCGTGTCGTCGGCGCCGGTCACGGGTGGCACCGCCACGAACCCCGCCGTAGTCGGGTCGCCGGCACCGACGACCGCGCAACCGGCTGCCACCACGAACGCGCCTGCCACGAACGCGCCTGCCACGAACGCGCCTGCCACGAACGCGCCTGCCACCGGCACGAGCAGCCAGACCACGACGGCTCCCCAGACCACACAGGCGACCAACACTGGCACGAACACCCAGCCGGCCACCGGCCGCCCGACTCCGACGGTCAACCCGACGGTGGCGAACTCGGCCGGCTCCATCTCGCTCACCCCCGCCACCACGCCTTCGACAAGTGCCCCGACGACAAACACCGTGCCGGACGGCAGCACCACTCAGGGCACGACGAACCAGCCGGGCACACCGGTGCAGCAAGCGGAGACCAACCAGCCCGGCACCAGCGAGACCAGTCCGTCGGGACGGCCCGACGGGCATACCCCTGTTGTCGGGGTCGGGCCCACGGACGTTGCCGCCGCGCCGGATGGGTCGACTCGGCCGGATGCGGTGCTGGACGGTTCGACTCGGCCGGATGCCGTGCCGGCTGTTCCGGAGACGAGCGGTGACGCCAACCCGTCGAACACGCCGGACCCGACGGCCGACCCGGACGCCAGCACCGATGCGACGACGGACCCGGTTCCCGCCCAGCGGACTCCCGGCGACGGCGTGGTGATCGTCGTCCCTGGTTCGACCAGCACCACCGACCCGACCACGGGTACTCCGACCGGGCCAAATGCCAACACCGGGACGGTGGACCCGGCGACGCTGAAGCGCTCCGAGGGCCCGACCGGAAAGGGCACCCACAGCTGGCACCTCGACCCGATCACCGTCCCCGGTGATCCGAACGGCCCGGACGCTGAACGGATGCTCATCGAGGCGTCCCGGACGTTGGCAGAGACAGTCCGGACGGCCATCAAGGCCAAGACGATTTCCAAGACCAAGATGCCGGGCATGGCGGGCGCGCTGATGATGCCGAACGGCGACATCACCACCCACACCAGCATGCAGGGCAATAAGAGCACCAAGCCGGCCACCCAGCCGGCGGTGCACCCGCTCGCTCAGGCCGCACTCGCTCGGACCAAGGTGGCCTTGGGCACCGGAAAAGGCGCTGGCCACGGCAACTGCGCCGAGGTCGCCCTGGTTTCGGACCAGCTCTACCGGCTCGAACAACAGTGGCGGGAGGCCGGTGAGCCGGGCACCTTCGAGCAGTACGCGTCAGATGGTCTTAAAGGCGCAAGAATCGTCACCCATCAGATCAAGTCTGCTCTCGAGGAAGGCGTCGAGTACGACCTGGGCCACTATCGTCCGCCGTGTCGATCCTGTAGGCATTTCCTGCCGCAGTTCGACATCAAGGCGATCGAAGATCCGGAGCGGTCGCCAGCGAACTACCAGCCATCGGTCCCCGGGATGGTGGGCACCGGGCGACCGCTGAGCGACGCTCGTCCGTACGGGGATCCCCAGGGCCTGGTCCCGCCGGACCCGGCCGACCAGCAGACACTCGACGATGCCGTGCCCCGCGACCCGGAGACCGGCCGCCCGGAAGTGCATCCCGATCCCACCAAGGGCATATGGGCACGCCTGCTCAACGACGGCGGCCCAACGGTCTCCGGTCGGGCGCGGAACTGCGCCGATGCTGGTCTTTCCTTCTTGTCCACCTGGTTCGGCCGGCCCGAGGTGGCAGCGGCCGTGGCGGTCCCGGGGAGCGTCGAGAGCAACAGCACCGCACGGCAGGAACAGGCGTTGCGCACCCCCTTCAGCCACCGTGGCACCGGACCGGCCGGGCTGGCCGATGTCGCCGCTGCTCTGCGGGAGGCCGGTCACGGCTCGGCTGCCCTCATCATCACCGCACCCGCGGACGCCAACGGCCGAGCGCACACCTGGAACGCGGTGAACCACCAGGGCACGATCGTCTGGGTCGACGCTCAGACGGGAGAGGTCTCCGACACGGACCCGATCCACAGCGTCGACAATGTGTGGTCGATCACGCTCGACGCCGAGGGTGACCCGATCACGCCGGCAGTCGACCGGACCGGCACCGACGCGCCGGCAGCCGGACCGGACCCGGTGCCGCCGCACTCCACGGCGCCGACGGATCCGGCTTCCGAGATGAGCGCCAACGACCCCTCGGCCGCGCCGGATTCGACGGGAACGACAGACAGCGAGTACCTGAGCGGGTTGTCCGACACCGACCAGACGACGTTGGTCGAGGCCGTCGCTGCTGCCCTGCAGGATGCCAACCAGATCCTCGTCGACATGCAGGGCGTCGCCGCCGAGGTGAACGAGCAACTCGGACTGACCGGCGAGAATGCGCTGCGGACCCTGGGCGAGGGCAACCGGGTCAAGCCTGCGGAATCGCTCGCCCGCAAGTTCCGCACCGAACTTGAGCCCATGGGTCATGACCTGGAAAGCGCGCTGCAAACCGTCAATGACATCGTGCGTTTCTCGGTTCGCGGTCCGGAGTCCGAGGCGTACGGTCCGGCTGTCGACCAACTGCTCAGCAGCCTGGAGACCAACGGCTATCAGGTCACCGACCTGAAAAACTTCTGGCATCCCGGTAACCGGTTCTTCGGACTGAACTGCACGCTCGTGTCCCCGAACGGCCGTACCTTCGAGCTGCAGTTCCCGACCGCGACCAGTTACGCGATCGGCAATCAGACCCACATACCGTACGAGGTGATGCGGGATCCCGCATCACCTGCCGTCGACCAGGTCCACGCGTACCTCGACATCCTGGCGATCAACAAGGCGAACGGTGCGGCAGCGTCCATGCCCGGGGGCACGGACAGTCGACCGGATCGATTCGGTACGCCGAAGGACACGAGCTTCGCGGCCTGGGCTGCCAAGCCGACCCAGGCGGACCTCTTGCAGGAGTACACCGCCGAGTTGGCCGCACAGGGCCGTACATTCCAGGAAGCCCTCGCCGAGCGCGGGTTGGATGCCTCCGACCTGCCCGGCTTCGATCCCGCCTCCCTGGGGAGCACCGATGGCCGAACCCAACTTCCGATACCACCTGTTGTTCCGCCCGGACAATCCGGAAGTGCCGGTCAACCTGATCGCGCTGCTCCGGAGCAGCGGACCGACGAAGGCCGTGATCTGGGACCGTCCACCCAAAGCGTGGACCTTCAGGCCGGACGTGGCGACGGCGATCCTGTACGCGAACCCGGAACGCCATCTGACAAGAGCGGTCGACCGGGCCACGGCCGAGAGGGAGACGGCCCACTTCACGACGGTCCCGCTGCCGACGGAAGCGGAGTTGACGGAGATCTGCCGCCAGGGGACCTGACCGTTGACGACGCTTTGGCCGAGGAGACGGCCGGCGAGCAGACTGTCGAAGATTTGTCCGGGGACGACCAGGCCGAGGGTTACCCGGACATGCGGGGCTGGCCGATGCCGGACACCAGGCGTTTCGGGCCGGACGAGCTGACGCAGCTCGAGGATCCCCAATTCCAGGACGATGTCGCCGACAGCCTCTTGACTCCCGACGGGTACGCCACCCTCAGGGATCCGTCCGTCCACCCATACGGCCAGCTGATCAACGACGGTGGCCCTGGCCAGCCTGGCCGGAGCAACAACTGCATCGATTGCGCGTTGGCTGCGCTGGCCAGCTTCCTGGGCGATCCCCAGGTAGCCCTTCCGCGCTGGCCGGACCAGCTCGAAGATGGCTCCCTCGACACTGAGACCGGTGAACTGGACGGCTTCGGCCGGGTGGAGAGTTGGATCGGCGGCGAGTGGACCGGCGACAGCGACGCGATGCCGTCGGCTCCCGCTGAACGCGCTGCAGCAGTTGCCGATCGGTACGCAGCGCTCTACCAGCGGATTCGGGACGCCGGCCCAGGGGCAGCGGCGGTCGTGGTCGTCGAGTGGCTCGCCTTCGACGAGAACACCGGTGAACCCGCGCTCGACGAGGACGGCAACGTGCTCGGGGCCGCGCAACACGCCTTCCTGATCGTGTTTCCGGAGGGTGCGGACGGGCCGGTCTGGTGGGATCCGCAGAGCGGCGACACCATCTCGGAGGCGCTGCCCGGAGACTACGTTGATGGGACGTACGACCTATGGTCGATGGAGGTGGAGCCGAGCGATGGCGATGACCAAAGAGGAAGCCAGGCAACTGATAACCCGCCTACTGGGGACCAGCAACCCGGTGGCGGTGATCCCGTTCGAGTTCGGCTGGGCGGCTCAGGAGACCCTCTCGCCACAGCAACGAGCGCAGGGCAGGCATCTGGGCCAGGGGGTCTTCATCATCGACGAGACGGGAGTGGTGACGGCCCACTCCAGCCTGCCGCCACCCCTGGTGATGAAGCGGTACGCGGCGGCACGCCGGGAGGGTCGGGTAACCGGCCGGCAGGTGTGGCCGAAACTGGCCCAGCCGGACTGACCCCAACCGCTGCCGACACCGACACGACCGCGCCTGCCGTCGACAGCGACACCGACACGACCGCGCCTACCGTCGACACCGACACCGACACCGACACCGACACCGCGCAACCGGCGACCCCGGGCAGCACCGACGCGCCCACCGACGCCAACGCGGCGACCGACGGGCCGATCACCGCGAGCGCGGTGCCCGGCACTGCCTTCCATGGCGAGGGACGGGCACAGGCCGATCCCGACGCCGTCCTGGACCGGGCGCGGGCAGCGCTACCCGGTGTGGCCGCGCACGCCGGTGTGCAGGCCGTGACCGCCCTGGCCGACGGGACGTACCAGGTCACCCGCGCTGACGGTAGCCAGTTCAACCTCCGGGTGGACAGCGGGCCGGTGGCCGACCGCGCAGTCGCGGCCAGCGCGTTCGACACCGACGGTACGGCCGTGGTGACGGTCTCCGACCGGGCGGCCGACGCGGTGATCGATCGTGCGGTGGCCCACGAGGTGGCCGAACTGGCTGCCCTCGGTCAGCCACTGGCGGACGGCGCACCGGTCGTGACGCCGCTCAGCCCCGCCGACGTGGCCGAGCTGGTGACGGCCGCGCACCAGGTCGAGATCGCCAACGCGTCGTCCCGGACGGCGGTGCGGCGGGAGTTGGCCGCCATCGTGGACCGGTTGGGTCTGCGTGACGGGATGCTCGGTTCCGAGCAGAAAATGGCCGCCCTGCCGGCCGACGTGCGGGCCGCGCTGGCCGACGCGACAAGCCACCGTTCGACGTGGACGAGCGAGCGTTCCAGAGTGCGAGCCGAGCGCCGCACCGCCCTGCCGGAAGCGAACGGCCGCCCGGTCGGCCTGCCGCGGATGAGGACGTACCTGGCCACGCATTTCACCGTGAACTCGATCCTGGTCGCGCTGGCGACGAAGCTCACCCTGGATGCCGGAGGGCGGCCGGAGCTCGCCCTGATGCTGGGCGCCGGCGCGGTCGTCGGAGCCGTCGCCACCGGCCCGGCGAAGTGGCTGGCGAAGCGGTCCGGCCTGGCCGCCGAGGACCGGCGGGCGCGGTACGACACCCGCCAGGACGCGCGTACCGCCGCGGAGACGGACACCACCACCGCGGAGGCGCTCGCGGCCCAGACCGGGGACGCGAGCCCGGCGGTCCAGGAGCTGGGCGAGGCGGTGACCGGGCTCGGTGAGCAGCTCAGGGCCGTCCAGGAGCAGTTGCAGCAGGGCGAGCGCCGGTACCGGCTGGTGGGCCGGCCCCCCCAGCGCCCGGCGGTCGGCGCAGACCCATCGGCGGCCACCGGCCAAGACCCCGGCAACGGTACGACGTCGCCCGCCGGCCACGGCGGTCCGTCACGTGTCGGGCTGACCCCGCACGAGCAGGGCCGACTTGCCGAGTTGCGCAGTCTCGTCGCCCGGCACGACGGGGCGCGGCCATGGGCGCGGCTCGGCGCCGGCCGGGAGGTCAGGGCGCTGCTGGACAGCCTCGGGCTGCGGCAGGGGACGCCCGGTGTCCAGCAGCGCCGGGACCTGGTGCCGGCCGACGTGCGGCCGCTCGTCGACCGGTTCGGTGGCTCGCGGACGGCGGCGGTGCGGGACCGGGCCCGGGCCGTGGTCGACCGCCACCCGGCCGATGGTCAGCGGCCGGGCAAGGTCGCGCCGTGGTGGATGTCGGTGACGGAGAACGCCCCGAACCTGTTGACGGCCGCCACCATCGTGGGGGTCGGTGACATCCTCGGCCAGCTGCAACTCGGCTGGTCCGGCATCGTGGGCGCGCTCGCTGCAGCGGCGACCGGCGTGGCGGTCGACCCGGTGGTCGCCCGCAAGGAGGCCGCCGCCAAGGACGCCCGGGACACCTGGGACGCAGAACATCCGGCGCTGCCGGCGGAGGCGCTGCTGTCGCAGGCGACCGAGGCGCTCGTCGACCCGATCGGCGCGGTGGACGCTCGCGCCGCCGCCGCCGTGCAGCGCACGGCCGACCTGGCGCAGCGCCTCGCCGACGTGGAACGCCGGCTCGCCGAGTCGCAGCGACGCAACGGCGTCGCCGACTCGTTCCGCAACCTGCTCTTCGGCAATCCGGCCTGGGCCGGGCTGGCCCCGCCGAACGCCACCATCCCTGCGCCGCGTTCGTCCACCGACCCGGCGACGTCGACCGGTCCGAGCGCGGCTCCGTCGGCCGATCCACGCACGCCAGCCCTGCAACGGCTCGCCGAGCTCGCCGCACGGCACGCGGCCGCAGGCCCGCTGGCCCGCCCGTCGGTGGCCCGGCAACTGCGGGTCCTGGTCGACCAGCTCGGCCTGCGCGAGGGTACGCCGGGCGTGGACCAGCGCCGTGAGCTGGTGCCGGCGGAGCTGCGGCCGGTGGTCGAGCGGCATGGTCGTCCGAGCCTGACCGACCGGGCGACGCAGCGGCTCACCCGCACGCCGGCACAGGCGACGGACAGCACCGCACGGCCGAGCAACGTGCCGAACCTCGGTGTGTACGCGGTCGAGCAGACACCCGGACCACTGATTCAGGCCGGTACGACGGTCGGGGTGGCCCAGGCACTTCAGGTGGCCGCCGGGGCCGGACCGGGCAACATGCTGGCCGGCGGTCTCCTCGGGCCGCTCCGCGACCTGCTGCTCAAGCGTGTCGAGGCCCGGTTCAAGGACGCTCGACGGACCTGGGACCTGGCCAACCCCAACCCGGCGATGGACCCGACCGCACGGGTGGCAGGACTCGCCGGCCCGTCAACGACGACCCTGACCGACGCCGCTGGTCAGCTCGACGCGGCGTCGCGGCACCTCGACGAGATGAACGCGACCCTGGAGCGGCTGGCGCAGGGGCGAACCACCGCCCCCGGCACCACATCTCCGGAGACCGGCATCGGCACCACCAGGCCCGGTTCGACCGACCCCACGGCGGGGGCCGACCAGGCAGCCGCCACCGGAGCCCCGGATTCGGCGGCCACCGCCCCAGACCAGAACCAGGAAGGGGCCGGTCCGGACCCGCTGAGCAGGGCGGACGCCTGGGAGGTGCAGACGGCCGCGCACCACGTGCGTACCGCTGATCGGGTTTCTCTGAAGCCGGCGTTGCGCGAGCTGCACGCGGTGATCGACCGGCTGGGTCTGCGGGAGGGCATGCTCGGGGCGCCGGACCGGGTCGCGCAACTACCCCCCGAGGCCCAGCAGGTGGTTGCCGAGTTCGGTGGCGACCGCTCGGGCCGGGCGCGGCAGCTCCGGACGCTCCGGGGCGAGCGGCGATCCGCCGAGGACGCTCGTCCCGCGGGCATTCCCCGACTGCGGACCTACCTCGTGTCGAGCGTGCTGACCACCGCCGCGACCGCTGGTGCGGCGACCGCGATCGCATTCGCGGTGGCCAGTCCGCTGGCACCGGTGATCCCCATCGCCGCGGTAGCCGCCGCGCCGGTGATCGGGTTGGCGAAGTGGCACGCCAAGCGGCAGGGCCTCGCCGCCGACGATGTGCGTACCCGGTTCGACGGGCGTAGCGACGCCCGGGATGCCGCGAATCGGGTCGACCAGGTCATTGATCGACTGAACGAGCCGGTCGCCGAGCTGGAACAGGCGGCCGACCGGGTCGAGGGCCGGCTGGCCGCCGCCGAGGTGGCCACCGACCGGTTGGCCGAGCGGCTGGCGGAGACCCACCGCCGCAACGGCCTGCTGTCCCGCCTCCTGGGCACCGCCGACAATGGTCGGACCGACCCGGCCGCGACCAACCCGGAGAGCGGCGGCAACCCGGATAACCCCACGGACCCCGCCGGCAACGGCGACCCCGGCACCGACTCGGGGCGGATCACTGCTGCGGCCGTACCGAACTCGGGCTTCCACGGTCTGGGGCGCCCGACGGCCGACCCGGCGGCGGTGCTGGACACTGCCCGCGCCGCGATGCCGCAGGTAGCCACGTTCGCCGGGGTGAACGAGGTCACCGCGGTCGGGCCGGACACCTTCGAGGTGCGCGCGGCCGGCCTGAATCCGCTGCGGGTGCAACTGACCGTCGGCTCACTGACCGACGGAGTGGTGGCCCAGTCGACGCGCAACCCGGACGGCTCGTTCACGGTGACCGTCTCGGACCGGGCCGTGGACGGAGTGGTCGCCCGGGCGCTCGCGCACGAGGTCGCGGAACTGGTGGCCCTGCACGAGGCCGGGCAGGCCCTGGTCGGGCCGCTCGACCCGGGCAACGTCGAAGGGCTGATCGACCCGGCCGGGCTCACCGCGCACGACCGGGGTCGGATGGCCGAGATCCGCCAGCTCGCCGCCGAGTACGAGACCGGCGACCAGGCCACCCGCCTCGCCGTGCGGGCCGAGATCGACGCCCTCGTCGACCATCTCGGCCTGCGCGTGGGTGATCCGGCCGCACGCGCGCGATGGGCTGCCCTACCGTCTGACGCGTTGGCGCACCTGATGCGACTGAGCGTGCCGTCGGTGACACCCGAAGCGGTCGCCGCGGTGCTGAAGGGCAGCCCGACGCTCACCGACGTCGAGCGGTTCCGGATGATCGACTACCGGGCCCGGCTTGCCCCGGACTTCCAGGTGCCGGCGGCCAGCGAGCTCGACGCGCGGCTGCGCGAGCTGGCGGTGCAGGGTGAGCAGGCCCAGACCAGCCTGCCCCGGATGCCCGCGTACGCAGGACAGATCATCGCCATGCCGCCGGCCCAACTGGACCTGATCCGGCAGGTGGATCCGCAACTCGCCGACCAGATCGCCGCCCAGGGCGTGTACGTCGATTTGACCGGTCAGTTCGACCTGAGACCGTACGCGGTGGACAGTCAGCCCGAGATCAACGTGGGTGACGCCCGACCGGCGTTCGACCTGGGGACGCCGGATGGCCGGCAGGCGCTGCTGGTCGAGGACCGGGTCCGGGCACGCGCCGCGTTGCGCGGTCACACCGGCGGCCGGTCGGTCTCGCTGCTCGCCACCCACGATTTCCACTACCTGGGCTCGGGTCGGGTGATGGGTCTGGTGCCGGATGCGCTGACCCAGGTGTTGCGCGGGTTCAGCCCGATCGCCGAGGCGACGACCGCGGAGACCACAGTCGCCGTAGGCCCGGCCGAGACCGCCGTGGTCGCCGACCGGGTCACCCTGCCGGCCGCGGAGGCGGGCAAACCGGGCGTGGTGTACGGGCCGGCGCTCGACAGTCGGACCGGCCAGCCGCCGCCGCTGTTCGACGGGCCGCCCAAGCGCGAGGACGTGCAGCAGGGCATGCTCGGCGACTGCGGCATGATCGCGGTGATCGGCGCGGTGGCCGGCCAGGTGCCCGCCGCGCTCGCCGACCTGTTCCACGTCAACTCGGACGGCACGGTGGACGTGCTGCTGCACGAGACCAGCCTGCCCGGCTCGTCGGTGACGCCGACCGGGCGGCGGCTGCGGATCACCGTCCAGCCGGACGTGCCGCTGCACCCCGGCCCGGACGGGCCGCAGCGACCTGGCCCGAACGGCCGCACGGCGTACGCGGACCAGTCGACGGTGGGCGTGGCCTGGGCGTCGCTGCTGGAGAAGGCAATCGCCGCGGTCGACCGAACCTGGACGCAGGACCGCCACGACCAGTGGCAGCAGCAGTGGACCAACCAACCCGGCGTGAACGACACCCAGGCTGCCCCGCTCGGCTATGCGCGACTCAACAACGGCAGCTCGCGGTTGGCGCAGGCGGAGCTGCTCAGCCAACTGACCGGCCTGCCGACGTCGGTCAACCAGCTGGACACCACGCCCGGTCAGGAGGCCGTCGCCGAGGCGCGGCTGGCGGAGCTGTTGGCCGCCGGCAGTCCGGTGATCACCGGCACGCGATCGGCGTCGACGTACCCGACCGGGAAGCTTCCACACGGCCTGTACGCCGGACACGCCTACGAGGTGGTGAGTATCGCCAACGGTGAGGTGCAGCTGCGTAATCCCTGGAACAGCAGCCACCCCACACCGATGCCGATGCGCGCCTTCCTCGACCTGATGAGCCCCTGGTACGCGCACGTCGAGCTGGCCCGTACCGCGACCCCGGCGGTGCCGGGCTCGTCGTTCAACGGGCTGGGTCGGCCGGCGGCCGACGCCATCGCGGTGGTGGACGCGGCCCGGGCCGCGCTGCCCACCGTGACGGCGGCCGTACGGGCCCACCAGATCGTCGCGGTCACCGCGGATCGTTTCGAGGTGCGGGTGAGCGGCCTGGACCCGCTGTCGGTGCGGGTGGCGGCCGGCCCGCTCGCCGCCGGCGCGGTGGCCCAGACGGTGCGGAACCTCGACGGCTCGTTCACACTCACCGTGTCGGACCGGGCGACTGACGCCGCGGTCACCCGCGCGCTGGCGCACGAGGTGGCGGAGCTGGTGGCGCTGCACGACACCGGCCAGGCACTGGTCGGTCAGCTGGACGTGGACCACCGCGACGGGCCGATCGACCCCGCCGGCCTGACCGCCCAGGACCAGGGTCGGCTGGCCGAGCTGCGGGTCCTCGCCGCGTCGTACGCCGGCGCGGATCCGGCGGCCCGGCTCACCCTCCGGACCGAGATCGACGCCCTGGCCGAGCACCTCGGGCTGCGCCTGGGCACCCCGGACTCGCATGCCCGCTGGGGCGTCCTCCCCGGCGACGTGGCGATGCACCTGATGCAGTTGAGTGTGCCGCTGGTGCGCCCGGACTCGATCGCCGGAGTGCTCCGCGGTGCTCCGTCGAGCCTCGTCGAGCGCTTCCGCGCGATCGACTACCGGTCCCGGCTGGCGCCGGACTTCACGGTGCCCGCGGCCGACGTGGTGGATGCCCGGCTGCGAGAGTTGGCCATTCAGGGCGAGCAGGCGCAGTCGAGCCTGCCGCGGATGCCGGCCTGCGCCGGGCAGATCATCGGCCTGCCGCCGGCCCAGCTGGACCTGATCCGGCAGGCGGATCCGCAGCTCGCCGACCGGATCGCCGCCGAGGGCGTGTACGTCGACCTGACCGGCCGGTTCGACCTGCGCCCGTACGTGCTCGACGGCGCACCGGAGATGAAACTGGCGGAGTCGACGGCGGCCTTCGACCTGGGTACGGAGGTGGGGCGGCAGTCGCTGCTGGCCGAGGATCGGGTTCGCACCCGGGTCGCGTACCGAGCCGAGTACGGCGCGAACCCCGCCGCCGTGGCGGCGCTGAACACGCACGACTTCCACTACCTGACGACTGCCCGGGTGCTGGCCCTGGTGCCGGACGTACTTGCCCGGGCGTTGCACTCGTTGGTGCCCGGCGCACCGCCGCTGGACGTGGAGGTCGAAGCGACGGTCACGGCCCACGAGACCGCGGTGGTCGCCGACCACGTCACGCTGCCGGCCCCGAAGAAGAACCAGGTCGTCCCCGAGTACGGCCAGGCGCACGACGCGCGGACCGGGCAGCCGGCGCCGCTCTTCGACGGACCGCCTCGCCGCGAGCAGGTGCGGCAGGGCTTGCTCGGGGACTGCGGGATGCTGGCCAGCGCTGCCGCCGTCGCCGGTTACCGGCCCGACGTGATCGCCAAGCTCTTCCAGCCCAACCCGGACGGCACCGTCGACGTGTTGCTGCACGAGAGCACCCTGCTCGGTAACGCGATCAACCCGACGGGCCGGCGACTGCGGATCACCGTGCAGCCGGACGTGCCGCTCCGGCCCGGCTACAACGGCGTGACCGCCTACGCCGATCAGTCCGCGAACGGCAGCTCCTGGGCGTCGCTGCTGGAGAAGGCGCTCGCCGCCGTGGACCGGACGTGGAGCGCCGAGCGGCACGTGCAGTGGCAGCGCGACTGGCTTTCGTGGCAAAGGCCACCGGATCCGCACATGGCCGCGCCGACCGGCTACGCCCGGCTGAACGTCGGCAGTCGCCCGCGGATGCAGGCGGAGCTCCTCACCCAGCTCACCGGAGTGCCGAGTCGTGCCGCGATGTTCGACGTCACACCCGGGCGGGAGGCCGCCGTCGAGGCCCAGCTGGCCGCACTACTGGCCGCCGGTAGCCCGGTGATCACCGGAACGCTCGCGGAGAAGGACTACCCGGCATCGATCCGGAGGCAACTTCCGCACAATCTCCGCGCCGGACACGCCTACGAGATGGTGGCGGTCAGGAACGGCCAAGTGCAGCTGCGCAACCCGTGGAACATGGAACACCCGACGCCGATGACGGTGCGGGAGTTTCTCGATCTGATGGACCCGGAATTCGCCTACCTGGAGCCGCAGCCGGCCCCACCAGTTGCGACTTCCGGAGCTACCGTGGCACCTCCACTTCCACCTCCACCGCCGCTTCCGCCGCACCTTCCGCCGGCACCTTCACTTCCACCTCCACCGCCGCTTCCGCCGCACCTTCCGCCGGCAACGCCGTATTCGCCGACGTCGCCGGCTTCACCGGAACACGTCCCCCGCCGGCACACCCTCGGACGGACCCATCTGGAGGAGTCGAGGTACGTCATCGTGTACTACGCCCTGCTCGCAAGCGACGGTACGGTGAGTGGGCTGGGGGTCGTCGAGCCGTCCGAGCAGGGGCAGCGCTCAGCCCACTGGACGGTGGGCGGGGCGCCGCCCGGTCCGGGTGGCTCGCTGCCGGTCGGCCGGGCCGAGGCCGAGCGGATCGCGCGTGAGGTGCTCGGCTTCGCGCTGCCCGACGAGGCGACGTTGCACGACATGCTGGACAGCTGACCTTGCCGAAGAGAGAGCTGGGAGGAGAGCCGTTGCGCTCCTACACGGACGTCATGTGGATCCAAAACAACGCGCCGTCGGACATCGGCCCGGCTCGGCTCGGCGTTTGGTGGATCGACGAGGGTCCCCCGGTCCGGGCGGATATCGTCGTGATGCCGCACTGGGACGGGGAGTCCTCCCACTACGAAGTCACCCTGGGCGAGACCTTCCCCGTGGGCGACGAGACCTGGCGCTTCGCGGACGTCGACATGGAGAGCGCCGACGAGTGGCAGGTGATCGTCCGACGGGTCGACGACAACGAGGTGATGACGCCACCAACCGGCCATGTCTGGAAGGGGGTGAAGCTGCGGCCCTACGGCCAACTGGACGAGGCGCAGTTGCTGGCGGTCGAGGCCGAGCTTGGCGCTCAGCTGCCCGCGAACTACCGGAGGTGGCTGGGGCAGAACAACGGGGCGCAGCCCGAGGTCGAGCACCACGTTCCCGGCCTGCCGTTCGCGCTCATCCCGGAACGCCCCCTGCTCGGCGTCCACCCGCAGTACCCCCCGTTCGACCTGGTGCACGCGCAGCGTGTACACCGGGATCCCTGGCTCTCGCCGGACCTGCTGGTCATCGCGAACCTCTCCGGCGGTCTCCTGGTGCTCACGCTGCGGGAGCGCGACGAGGAACGGGAGGGTATCTACTTCCTGCCGGACACCGCCCTGGGCGGGCCGATGGGTCCCGCGGGTGCTGCGGCGCGTGAACGGCACCTCGTACCGATTGCCCGCTCGATCGGCTATTTCCTGGGCAAGCTGACCCCAATCGAGCTGCCCGACCTGCCGCCAGTGCAAATGATCTGGCCCGGTGAGCCCGGCCACTCCCAGCACGAGGATCAACAGCGATGACGACGACGCAAACCGCGCAGGCAATCCTGCTGCCGGTCGGGCAGTTCTTCGGCACCTTCCACCCGGTGGCCGGCTCGGCCGAGCGTTATCACCGGGTCCGCCTCGGCGACGAGGTGTGGGAGCTGGACGACCAGCGCTTCACCCTGTGGGCGCTGGCGCACGGCACCGGCGACCGACCGGCCGAGCAGCCCTGGACGGTGCCGGCGGTATCCGAAGCGGCGGCGAGCCAACTGCCGGGCGTCGACAGTGCGTCGTTGCTGCACGGGCTGCTGGCCGAAGGGCTGGTCGTCGAGGTCGCCCCCGGCGAGGCGGTGGAGTTCGCTCGCCGGCACCGGGTCGGCGCCCGCATGCTCGGGTTGGGCAACAGCGCCGAGCAACCCTGGCTCTGGTCGATCGGCTTCTTCGAGCGCCCGGTGGTGAGCGTCACCCGCACGGTCTACGACCTGTGGGAGCGGTGCCCGTCCGGGGAGAGCCTGTGGACTATGTGCCAGGCGCTCGCCGACGAGGAACGGGAGGCCGGCGGTACCGAACCGGAACTGGTCGACCCGGAACGGCTGCTCACCTCGTTCCTCTACACCGCCCACCCCCTGCTCAGGGCCAGCGTCGTCTACCTGGACCCGCTGCCGTGACCGATACGACGAGGAATCCCGCGATGACCGCTTCGCTGATCCTGCCGGTAGGGTGGTACACCGGGGAGTTCCACCCGGCCGTCGGCGCCCCGGTGAAGTACCACTCGCTGAGCATCGGCCGCCTCTCGGTGACCATCGAGGACCCGAAGGCCTTTGCGGTCTGGGCCGCGGCGCACCGCCCCCTCGACCGGCCCGAGGCGACCTGGGACCGGGCTGCGGTTAGCGAGGCGGCGATGCGGCTCGGCGTGACCCACCCGGACCGGATCGTCGCGGAGTTCCTGGAGGACGGCCTGCTGGTGGAGGTCACGCCGGACGCACCGGACGTTGAGGACTTCGCCCGCGCTCATCGGGTGCAACCGCTGATGGTGTCGCTGGGCAACACCCCGGAGGATCCACTGCGCTACGGCATCGGTCTCTTCGGTACCGCCCCGGTGCTGCGGCTGCCGGCGCTGGCGCACGACCTGTGGCAGTGGAGCAGCGTGGGCGCCAGCCTGTGGGACGTCTGTCAGGTCTTCGCCGACGCCGGCGCGGAGGCCGAGGTGGCGGACACCCGCGAGCACGACCCTCGGCACCTGCTGCGTGAGTTCCTGGCCGTGTTGCCCCTGCTGGTCGGCGCGAACGCCGCCTGCCTGGACGAGGCCCGCCGGTGAGGACCGCCGCATCCAGGGCCTGGCGGGCCTGAGGGGTTGCTATCCCGGTCGCGGGTCGCGCCGACTCAGACCGCCTGCGGCAGCATCCCGGCGTACGCGGCGCGGACCGCGGCGAGCCGGTCGCGCCGGAAGCGCCCCGGCTCCCGCCGGTGCAGATCGCGTCCCTGCTCGGTGGTGAAGGCGGCGGCGGGCACCACGTCCTCGCCGGGCGGGACGAACTTGAGCACCTCGTCCAGGGCCGCGACGGCCCGGATCAGCGTGGCGCGGGCCCTCTGCGCCGCGTCCCCGGTCGCCACCTCTGCCGGCACCGACCTGGCGTACCCGTCGGCGACCCGGAGCCACTCGCCGGGATCGAGCAGGTGCGACGGCTCGTCCCCGCCGTAGCGGAAATCACCTGCGGGAGCCACGGCGGGCTCGGCCGGCAACCGGAAGACGAATTCGCGTGGCTGGCCGCAGGTGGGACAGGCGCCGGTGTAGCGGGCGGCCAGGTCACCGTCCTCGAGCGCCACGACCGCGCTCTGCCGGGGGAACCGCGTCTCCCCGCAGGAGCAGGGCCGCAGGTCCATGTAGAGGTGCGCCTCCGCGTTCGTGCGACTGGGGGGCAGGATCATGCGCTCCACCGTACCGATCCTTCGCCCTTGCCGACCGCCCCGCGCGGTGGCGCCCATGCGTCGACGAGCGATCGCGGCCAGTTTCTGGCACCGTGAGTACGGCGCGACGTGTTGCCGAGTGCCGGTGACGGCCGTATCGAGGGGGTTACGTGGACTTCACGCTGTCGACGCGGCAGGGGCGGATCGGCACCGTGGTGGAGGTCGTCGGCGACCTGGACATGAGCACCACGCCCGAGCTGAGGGACCAGTTGCGCCTGCTGGCGGAGAGCGGGGTCCAGGTGGTGGTGGTCGACCTGACCGGCGTCGGTTTCCTGGACTCCAGTGGCCTGGGCGCGCTCGTGGTCGCCTACAAGGACCTGCGGGAGCGGGGCGGTTCGCTCGCCCTGGCCGGGGTCGGTCGTTCGGTGCGTACGGTGTTGTCCATCACCTCGGTCGACCGGGTCATCGACGTCTTCGACACGGTGGACGACGCCGAGGAGGCGGCACGGGTGGTGTCGTGACCGCCCTCCCTAGGGGAAGGTGCTGGCGCGGGAGGTGTCCGCGCCGGCAGTGCTCGACCGCGATCCCTCGCCCCCGTACCAGTCGATGATGAGCAGTGTCGCGTCGTCGGCCAGGACCGGTCCGGCGATTGCCAGCACCGCGTCGGACAGCGCCCGCACCGCCTCGCGTGGGTGCAGGTGGGAGATGCCGAGCAGGGCGGCGGGCAGGTCCAGGTCGGCGGCGTTGCGTTCACGCATCCCGTCGGTGACGATGACCAGCCGGTCACCGGGCAGCAGGGACACCGCGCCGCTGCGGTAGCCCTCGTCGGGAAACATGCCCAGCGGGAAGTTGGCGGGCAGTTCGAGCGGCGTGGCCCGGCCGTCCCGGACCAGCATCGGCGGAACGTGCCCGGCGTTGAGTAGCTCGCACCGCCCGGTCGCCAGGTCGATGCGGCCCAGCACGGCGGTCACGTAGGCGCCGCGTACGTTGGCGTGCTCGGCGACGGCCCGGTTGGCCCCCTCGGCCTGTTGGATCAGGCTGTCCCCGCGGCGGCGGGTGTTGCGCAGGCTACCCACACCGAGGGTGGCGGTGAGCGCGCTGGCCACGCCGTGGCCCATCGCGTCGGTGACGCTGACGTGCAGCACGTCGCGGGCCACGCTGTAGTCGAAGGTGTCTCCGCCGATGCTGGCGGCGGGTTCCAGCCAGCCGGAGAGCGCGAACGAGCCGGCCTCGCAGGTGAACGAGGCGGGCAGCAGGCGGCGTTGGATCTCGGCGGAGAGAGAGAACGGGGTGCTGCGTTGACCCCATTCGAACAGGTCGGTGTGCCGACGGTTGGCGATGACCACGAACGCCAGCGCGTGCGCGGTGCGGGCGATCTCCGCGACCGCGGCGGTGTCCGGCTCGTCGGGCAGGTCGATCTCCAGCAGGCCGATGGCCTCGCCGCGCTCGGTGACGGGTGCGAGCACCGTCCAGTGGCCGTCTCCGGGAAGCACCAGGGTGGTCTGCTGGCGCAGTGCCCGCTCGTAGGGCCCGCCGTCGAAGGGGAAGACCTGGGCGGCCTCCGTGCCCTGACGCCGATCGGGGCGGCCGATGATCGTCTGGTGGGTCAGCCGGACCAGTGCCCGGCCACTGAGGTCGGCGATGAGCAGCGAGACGCCGAGCGCGCCCAACGCCGTGGCGACGGCGCCGGTGACCGCCTCGACAGCCTCGACCGGAGCGGCCTCCTCGGCCGACTGGAGCATCCCGGCCAGCACGGCCTGATCGTTGTCCTCCACCCGTCGAGCATAGGCAACCACCGGACCCGCCGACATGGTCTGCCGGCGGCACGGTCCGTCGACCCTTCCCGTCACGGCCACCGGACGACTGCCGGCCGCTCAGGTGAGCGGCCGGCAGCCAGGAACCGGGTACGAGTCCTCGTCCGGAGGCCGACGGGTCAGCCTCGGATCCCCTGTGCCGAAGGCCGGCGACCCGGGACCTACCGTTGCCCTCCCGCGACGGTCGCAGGGTTCAGCTGCGGCTCCATCGTTGGTTGGCCCCGCCGTTGCAGTCCCAGATCTGGATGCGCGTGCCGTTGGCCGTACCGCTGCTGACCACGTCCAGGCAGCGGCCCGAGCCAACGCCCGTGATCGAGCCGTTGGCGTTTACCGACCACCGCTGGTTGGACTGGCCGTTGCAGTCCCAAATGATCACCGAGCTGCCGTTCGCGGTGCCGGCGCCGTTGACGTCGAGACACTTTCCGCCGAAGACGCGCAGCTCCCCGGCGGCGGTCGCGGTCCAGCTCTGGTTGCTCTGACCGTGGCAGTCCCAGATGATCGCCGCCGCGCCGTTGGCCTGCGAGGCGCCGTTGACGTCCAGGCACCGTCCGGAGGCCGCGTTGCGCAGGGGCGACGTGCCGCCCGGCGGCGGGGTAGTCGGGCTGCCGGTGGGCGACGTGGTCGGCGACGTGGTCGGGGTCGGTGTCGGATCGGTGCTGCCGAACTGGGTGAAGAACCTCCACACCTCGCCCTTGGTCCAGGTCCGGACGCCGCTTTCGCCGCCGCCGTCCACCGGGCCGGGGCCGTGCCCACCGTCGAAGGCGGCCCACACCACCGGATAGCCGGATCGGCAGCCGGAGTAGGTGGTGGTGATGTGGGTCAGGCTGCCCGCTCGTGGCTCGGGCGGGTTCTGCGCGGTGCAACCGTTGTTCCGGACGAACCTGTCCCGCAGGGACCGTCCGGCGGAGATGTTGAGCACCGAGTCCCCGAGGCCGTGGATACCCATGTACGCGATCGGCTGGGTGCCGCCGCTGCACCCGCTGAGCTGCCCGCCGGAGTAGACCGCGACGGCGCGGAAGACGGTCGCCCGGGAGCAGGCAAGCGAGTAGCTCATGCCTCCGCCGTAGCTGAAGCCGAGCGCGAAGAGCTGCGTGGTGTCGACGCACAGGTCAGCCTCGATCAGGCTGATCATGTTGTCGACGAACGTGACGTCCTGGCCGTTGGGGTTGGCCCAGCCGTTGCCGTTGCCCTGGGGGGCGACGAAAATGGTGCTGTTGTTCGCCTGCTGCCGCAGCCCGTAGTAGGACCAAGCCGCCCCGTCCGACCCGCCACCGTCGACGTCGCCGGCGGTGCCGCCGTTCCAGTGGAACCCGAAGATCAACCGGTACGGGTGGTTCCGGTCGTAGTTGTCCGGGATCCGCAGGATGAAGCTGCGGTTCTGGCCGCTGCTCTGGATGGACCGCTGACCGCTCGTCAACGTGGGCGCCTTGCCGCACCCGGCGGTCGCCGCGGCCGGGACGATGTCCGCTGCCGACGCGGTGGTGCCCAGGCCGCCGGCCAGTGCCCCCGCGCTCACGGTCACGACGACAGCCGCGGCCGTTGCCAGAAGACCAAGGATGGGTCTACGTCTTGTCATGATGAGGCTCCCGCCACTCGACACGAACTGACTTAGGCGCAGGGGTCCACGGCGACACCCACGCCGCTATGACGCGCCACTCCCGTCGCCCCCGCCGACCGCACTCCTGGCGGAGGAAACCCTGGAGGACGCGATGTGCCCATGGCGCCCGGCCGGCTCATCGCCAGAGGTTCCCGCGGCTGGCCCGCCGCCCACGCGGGACCAGTTGGTCGATGAATCGTCGGCGACGGACACCGTGGTTGCCCGAACACCAACGGTTGACCGCCGGACGGTGCCGGAGCGCCCGGCCAAACATCGAATCAATTCGCCTCGACGCTAGATCGCACAGTGAAATATGTCAATGCCGTGTCCGGCGGGTTGCGGCCTGGAGGGAGCCTGGGTAGGGCCTGCCCCACCGGCGGCCTTCCCGCTCACTGGCTGTCACCTGGACGGCCCATTTCCTAGCGTTGCAGGAGAGTCCTCCAACACAACTCCTGTCGCTCCGGAGGTGGCCAATGAACCCTTCCATCGAAGACCCGCCCGCCAGGAACCGAGCACCAGCCGGTACGCCCTCCCGGATCGTCGACGTCGACGCTCTGCGCGCCGTGGCGCTGCTCCTCATCCTGATCGTCAACATCGCCTACTTCGCCGACGGCTATTCCTTTCAGCTGGTTCCGGATCCCGCCCACGACTCGTGGGGTGACCAGGCGGTCCGCTGGCTCGTCGAGGCGCTCTTCGCGATGAAGGCGTACCTGCTCTTCTCTTTTCTGTTCGGTTACAGCTTCACGCTCCAGCTCGATTCCGCCGCACGGCGCAACGTCGATTTCGCCCCACGATTCCGGCGACGACTGGCCGGGCTCTTCGTGCTCGGAATCCTGCACGCGGTGCTTCTGTTCCACGGCGACATCCTGACCACGTACGCATTGCTCGGTCTGATCCTGCTCGCCATGCGGCGAGTCGCCGTCGGGACCGCGCTGCGTACCGCCGTACTGGTGACCGGCGGGATCGGCTTCGTCCTCGCGCTCGCCGCCACCGGCGGGGTGCAGCTGGTCACCGATCCGGCGACGGCACTCGCGGCCGGGCAGCGGTCGACCGAGGCACTGCAGGGTGGGTTCGGCTCGGTGATCGCCGAGCACGTACGCCAACTGCCGGCGATGTTCGGCGCGCTCCTCGTGCAGGGGCCGCTCGCCTTCTCGGCCTTCCTCTTCGGTTATGTGGCCGGGCGGCGCAAGCTCCTCGCCACCATTGGCGAGAACCGGCAGCTCCTGCGCCGGGTGCAGCAGGTGGGCTACCCGATCGGCCTGGCCGGTGGCGTCATCTTCGCCTCGGGCGGGGGCACCGCCAACCTGACCGGTCTGACGGCGGGCGTGCTCACCGCGCCCCTGCTCGCGGCGGCGTACGCGGCCAGCGTGCTCCAGTTCTTCAGGAGTGACCGGGGGCGGCGGGTCGTCGCCGTGCTCGCGCCGGCCGGACGGATGTCCCTGTCGAACTACCTGGGTCAGTCGCTGCTCTGCGTGCTGGTGTTCACCGGAGTTGGTCTGGGCCTCGCCGGCAGCGTCGCACCCGCGGTCGTCGTCCTCATCGCGGTCGCGATCTACGGTGTGCAGCTTGCCGTCAGCGCGGCGTGGATGGCGCGGTTCCGGTACGGGCCGATGGAGTGGGTGTTGCGGGCCTGGACCGAGCGGCAGTGGCCGCCGTTGCGGGCGACCGACCGCAGCCCGGTACTGCATCGATAGGTCTCCACGTCTTGGCAGCGACGCGTGCCTCCGCTACCGTCCATGGGAACGCTCCCACACACTTGGAAACGTCTATGTGACCAGGAGGCAACACGTCGTGGCTATCCTCTCCTCGCTCCGCCGCAGATCGGTGGCCACCAGCCTGGCGGCCGTCGCGGGCGCCACCGCTGTCGGCGTCTGCCTCACCGTCGGCAGCGCCTCCGCGGGCACGCTGTCCGGATCGCTCTACCGCGACCCGAGTTCGGCAGTCGTACGCTGGGTCGCCGCCAACCCCGGCGACTCGCGTACCGCCGTCATCCGCGACAAGATCGCGAGTCAGCCGCAGGCCCGCTGGTTCGCCAACTTCAACCCCTCCACGGTGCAGTCCGAAGTGTCCGGGTACATCGGCGCGGCCAACGCGGCGCAGCAGATCCCGGTGCTGGCGGTGTACGAGATCACCAACCGGGACTGCGGCGGGGCCAGTGCGGGTGGGGCGCCGGACCTCAACCAGTACCAGACGTGGGTGTCCAACTTCGCCCGGGGACTGGGCAACCAGACGGTCATCATCATCCTGGAAACCGACTCGCTCGCCCTGCTGACGTGCCTGAGCAGCGCCGAGATCAACGCGCGCAACCAGGCGATCTCGACGGCCACCCGGACCATCAAGTCGGGCAACCCCAACGCCAAGGTGTACCTCGACGCCGGGCACTCCACCTGGAACAGCGCGGGTGAGACGGCCAACCGCCTCCGGGCGGCCGGCGTGCAGTACGCCGACGGCTTCTTCAGCAACGTGTCCAACTACAACTCCACAGCCAACGAGGCGAACTTCGGCCGGGCGGTCATCTCTTCCCTCAACGGC
Source organism: Micromonospora sp. NPDC085948 (assembly GCF_040686315.1). Lineage (NCBI taxonomy): Bacteria > Bacillati > Actinomycetota > Actinomycetes > Micromonosporales > Micromonosporaceae > Micromonospora > Micromonospora sp. NPDC085948. Next base: position 860,521 of record NZ_JBFBJW010000001.1, on the reverse strand, counting down.
ATGGGCCTCTCGGGCAAGCGCCAGGTCATCGACACCAGCCGCAACGGCGGTGCCAGCGGCGACTGGTGCGGTGACGACAACAGCGACCGGCGCATCGGGCAGTACCCGACGACGAACACCGGCGACAGCAACATCGACGCGTACCTCTGGGTGAAGCCGCCGGGGGAGGCCGACGGCTGCCGCTACACGGCCGGATCGTTCCAGCCCGACCTGGCCTACAGCCTGGCCAACGGTGTGCCCAATCCGCCCACCACCGCCCCGCCGACCACGGCTCCGCCGACCACGGCTCCGCCGACGACCGCTCCGCCGACCACGGCTCCCCCCACCACCCCGCCGCCGACCGGTAACGGTTGTTCGGCGTCGGTGGCGGTCAACCAGTGGTCCGGCGGCTTCACCGCGAGCGTGACGGTCACCGCCGGATCCGCGGCCATCAACGGCTGGACCACGACCATCACGCTGCCCAGCGGCGCCGCGGTCACCGGCGTCTGGAGCGCCCAGGCCAGCGGCACCAGCGGCACCATCAGGTACACGCACGTGAGTTACAACGGAAGCGTCGGCGCCGGACAGTCGACCAGCTTCGGCTTCCAGGGCACCGGCACTGGTCCGGGCGCGTCGGCCATCTGTGCGGCCAGCTGACCCCACCCGATGTCACGAGCCCGGTGCGGAGGACCTTTCCGCGCCGGGCTCGTGCGCGTCCTGCGGTACGGGCCGGCCGGTGCCGGAATGACGGCCGGGCCCAATGGGCGTGAAGGACTCGTCGACTCAGTTGCTCCGGTGCACGGACTCAAGCAGCAGCTACGGATTGTCCGACCGGTGGTAGGTCGGGATGGCGACTGCCGGTTTCCCGGTGTCGGCTTCTCCCTCTCCGGGACGTCTCGTGGCAGGCGAGCAGCGCGAACGCCGCGGCCGTCAGCAGGCCACCGAACAACGGGATGACGCGTACCCCGAACGTCGCCAGCAGGCCCGCACCGATGAGCGAGCCGGCGGCGAGGCCGACGTTGAACGCGACACTGAGGCTGGCCGATGCCATGTCGGTGGTCGACGGGGCCACCTGCATGATGCGGTGCTGGATTCCCGCGATCAGCGAGCTGAAGGACATCCCCGCCACGGCGAGCAACGGGATCGTCAGTGCCTTGCTCGCTCCCACCCCGTAGAGGCCGAGCATCGCGGCGGTGATGAGCCCGAGCAGGCCCAGCACGACACCGATCGGGAACCGGTCCAGGACCCGGCCGACCGCCCAGGTGCCGGCGACGCCGAACGAGCCCTGGACGAAGAGCAGCAGGCCGAGGGATGCGGCGGCGAACCCGCTGACGTCGAGGAGGAAGACGGTCATGTAGGTGAACGCGCCCATGGCGCCGGTGACCGCGAGGATGGTGGCGACGAGGAGCACGACGAAGCGGGGCCGATCCGGCATGGGTCCGAAACTGCCCGCACTCTCTTGCGCCGTGTCGCGCGGCAGGAGAAGGACGACCGCGATGCAGGTGACGAAGCCGAGGATGGCCATCGCGAGGAAGGCGGCCCGCCATCCGGCCTGCCCGCCCAACCAGGTGCTCAGCGGTACGCCGAGGACCGGGCCGAGAGCGTTGCCGATCGACAGTCGAGCCACGATGCGGCCGCGGATGTTCGCGGGGAACATCGAGATCGCTACGGGGAACACCACCGCCCAGAAGACCCCGTTGGTGGTGGCGGACACCAGCCGCGCGGCGAGCAGCACCTCGTAGGAGGTCGCGAAGGCCGACACCGTCGTCGCCGCGGCGAACACACCGAGGGAGCCGGCGAGCAGTGGGCGCCGGGGCAGTCGCCGAGTGACCCGGGTCAGCGGGAGCGCCACAATCATGACCACCACGGCGTACCCGGTCACCAGCAGACCGGCCTCGGATCTGGAGCGGCCCAGGTCTGGGGCGATCAGCGTGAGCAACCCGATCGGCAGCACCTCGGTGGTGACGTAACAGAAAGTGGCGGCGGACAGCGCGGCGAGGGCATAGGCCGCGCGTCGTTGGTGCGCCATTGGCTACCTCCCAGATCCTGGACAAGGCGTAGCGGGAAACAGCCAGGCAGGCGGTACGCGGGAAGCCCTCGATCATCTCGATGGCATCACTCATCGCTGCTGCACGGGCGTGATTCCAACAAAACGGGTTTTGAAGGTAGCATAGACAGTCGGAAATTCCTCGCCGTGGCATGGGCCGACGCCGTTCTCCAGAGTGGTCGTTCACCGGGCTCACCGCGCTCACCCGGCTCTACTCCAATCGGCCGCAACCGCCCCGGAGGGCTTAGATGGTAGCCTCTCGGCATGCCCCTCGATGTGTGCCAGCTACCGTTGGTTGGTGGGCACCCTGTGCTCGATCTGGTCAACACACGTGAGCGAGGGGGCGCGTCGCCGCACGACTTCCTGTCCGACAGCTCCGCTCTGCTGCGCTGGTCGGTCCGGGTGGGCGTGATCAGCGACGCGGAGGTCGACGAGATTGGCCGTGCGTGGCGCGACGAGCCCGCGGCGGCGCACGCGGGAGTGGTCGCCGTCCGGGACATTCGTGAGGCGCTGCATCTCGTGCTGCTCGCGACGATCACCGACGCGGACGCGGGCACGGCAGGTGACCCGGTCGCGGCCGGAGCCGCGTTGGTCGCACTCCATCAGCGCTGGTCCGGCGCTGCCGCCCGAGCGAGATTCGTGCTCGACTCGTCGCGGGTGCGGCTGACCTACGGCACGGTGCCGGCCATGGTGGTGCCCGACCGGATCGCCGCGGCAGCCCTCGATGTCATGCTGACGGCCGACCTGACCCGGGTACGCCGCTGCCCGGTGCTCGAGGGCGGTTGTGGCTGGCTGTTTCTCGACCGGAGCCGCAGCGGTTCCCGCCGTTGGTGCCGCATGGCCGACTGCGGTAACGCGGTAAAGGCACGACGGCTCACCGAACGTCGCCGTGCCGCCCGGACAGCCGGCCCGTAGGCAGTGACGAAGGGTGGCGGGTCAGCGGCCTGTCGTGCCGGTGGACATCCTGGCTCAGCCGCTCTCGTCGACGAACCTGTAGTAGCTCATCCGGAACCGTTGCAACAGGGCCTGCATGAACTCCGGACCGGCCTCCGGCGGCGGCCGCTCCGCGAAACCGCGCCCTGCCGGATCGCCGCCCGACCTCCACCTCGGCCCGACCGCCTTGTGTGGGGTGGGGTTGGCGGCTGGTCCACATCCCGGGTGGTCCTTGTCCATATCGGACGCTCGGTCGGCGGCTCGGTAGGGATAGCCCTACCCCGTAGACGAGTGCCAGCATGATCGGTATCCGGCCGCCGTTTCGGAAGGCTCGGGGTATGCACCTGACCCGCCCGATGCGCATGCTGGTCGCCGGGGTTAGCGCTGGGGCTTTGGCGCTCGTTCCTCTCTCGGCGGCCTCCGCGGCGCTCGTGACCCGGGATTACCCTGCCGTGGCGCCGGCGGGAGCACCGGCCTCCGAGCTAACCGGTATCGGGCAGCTGGTGGACCAGGTCGTCTCGACCCAGTTGGCACGGGACCGGATCCCTGGCGCTGCGGTCGTCGTCGTAGCCGGCGGAAAGCAGGTCTTCGCCAAGGGATACGGCGTCTCGAACGTCCCCGCCCGAACGCCTGTCGATGCGGCCTCGACCGTGTTCTTCACCGGCTCGGTGGCCAAGATCTTCACGGCGACGGCGGCCGCGCAGCTGATCCACCAGGGCAAACTCGATCCGAGCGCCGACGTGAACACGTACCTCAAGGCCTTCAAGATTCGCGACACCTACCCCGGGCACCCGGTCACGGTGGCGGATCTGCTGACCCACACGGCGGGCTTCGACGACGACCCGCGGGGGGTCGCCGTGGCCGACCCCGCAGCCGTGCCGGCCCTGGGGGAATACCTCGCCGCGCACCAGCCCCACCGGGTCCGCCCGCCGGGAACCCTGGCGCGATACGACAATTACGGCGTCGCACTGGCCGGATATCTGGTGCAGGTCGTCTCCGGCCAGCCGTTCGCACAGTACGTCCAGGACCACGTCTTCGGACCGCTGGGGATGAGCGGCACGACATTCGTTCAGCCGCATCCGGCCGCGATCCAGGCGCACGTGGCGGTCGGCTACCGTCCCGTAGGTCGCGGTCAGGTCCGCGAAAAGGGCCAGTACGGCGCGTGGTCACCGACCGGGGCGGGCACGGTGGCCACCGCGACCGACATGGGCACGTTCATGATCGCCCAGATGGCCGACGACCCACGGCTCGGCGCGGGCGTCGCCCAATCGCTGCGGCAGCAGCACTTCACGATGGACCCGCGTCTGCCGGGGATGGGCTGGATGCTGCAGCAGGCGCCGCGCAACGGACAGCCGCTGCTGTTCAAGAACGGCGACGTCCCGGGCTTCCACGCCAATCTCGCGATGCTGCCCGACCAGAAAATCGGGATCTACGTGGTCTACAACGGCGACGGGACGAACGGCGTCGCGAGCTGGAGCGGCAGGGACCTCATCCACCAGATCGTCGACCGCTACGTCCCGGACACGAGTCCAGCACCGAAGGCGGTCAGCGGGATCGACACGTCCGGTCTGGCGGGAAACTATCGGGTCAACCGCATCAGCCACACCCAGGTGACGAAGGTGGTGGCGCTGCTCTCGACGGTCACCGTCGCCGTGGCCCCCGGCGGCTCGCTGACCACGAGCGGTCTGTCGTTGAATCCGAACGCGGGCGACCAGCACTGGTACCCGATCGGCACGGGACTGTTCCAGGAGCAAGCCGGCCAGGCTCAGATCGCCTTCGACGGCAAGGGCAATTTGTTCATGTCGGACGACCCGACGGTCGCCTTCACGAAACTGGCCTGGTATTCGTCGCCGACCCTGCACCAGATCATGCTGGGGGCCGGCGTGATGGTCCTGCTGGTGGCGTTCCTCTGGCTCCCGATCCTGGCGTTGGTACGACAGCGGAAGGGCAGGCCGGCGCACTCGCGCTGGGCGCAAGCGGCGCGGGTAGCAGCGTGGCTCACCGGCGGACTGACGACGGTATTCATCGGCTGGCTCGCCGTGCTGGCGTCAGACATGAACGCCCTCACCGAATCGGTCGTGCTCGGCTCGGTGGTGCTGACGGTCCTGCTGTCCCTGAACGCAATAGCGGTGGCGACAACGGCGGTGATGATCGCCGGCACGGGAGCGGCGTGGGCCAGGCGATGGTGGACCGTCCAGGGCCGAATGGCGTACACGATCACGACCGTCGCTGCCATCAGCTATCTGATGGTGGCCTTCACCTACAACCTGATCGGAACCCCCATCGGCTGAGGGCGCAGGGCACACGCCGCAGCTCACCCGATCACCGGGCGGCACCGCAAGGTGGCTGAGTCGCTGCCTGGAGAGATTGCCGACGTGGCTCAGCCCGCAACGGGGCAGACGGACCGGGGGGTACCGCGGGAGGATTCGCCCGAGGCGGTTGGCACTGCAGGGTGGGAGCGAGGCGGTCACCGACCCTCGGCTACGGCACGTGTGCAAGACCAGCGAGCACCGATGAGGGAGAAATTAGTGAACGACGAGGTCACCCAGTACATCAACAAGGCGCAGCCGTGGCAGGTCGAGGTCTGCGAGAAGCTTCGCGCGATGATCGACCAGACGGTTCCGGGCGTGGACGAACGACTCCAGTACGGCAAGCCGCACTACCTCAAGAACGGCCACTACGCGGCCGTCATCGCGGTGGCCAAGGCCAAGGTCTCGTTCATGGTCTTCAACGCGACGGACGTACCCGAGGTAAAGGGTTTCCTCCGGGCGATGGGCAAGGGGGAGCGCAAGACCGTCGACATCACCGAAGGGCAGGACGTCGACTTCGGTGCACTCGCCGGCATCCTGGAGAAGACCACTGCTGGCCTGTAGCTGCCGACGTGCCGCGATCGTGCCGGCCGGCGTCCGTCCGGCCGGTCCGGCGTTCCAGCACCCGCCGGTGTACGACGACCTCGTGGTCGTCGCTCAGCAGCGGCACGGGCCGATGCCGTCGGTGGATCCGGTGATCAGGACACGTGCCGTGTGAACTCCTTGGCGCCGGATGAGGCCGTGCCAGACCAATCCTCCGTTGGGGCGTCGCTGTCGGTGCTGTCCGGTCCGGCGCCTCGCTGGTCGATGACGGGAGTTGCAGGGCCGGGCGTCTTGGGCAGGCGAGTTCTGTTCAGGAAATTGGTGAGGAACAGCAGCAGTACTGCGCCGGCATAGAGAAACGCTCCGATGACGAATGACACGCGGTAGCCGGTTTGCTGTGCCGCACCGAGGACGGGGCCGGCGAGGAGGGCACCGATCGGGATGGTGTTGGTGTACAGCGTCGAGGCGCGTCCCCGTTCACGGGGCAGCAGGTCCTGGACATAGGTGATGCCGAGGCCACCGACGGCGGCGACCGTCGCCGCGTTGAGTAGCTGCGCGGCCATGAGTTGCCAGACATCGGTGGCGTAGGCAACCGACACCATGTAGGCGAGGCCACAACCAGTGCCGATGACGAGCAGCCGGTGTATCGGGACGCGGGTGGCGAGATACCCGAAACCGATCATGAGAGGTATCTCCAAACCTGCGCAGAGCCCCAGGAGCAGCCCGGCGCTGCCGATGCCCGCGTCGAGCTCGCGCAGGACGAACAGGGGTAGGGCTTGGACGGCGAGATTGCTGGCGGCGTAGAGAAGCGTGAAGGCGCCCACGCTCATCCAGATAGCGGGGTGCCAGGTAGCGGCTTCCACCGCGTGCGGCAGGTGATCATGTTCGGCTGTTGCCGGTTGTCGCCGCCGCAGGACCGCCAGGACCACGACGGCGACCGTGACGTACATCAGTGCGGAGAAGGCGTAGGTCATCGCGAAGCCGCCGGCGGCCAGCAGCAGCGAGGCAAGAGGTGGACCGGCCACCCAGGAGACGGAGAAGAGCATGCGGAACGTGCTCATCTGCATCGCGACGTTGCTACCGCCGCCCAGTGATTCGCGGGCGTAGGCAAAGATCTGGGGCATCACCGCGTTGGCGACGGCGGTCAGCGTCACGGTGATGAGGAGAAAGAGCCAGTAGTTACGGACGATCGCGGAGAGCCCGCTCGATGCGACACCGGCCAGTGCGGTGATAAGCAAAATGCCACGGCGGTGGGGCAACCGGTCGGAGAGGCGGCCGAACAGGCTGGCGACGATCACGGCACTGATCGGTGCGGCAGCAAGAAACACCGCGATGCGAGCGGTGTCAGCACGCAGCGCTTCGTCGAGAAACAGAGTCAGGTAGGGAGTGGCCATCGCGGCGGACAATCCGACCGCGATGAAGACGATGCCGAGAGCGATGAGATGACGACCACCTCGGCCCTGCTCTGATGCTTCTGACACGAATTCTCCGAGGTTGCGTGGGGCATGGGCGTACTCATCAGGACAACGCGCCTGGACCTGAATGTCACACCCACGTCTGCCGCCGTACTCAGCTCAGCGGTCGATCGAGGCCATGTTGGCCTCGTCGTGGCGGGCGCCGGCGGGCGTGAGCGAGTCGAGGCGCTTGAGTTGGTCGGCGGTGAGTCTGACGGCGTCGGCGGCGGTGTTCTCCGCGGCCGGAACTTCGTCCACGCCCTGCGGCGCCAGCTCATTCTTGATCTTACCCGTGTGCAAAGGGCCGTTCATGGGAGGAGTAGGCAACACGCGGAGGTCCGCGAAGGTGTCCCTGTTTGGGGCAGGCGGAGATCGGCGATCGGCGCGACGATGAGCTGGTGGTCAACAAAGGCACGAACGATCTCGGCGGCTTTCTACGTAGCCGGCGCGAACGCCTGACGCCAGACGCTGCGGGTATCGAGCCCGGCGCCACTCGTCGGCGAGTCCCGGGACTGCGCAGGGAAGAGCTGGCCGAACTCGCCGGGGTAAGTATCGGCTACTACACGCGACTGGAGCAGGGGGTCAGCGGTAGCGCCTCTGCCGCCGTCATCGACGCGCTGGCCGCGGCGTTGCAGCTCTCTCCGGCGGAGCACGAACATCTGCGGATCCTTGCTGCTCCGCGACGACCGACTCGTCCTCGTGCCCGTAGAAGCAAGCTCAGGCCCTCAGTACGTGAACTGCTCGCCGCCCTGCCTGCAACACCGGCGATCGTGATCGATCACCGCGCCGACGTCCTCGCGTGGAACCGCCTCGGACACGCTCTGCTGGCCGGCCATGTCGACGTCGACGCCCCGGACCTGCGGATTCGGCCCAACATCGCCCGAATGCTGTTCCTCGACCCGCACCATCGCGCGTTGTATTGCGACTGGCACGCCAAGGCGCAGGTCACCGTCGCGGCCCTGCATCAGGCGGTTGCGCGGCACCCGGCCGACCCAGTGCTCGAACAGCTCGTCGGCCAACTCGCCGTCGACAGCCCGGAGTTCGCGCGAATGTGGGCGCGGCGCCCCGTCCGAACGTGCTCGTACTACCTACGAGAACTCGACCATCCGATCGTCGGGCGAGTGACTCTGGCTAACGAGACGGTCACCCTCCCTGACGATGACCAGCAGATCGGCCTGTTTTACGCGCGTCCCGGCACATCTGATGCCGACGCGCTCACCTTGCTGGCACAGAGCCTCGTACGACGCGTCGCGCCAGGAACCCTGTCCCGGAAGGAGGAAGCACGATGAGGATCGTCGTCGTCGGCGGCGCCGGCACCATCGGGCGACGTTTGGTGCCCGCGTTGCGATCGCGCGGCCACGACGTTGTCGTGGCCGGACGCACCTCGGGTGACGTCCATGTCGACCTGACCTCGCACTCGACCATCGAGGCCATGTACCGCGAGGTCGGGGCGGTCGACAGCGTCGTGAGCATCGCAGCGCACGGCGCGCTCGACGAGTTCACGACGCTGACATCCGACGCGCTGTTCGAAAACATGCGAGCCAAGTTCTTCGGGCAGGCAGATCTGGTTCTCACCGGCCAGCACCACTGCGCCGACGGTGCCTCGTTCACCCTGACCTCCGGTATCTTCGCCGACCAAGCATGGCCGCACGTCACCGGCGGCGGCGTCATCAGCGGCGCCCTGCACAGCTTCGGCCTGTCGGCCGCGATCGAGCTACCGCGGGGTATGCGGATCAACGTGGTCAGCCCCACGATGATCGGCGACTCCCTCGACGCCTTCGCCGAACACTTCCCCGGCATGCGTCCGGTGCCGATGGACGAACTCGTCGGCCACTACCTGCACTGCGTGGAAGGTGACGACACCGGCCGCATCATCCGGGCGTACGGCTGACCACGCGACTCGCGCTCACACGTCGTCGTCACGATCATCACGGCTGAACGCGCCGGGCTGCCGCCCGTCCGAGTGGCACTGGAGCCGCTGACGATCGGTGTCGATCAGAACAGGGTGTCGCGCCAACGCAGGTCAACGCGGGTCACTCCCTGCCAGAGCACGTAGTGGGCGGGGCATTCGTGGGCCAGGCGGAGAAGTCCGCGGCCGGCGGTGACGCGCCGCTGCAACTGGGCGAAATTGGTGCGCCCGCGCTCGAAAACGATCAGCTCACCGTCGAGCACTGCGCCGAGCGGTACCGCTGCCCGGATCGCCCGGGTGATGTCTGATGGCAACGTCGGGTATTAGAACCATTGGAATGCCAACGCCGTGCAGTCGGTAGCGGCGACGGTTCGAGAGGTCGAGGCGGAGGAGTGACAGCCTCTTGTCGGGGTTTCCGCCGTCCGTTCACCGTCTGCGACAGGCAAATCGAAGGTTGGTATTGCCCACGACCGTCGCCCCAAGCTCTTGTCTGACGGGCTCCGGGTTTGGTGGACAGCAAACGAGACGAACGGCCACTGCCGGCGGCGACATGCGGACTGATGGCTGCCCGAGGCGTGTTCGGGACTGTTCGGGACAGAGATAGCGGCCTCGTTGTCTTGAGGTCACAATCGAAGCGGGCTAGCTTCGAATCTCATCGATGGGCGGAGGGCGACAGTGGCGCCTGCTGGCGGGGGTCACAACTCCTGCGTCAGCCGCAGCAGTGTCGGCAGCCTGCCAGTCTCGTACGGGGCCGGACCAGGACTTCAATCCGTACGGATATCACTTCACCGAAAGCGTCCACCTTCGCAGCGGCCCAAGCCGGGAGTGTGGGGTGGTGGGTTTTGCGAGCGTCGGCAATAAGGTCGACTACCATTGCTGGCGCTGGGGCGATGACGATAGCGGCTACTGGACCTACCTGCGTACGCGGAATACCGTGTACGGCTGGGTCTGGGAGGGTTATCTGGAGTATGGCGGAACTACTTTCTCTTGCGCCTAATCCGGTCCACAAAGGGTGCCTAGTGCGTCGTCATGCCGCCTTGAACAGGTAATCCGGGTGGCGGATTCTGAAGTTGGTCGCAAACCCTGACTCGAAAACCAAGGCGTCCCGCTCCGCCAAGCCGCACATCGCGGTCGGTGGAGCGGGGCGCCTTTCGTCGTCCCAGGGTCATCGACGGCGGGCAGCGACTTCCCGCCGGAACGCCTCCAACCGGGGTCGGCTCCAATCGGTCAGCTCGCAGCCGTCGGGGGCGCACTGGTGACAGGCACGGTCGTTGCGGTGCAGGTCCGCGATCATGCTCGCGACAACCAGATCACCGGGTGGTGCGTGCGGCTCGGGGCAGCAGCACGGCACCTCCCGGCCATCAACGACCATCACCCGAGCGCAATCGTGCCCCAGATCCAGGGGTTGGCCGGATCGGCAACCCGCGCACCAATGCTTCAGGCCGCCCGGGTCAACAGTTCGGGCTCGTACACCGGCTCACCCACGACTTCGAGGTAGTAGGCCGCGTTGCTGCGGGCTATGCCACGCGGCCACGTTGCAGATGGGGCACCGGTCCGGGTTCGGCCAGTGATCGTCAATGATCGCCTTCGCGGTGCGGATCATCTGCGCGCGAACCGAATCTTCGAACAGGTAGGGCGGGACCAGGCGACGATCCGCTGATACAACTCCTCTCGCGGCGTACCAGGGAGGTCATTCGCCGCGTCGTAGTAGTAGCCGGCCAAGCTCATGGCCAGGCCCTGCGCCTCTCCCTGATACAGCTCCGACAGCGTCACTTTCGCTGGCGCGCAGGGCCACGGCTGCTCGTACTGAAGGCAGTCCCACCCGGGCTTGTTGGGTGCGTGCTCGATCGGTTTCTGCGGCTTCAGGCCGGCCATGACCACGGGGCGGTTCACCGCGGCGAGTCCGTTCGGGTGTCGTTGGCATCACCGGCGGGCGGCGGGTTCGGTGTTGCCGCGTCGGAAGGGCGGGCCGGCGGCGCAGCGGGTGGCCGACCGTAGAGGGTGGCCGGGCCTGTCTGGTCCAACAGCGGTACCGGGCGCTCACGTCGACCTCTGCATGGCCACATCCGTCTGGCCCCTCCTGCCCGGGGAGGGGCGGGGGCGACCCCAGGTCCGCCCCCGCCCGCAATGGCGGGTTGGGCGGCGGCGGTGCTGGCACACACCGGCGTGCGCAGGTCGCTTCAACCGCCGCCGCCCGGTCGCGTTCGGCACGGGGGGACCGGACCGGACGACCTGCAACAGACGGTAGGGCGACGGTCACGCAACTTCCGTCACAGCATGAGGCGTTCTCCCACACAGCGCGCCCGCGAGTCCACGCTCATCGGCTGTGTCCGGATACCGAGCCAGCTCAACCGCAGGCGTAGACCGTCAGAGCCGCTGCGTGGTAAGCGCGCAATCACAGCTGCAATCCGTGAGGTGAGTTCAGCATGTTGATCAGCTTCCGCGGCCCGGCGTACTGCGGACGTCGGCGGCAGTGAACACGGACAGCTCAATTCCCGCGCGGGCAAGGCGCCGCCCCGCCGGACGCTCGGTCAGCCGGTCGTGCGCAGTACTGGTGGGAGGGTGTTATCGCGCCCGTGCACTATTCCCCGGGAGACTGGGCATTGTTGAGCCCGTATGCCCCGTTCGAGCAGGCGACGGGGTCGAGTGAGTCCTTCAACGGCGAGAACCACAGGCCGTCGTACACCAGCTCGCCCCAGCGCTGGTCCACGCCCCTCTTGAACCGGGCCAGGTCCCGCTCCACGGTCACTGGTTCCCCAGCCGGGATCCTTCACGTGCATGACGTCGATCTTGATGTGTTGAACCCTGGGACAGGGGCTTTGAGGCAGTCGACGGAGCCGCTGTCGTGCCGGCTGTTGCTGACGTCCTCCCATGGCACTGCCCTCGGCCCGAAGGCGGGTCACTGATCACGGTAATGCCGAGTGACGACGGGTCGCCCGAGCGGACATCGACCAAGGTGCGCTCATCGCGGCTACGGACACCGCCGCCCCGCCTTGGCGGCGAGCGTGGGGAAGCGAAGGATGCGACGGCCGACTGCGCCAAGCGGTTCTGCCATGCTCGAGCAGGCCCTGGGCTGACCGCCGGAGGGCATGACGAGAAGCGAAGGTGGGCGTTGCGTGAGTGACTACGACGTGTTTCTCGCTGACTGCCCTGCCCGTACGACGCTGGAACTGGTGGCTGACACCTGGTCGGTGGTCGTGGTGTTCGGGCTGGGACGTGGTCCGCACCGCTATAGCGATCTTCGCGATCGAATCGGCGGGATCAGCAAGAAGATGCTCACTCAGACACTGCGCAAGTTGGAGCGCAACAACCTCGTGGAGCGACGAGTCTTGGCTACCGCGCCTGCGGGCGTGGAGTACCGATTGACCCACCTCGGGCAGAGCCTGCTCGGGCCGGTGTCGGTCCTCGCTCGGTGGGCCGAGGACCATGCCGACGACCTTGCCGTCGACGACGGCAGCTGACCAGGCGGGGAACCGGATAGTGCCCCACGGCTGTCTAACGTCGCTGTCATGAAGATAGGTGTTCTTGGTGCCGGAGTGATGGCCGATGCGCTCGGCACCCGATGGGCGGCGGCCGGCCACGAGTTGATGATCGCGGGCCGGACGGCGGTCAAGGCCGACGCGTTGGCCCGTAAGTGGGGCGCCCGCGCCGGCAGCTTCGAGGAGGTGGCCGAGTTCGGCGACATCGCGCTGATCGCGGTCCTCTACCAAGGCATGCCGGCAACCTTGGCCGAGATCGGTGACGGGTTGCGCGGCAAACCGATCGTCGACTGCAACAACCCAGTCGAGATCGAACACTTCACACTGGTCACCGAACCCGGCCGGTCGATGGCACAGCAGATCGAGTCGGCCACCGGCGGTCACGTCGTCAAGGCGTTCAACCTCTGCCAGGCGCTCGTGTGGCAGATGGAACCGCCGGTATTCGACAATCGCCGTCTCGTGGTCCCCTACTGCGGTGAACATTCCGCCGCACTGGACATGACCCGGCAGCTCATCACCGACCTTGGCGGCGAACCACTGCCGATCGGCGACCTCCGACACGCGCACCACCTCGAGGCCATGGCAGCAATCGTGATCTCGCTGCTGTTCGGCGGGCGTGATCCGTACACGGTCTTCAACCTCGTGGATCGGGCCACCCACAGCATCGATGCGTAGCTGAATCGCCGGCACATCGTTGGCCACAGCCGCAGAGCTATCGGGCAGCCCGTCGAGATGTGTCTACTCGGACGCGCAGTCGTCAAGTATGAGCGGGCGTTCCGGGCCGAAGGACGACCCGTGCTTAGTACTCCAGCCGCATTTGGTGGAGTCGGCATCTTCGCTGGTAGTGGGCTGTTTTGGTGCGGTGCTGGCGTCGGCGTCGCCATCGTGACCATCGATGGATGTGGCCGAGGGTCGTGGCGAGGAAGTCGCTGACCACCGGTGAGGTGCGGAATGCCGCCACCGCGAGGCACACCTGGTCGGGCGCCAGGTCCGTGACGGACACATAGCTGACTTCCGGGTGGGAGTAGAACACGGCTGTCGAGTCGATGGCCGGCGGGCAGCACCGCCACCCGTGGCTCGGTGTACAGCGGGGCGACGCGCAGGCCGGTCTCGTCGATGGGCAGCCGCACATAGCCGAAGGTCACCCCGGGTCAATCCGTGCCACTCCAGGTCGGCCCTAGTTAATGATCATGGTCGCCGACCGGCCCGGTGTGGTCGCCGTGTAGTCGTCGGTCGGGCGGTTCGCCGGGTCAACGCAGGTCAACGCGGGTCACTCCCTGCCAACGCGGGTCGACCCGCAGGTCGTTACACTGAGCACTCGCGCCCCCGTAGCTCAGGGGATAGAGCATCGGTTTCCTAACCCGAGGCTTCGCTTGTGGCCGAAGGGTGATGACCTGCGGCTTTCCGTCTTCTGCCTGCGTTTGCCGGTCGCAGCGGGGCCTTGCTGTGATCGCTTGCTAAAGATCAGTAAGGCGTCGTTCGCCATGGTCTAACCGCGAGCGAAGGACCACGGTGGACAGTGCCTCGTTGCCCCTGACCATGCGATGGAACTCTGACTCGAGCATTCTGATCCGTAGTCCGCACGGATCAGATGCTCTTACTTTCCGTGACTCGTCCGGTCGTGGGTGTTGTTTGGCGGTTGTTCGTGCTGATGAGGGCCGTAGAGTTATGCCTGGTCAGCGGCATGCGGATGTGACGCGTGTTGAAGCGTGTCCCGAGCACGAGCGCCTGGTTGGGGGCGTGCTGATTCTTCTCGCTCCGTACCAGTCAGGTGCTGAACATCCGAGCACCATCGGAGCACCATCGCGCTGGGTAACTGCCGTTGCGAGTTACTCGGGTCGACCCTTCTGCGACTTCGCCTGGCGTCGTCGCCCGGCCCGTGCCCGCCGTGACGGCCGACCAGATGGTGGCGGCATACGCCGTGAGCCGCCCGAGGGCACCGGAGAGCAGCGTCGGCGCGGCCGCCGATTCTCGACGCTGCTCGTGGTCGCCGGTGCGCGTCGCCGTTCCGGTTGGCGATCACCCGTGAGTATGCGATGCCGTACCTGGTATTGGTTGAACCCCGTGATCAAACGTATGTTCGTCATCGTGGTCTCGATCATCGATGTGGTGGAGAACTACGCGGGCCGCGACGGCCGCGTGGACTTCTCCCGGGTACCCGGCACCGAGCTGATGGCGTTCGGCGAGGAGGTCCGCCGCTACTGCGACGCGGCCGTCGCCGCACCGGCGCGTGAGGCCACCTACCTTGGCGGATGGCCGTCGGCTAACCCGTTCTACGTCGAGTCCAGCGATCTGATCCTGACGTCTCTGCTCTACGCCCGGCACGTCGTCGTCCGTGATCCGATCTCGGACTGGTTCTCGGCCGACCAGTACTACCTGGAGCGTCCGATGGCCGGGCGGCCGGGATACCTGAGCGAGGACGGCCGGGCGAACGTCGCGGAGACGCGCGCCTTCCTCGGCAATGCCGTACCGGGATTGCTCGCTCTCAAGCCGCTGGTCGAGCGCGGCATCGTCAGCATCGTCCCGGCCGCTGCGCTGCACCGACGCGAGGACGCGCAGGTGCGCGATCTGATCGCCGCGATCATGGAGCAGATCACCGATCCCTACGCCGTAACGAGCCGCTTCACCCCAGCTGACGTGGCGACGGCGGACAACCTGCGAGGAACGTTCGTCTTCGCCGGAGGTGACCGGGAGACGCAGCTACGTGCCGCCATCAAGCACGGCGTGCGTTACTTCGCACGGGAGTTTATGTTCGCGTCGCAGACCGGTGCGACGTACTGTGCCCCATTCCCGTTCGAGGAGTTCCTGTGCGATCGGGTGGGTGCCGGCCTCGCCCCCGCTGAAGCACGGGTGGCCCAGTTGCTGATCGCCTCGGACGTCCCGATCTTCCACGGTCTGAACGCGAAGGTGGTTGCCGCCGTCCACGACGACGACAACTTCGGCGAGTTCCGCCGCCAGCTCTACGAGACGTACGGCGAGCTGCCCGCCGCCCCGCCGCGGGAACGCACGACGTACCTGCGCGACCGCGAGGATGCGACGTTGCGGCCACTGGTCGACGCCGCCCGCCGGGACGCCGACCGGGGAGCGCTGTCGCGCATCGGCGTCCGGTACGGCGGAGACGCCTTCGCCCTCGGTGCCGGCATCGTCGCGGAGACGATGTTTCCCACCGGCGGCGCGGCTGCCGTCGCCACCACCACGATCATCGAAATGGTCAAGCGGAAACTCGAAGCCGGCCAGAACCAGACCTCCGCCACCGTTTGGACGACACTGGCGCGGCACGGTCGCCGGGCAGCGCGCGAACTGCCCGCCCGTGACCAGCCGGCCATCCCCGGGCCGGACCAACCGGGTGACCGGAACTGGGGCATCCCGGCGGAGGCCGGCATGAACGTTGTCGTCAGTTCCGGCTCGATGCTGGTCGACTTCGTCCCCGGCGGGCCATCGGTGGACGGGAACGCCTCGACGTACCAGGAGGGACCGTACCGGCCGTGCGCATGTGCCAGCGGTCGCAAGTACAAGTTCTGCTGCGCTGGCGTGGCATAACGGCTGCACCTGGGATAACCGGGTCTCGAGCTGAAGTGGTCTTCGTTACTGGTGCTGGGCCTCGTGCTCGGGCTCATCGCCGGACTCGCCCCGTCCCCCGATCTGTAGAGAGAGTCGATCGGTGCAGGTGGCGGCGCGGTGCCGTCGGCGGATAGGCAGCCGACGGCACCCGGAAGCGCCGCCGGCGGCCTGTCACTTCTCGTTGCAGACGCCCTTGTGCTGCTTCGCGCTGCCGTTGAGGATGCGGCCGGTGGTGGTGTCGTGTTTGAACCAGGTCGTGCCGACCTTGAACTCACTACGCTTCTTGACCGCGCCGACGCGGTGTCCGCGTCCGGTGTTCTTCGCCATGTCTCTCACCTCCTTCCAATGTCCGTCTTGCTCGACCGGCGGCTTCGCGCTTGCCTGGCCGACGTGAGGCGGCTGATGACGGCCACCTTGATGTCCGTCGATGATGGCGTCGTGCCGGGTCACGATGTGGGTGTGTCATTGAGCTTCGCGACGGCGGTCTTCATGTGGTTGAACCGCCGCAGTCGACGCATCCAGGGTCGCGATCGCCGGTGTGCCGCGGGCCGATCTGCATGCCGGGCCGCTTGGTGGTGCCGAGCAGGTCGATGTCGAGCCAGGCGGCGGGCGGGCGCGCACCGGCGAGCCAGGCGACGAGCTCAGTGAGGGCGGCGTTGACGGCGAGTCCGTTGAGGTGGACGACCAAGGCGGCTGGTCGGTGACGGTTTCCGGGCCTGTTCGGGGCTGTGCTGGAACTGTCGGAGGTGCCGTCTAGCCTCCCTGAGCAGAACGACCTGGAGGGAGCTGCTGTGTCGGGCCAGCTGGAAGAGGTGCTCAGGCATCGCTACATCTACGTGCCGCGTGGCACCGAAACGGACACGATCCAGCCTGGCAAGCGGCTCGGCCTTGCTGTAGCGCGCGAGCGCAGCGCCCATCTGACGGTCGTAGCGCCCGACAAGAACTCGGCGACTCACCACCCCGAACTCGCCAAGCTCGACATCGTGACCGAGCGGAGCGGCCACCCACAAGATGGCGGCGTGGTCCTTGCCTGGTGCCCGACCTACAAGGTTATGGAGAAGATCCAGCGCCTGGATCGGAGCGTGGTGGTGCTCGTCGAGTGGATCCCTAGCGAGTTTGACGCTTGGGCGAGGCTTCGTGGCGCGTACAACGTCGTCACTGGCGAGGTCATGGACGCGGGTCTGAGCGCCGAGATCTCGAAGGTGTTGGAGGGCATCGTGTCCGAGGGATACAACGGCTGGACCAAGGGCACCGATGAGCTCGTGACCCTCAGCTTCCTCAAGGATCTCGCAGCAGCTGGTGCCTACGACCGCGAGCTGGTGCTCGCGTACGCCCGACAGTCCAAGTCCGAGCACACCATCGAGAGGCTTAAGAAGATCCTCGACAAGTTCGAAACGTCGCAGAGGTCGCTGGTGACCACACCGGAATCGGATTACCTGACCAGCCGCAATTGGTAGGTGTACCTCGATGACCTTCACATCGCTCCATCGCTACCTCGGCGATCCGTCCGGTCCGCTCACAGGCGAGATGATCGACCGCGCCATCGCTCAGGGCCTCCGCGAAACGGACGACCTGGACTGGAAATCCGAGCTGCCGCCGCTCAGCGCGATCCCGAACTCCGACTTCCCCAAGGACGTTGCTGCCATGGCCAACAGCGGTGGCGGCACACTGGTCTTCGGCGTCACCGAAGCACAGAAGACAGCCACCGGACGCAAGGACACCGGCGAGCTGACTGAGGTCTATGAGCGCGGCCTGCGCAGCGCCGCCGTGACGGCGATCAGCCCGCCGGTCTTCGGGCTCGAGGTACTTCAGCTCGGCGAACCGGGCAACCAGTGCGTAGTGGTCGTGATCCCACCCAGTGTCGACGGCCCGCATCTGATCTACAAGAAGGAGTACTTCGGCGCACCCATCCGCAACGACGCAGACACCGTCTGGATGAAAGAGCGTCAGATCGAGGCGATGTACCGAGCGCGCTTCGACGAACGCCGGCGATCCACCGAGGTGCTCGACAAGCTCTACGCCGAGTCGGCCGCCATGCGCTCACCCGACAGCCCCGCCTGGATCGTGGCAGTAGCGCACCCGCGACTGCCGTCGGCGCTCACGAACCGGCCAGATCAGACGGCAGCCAGGATGGCGTTCGAGGAGGCGAGCAAGAACGCCCTCGTCTACGTCGGGCGAGGCAGCCTGCACCCGATTGAGAACGTCGACCGGAACAACCCCCGCCCCGGGCTCCGCCGATGGACGGCTAGACCCATGAGCGACGGCGACAGCCAACGCTGGAAGGAAGCCTGGATCAGCATCCACGACAACGGCTCAGTGAGCCTCGCGGCAGCGGTCGGCGGTCACCGGCGTTCGAGCACGGAGTACAACGATGACCATGTCGTCGAGTCGCGAGACGTCGAGGTGGCGATCGCAGACTTTATGGGCCTGATCCGTGAGGCAAGCGACCGTCTGGGACTCGGTGAGTACGAGGTCAGGGTCCGGTTCGAGTGGAACAAGACCGAGCGGCTCCAGATCTGGACCACCGACGGGATGAACTTCTCGTACGCGGGCAGCACCATTCCCCTCGCCCAGTACACGCCCATCGAGGTGACGGTACGAGCAGACGCGGAGTCGGCAGACTTTTACCAGCAGGTGTACGACCTGGCGCTTGACTGCTTGAACCAGGGTGGCATCGCCCACGTGCAGACAGTGACCCGCCCGCGTCTCCGCTCGTCACGGCTTTGATCGTGTGGGGCGGCCCAAAGGGGCTGGAACCCCTAACCATCTGATCCGTAGCTCCCCGTCGCCGCTACAGGAGCAAGCCGACCACCGATCGGCGGCTACCGCACGCCCAGCGACTCACACCGGGTCGGAATGATCAGCCCTTGGAGCCTTTCCAAGCTGATCTTGCAGCTCAGGGTGGGTGCGGCGAGCTCGGAGATCGATGAGGGTGAGGGGCCAGGTAAGACAGCAGTCGACCAAGATTAGATGCCCCGACCGAGAGCCTCGCCTGCGCTGTCTTACCTCTCCACGATCCCGCTGTCCAGCCGCACCCTGAACCACCTCGCCGAACGCATCCGAGCGCACCGCACCCAGCACCGAACCCGGTGGCGGCGCCTCGGCCCGGGCCGGCAGGCGCTGCTCGCCCTGGCGCACCTGCGCAACGGCGACACCTACGCCCGGCTCGCCGCCGGGATCGCCGTCGATGTCGCCACCGCCTGGTGCTACGTCCGGGAGGCGATCATGCTGCTCGCCGCAGGCGCCGAGGACCTGGCCACCGCGATGAGGCGCATCCGCCGCCTGGCGTACGCGATTGGACGGCACGCTGATTCCGATCGACCGCGTGGCGGACCAGAAGCCGTACTACTCAGGCAAACACAAGCGCCATGGCGTCAACGTCCAGGTCCTCACCGACGCCGCCGGTCGGCTCGTGTGGGCCTCAGCAGCGCTACCCGGCTCGGCACACGACCTCACCGCCGCCCGCATCCATGGCATCATCGACGCGCTGACCAACGCGGACAAGGGATACCAGGGCGCTCGGGGGATAAAGAACCGGCCAGACAGGTCGAGCCGATACCTAGGCCAGGCCCATAGCCGGCTTGTTGATCCGGTGCAGTCCGGGTGGGCGCTACGAATGAGGTCAGCCCACTCGTCGGGCCGGTCTGGTCCCCGGACCGGCATCACTCGATCGGTTGGGCGCGGACGCGGCTCAGCGGGCCAGCTTGACCAGTGGTGCCACGAGCGGCTTTGGGTCGTCACCGAAGAGCAGAACGATGGTCTTGTGGCGGGCGCGGGTTAGCACCACGTACAGCAGGCGAGAGCCGGTTTCGAAGGGCTCGTGGCGCTCCGGTCCGTAGAAGTCGTTGCTGCGCAGGACGACGACGGTGGAGTCGGCTTCGCGTCCCTTCGTCTGGTACAGCCCCATAAGCTGCACCGGTGCGGCCGGCTCACCGGTGACGTGAGTGAGCAGGTCGGTGCGGTACGCGGCGATGGCGGTGTCGAGGGCTCCCAACGCCTCGGCCGGGTCGCCGTGCCGACGCAGGTGACGTACGACTTGCGGCTGCAGCAGCTGAGCGGCGCGTTGCCAGTGACGGCCGCTGCGGGGCAGTCCAAGAGTGTCGTGCGCCTCGGCGGCGAGGACCACAGCGGCGGACGGTCCGGCACCGTCCAGGTGTTGGCGGAGGTTGTTCAGACGCCGCTCAAGGGTCGCGGGCGCAGGGACTTGGCCAAGGAGTATCCGAGCCAGGTCCGGAACCTGTTTGCCACGTACCGAGCTGGTCACGAAGACCGCGAGACGTTGCAGCACCCGCGTCCAGGAGGCGACATCGCCTGCGAACTGGACCATCGCGTGCTGCGCGTCGAGGGCCGAGCTCAGGCATTCCGGCAGGCCGATGGCCTCGTGGGCGATGTCGAGTCCGGTGAGCTGGTCGGACAGGCCGGTGGTGGCGTCGACGTGATGGCTGAACACCCCGACGGTGTGCCCTTCGGCCCGCAGCTGCTCGACGACGCCGGCGACGACCTCCGCCTCCCGATCGGTCGGCAGGCCCGCCCGGATGTGTAGTCGTCCGGTGTCCAGGGCGGCGGTGACGGCGTCATGGTCGAACTCGCGGCGACGGATCGCGGCTGCCGCGGCCGGCAGGATGTTGCTGGGGTCGCGGTGGGACACGTCGGGCAGGTCGATGCGCCGGGCACCGGGCAGCTCGAGGGTAGTGTCGAGCCGTTCCGGCCCGACGCCGACGGCGTCGGGCAGTTCGCTGTAGATGCACTGGTTGGGGTCGCCCAGCAGCAACAGCCGGGCGTCGCCGCGGATGGTGGTCAGCAGTTCGAACTGCCGGTCGTCGGTGTCCTGGAACTCGTCGCAGACGATGATCGACCAGCGGGCCTGAAGGTGTTCGCGGACGGCCGGCACGGCGCACAGCTCAAGGGCGCGGGGCAGCATGTCCCGGTAGCGGACCGTGTCGCGGACGCGGAACAGCTTGGCTTCGGTCTCGCTGAGCATCCTCGGTTCGGCTAGCCCGATCGTCCCACCCCAGCGGGCGAGCATCCGCCAGGCGAAGGCATGGAAGGTGGTGGTCTCAACTCGCGGCTGGTAAGGGCCGAGGACCTCAGCGGTGCGGTCGAGTATTTGTGCCACCGACGAGCGGGAGAACGACAGGAACAGCGCCCGAGCCGTCGGCCGGCGGGTGCGCTGGCGCGGGACGGCCGTGGCGGCGTGATGGTCGTCGAGGCGTTGCAGGTGTGCTCGGACAGCTGCCGCGGCCGTTGTGGTCTTGCCGGTGCCGGCACCGCCGCACACCAGCAGGACGGGATCTTCGGCGTCGACGACCTGCCGCTGCGTCGGGTCAGGCTGATGGGTCACGGCAGCGCCAGCTCTACCAGTCCGACCGCGCCGACCGGCTTGCACAGCGTGTTGAGGACCTTTCTGGCTAGTGGCGGTGCCTGACCTGGCGGCAGCGCCTCCACGTACGGCTGGTGCAGCCCACCCTTCGCCTTCAACTGCTTGATGATCTTGCCTTCGAGATCCTTGTCGTCGATCGTGTCAACGTTGATGCCGGTCAAGTCGTGGTCGTCAGCGAGCTGGCGCAGCGCTGTCCGCAGCCGGGTCGGTTCGACGCCGTGGGTCAGTGCCCGTTCGACCGAGGTGCGTTCGGGCAGTTGGATCACCTGCTCGACCACCCCGGTGAGCTCGGCGATGAGGGCGGCGTCGGCGCCGGGCTTGTCGTTGTCGAGCACCACGCGCACGTGGAAGCCGAGTTCACTGGCGAGGCGGGCCAGCTTGGGCAATTCATCCTTGCCGCCGTCGCCGTTGGCCGGGGCGACCATCCGCACACCGGACGCGGCCGGCGGTGCCACGTCACTCCGGCGCAGCCGGCGGTCGGCGACGGCGGTGTAGCCGTCTAAGTCGTGCGCGCCTTCCAGCAGCGCCACGGTTCGGGCTGTCATCGCCGGCAGCAGGAGCAGGTGCAGTTGGCGGCGGGCCGAGCGTTCCTTGCGGCCGGTGCCGGGCGCCAACTGATGGACCTGACGGTGACCGTGGCTGCGGGTTAGCCGGATCATCTCCTCAGGCGTGAACGCCCGGACCACGTCGGGGCGGCGGGTGGACAGCCACACCTGTCCGGCCTTGCGCCGCAGCAAGCAGGCCAGGTACTCCGCAGACGCCGCGTCGAGGTCGTCGCCGAAGTCGTCAGCGAGCACAATCGCGCCAGGTGCCGACGCGGACACCACCGCCTCGGCAGCGGCCAGCACCCCAGTTGTGGTGGAGCCGTGCGCCGTGAGCGGCAGTGGGCCGGCGGCGTCGAGGGCCAGCGTGGGCTGTAGAGCCCGCAGAATCGCCGAGACGGAGCCGTCATCGGCGGCGAAGCCGATGTCGCCGGCCGGGGCGGTGCCGGTCATCTGCAGCAACTGCGCCGCGCCGGCTCCGAGAACCTCCTCGATCGTCTTTCGGATGCTGTTGCTGCCGGTCAGCCGGTCGGTCGCGTCGGCCAGATCCGTGTTCAACGCCGCCAGCGCCGCAAGCAGGTCCGGATTGTCGGCGTCGGAGACCAGGCGCCGGAACGTCCCGTCCGGGCGCAGCTGCAGCGGAGCACGCCGGTCTAGCACGATCGCCGCGACGAGGTTACGCTCGGCGCGAGGTGCCCGCAGGCCGCTCTTCGGATACTCCACCCAGTGCTCGGCGGTCTCGCTGGCCTGGTCGACGCGCAGCCGGTAGCACAACCGCAGCCCCATGACCGCCTTGTCGGCACGGGCCTCCTCCGCCGGCATACCGGTGTCCGGATCGATCAGCTCCAACCGGTCGTCGAGCTCCTGGGCGACCGCATCGTCGAGCTCGACCAGCGTGACCTCGACTTCGGTCAGCTCATCCTCCGCGTCCGGCGTCGGGACCGGTCGGTGCACGTCGAGCAGGTTGGGACGGGCGTTGGTGCTACGCGGATCAAGCACCCGCCGCAAGGCAGTGATCAAATCGGTGCGACCTGCCCTCGGTTCTCCTACCACCACGGCGTGCTCGGCCGGGAACAGCTCCAAGTCGACGAAGCCGCGGAAGCGCTGCAAGCGAACCCTGAGTGCGCGCACGACGCCGTCCACCTTTCGAAACTGATGCTCTGTCGGGTCGGTCGAGCCGTTCCGACCGCAACTCGCCGGATTATTGCCTCGCTCAACAGGACGTGTCCATGGACCGCCTGGAGCCGCTCTATCTTGCCGCACTTACCCGGGATGCCGCCGCTGACTTTCTGGCTCGGACGCACCCAACTCGTCGCCGACGCCACCGGTATTCCCTCAGCACACCGGCATGAGCGCCGCCGCTCGGGCCATCGGCAGCAACGTGCGGACCCCGTCGGCCCGGGCCGGTGTTCACCCGATCCGGTGCGGCGGCTGTCAGTGGCGCGCTTGCCTGCGGCGCGGTGCTACCCGCGTCGCCCTTAGGAACTGCCGCATCTGTGCCGGATGATGGTGCGGTGGCATACGACCTGACCCGGATCGACGAACGGCGGTTCGAGGACCTGTGCCGGGCGTTGGCGGTTCATGTGCTTGGGTCTGGCCTGCAGGTCTTCGGTCCCGGACCGGACGGCGGCCGGGAAGCCGCGTTCGACGGCCCGGTGCCGTACCCGACCAGCAGCGACGGCTGGGACGGCTACGGCATACTGCAGGCCAAGTGCCGCCAGCACGACGTCGGGCGCAACGACGCGGACTGGCTGAGCCGCACGATCATCCGGGAGCTGGACCTGTGGGCCGATCCCGCCCGCAAACGGGTCAGCGACGGCCGCGTCCCGCACTACCTGATCGTCACAACGAACGTGCGGCTGACCAGCGTCGCGCGGCGCGGCGGCATCGACCGGGTCCGGACCCTGCTGGCCGGCTACGCCGACCGACTCGGCCTGAAGGGCTGGGACCTGTGGGACGCCAACAAACTTTCCGCGTTCCTCGACGCCTATCCCGATGTCGCGGCACGCTTCGCCGAGTTCATTTCGCCGGGTCAGGTGCTGTTCAAGGCGATCGGCACGCTCGATGATGTCCACACCGCCCTGTCCGGCGGCCGGTTCACGGTCGGCCAAGGCGAGCCCGGCTGTCGTAGGGCGTTCGAGGCGGCGTACCGGGCCGCCGGTGGTGCGGCCGTTCTGGGCGAGCCGAGCAGCGAGGTTTACGACGACGGACCCGGCTGGGTACAGCACTTCACCGCCCCATCCAGCAAGACATCTGACGTACCGGTCGGCGGCGAGGCGGTGATCTGCGCCGGGCGCGGCCGACCGGCGGTCGCGGTCGCCGCCGCACTGTGGGACACCATCCGCGCCGCCGGCGGTGCCGGGCAGCTGTCCTCGGTCGGCTACCCGGTCGTCACTGCGGACACTCCGCCGCTGTTATCCACCGATGCCGACGAGGTGCTCCTCGACGGCGGCGACTGGCAGGCTGGCCGCCTGGTCCGTGACCCCGGCGGCTGGCTGTGGAAGCCGCAGACGGCGTTCAGTTTCGACGTCGGCATGACCCGCGATTGGCACACCGCTGGCGGCGACATGATGGACCTGCGGCTAAGGTGTGCCGCCACCATGCGCTGGGCCGACATCGCAGCGTTCGCGATCGACGGCGACGGACGGCGGCGGCTGCGCGCCGCGCTGCGCGAAGGACCGCTCAACGAGGTCATCGCCGCGCTCGCCGCCCGGTTCGGGCTCGACGCAGGCGGCGACTGGGACCGGACTCCCGAGGCCGAGGGCTACAACAACCGGCGCTTCGCCAGCTACCGCCGGCTCGTCCCTGGCATCGAGGGCCGTCCAGCGCTCGGAGTGTGGGCGCGGTTTCAGCTGGCCGACGGGCTGCGTGACACCGTCGTGAGCATCATCGACCTGCGCATCGACTTCACCGCCCTGCCCGAGCACGTCACCGGCCCGGACGCCCCGCCGGTCGACCCGCCTCACCGGCTAAACCCGGCCGACCTGCACCACTACCTGACCGCTGCGTGGCTGGCCGCGTCCCAGTCTCTGCCGCTCGCCGCCACCCCGCATCCCGACGCCGCCACACCTGCCGGACCGAGCCGTCTCGAAGTGCACCTGGGCACTGAACGGCCGTGGGCGTCGCCGCCTGGCGGACGGGCCGTCGGGCTGCTGGACATGCTTGATCTCGCCGACTGGGGCAGCCCACCCGAGCAGCTCAGTCCGTGGATGTCGGCGACGGTGACCACGCCGTTGAACCTCACCGTCGCCGAGGTCGACGACCTCGTCGAGCACACACTGCGGTATCTGGCGTCCGGGTTCGGGTTCCTCGAACCCGATGACTGACAGCAGCTCCGGCCGGTCGGGCGGGCTCCGTCGCCAGTTCCCGGCGGCAGCGAGCGTTGAGCAGCGACGCAGCAGCCCAACTCGACCGGCTGTCCGGAATGTCCAGATGTCGCGGCACCAAGGCGCCTGTGCTCCACTTCGGACTACTTGCACTGCAGAAGTCGGCGCTGCACTCGCAACCAGCGTTGCACCGCCCATCACATCACACGGCTGATCACGCACGACGAGTCTGGCCGCTTCTCCCGGTCAAAGAAGTCGAGGGGCCACCCGCCTACAGGCTCGTAGTTCGTGGTGCCTCGAGGGCGTAGGACATTAGGACTGCCTCGTTCGAGCTAGGCCCTGTCCAGCCAGGACAGGGCGCGTTAGGGCTTAGGTTCATGATGGTTCTGTGGCATACGAGCTGAGCAGACTCGACGAGCGGCGATTCGAGGAGTTGTGTAGGGCGCTCGCGATGCGAGTGCTGGGCCCGGCGGTCCAGGCCTTTGGCGCGGGACCGGACGGTGGCCGCGAGGCCACCTTCGACGGCGAGGTGTCGTTTCGGCCTGATTGGTGCGGCTACGGCGTCCTCCAGGCGAAGTGCCGCCGGACCGCTGGCGGTGCCGCCGATGCTCAATGGTTGTGCCAGACCCTCACGAGCGAACTGGACCAGTGGCTTGATCCGGGACGACGGCGCGTCACCAACGGCCGGATCCCGCAGTACTTGATCGTTGCCACGAACGTCCGCCTTTCCAGCGTCGCGGGGCGCGGCGGCATCGACCGTGTCAACGACCTGCTCAGCGCATACGGGCAGCGCCTCGGCCTCAAGGGCTGGGCCTTGTGGGACGCCAATCAGTTGTCCGCCTACCTGGACGCCTATCCCGAGATCAGCCGACGTTTCGCGGAATTCCTCACGCCCGGTGATGTCCTGGCTCAGGCCATGGACACCATCAATGATGTCAGCGAGGCCCTGCGTGAGCAGCGGAGCGAAGCCCCGCGTGAGCGGCGGAGCGCGGCCGGAGCGCCGAAGCGCCAGGCAGTCGACTGGGAGCCCTTCGACCTGGGCGTGCACCGCTCGATCAGCCCGGCGGAGCAGGTCGCGACGACGCTGCCGGACTACGTCGGTCGAAGCCATGACGCGCACCTTCGCCGCCTGCTGCATCCCATGCCCATTAACGGGGTGTTCGTCGTCCTCGTCGGTGGCTCGTCTACAGGGAAGACGCGCACCGCATACGAGGCGGTCCTGACGTGCCTGCCGGACTGGGCGCTGGAGTTCCCCACTACCGCGCTCGCCTTGCGGGATCGGCCAGCGAGTCCACCCACCGTCATCTGGCTCGACGAGGCGCAGCGATATTTCAGCTCCCCCCACGGCGAGGCGGCGGCCATCGCCCTGATGGAGATACTGCGATCGAACGCGCCTGTGGTCGTGATCGGCACCCTGTGGCCGCAGTACTGGCAACGCTTCACCACGCAGCCGAACCCGGGCGACGCCGATCCGCACCATGAAGTTCGAACACTGCTGGCCCGAGCCGTCCGCATCGACGTAGCGCCGACATTCTTACCCGCCGATGTCGAACTGGCCCGGTCGCGCTCCGATCCACGCCTCCGCGACGCCATCGCGACCGCCGGATCCTCGAACCGGATCACCCAAGCACTGGCAGCCGGCCCGGACCTCATCGCCGCCTACCGGGATGCCGATCCGTACGCCCGAGCGCTCATGCTCGCCGCAGCCGATGCCCGCGCCGTCGGTCGCGCCGCCGCGCTGTCGGCGACCATGCTCGAACACGCGGCGGCAGGTTATCTCGACGAACAGCAACGGGCCCGCACGGCGCCCTGGTTCGCCGCGGCCATCGCCTACGTCACCCGGATGGCCAAGGGCGCCATCGCTCCGCTGACGCCGGTGCGGTCTCAGCCCGACCTCGGCGAGCCCGACGGCTACGTGCTCGCCGACTACCTCCTTCAGCACCTGCGTCCCGAGCAACATATGTATCCGCTGCCCCCACAGTTGTGGACCGTCCTGCTCGCCGACCCAGGCCCGCTTGAGGACCAGCTACGCCTGGCCAGGGAAGCCGAGGAACGCCACCTCTACCGCGACGCGATCACACTCTGCGCGCCGCCGGCCAACCAGGGCGCACCCGGCGCGGCCATGGCCATCGGCGTGCTCCTCAGCCGGCTCGGCCGGCACGACGAGAGCGACCCCTGGGTAAGGCGAGCGGCCGAACTCGGCCATAAGGGCGCCATCAAGTCGCTCGCACAGCGGTACGCGTGGGACGCGACCTCGGGTCAGGAGGTGCACGAAGACCCGGCTGACGCCGAGCGACACCTGCGACAACTCGTCGCGAACCCTGACGATCTTGACTCTCTTGTTCGGCTCGTGGACCTGCTCACCGACAGCGGACGCAGCGACGAGGCCCACCGCTTGTTGACGAGCCGCGCCGAACAAGGCGACCCCCCTGCACTCGTCGTGCTGGCCAACGTGCTGTACGAGCAAGACCAGCAAGGCGATCTGGAACCCCTGCTGCACCAGCAGACCGCCAAGGGCAGCCCGATCGCCGCGATTCTGCTCGCCGGCCTTCTGGATGACCTCGGCCGCGCAGAGGAGAGTCGGACATTACGCTCGACCATTGTCCAGAGGATCCCCGCGGATGCCCTCCAGTACTGCATCGAACTACTGATCGAGGCCGACCAGTGGCGCGGAGTGGACGACTTGTTGCGACACGCAGCCGAAGAGGGCCATGCCTGGGCCATGCAGCGGCTCGCCGGACTGCTCATCGAGGACGGCATCGAACTCGACGACGATCCCGAGCTCTTCGAAGAAGGCGAAAGCTGGCTGCGGCGGGCCGCCGACGCCGGCGACAAGCACGCGAATCTGCTGCTGCCCAACCTGCTACACCGCCTAGGCAAGACCGAGGATGCGGCGGATGTCCTACAGCAGCGGGCGGCCACCGACGACCAGGAGGTCCTTCTCGATGTTGCCTACGAACTCATGCACCTCGGGCATCACGACGAGGTGAACGAGGTGCTTCGGCGGTTGACCGCCGCTGGCAAACCCCAGGCGCCGGTTCGGCTCGCGCACTTCCTGCGGCAAGCCGGTCAGCCCGAGCAGGCCGAAGCGCTCCTTCGTCAGACAGCCGCCGAGGACCTGCACGCGCTCGTCGAACTGGCCGGCATGCTCGGCGAAACCGGGCGCACTGCTGAGGCGGAACAACTACTGCGTGGCGTGGCGCAACCAACGACGGAAGTGTTGTCGGCGCTGGCCGATGTACTCGAGAATGACGGGCGCGCGAAGGAGGCGGATCGAGCGCTTCGCGACGCGTGCCTGGCAGGTGCCGGCCTCGTTGATCTCGAACTCAGCTTGGAAGGGGTCGAGGCGGAGCAATTGCGCCGCTACGGGCTAGAGTCTGATGGGCGAACCGCAGCGCCGTGGCGCGCACCTGAGCCCACCCCCGAGGTGGGCACGGCAGTCAACGAATTTCCACCGTTCGCGGAGTGGTTCGGTCTGCCCTATCCCCGATATTCGGAGCTGGGGCCATAGGCGCCCAGGGCCGCTGTTCGCGCGGCGAGCGCGGACGAAGCCTCCAAGCATCAGCCCCAGCCAGCTGGCGACGATGCCCAGCGCACCACTGGCTCTGGCTAGTCAATCGACGAGTGCATCGAGGAACTCGGCCATGCCCGTGCCTGAGCACCCGGAGGCGAATTCGCTACAGCAATTTGGCCAGGATGAACGCGTCCCGCACAGCGAGTGGGATCGTTAAGGAGACGGTGATGGAGGTGACACCGGAGCTGGTGCTCAAGCGGGTGAGAGCGGCGCATGGCCGGCTCAAGCTAGAGGGCTTGGACGAGGAATCCCTGGCCGCGTGGCGACACGCGGCGAAGGTGGCCAAGCTGCGGTTGCTGCGAGCCGGTCCGCACCGGCTGCGCAGCTGGTCGTTTCCGGGTGGCATGTCGCTGCTGCTTGTGGAGGTCGACCGCCGGGGCGTCGAGTCGTCCGCGTTGGCGCCACCGGATCAGCCAACCCGGCAGTGGGTTCCGCCTCCGCGTCCACGGCCCCGCACCCAGGAGTTCCTCGGCCGGATCGTCCCTGTCCCCTCGACGGTGCGCCGCCCACACCCGATCGTGCAGGACCTCACCGAGGCGCTGGACTTCCCCGAGCGGATGATCTACCAGCACCGGCCCTACCTGATGCCGAACAAGCGTCGGCCCGTGCAGCGGATGCGCCAGATCTGGCAGGCCATCATCACCGAGGCCGAGTTCCGCGGGTACGAGACGCTGTTTCGGCACAACCGACGGGACCACTACGACAGCGGCCAGCTGATCCTGCGCATCGACCGTGACGACTTCCCGCTCCAGCTCTACGGGGAGCGCGGCAAGCCGCTACAGCTGACGATCAAGGACGTGCATCCGGCGCGGCGCCGCGGCAGCGACACCTGGACCGACACCGCCGACAAGCCCCTGCACAGGCAACTCGGCGAGATCTTCACCCACATCGAGCGGTGGGCCGACCTCCTGATCGCGCGCCGCGAGGCCGAGGAGCGCCGCGAACAGGAGCGCCGACGGGAACGGCAGCGGCGCGAAGATGAGGCCCAACGACAGTTCACCGAGGACCACCGCCGCAAGACCATCCAGGCTCGTATCGGCGAGCGGCAGTTCGCCGACGACGCCCGCGCCTACGCGGCAGCGCTAGCGGCGGTCGCTGACGACTTGGAGCCCGACCGTGCGCAGGAGGTGCGGGCCTGGGCGACGTGGATCCTGCAGCATGCCGACCAGGTGGATCCCCGGCTCAGCCAGGAGGGCATGCCGAAGACGCCAAAGCCCGAGCGCGATGACCTGCTGCCGTACCTGACTGCGGGCCACTGGCACTACTAGCCGTGGTACCAGCGGCGGTTCGGATGCCACGGTTGATAGGGCGGCGCCGCAGAGGCAGTCCTCCCGACGTGCTGCTGTCTCGGTGTCGCCACGGCCACCGATGACGGTGGATCGCTGGGAATTCCGGGCGGGTCGGCCAGCGGGTCAAGGTCATCGGCGTAGGTGTGTGCCCACGCCAGCCACGGGTCGTCGATCGGCATGCCGCCGTTGACGAGATCTGCACAGTAGGAGCGGATGTCCTCGGCCAGCAGCCACGCAGCCACCTGCTGCCGCAGGATCTGGTCGCGGTGCGCCGGCACCACCCGGTCGCGTTCCTGCTGCAGCCGCACCTGCTCCGCCCGCGCTGCAGCGTCGCGGCGGCCACGTAGCCGCCGGCCACGTTGGCGCAGGTCTGTCAGGACGGCGGGCAACTCGTCCTCAAGCCGCTTGCGAGCGTAGTCCTTCCACTCGGCCACACCGGCGTCGGCGTCGGTGACCGTGAGCACCAGGCGCAGCATCCAGCGGGCACCCTTCTCCTCCCGTACCCGCACCTCGAGCGGCTGTTCGTCGACGACCACGCTCAGCAGCGCGTCCGTACCGAACCTGACGGCCCATTCCCGCTTTTCCGCCTCCAGACACAGCGCCTGCAGGAGTAACAGCGTCCGGGAGCGGCTCTCGTCGGACTCCGGTAGGCGGCTGGGCTGCTCACGCAACCGGTCGATCACTGGATGAGGATCCACCAGGAACTCGGGGACCGGCACTGATGAGCGACCTGCCGGCAGGTACTGCTTGCTCGGGTGGCGGCCCCGCCGTAGCTCGATAACCAGGTCACCGGTATTGCGGCCGCGGTGAACCAGATGCCAGCCCTTCGGCACATGTCCGCCAGACCGCAAAGCATGAATGAGTCGACGCCAGGCCGCTCTCACCTGTTCTGGGGGGTCCAGAACCTGCACAGACCCTTCCGCCTTCTCTAGCAGGTCCAACAACCCCTGTACCGAGGCGGGCGGTGTCGTGGAGCCGGGTAGGACCTCCATGCAACGATGCTTGCACACCTCTGTGCGGCTACGAGGGAGGCTGGCGGCTGCTTCGCGACGACCTCTGGTCGGGTACGGGCACACAGGAAGAGGAAGTGGCCGAACGCGCGACATCGGCTGGGCTGTGGAACCTTGACGCTCATCTCCCGCCCCCGACCGCTGCAAGCGGGTACTGAGAAGGCCAGCAGCAAGCATCTGATCTGCGTGCTGGCGTGCGTGGTGTTTCGGCCAGCAAGTAGTTGCGATCAGCGACGACGCACGGCAAACGTGATTCGCTTCGTCTTCCCCGGCTCCCTGAAGTCAAGTCCGGTGCCGTCTTCGAAGGTCATTCGTCCGGTCGGCATAGGTGTCCCGGCGGCCGGGCTCCATGCGGCTGTCTCGCGCAACGCCGCCATCTTTCCGGTCCGCTCAAGGTCGACGGCTATGACGTGGACGCGGCAAACCACGTCGACCCGCCGAGCATCGTCTTGGGCGACCAGGTCCACGATCTGGTCGCCGACGAGGTCGTCGAGCGAGGGCGCCAAGGTCTTCAACGAGTTGACGCCGTACACCCGGAAGGACTCGATCTTCTTACCCGCGACCCACTCGCGCGCTGTGTTGACCTCTTGTGAAGCCAGCGCTCTTCCCACGGCGGTCTCCGATCTCGAGCCTGACGATCGCCAGAGCACAGCCTACGGGTCCTGTCTCCCCTGGTCCTGGGGGGTGATGCCATCCGGCCCAACACTGCGGCACCGAGGCCGTCTGCTGAGGCCGCGTGGGGCAACGACCATGAGAAGTATGGCGAAAACCGCAAAAGCAACCTTTCTGCCAGAACCAGCCTTATCGATTCTAATCGACTTGTTCCAACGCCTAATCTCTAAATCCGCTGACCGATCCCAGGGCATCTAGATCGGTTGCACCGAATGTCAGACGTGGGCGATACCGTGTCAGGTACTACTCTGTCGGGGTGTGCTGACCGCGGTTGCGCGGTCGACCCTCGTTAGTCAGCCCTCTGCAGCAGCGAGAAGCTTATGGTGGTGACCTCGATGCCCCGTCCGCATGAGCCTGTGCCTCAGCAGCGGTTGGCCGACCTCTCAGCATGTACCTGGGAACGGGCGGTTGCTGGGTGACACCGAGCGGTGAGAGTGCGCCAGTTTCGGGCGGCATGGACGCCACCGGGTCCCTCGGAAGCTCGCCGGCCTCTCTTCAGACCAGTGAGTTCGTGGAACGCCTGTACCGCAGCACCAACAGCTATGCGGACCGCTTGACCGCCGAAGAACTCGCTTGGATCGATGTGGACCTCGGTCTCAACGATCATGTCCTGGGTCTGGCTCGCGCCCACCATCAGATCATCATCACGGGTAACCCCGGTGACGGAAAGACGCACCTCATCGAGCGACTCAGGCCAGCGTTAGAGGCGGCCGGGGCGGTTGTCCTTACCGATGCCAACGAATTGTCCGATGACAGTATCCTCTCTCGCTGGCGCGACTGCGACCGCGACCGTCGAGCCATGGTGCTAGCTATCAATGAGTGGCCGCTTTTCGTGCTGCGTCGCCATCCGTTGGCTGTCGACTTCGAGCCACTCAAGGCAGCGCTTCGGCAGGTGCAGCAGGCGGTGTCATATGGCCGGGAGCCTGTGAAGGATGTTGAGGGTCCCGTTCGAGTCCTCGACCTGAGCCTGCGAAATGTGCTTGCTGCGCCCATCACACTCGAGGTCATCGCCCGTCTAACCGATGATCGTTTCTACGCCAGCTTGTCGCCAACCGACCCGGCCGTCGTCAACCGCGAGGCATTGCGCCATCCTCAGGTTCGAGAGCGGATCGCCCTGATGCTTGCGGAGGTTGCACGGCGAGGCCACCACGCAACAATGCGGCAGTTGGTCGGCTTCGTGGCGTTCCTGATCGCCGGAGGGGCAACGGCTGCGGTCCGGCTCGCGAGTCAGGGTTCGCACCGATACCACTACGCGCAGCTTGCCTTCGAAGGCGGCGTCGGACCGCTGTTCGATGCTGTCCGGGAGGTTTTCGACCCCGCTGCCGTAACGCACCCCCGGCGCGACACAGAGCTCTGGCAGGGGACCACAAAGGCAGAAGAGTGGATCGACGGGCTCCGCCCGTCTGCCATACAGCCGATGCCGGCGGATGACCGAGATAACGAGTATCGCGCGCTCAAGCGGCGGTTCTTCTTTGAGCACCGTGACGGTCGGTCGCTTCTCGACCTCTTGCCGAGCGACGAACGCAGCTTCGACAGGCTGGTCACGGAGGGTAACGGAGCAGGCGGAGGCGTTGTCCGGCAACTGCTTCTAGCAATCAACAGGTTCTACGAGCCAGACTGCCCCGATAGCGACCGCGAACGCCTCGTCCTCTGGCAAAGCCACCGCTTCGACGTCAGGGCCCCAAGCACGTTCCTCTCCCTGCACGAGGTCCACCATGGCCGATTCGAGGTAGATCCACCCAAGCTGGCTCCGTGGGTGGACGAGTGGTTGCCCGATGAGCAGCGTCTCGTCCGGACCTTCGCCCTCACCGCTACAGACGAGTACGGCGTGGCGGTCGCCAGCCTCTTGGTCGATCGCGCGTTGTACCTAACGCTTACCGAGGCCAGGTGGGGTCTCGGGCGAACGAGTTGGTCGCGGAGCGCAACTCGGCGCATCACACGATTTGTCGACAGCGTGCACAATTCCGTGGGGCCGAGCAAGACAGAAGTTGTCGATGTGCGAATCCGCAACGTGGAGAAAAATATCGAAGCGAGGTTCGAAATTCAACGTCATCCGGCGA
The DNA here is from genome assembly GCF_040686315.1 of Micromonospora sp. NPDC085948. Classification (NCBI taxonomy): domain Bacteria; kingdom Bacillati; phylum Actinomycetota; class Actinomycetes; order Micromonosporales; family Micromonosporaceae; genus Micromonospora; species Micromonospora sp. NPDC085948. Next base: position 826,454 of record NZ_JBFBJW010000001.1, on the reverse strand, counting down.
GGTACCGACTGTGACAACGGACCTGAAGACGTTCCTGAATGACCTCTACATCGCCGAGTTCGGACTTGTTCCCACCAACAACTCAATCAAACCTGTGCATGTGGCCAACGGCCTCGGAAGGGCGTTGACGGGACGCGCATATGACTCGGACGCGCTAGCCGAATTTCTTCGGCCATCAATCCTGAACCAGAAGACACGTGAGAAAGTCGAGCGCAACCCGAATAGCGCAATCCTTGAGCGTTACGGCGAGGCGATCACCGGTCGCGATGGTGAGGTCATCGATCGAGACTCACTTAGCACGTTGCGGAACCTTGCCGAAGGCGTGCTGGGGACAGACAAGGCCGTATTCGGCGAAGCGGCACGCTCCTCATACACCCTGTCCAACGAAACACTCCTCACCCGTGACCCATCGGATCATCGCTGCGGCATCTTTCTGGCGCGTTTACTGGCGGCTGGGCATGAAACGGATGCCGCCATCCATATCCGTGAACTACTGTCAACAGACGACGATCCATGGTCGATGCTGGCAATGCCGATGGCGAAGCTCGCTAAACCGCAGGGCGTTGACACCGCAACTGAAGCCGCAATGCAGCATGCCTATGCCCCCATGATCGTTGATGATGCAAGCACGCCTGTTCTTGCTTCACCTACCCTCACCAATCTTCGCCGCTCCTTTGACCGTCTCGCCCGTTTCGAGCAAACCAGCGGTTCGAAGTTGAATTCCCTTCGAAGGCTGGTGACATTCGCCTGCTTCGCCGTACACGTCCATCTGATCTCCCGTTACTCCGAAGCTGTTGAAGGCGCTCCACGCTCCCCGATCCTGCTCGACATGTTCGATGGCTCCCGCACATCCCTGCGCAATGCATCGCGAGCATCTTTTCGGGCTGCGGGCGACACGATCGAGGCGTTGATGCTGCTTCGCATTCGAGAAAGGCTTCAGCCGCAGGTCAGTGCCCGCGGGGCTGAACAAGTGATCGCAGGCCTCCCCACCAAGGTTCAGGACCGGGTCCGGCAGGGCTTCGATGCGTACCGTCACGACGACCAGGTGTCCGAGTTGGAAGCCATTGCTGAGGCGTTCTGGCAGGTTGCCGCGGAAGAGAAGAACCATCCGCGAGGCTTCCTGGCAGACCTTGGGCGCCGCGCTGGTTACCTCACTCCTTGGTCCGTCGCCGGCCGTGGCGGCAAGCAGCAAAAGCGCTATGGGATCAACGCCGAATTCCTCGAAACGCTCGTTGCGGCCACTGTCGATCCAGAAAGGCCGCTCGACTTTCCGGAGTTTCTCGACGAGATTCGCGCGAACTATGGAATCGTAGTCGGACAGCGCTCCGATGACCAGATCGTGCGATGCAACAACCTGGCTCAGAAGCCGTTCGGGACGCCAACTTCCGTAAGCGAGGAGGAGTTGCGACTCAACGTCGAGGCATTGCGCAGGGCAATGCTTGAGGCTGGCTACGCGAAGGCGTTCGCCGACGGGCAGACCGTCATCACTACCGACCCAAAGAGTTTGGCGCTGCTATGACGACGATCGGCCCTCGGGAACAGCTAGTCAGCGAGCTGCTGTGCCGCAAGGTTATTGAGCTGTACGGATCGGTGGGCGTCCTTGTCCGGGACATCCCGCATTTCGACGCACGTACTGTGCTAGCCCGGCTCAGCGGGATCCTAGACAGGTCCGACTTGCGGGTTGCGTTGCTGTCGAGCGATGCCCTGGCTCTGGCCGCCGAGGTCGGTATGCCGGCAGATAAGTTCACCAACAGCGTCCAGCGAGCCGAGCAGTGGCGTAATGACAGAAGCCTTGAGGCGACGATCGTGGTGATCGCGGCCGGAGATCAGGCCCGGCTTTCATCGCTGCAAGATTTCGCTCCCATCGGCCCAGTCGAGCTCAAGGGTCTACTTATCAGGCAAGCACAGCAGCAGCTCGCTGGCGCCAACGATGTACTCATCAGTTGGTGGAAAAGGCTCGGCGGCGACCGCAACATCTCTTTCGGCCAACTCCTCGACTACTACACCTCATTGCCAGACGGGCCTGACCAGGCGATGGAGTTCAAACTGAAGTCGAGCCGGGAACTTCCGCGCTTGGGCCTGCTGGCAGACCCGAAGCTGTTTGACGACGCGAGCGACCGGGCGGTCGCCAATCGCATTCAGAGGAACCGCGATCTGGTTGGTCGGCTCCAAACGCTGACGGAAAAGGACCGGCGTGCAATCGCCGAGAACATCGCCAAGGAGGCCGATCCGAACCGGCGCGCGGCCCTTCGGCGCAGTCTTCGCCTCCTTCGGCAGCTGCGCCGCGGCGAGTCGGCGGATCAGCTCACCGTCGCTGACGCCGAAGATCTCTTCTCGGTCCGCCGGTGGCAACCCCCGCCCCTGCCAGCAGACCATGACGCGGTCCCGCAAACTGGCCTCAACATACCGCCAGATACCAGCACCCAAGGCTCTCACCCCTCGGGCGGCGTCGCGGATGATGGGAGCGGCAATCGGCCGCTCGACACGCCGGTTTCGGCCTCGACTGTCGCTGCGGACGCATTGCTTTCCGGTGACGCGTCCCTTCAGGATGATCTCGACGCCGCCGTGGAATCGGCTGCAGGGGTCAGCGAACTCGACAGCGGGGGAACTCCCGTCGGCACGGAACGATGGGAGGACGAGCTTCCCTCCGGGATCATCGTCCAAGGGCAGGTCTCCGGCGAAGTCGTCGACATCGTGACCCGGCTGGTGGGCGTCGGTCGTTACGGGGGCTGGATCGACGGGAACGACGGCGACATCTGGGAGAGAATCCGCGGCTACCGGGGTGAAGATGACCTCAAGGCAGAGTGGACCAGCCAGCAGATCCTTGAATTCCTCGATAGCCTCGACGACGACGCTGGCCGGGAACTACGTGCACGATTTGAGTCGTTCGACAAGGCTCGAGACAAGATCGTGGGGTATGCGGGTCGTCTGACAGTCGAGCCCCTTGCGGTGGCGGCGGCACGGAATTCAAGGGTCGCGATCTGCGACTACGTCGAGCGGTATCACGACCTATTAACGTGCATCGGCAACACGTACGGGAAGCTGTTTGCGGAGTACACCCAAGATGTCAATCAGGTTATCTCCCAGATCTTGAAGCTTGACACCATTGCCTTTGGGTCTGGCCTGACTACGATCGCGATGCTCACGCCCCTGCATCCCTTGTACCTGTGGCGGTACTCTGAATTCGCGCGCATCGTCGTCGCTCAGCGTGATCGGCTCAGCGCACGCGACCTCCAGTTAGTGAGAGACTCTGCGGGAAAGCTACCTAACTTTCTGACCAGTCTTTGCCTCCCAGATCTGACGCCTGACACGCCACAGGTTCTGCCCCACGTCAGCGACATCGGGCATCTTCCGTACTTCGCGGTTAAGCAAGAACGAAGCGTGGGGCAAGACGGCTATGCGCAAATTCGTCGCATCGTCGAGGCGTTCCTTGAAGCACACCCTCCAGCGCGCCACGGGCTCCGCCTGGCGTTGCTGGACCCGCCCGGCCCAGGGCCCTATCTGAAGCTGTTGACCGACCTGGCGTACAGCGAGAAGATCCAGGGCGCTCACCTCACCGTGCTCTACAAGGGCCGCAACGCTGGAATCCAGTCGCTCGAACTTGATGACGACGACGAGGCGCGGGTAGCGCAACTCTTCCACGCAACCGCAGAGGATCGGCGTTTCAGTTTCGAAGTGCGCGCGCTGCCGGCCGACACGGTGAAGCCACCGGCAGGCATGCTTGCACACGTCCTGGTCGCATTCGACCAATCGGCGGGTATGCAGGATGCGCTCAGCTTCATAGAGCAGCCGGTCCAGCCCCTCGCGATGCCTCAGCGACTTAAGTTTCGCGTATTTGCCAAGACTGTGGACCTGGAACCCGCGCCAGGCGGTCCCTTCGCCGCCTATTTCACTGTCGCCCAACTGATTGCCAAGCAGGCGCCCGCGTCACGCCTGGCCGTGCGACAGGATGGCGACGTGCGGGAACGGCTCAAGGCCGTTGCGGCAACGGCTCCGTGGTTCGTCCTGGCCGATCGGCACGTCGACCGAGACCTCATGCTCGGGAAGCTTCAGGTCTTCAGCGGTCGCGATCGCACCCGTGAAGTAGTTGCATTTGCCGACGCCACCGACCCGTTCCGGCGAGCGCTGCGCGAGGTGGTCCGTCAGTACAACACTGCCGTCAGTGACGCTGATCTTGACGAACTCCTACAGGAGTTAACCGAGCTTCTCGACGTGGGCGCTTTGACACTCACGCCTGACCTCGAACGCCAAGTTGACCAGAACCGGACCAAGGGTTTGCTTGGAACGCTCATCGTGGCGCGGTGGTATAAGAAGAACCGGCCCGCGGATCGCAAGCGTCTGCTCATCAGCCTAGATGACGACATGGCCCGCAGGTGGCTGCACCTTCACGAAGATGCCCGAAGGGCCGACCTGCTCGGGATCGAGTACAGCGAAGAAGGGTGCATCATCACCGTCTTCGAGGTAAAGACGATGCAGGACACCTCGGCTGAGTTTCATATTGATGGTGACACCGCCACCGGGCCGGCGGTCAATCAGGCCCTGTCCACCGGCATGCTGCTTCGTGACGTGTTCAATCCCAACCGGGCGGATGAGCTCATCACTACGCCAGCTCGCCGGGAGATCCTTCGAGCGCACGTGTATCGCGAACTCGCGAAACGCGGCCACAACACCGACGAACGGCGTGCTTGGGCAAGCGCCTCGCAACGGCTGTTTGAAGGCGAGGTGCCTTTCACCATCGAGCTTCATCTCGTCGAGGTCTCCATCGGTGTGGACACGGAGTCACTACGACCGCCCAGGCGTGTGAGCGCCCAGACCGCCAAAGGTCACACGTTTCCGCTCACCGTGACGCAGCTCAACGAATCCGGCGTAGGCGCGCTTCAGCAGGCCGTCGCGCCCGTACCTGAGCTGCCCAGTCCGCTGGAACAAGAGACGCCACCAAGGGCGGAACCTGACAGCCCTTCGCCTTCTGAAGTAGGGCGACCAGTCTCTGCCTTCGCCGAAACGACCCATGCAAGGTCGTCGTCCAACAGAGTCGCAGCCCCTGAGACCGCGGTAGCAGCGTCGTCGTCGGCTGACCGGCCACGCGCGTTTCTTGGTGAAGCTGCCGGGCAGTACGGCAGGCCGGTTGAGGTCTGGTACGACCCGCAGCGTCCGGACCGTCCGCTGGCCAACGGCCACATTGCAATCACTGGTGAGACAGGCAGTGGCAAAACTCAAGCCACCAAAGCGATCCTGCGCGAACTCATGGCAGCGCCGAACGGTCTGCCGGCCCTGATTCTCGACTTTAAAGATGACTACGCGGGCGCGGAGTACACGCGTACCGAGCAGCTGTCCATGTTCGACGCCAGTATCGGCGGGCTGCCCTTCAACCCGTTGGTACCGCCGACCGATCCCGCCTCCGGCCGGGCAAACCCGATGTCGCACGTGCATCAACTCGTCGGCATCCTCAAGCGGATCTATCGGCTTGGGGATCAGCAGGCATACCACCTGCGAGAGGCAATGAAAGAGACCTATACGATCCTGGGACTCGACGGTAGGGCCTTCACACCAGCATCGGACCAGACCTATCTACCGTTTGACGCCATCCGTGAGGTGCTCGAACGTGAAGGCCATGATGCGCTCATCGGGCGCCTGTCGCCCATCTTTGATCTGGGGTTGTTCGCCGGCGATGGAGACGGTGCCACGCTCGAGCAACTGCTCGACGGGCGTTCCGTGGTCCGCCTCAGCCAACTGCCCGGCGAGGAGGTCAAGAATGCGGTGGCGGAATTCCTGTTGATGGCCCTCTACAACCAGCTCATCCGACGCCCACAGCCGCGGGTGCTGAAGCGGCTTGTCGTGCTGGACGAGGCATGGCGTCTCGTCCAATCGCCCTTCCTGGAACCTCTCATGCGAGAGGGCCGGGCGTTCGGCGCGGGTGTCGTCATCGCTACGCAGTACCCGAAGGATCTGCCCGATGCAGTGTCTGGCGCTACGGCGACGAGGCTGTTTTTCAGCCAGACCCAGGTCGACCAGGTCCGTGCGGTCCAGAAAGCCCTGGTCGGAAAGACCAGCGGTCCTGAAGCCGAACGCTTGGCCGAGGCAGTAAGAACGATGGCTCCCCTTACCTGCTTTGTGCAGAACGCCCACCAGACGCCGTACACACGAACCTCAGTTCGTCCCTACTACGAGCGCATCATCGATGTTGACCCGGCGCCACACGATCGCCTCTTCTAGGCAGTCAGTACAGTTCCAACTGCTCATGTTCGCCGGCGGCAAGTGGCAAATCGGGCAGTGTGACGCGTGCACCGTGCCTGACCGGTCTGGTTGGGCGGTGCGCCGTGACCGCCTCCAGCACCGCTGGCGACTTGCTGCGTGGGTGGCACCACCGACGCATCCACCATGCGGAGATGGTGTCCACGTCCGCGGTGCTCTTACGACGGCGGAACTTGTAGCTCGGCTCCGCGTCGCTACCGAGTAGGTAGGGCAAGAGGTTGTCCACCAAGCTGATGCCGTAGATGATGCGTTGACGCCCATGCTGCAGCAGGGTATCCGACGGCCACTGCAGGAGGTCGAAGCCGTGACGGACCTTGCGGAACTTCGGGTTCACCCCTTCGCCAAAGATGCTATTGACCCGCGCACCGCGTGCGGTCTGCTCCGCAAGACGCACCAACGCTCGCACCGATTCCGCCGATAGGTGCGACGTGCCGAACGACTTCGACCGGCCGAGCTGGCGGAACTCGATAGGCGAGAGCCCGCCGAGGACCTCGGGCGGGATCCGGATCCGGTTGTACTGGCTGGCGCCCGAGCCGTAGAGCGAGGTCGTTCCGACGAAAACAAGGTTTGACCGCCGACGGATCGGTCGACCGGCCATTGATGACGCGATCTCGCTGGCATAGGTCGAATAGCGCCGGTGGTAGGCCTTGACGACCGTTGGGCTGACCGCCAGCATGCTGACGAGCTTGCCCCCCAGCAGCGCGTTATAGGGAGCGACAGCGCCGCATACGGTGAGATCGGCAATCTCGGTTCCTACTGCGTCGGCTTTCGCCCTACGCAGTACGGACATGATCGCCCGCCGGGCCTTCGGGCTGTCGAGCGCGTCGGACAGCCCGGTGCGGCTTGCCTTTGGGTATAGGTAGGGCGCGAGCGCTTGTCGAGCGCTGAGAAGATCGGCCAGTGCCAGGCAACGCTTGCTGCGGAAGAGGTCGGATTCGGCACGTCGACGCCAGCTTTTGACATCGTCGGCGTCGTGAACCTTTTTGAAGTCCGTCGCCTTGACGAACCGGTGATGATCTCGGCGGCGAGTTTCCGCCTCCTTCAGCAATCGCTCGATTGCATCCGTGGTGGGATTTTCCCACAGCGTGGGCCAGTACAAGCCGTCTTTAACCAAGTCATCGACATGCAGTTCTTCCAACGTTGTTTGCAGTCGGGCGGTAATCCACCGAGCCATCCGCAGAGTCGGGGCGGCGCGCAGGTTTTCAAGGAACACTGCCGGTTGCCAACCGATCCAGTCATCGCGTTCCGCTAGTTGTACGACCGCGCTGCCAAGTGCGGCGATTCCAATTACCGGGTGGAATGGGGCTGCACGGTCCCGAATTAGAATCATCATGGTGCGCCCGGGAGTGCTCGTGTACTGATTAGACCAGGTGTGACGAAAGTACCGCCAAATGTCCATGAGCCTGAAACCAGTCTGCATGCAGCGCTCACTACTGGACACTACCTGTACGTATGGGTCGATCACTCCACGCAACCGAGCCAGATCCGCGTCTCCGTCGATCTCGAGAGCCTGAAGAGCCGTCGAAAGTTCCTTGCCATCTCTCATAAGGCTGAAGATCGATACGAACTTACCCTCGAACTCCCGCGGCTTCTCCATGGCAGCGATGAAACGACGCACCGACGGGATGGACAGCTGCTCATCTCGTTTGATGAGTTCCTGTCGCCGTACTCGACTCTTCTCCTCGACCGGATCGGCGACTCCAAGCGGCGGAGCGATGGCCACCTCGTGGTCATCGACCCGCACGTTCCAGCCTTGACCAACAAGATCAATCAGAACGTGGGTGGCGGCTGTGAGCGCGGCGTTGTCCTTCGCGAGGCAACGTTCCCGCGCGGCCTGGCGTGCCGAAGCGTCATCGGTTGTCAGCGCACGACCAAGCGCCACAAACGCCCGCCGCTCAGCGGGTTGACACTCTGGCGGGCAGGGGAGCGAGTACCACATCTCGATCATGCTAGGCATTCATGAAGGTGGCGAGGACGTCGGCCCACATCTGGCGCAGCGTCTGTGCATGCCCCCGCTCGGCGCCTCGCCGCAGCGTTGCCTCAGCGCGGGCGGAGGCCAGAAGTGTGAGAGCAACTTGACGAGCAAGGTCGTGGTCTCTGCCCAGCTCACTCATCGCGAGCGGACCATACAGATCGCGATACCAGGGATGCTTCGTGTTGAGTAACACGATGATCTGCCGATCTCGCACGACGACCTCAAATGCGCCCATCGTGGGCAGCTCCGCGGCTGCAATCTGGTACGGCGCGTCGTGCCGGTGCAGGCCATCCACCAAGTCCTTGAGTTCGTCAGGGATGGGCCGGCGCCCGCGCGGCAAGGACGGCAGTGAGGCCTCAGCACGCGCCGCCTGCCGTTCCGCCGCGCTCAGCGGCTCTGCGGCCTTGACGAGCATGAATCGGTTTCGGGCGCGACCGTTTAGCGCACGAGCGATCGTCTCCAGATCCGGTGAGATAATTTCCAACAGTTCTGGTCGCGGTGAGATTGCCTGCTTGGCGTGGGTGATCCCAAAAAGTTCGTCAAGGACCGGGTCGAACCTGATCTCGCACCGCCACCAGTCATCGTAGTTCTCGCGACGTTTACCGCCCATGAAGAACCACCCGCGATCGATTTCGCGGCCCGCGCGGACGATAGAGACCGGCGGGCCAGCCGTAACGCCCATCGTCCGCTTCTCCTCCGTCGACAACCCGTGCCAGCGATCGATCGGAAGTTCACTGAAAGTAACCGATATGGTGCCGGTCGTGGAACCTGCCGGGATCTCGTAGAGGAGATCATCGCCAAACTGTCTACCGCCGGTGATCTTCGACCCAGGTTGCAGACACAGAGGATCGTTTGCTACCACAGGTTGCCCGTTCACCTGGAGGCTGACGCCGTCGGCAAGGAAGTGTCGGTAGATTCGCCCTAGATCGTCCTTGAGCCTCCGGACGAGCGCAGTAGAACGTTTGTATTCCACCCTGTCGCAGCGCGTCAGCCGCACTACTGTACCGGAGCCGGTGTTGGGCACAAACGCCGGCCGGTCGATGTGCTCGACAGGAGGCAGCGCAGCATCACCAGCGTGCACCAGTTCGTCGATGTCTAGCCTCGACCAGAGGACGCCGACACCAGGTCGCCAGGTGTAGACCTCAACGCGCCGGCTTCGGCTGAGCGCACCGTTCGGCAACCCCATGCCGTAGCGCCCCAGCGACCTCCGGTCGTTGAACCGGCTCGTTCCGCCGAAGGTCAGCGCCTCCGCGAGTGTCTGAGCGTCCATGCCCACGCCGTCGTCGACGACCATGATCTCAATTTGCCGGTCGGGGCTACGCGCGGTAGCAACCTCAACCGCGACCTCCCGCGCTCCAGCCTGCAGGGAGTTATCGATCAGCTCCGCGATCGCCAGTCCGGTCGTCTTGTACCCAGTATCGCGGGTTGCGAAGAGGAAGTTGGCGGGGTTCACGAGCCGAGGCCGAACGACTGGACCGCTGTCGACCTGCGTCGCCATCAGTAACGCCACCTCCTGCCGGCCCATTCGCCGGGTGCGTGATCGTACATTGCCACGTTGAAATGCGATAGATATGTTTTAGACGCGCGTCTTGGCGATAGACTACCTCGGTGTCCGGAGCAGGTACATGACCACGCGGCGACGAATCAGCGCCGATACGCCACTGCCTGAATGCCCCGAGAAGCGCGTCGGCCTTTCGTTGCCAGCTCCGATCAGCGATCGACTTGACGATCTCGTAACGCTCGCTGAGGAGACGGGCGAACGAACAAATCGCAAAGAGCTTGTCGCCTCGCTGATCCTCGCTGCGCCCCCGGTAGGTGAGGACGTGGCGCTTCTGCTGCACGCCTACCGGCGGGCCAAGGCCCGGGCTGCACGGCTCAGTGGTAGTAGCGACGAACCAACTGTCCCGATCCGTTCCCACCGCCCCGGGCCCCGCCCGCGCCGCCGGCTCTGACTGAGCCCTCGGGCGCCCGGTCTGGAACCGGTGCCGATAACCGGCCGTGGCGAGCCGACCGGATCGAGGGACATCGTCCTGCTCGCAAAGATCCCAAGCAGGCTTTGGCTCATGCCCAATGAATTTGGCCTGCCAGCTTGCGAGGTGCGCTGCCAAAACACACCGCGATTCTCCGTCGTCGTCCGAATCAACCCGGCTGGACCGCGAGCTGCGTACGGGGCCGCCGGCTCGTCCTCCTGGTAAGGGCATCAGCCGGGCGCTGGGCACATCGAGTCGGGATGTCTGGTCGGCCTGGGCTCACCATCGTCATTAAGCGGTGAGTAGAAGTGCGGCGAGGGCGCCGGCCACGAGGTATGGCCCGAAGGGCATGCTGCCCTCACCCCGGCGGCCTACCAGGCGGATCAGCGCGGCGGGCGCGGCGAGCAGGTACGGCAGGACCGCGCCGACGAGCACTGCGTCCCAGCCGAGTGTGCCGAGGGCGGCCCCGAGAAGTGCGGCGAGTCGAACGTCGCCGAGTCCCATGCCGCTGCCGGCGATGAGGGCAAGCAGCAGGTACCCGCCGCCGAGCGTTGCGCCGGCCGCCGCAGCGATGACGAGCCGCCGCCCGTCAGCGGTCATCGCCGCCTCGGCAGCGAGGATGGCGAAGACCGCAGCTGCCGCGACGGCGATGACGGGAGTGGGCAGGCGGCGCACGGCGATGTCGACGGCCGCGAGCAGTGCCCCGCTGTAGAGAACGACCAGCCACACCGCCAAGGTCGCAAGGCTGCGCGGCTCTGCAGACCGCAGGCGCATTTCGATGCCGACCGAGGCGACCGCGAGGGTGGTGCTGCCGAGCAGCCACCCGGGCACGCGCATCCACCGCCAGCTTGCAAGCCGGTCCCGGCCGCCCCAGAGGGTGGCCTCTGTCGATACCGTGATGTTGTTGCCACATCGGCTGGCTGGCACCGATAGCAGCCGCGCGGCCCGTGGTAGAGCCGCGCCGGCCAGCGCACCGGTGAGCCCGACACCGGCGAGTAAGACGGCCACGTCGAGGTGACTCACCACCACCGAGCCCTCGCGCCCTCGACGCTACTCAGGGGCGGGTGCGGTTGTTGCCCGAGGCCTGGCTGGTCTCATCGCCGTAGGTATCGAGCCATTGCCCCAGGTCGGCCATGAATGACATGAGCACCGGCAGTAGTTCCTCACCGGCTTCGGTTAGGGCGTAGCGGCTGCCCTCAGTGCTTGCGACGTGCCCGACGAGGCCGTGCTCCTGCAGCCGCCGCAGAGCCTCGTTCAGTGATTTCGAGCTGGGCGCAGGGCTGATGGTGTGCAGCAGATCGGTGAAGCGCATGGGCTGCCCCTGCTGCAGCGCGGTCAGGATCTCCAGGGACCACCGGTGTCCGCACAGCCGGACAGCGTCGTAGACGCGTTGAAAGGAATGCACCGCCTTCCCTCCCCGTCAAGGTCGGCTACCCCGAAGAGTGTAAGGGCAGCACTGCGCAGCGTGAATAGTAAAATTCACGACCTCCGAGGGATGAGGTGCTGGCTAATCGACAGACGTGCGTCCTGAAGAGTGGCGCTCGCCCAGCTTGTCGCACGCCTGCACCAACGCCGCGAGGGTATCCGCAAGGGCCCGACCTGGCCGTGAGAGCAGGTAGACGGACGCGGCATCTGTTACGTCCCAGCTTCCGGCTCCCGAGGCGCGCCGCACCAGTCCAGCAGCCGCCAACCAGCGCAGGTCGCCTGCAAGTTCAGCATCGTCTCGGCAATTTCTAAGCTTCGCCAGCTCGTCCAGGCTGGAGTCGCCGTGGTCGCGCAGCGTGACGAGGGCTGCGACCGCGCTCGCTCGCCGGCCCAGTTCGCGGGCTAGGTCGCGGGGGCAACGAGCCTCGGCACTGCGACTCATATCGGGACTCCCTCGAACTGTTCAGAGGGATTCTAGAGGCATCGATGCCTGCGGGCATAGTGTCGCTAACCCGACACCCGATCGCCGTTTTGTTCTGATTCCAGTGTATTGGCGCTTACCGAAGGGTGCTCACGGAGTCGTAATCACCTGACGGTAAGTACGTTGCGGTAACTGCGGGGTCCGGGTGTAGAGGTGGATTCAGACCGCGCTCCCTGGAACTTCCACGCATCGCTGCAGGAACGCCAGCGCCTGCTGTGGCTGGGCGCACCTGAGGAGGAAAAGTGACTTTCCGTGATCGGCGGAGGCGTCGGGTCAGGCACCGACCATGCCGGCCCCGCAATCCGCTATCCACTGTGGCTGTTCTCGCCGCACTGGTCGCTATTGCGGCTGCGGGCGGCTGCACGGGTGCCGAGCCTGCCGAAGACAGCCGAACTCCGCTGCCATCTGTTCCCGCGCCGACCCAGGACGCCCGCGGCAGAGCCGAGGAAGCGGCGCTGGACGCCTACCGAGGCATGTGGCAGGCCTACGCGAAGGCCGGCCTAACGGCCAATCCGGACGAGCCTTCCCTGCCTGTGCACACCACCGGGGAAGCGTTGACGAACCTGAAGAACGGCCTGGCGAAGCTCCGCCGGGACGGCGAGGTCATAAAGGGCGAGTACCAGTCGGATCCGCAGGTCACGGAAGCCTCGCCCGCTGCCACGCCGTCGAGCATCTCGGTGCAGGACTGCCTGAACACGGCGCGATTCCTCACCTACAAGACGGCGACTGGAGCATTGGCCGATGACGTCCCGGGCGGGAACCGTGCCGTGAGGGCGACCGTGACCCGCGACGACGGCGGCTGGAAGGTGTCCAGCTTCGGTGTACAGGCGGTCGGCTCATGCTGAGGCTTGCTCTGCGCGCTGGGATCGCGCTCTTGATTGTTGGCGTCGCCGTCGGCGCCTTCTCCTCGGCTTGGGCCGACGACGGGCTGGGAAACGTGGACTGCAGCCAGACCCCGAACGCGGCCGAGTGTGACATCACCGTCGGCACTCCGGGCGGACCGGGCGGTTCGAATGGCGGCAACGAGGGCGGCGGCGGTTCCGATGACGGCTCGGGTGGCGGCGGTGGCGATGGCTGCTACTGGGCGCCGGTCGAGGTGAGTCTCCCGCCGCCGCCGGGCAAGGGCCCTGAGGGCGGTTGGTATTCGCGGACCTGCGTGGGCAACGGGCTGGGTTCGCAGGAGGTGCCGGTGTGGCTGGACCAGGCGCCGACGGTGAACCTGGTGGCGTTGGCGCAGGCAGCGCGGTCTCGGCTGCGCCTGCCTTCGCCGCAGATCCGCACGAATCCCGGCACTGCGCCGTTTGTGCTGGTGCAGGTGCCGGTGTGGTTGTGGGTGGACCCGGCGACGTGGGGTGCCCGGTCGGCGACCGCGTCGGTGCCTGGGGTGTCGGTGACTGCGACCGCGACGCCGACTCGGGTGGTGTGGTCCTTCGGTGACGGTAGCGGCGACCTGACGTGCACTGGTCCGGGCAAGCCGTGGAAGCCGGGCACGGACCCGCGGGCGGCCTCGGCGTGCGGGCACACCTACACCTCCTCGTCCGCTGTCGCGGCGGGGGCGGCGTTCCGGCTGCGGGCGACGGTGACGTGGTCGGTCACCTGGTCTGGTGCCGGTAGTGGGGGCACTCTCGCTCCGCTCACGACGACCTCAACGGTGTCCGTGCGGGTGGCGGAGTCCCAGGCGATCGTCGGAGGTGTCCGGTGAGCGTCACGACGGACCGTCCCCGGCCGGGGAGCATCGCCGCTGCGGATCTGCCGCCGGTGTCCACCGGTATGCGGCGGGTGGGGCGGCGCAGCGGGCGGCGTGTGGTCGCCGGGGTGCTGCTGGTTCTGGCGACGGTGGTGACGTTTTGGCAGGTGGATCTGCGCCGGCACGCCGACGAGCAGTTCCTCGCCGTCGCGCGGGACGTGCCGGCGGGTCAGGTCATCGCCGACGCCGATGTGCGGGTGGTGCGGGTGGCGAACCCGTCCGGCCTGGACCTCGTTCCGGCCGAGCGGCGCGGCGGGGTCGTCGGGCGTTCGGCGGCGGTGCCGCTGGCGGCAGGGAGCCTGCTGGTGTCGGCGCAGGTCGGGCCGGCGGCGTGGCCGGCGGCGGGGCAGGCGGTGATCGCGGTGCCGGTCAAGCCGGGCCGGGCCCCGACGAGCCTGACCGCCGGGTCGCGGGTGGTGGTGCTGGTCGCCCCGCCTGCGGGGGGCGGGCAGCAGGCGCCTCAGCAGAACAACGGTGTGCGCCGGGCGGTGGCCACGGTCGTGTCCGTGGCGGCGGGCGCCGATCAGGTGGGCACGCAGTTGGTGACGGTGCTGCTAGCCGCGGATGCGGCGGAGGCGGTCGCGGCGGCTCCGGGGGACGTGTCGCTGGTGCAGCTCGGCCCGTCCCAGTGAGACGTGAGGAGGTGCGGGAGATGTTGGTGGTGGTGGCGTCGGTGTCCGGCGCGCCGGGCGCGTCGACGGCCGCGTTGGGGATGGCGGCGTTGTGGCCGGACCGCCCGGCGTTGCTGGTGGAGGCGGATCCCGGTGGTGGGGTGGTCGCGGCGCGGTTCGGGCTGGCGCAGGAGCCAGGGCTGGCGTCCCTGGCCGCGGCGGCCCGGCACGGTGGGCACGCCAGCGGGGCGGCGCCGTACGTGCAGCAGGTGCCGCTGGGTTTGCACGTCCTCGTCGGGCCGGGTGCGGCCGAGACTGCCGCGGGGGCGGTGTCGGTCCTCGTCGGCCAGGCCGAGGCGGTCGCGCGGTTGGCGCCGGTAGTGGTCGCCGACGTGGGGCGCCTCTACGTCAACAGTCCGGCGTGGGGTCTGCTGGGCTCCGCTGACGCGGTCGTGCTGGTCACCTCGGGGTCGACGGAGTACCTGGATCACCTGGACACCCGGCTGCCGGCGCTGCGTGCCGTGGCGCGGCCGGGTGGTGTCGGGCTGGCGGTCTGCGGCAGGTCCGCCTTCACCCCGGCGGAGATCAGTGGGCGCCTCGGTGTCCCGGTGTGGGCGCAGCTGCCCGCCGACCGGTGGGGCGCGGGCGTCCTCGCCGGGCGGATGACGGGGCGGGCGTGGACACGTACCCGCCTCGCCCAGGCTTTGCGTGCCCTCGCCGCGTCCGTCGCGGCCGGCGGGCAGCCCGCCGGTGCGGCGCTGGAGGTCGTGCGGTGACCGCCCAGACCCTGAACGGCGGCACGACCGCGGCGCCGCCGGAGGTGGTGGCGCGGCTGCGGGCCCGGGTCAGCGACCGCCTGGCCGCGCACGGCGCGCAGCTTCCCGACGGCGAGCGCCACGCGGTGATCGCGGGATACATCGCGGAGGAACTCGTCGTCCACGCCCGCGAGGACATCTCCGCCGGCCGTGTCCCGCTCACTCCGCAGGCCGAGGCGGCCCTGGCGCGGGCGTTGCGGGACAGCTTCACCGGCCTGGGCGGCTTGCAGAGGTTGATCGACGACCCGCGGGTGGAGGACATCTTCGCCAACGGCTGCGACAACGTGTGGATCCGCACCACCGACGGGCAGGTGCAGAGAGTGCCGCCGGTCGCCGCCTCCGACGACGACCTGGTCGACCTGGTGCGGGTCGCGGCGGCGCGCAGCGGGCAGGAGGAGCGCCGCTTCGACCGCGGTTCGCCCGGCCTGTCGCTGCGGCTGCCCGGCGGGCAACGCCTGTTCGCCGTGATGGCGGTAGCGAAACGGCCCTCGCTGTCGATCCGCCGCAACACCCTGCACCGGGTGACCCTGGACGACCTGCTGCACCGCGGGGAGATCACGGTGGGGTTGCGGGAACTCATCCGGGCGCTGGTGCGGGCGCGCAAGAACATCGTGATCTGCGGAGGCGTCGGCGTCGGCAAGACCACCATGCTGCGCGCCGCCGCCGGCGCGATCAGCCCGCACGAGCGGATCGTCACCGTCGAGGACGCCTACGAACTCGGCCTCGACGAGGACACCGACGCGCACCCGAACACCACCGCCTTGCAGCAGCGGGAACCGAACCTCGAGGGTGTCGGCGGCATCGACATGTCCACGATGGTGCGCTGGGGCCTGCGGATGCGTCCGGACCGGGTCATCGTCGGCGAGACCCGCGGCGCCGAGGCCGTACCCATGCTCCTGGCAATGTCGCAGGGCAACGACGGGTCGATGTGTACCCTGCACGCCTCCTCCAGCAAGCAGGCGCTGACCCGGCTGGCCATGTACGTCATGCAGGCGCCGGAGAAGCTGACCTTCGACGCGGCCAACGTGCTCATCGGCCAGGCCGTCGACTTCGTCGTGCACCTGGATGTCGCCACCGACGGCACCCGGGTGGTGTCCTCCATCCGCCAGGTCCTGGAGACCGACGGCACCCAGGTCCCCTCCAACGAGATCTACCGCCCCGGCCCCGACCGGCGCGCCATCCCCGCCGCGCCGATCCGCGCCGACACCCTCGACGAGCTCACCGCCGCCGGCCTCAAACCCGACCTCCTCATCCGGGACCGGTGGTGAGCATGGACCTGCTGCCGATCCTGCTCGGCCTGGGCTGCGCCGCCGGCCTGATCCTCGTCGCCGACGGGCTACGCCGCCGCCCACCCGGCACCCCGACCACCCGGACACGGCAACGGTGGACGTCGGCCGACCGCACCCGGCTCCTCGCGGCCATCGTCGCCGGATTCGCCGCCGCGGCGGCGACCCGTTGGCCGGTCGCGGCCCTGCTGACCGCCGCCGCGGTGTGGGCGCTGCCCCGCGTCCTCGGCCCCGACCGGGAGCACACCCGCGCGATCGCCCGCATCGAGGCGATCGCCACCTGGGCCGAACTGCTGCGCGACACCCTGTCCTCGGCCGCCGGCCTGGAGCAGGCCATCACCGCCACCGCCCCTGTCACCCCCCAGCCCATCCGCCCCCAGGTGCAGGCCCTCGCGGGGGCGGTGCGCGGCGGAGCACGGCTGCCCGACGCGCTGCGCGCGTTCGCCGCCGACCTCGCCGACCCCACCGCCGACCTCGTCGTGCGCGCCCTGACGCAGGCCGCCGGCTACCACGGCGGCCAACTGTCCCAGTGCCTGACCAGCCTGGCCGCCACCGCCCGCGAGCTCGCCGGCATCCGGATGCGGGTAGCCACCAAACGGGCCGCGACCCGCACGGCCGCCCGGGTCATCACCGGCACGTCGGTGGCGATGGTCGCCGGGCTGATCCTGCTCAACCGCGGGTTCCTCGCCCCGTACCGCAGCGTCACCGGGCAGCTCGTGCTCCTTGTCGTCGGAGCGGTGTTCGCCGGCGGGTTCTGGTGGCTGGCCCGCGCCTCCCGCGTCCCGCAACCACCACGGGTGCTCTCGGCCGATCAGCCCGGGCAGGTGGCGTGATGGCCGCCTTCGTGGTGGCGTGCGGCGTCGTCACCGGGCTCGGGCTGGTCATGGCCGGCAGCGGCCTGCATCCCGCCCGGCCCAGCCTCGCTCAGGCCCTCGACGCCCTGCGCCGCACCCCGGCGGCCCCGGAAGCACCAGTGGGGGCCAGGACCCGGTTGCTCGCCGCGCCCCTGCGTGCCCTCGGCCTGCCCCGGCAGCGGATGCGCGCCGACCTCGCCGTACTCGGACGGCCGACCGCCACCCACCTGGCCGACCAGGCCCTCGCGGTCCTCGCCGGCCTGCTGCTGCCCCCGGTCGCGATGGCCGTCCTCGCCTCCGGCGGGGTCAGCTTCGCCGCCGGCATGCCGCTGTGGGCGTCGCTGGCCGGTGCGGCCGGCGGCTGGTGGCTGGCCGAGACCACCGTGCACGCCGAGGCGCAGCGGCGCCGCGACGAGCTGCGCTACGCCCTGTCCGCCGTGCTCGACCTCGTCGTCATCTCCCTCGCCGGCGGCGCCGGACTCGAACAAGCCCTCGACGACGCCTGCGCCGACACCCACGGCTGGGCCGCCGGACGCCTGAACCGTGCCGTGGCCACCGCCCGGCTGCTACGCATCCCGCCCTGGCAGGCCCTCGGCCAACTCGGCGAGGACACCGGCGTCGTCGAACTGCAGGAACTCGCCGCGACGATGAGTCTCGCCGGCACCGAAGGCGCCCGCATCCGCGACTCCCTCACCATCCGCGCCGCCACCCTGCGCGCCCACCAGGCCGCCGCCCTGGAGGCCCGGGCCAACTCCGCCACCGAACGCATGTCTATGCCGGTCATGCTCCTGGCCGCCGCCTACATGCTGTTCCTCCTCTACCCGGCTGTCACCGCCGTCGACAGCTTCTGACCCCGACACACCAGAAGGAGAAACGCCGTGCACCCCAGAAAGCTGATGGCCCTGCTGACCCTGGCACACCTCACCCTCGTCGACCGGGCTCGCCGGCTGCGCGACTCCGGCGACCGGGGCAGCGAGACCACCGAGAAGGTCATGTGGATCGCCCTGCTCGTCACCCTCGTCCTGGCCGTCTACGCCATTTTCCAAGGCAAGATCATCACCAAGATCACCGGAATCAACCTCTAGACATGAACCGCACGCGACGAGGCAGGCGACGCCGGCTCGGTGGTGACCGCGGGTCGGTCACCACCGAGGTGGTCCTCTACGCGCCCCTGCTGTTCCTGCTTGTCCTCGTCGGCGTGCAGTTCGCCCTGTGGGCCCTAGCCCAACTCGGCGTCCAGCACGCCGCGAACCACGCCCTGCAGACCACCAGGGTGTCCGGCGGCACCGCCGCCGCCGGCCGCGCCGACGCCACCGAGGTGCTCCGCCAGGTCGCCGGGCAGGTCGTCGTCGACCCGAGCGTGTCGGTCACCCGCACCGCCGACACCGCCACGGTGGCCGTGGCCGGCCGGGTGCCCGCCGTCGTGCCGTTCCTGCGCCTGCAGGTCAGCACCCAGGCCAGCGCCCCGGTCGAGCGTTTCCGCCCCTCGACCCTGTCGCTGGCCCCCTCCCCGCCTGGAGTGGAAGGAGACTCGACGTGACCCGCGAGCAGCGCCGCAGCCGACATCCACGCCGCCGCGCGCCTCGGCTGCGGGGAGACCGGGGTTCGGTCAGCGTCGAGATGGCGCTGAGCTACGTACCGCTGATGGTCCTGGCCGCCCTCGCGGTGGTGGCGTGCCTGCGCCTGGCCTCGGCCGCCATCGACGTCAACTCCGCTGCCGCCGCCGCGGCCCGCCAGGCGTCCCTCGCCCGCACCCCCGGCGAGGCCCGCGCCGCAGGCGCCGACGGCGCCTCCGCCACCCTCGCCGGGCGGGCCTTCACCTGCCAGCCGTCCACCGTCACCGTCGACCCCGGCGCGTTCGTCCCCGGTGGGCAGATCAGCGCCACCGTGGCGTGCACCGTCCGCCTCGAAGACCTCTACGGCCTCGGCCTGCCCGGCACGATCACCATCCGCGGCACCTCACACCAGCCCCTCGACACCTACCGCGGGACAACGGCGCCATGAACCGGCTGCGTACCCGCCTGCGGCAGGCCCGCCACGACGACCGAGGCCAGATCACCCCGTGGACGATCTTCGGCGTCGTTCTCGTTCTCGTCCTCGCCGGCCTGGTCCTCGACCTGGGACTGGGCATGTCGGACAAGGTGCGGCTGCTCGACGTCGCGCAGGGCGCCGCCCGGGCCGGCGCCCGCGAGATCGACCTCGCCACCTATAGGGCCACCGGCACTGTGCAGCTCCAGCCCACCCAGGCCGCCGCAGCCGCGCGGAGCTTCGCCCAACAGGCCGGTGTCGACGGACAGGTCACCGCCTCCGCCACCCCCACCGCCGTCACCGTCACCATCAACGGCACCCGGCCCACGCAGTTGCTGCACCTCGTCGGGATCAGCGCCCTGCCGGTGTCCGCGACCGCGACCGCCAGTCCCCTGACCGGCGTCACCGCACCGAACTGACCAGAACCGCCACGCCACGACCGGGAGCCCCAGTGTTCGCATTCCTCGCCGCCACCGCCCGCCGGCTGGCCGGACTCGGGATCCTGGTGCTGCTCACCGCCGGCGTGCCGTACGCGCTCATCCGATACGTCGGCTGGCCGCTACCCCGCCAGGCCCCCACCTGGCAGGACATCGCAACGGCCCTCACCTCACCGCTGACCGACGCCATGCTCGGCAACGCCGTCGTGTGCCTGCTCTGGGCGGTGTGGGCGGCGTTCATCTGGTCGCTGATCGCCGAGGTCGCCGAAACCGTCACGGGCATCCGCCTGCCGCAACCCCGAGCCATCGCGCCGGCCCGCGGGCTCGCCGCCATCCTGGTGGCCGCCATCACCGGCGGCGTCCTCGCCACCGCCGCCCAGGCCGCACCGACCCTCACCCAGCCAGCACAAGCGACAACCGCCCACACCAGCGCCACCGCGACGGCCCCGGCAACCACCGTGCCCAGCAGCACCGCGCGGCTGGTGAGCACGGATGGGCACCACACGCAGCCCTGGCAGACAGCCGCGTCGACGTCCGCCCTGGCGGACACGGGGGAACCGGTGCCGACCCGGCTGGTAGCGGGCCACGTGACGCTCGTGTCATCCGGGCAGACCTACACCTGCGAGGTGCGGCGCGGGGACACCCTGTCGAAGATCGCCCAGCAGTGGCTCGGCGACGCCAACCGGTGGCCGGAGATCTTCGCCCTCAACCGGGGCACCCACTTCCGCGACATCGGCGGCACCCTCACCAACCCGAACCTGATCTACCCCGGCTGGACCCTGGAACTGCCCGACGACGCCACACCACCCGCCGGCACACCCCGGACCCCACCACCCGCCGACCCCCCGGCGACAGGCCCCGAACAGCCGACACACGGCACCGCAACGCCCGCGCCGACACCACCGAGCCAAACCAATCCGCAGCCACCCGACGCGTCATCCGCGAGCCCGTCGCCAGGCTCCACCACCCGGGCACCGCACGACGGTGACGACGGCGTAGTCCACGTCCCCTCGCCGTCGGTCTTCACCGCGCCCGCTGACCCGCCGTCGGCCTCCGGAGCCTCGACGACGCCCCGCCCCTCGGTGGACGGGCAGCAGACACCCGGGCCGCGAACGGAGGCGTCACCCGGTGTCTCACTCGGCACCGGCAGCTGGCTCGACGCCGGGCTCGTCGCCGCGATCCTCGCGGCCGTCGCCCTCGTCTGGGCCCACCGCCGCCGCCGCTACATCCGCCGGCCCGTGTCGGCCGACCTGCGATTGGACGACCCCGACGTGGCGCCCATGCCGCCCGCGGTGAACCAGATCCGCCGCCGCCTGCGCCACGCCACCACGACCTCCACCGACCCGGCCAGCCACGAAGGTCCGGACGACGACCTCGGCCTGTTCACCGACCCGGACGACACCGAAGCGAACGACAAGACCGACGACGGCACCTCCGCACCGGACAGCCCTGCTGCCTCCGATCAGGACGCCGACCTGCTCGACGACGACCGTCCAGGGATCGCCGGGCGGTACGACGAGAACGACGCCCTCGACGATGCCGGTCTCGACGACGAGGACGATCCTGAGAAGCCGGCGCCTGCCGCGGACCCGAGCCTGGGCGATGACGCTGCGCTTCGCCCGGTGGTGCCGTCGCTGGCGCACCCGATCGCCGCGGTCTGGCCGCCCGCCGGCCTGGGGCTCACCGGTCCCGGCGCGGAGGCCGCCGCCCGCGGGTTCATGGCCGCCGCCCTGGCCGCCGGAGGCCTCGACGCACCAGAAGACCGCACCTGGCTGGTCATGCCATCAGCGACCGCGGCGACGCTGCTCGGCGCCGGTGCCGTCGCACTGCCCCGCACCCCGCGGCTGACCGTCACCGGTGGCCTGGACGAGGCACTCGACCTGCTCGAGGCGCAGACCCTGCACCGCAGCCGCATCGCCTACGCCCACGAGGTCGACACCGTTGCCGAGGCCCGCGCGGCGGACCCGACCGGGGAGCCGATGCCGCCGGTCCTGCTGCTGGCCGACGCCGACACCCGCCACCAGCGCACCCGCATCGCCGCGCTCCTCGCCCAAGGCCAGCGCCTGGACATCCACGGCGTGCTGCTGGGCGCCTGGCCCGACGGCGACACCATGGTGGTTGCCACGGACGGCGTCACCAGCCGCGCCGACGGCGAGGGCTCCCGCCACGGCGGTCACCCGGCCGACATCGGCCGGCTGGCCGTCCTCACCCCGTCCGAGACCAGCGACCTGCTCGTTACCCTCGCCGAGTCCCACACCGGCCAGCCGCAGGCTCCCGCCCCGGCCGAACCCGTCACCACCGCCCAGGCCACGACCGCCGCACCCGATGCGCAACCTTCTCCCGACACCGAGCCGGCGCCACCCGACGTCCCCTTCTGCGAGGGTGAACACCTGCCGGCATCCGGCCCGGAGCCCGTGCCCGCCGCCCCGACAACAACACCAGACAGCGCCGACAGTCAGACCACCCCGGGCACCCAGGCAGCGGCGACAACTCCGCCCACCGGCGCCCATGCCCGCGGCACGGAGACTCCCCGCGACGGTGCGCCCCCGCCCGCCGTGGAGGAACCGGACACCGACGGCGCGGCCGAGAACAGCCAGGAGACCAGCCACGGGAGGGTGCAGGTCACCGTCCTGGGCACCGCCGCGATCGTCGACGTGCCGCCCGGGCCGACGCTGCGCAAGAAATCCCTCGAAGTGCTCGTCTACCTGGCCGTGCACGACGGCGACGCCTCCGCCGAGGCGATCCTCGACGACCTGCTCCCCGACGCCCCCGCCAACAAGGCACCCGGCCGGCTCTACACCTACGTGTCCGACCTGCGCACCATCATGCGCCGCACCGCAGGACGTGGCACCTACCTCACCCACCCCCACCAGCGGTACGTCCTCAACCGCGACGCCGTCGACGTGGACCTGTGGCGCATGCGCGCCGCGATCCGCGACGCCAACCAGGCCACCGACCCGGCCGAGCGCCTCGCCGCTCTGCGCCGCGCGGTCGACACCTACCGAGGGCACCTGGCCGACGGTGCCGACTACGAATGGATCGAGCCCTACCGCGAAGCCGTCCGGCAGCAGGCACTCGACGCCTACCTCGCCCTCGCCGACGCCCTCGCCGACAGCCCCGCCGAGCAGCTCACCGTCCTCGACGCCGCGATTGGCCACAACCCGTACGCCGAAGAGCTGTACCAGCAAGCGATGCGGGCCCGCGCCGCGCTCGGGCACCTCGACGCGATCCGCAGCCTGCGCCGCGCCCTGATCCGCGCCCTCGGCGAGATCGACGCCGAACCCAGCGACGACACCATTGCCCTGGCCGACGAGTTGGTCGCCCAGGTGCAGCGCCCCGCTCGACGACCCGACCTGCGGCCTGCACCCCGGCCCGGTGACGGAGCCGCCGCATGACCGCCACGCCGCTACCCCGGCACACCTCCGCACGTACCCTGGAGGTGGCAGAGGCCGACCTCCGGCATCTGACCCGTCTGCGGTGGGCCGTGCGGGCGGTGCTCGCACTCGGCGTCGCCGCGTCCATCGCGGCGAACGTCCTACACGCCCGGCCGAACCTCATCAGCCAGGTCATCGCCGCGTGGCCACCCCTGGCGCTGCTGCTGACCGTCGAACTCATCTCCCGCGTACCCGCGAACCGCCGCGGCCTGGCCGCCGCGCGGCTGATCGCCGCCGCCGTCATCGCCGGCATCGCCGCCTGGGTGAGTTACTGGCACATGGTCGGCGTTGCCGCCCGATACGGCGAAACTGGCGCCGCCGCCTCCTACCTCCTGCCCATCTCCGTCGACGGGCTGGTCGTCGTAGCAAGCATTAGCCTGGTCGAGATCGCGGGACGCATCCGCACTCCCGCCCTCAGCTCGGCCGACCGCAGGCAACTCACCACCACAACAACAGAAGCTCCTAACCTGGTGGCCGAACCACCGAGCCTGGAAGCGCCGGCCCTCGCTCCGGAACCGGTCGGCGCCACGCGGCTGGCCCGAGGCTACGACCCGTCGCCACCGCAGCAGCCGCAGGCCGCGAACCGTGGCGACGAGGACGAGCAACTGGCTACAGAGGTCGTCACTCCAGCGCCGACCGGTTCGAGCGGCACGGATGGCGTGGCACCTCAACACCCGCTGGTCGACGCCCTCGACCACGAGGACGCTTACCACTTTCGAAACGGCGATGAAGCCTCGGTGCCCGTAGAGACGACGCCGTTGCGGGAAACGGACCGATCTAACCTCGAGGCGGATCGACCTGGAACCAGCAGGTCTCAAGCCACCGGCTTTTCGGTCTCCCAGCTCGAAAACTCCGACGAGCGGGACCGGGTGAACCAATCGGTCGACGCCGAGCACGCTGTCTCGGACACCATCGAGTACCAGGCACATAGCCCCAACTCGGGCGACAGCAGAACCAGCGCCGACGAGGTGCCGTCTGACACCGCCGGGGCCGTGGCCTACTGGTACCGCCACGACCCCTCCTTACACCCGGCCGACATCGCCACCAGAATCGGTCGATCGGAACGCACCGTCCGCCGGTACTGGCCACCCGTCCCGCGAAGCGCCAACGGACACGACACCAGCCGTGCCACCGAGCAGGTTGGCGCCTCGTGAGCGTCGTGCGGGAGCGCCAGGCACGTGTCGCGTACCGGGCGCACTCAAAAAGGTACTGCTCAAGGCGCGAAGGGGAGTTAGGTCAGGTCGGCTCATCCTCCAGTGAGCCGGCAGTTTGACGCGTGCGGCACCCGGCGGCACCACTTCGGTAATGCCGCATAACGGACTGGCAGGGGCGACGCGAAGCTTCCCAAATCCCGGGAGGTAGGCGGGACTACGCCGCAAGGGTGTGAAGCATGCGTCTATGACGCCGTCAATATAGGCAAACGTCTTCGCGGGCAGACGCTGGCGGCGACAGAGACCAAGGTCAGCTCGGGGACGGGGGCAGGAATGACGCACGGCGCGGGATCTCTGGATGACGTCGCTGGGTGGGCGCTTAGGTATAACGACGCGGCTTCGGAGTGGCGCGGCCTGATCGCGGGCGAGGACGCTGGCGTCGCCGCGTTGGTAGATCGCTGGCGGGACACTTTTGAAGAGGCCCAGCGGGAAGAGCGGCGCCTCGTCGCGGCCGGGCAATGGGTCGGCGGGCCGCCTACGCTCTTGGCGGCTATCGGTCAGGAGTACCGCGAAGCGGCTATGACGGCCGCCTTAGGATGGCTGTTACGGCCGGACGGCCAGCATGGCCTGGGGCGTGCGGTGATCGACGGGCTAGGCGCGGTCGTCGGAGTCGACGTGGCCGGCACCGTCCGAGTCGTGCTAGAGGAGGTGCGTCACGACACCCGTGCCGACCTTGTGGTCTATGGCTCCGGCTGGACGCTGATTGTGGAGGCGAAGACCTTCTCCTCCGAGCGTCCGCGCCAGCTGGATCGGATTCATGAGCTGTGGGGACGAGAGGCCGGACCGAAGTTCGTCTTTCTCACCCGCGGGGAGAGGCAGCCGGTCACAGCTCGTGAGAGCGCGGATCATTGGCACAACCACACCTGGCGACAGGTAGCCGCGTTCATTAGGGCGGCCCTCGTGAAGAAGGACGCTGCCACGATCGCGCCTGGCCTCCATGACTACCTCATGACACTGGAGATCTTCCACGATGCCTGACGAGATTGAGTTTCCCCAGCGGGATCCGGCTGATGCGAAGGCCTGGTTCTACCTGGATCGTCGGGCGGACATCGAGGCGTGGGCAGCTCAGCGAGACGATGCGGCAGCGCTTCTTGGCCGCTATCTGCGAGCGCTCGCCACGCCACTGAGCGAGATGGCAGGCGAGGTTGGCGCCGACGTCGATCTTGAAAGTCTCGGCGACGGGAAATTCCAGGTCATGGGCCTCCGTCGAGCAGGGTGGACCTGGAAGGGCGTCAACGACGTTGCGGTGGTCGTCGAATGGGACCCGAAGACGCTACTGAGGCCTCTAGCGGAAAACGAATGGCCCTTTGCCGCCGTCCGCTACTGCGGCGACCGGGCCGATCGGGAGCGGTTCCGGGCACTGCAGAATGCGCTTACCCCAGTAGCCAGGCGACTCGGGGGACGGTGCACGACACCGTGGCCCTACTGGCGGTTCCAGAAACCCGCAGGCGGGGTCGTGGACCCCGAACTGCTGACCCGTGACCTGCTCGCCAGCTTTCGGTCGCTCTGGGACGAGGCCGCGCAGGTCCTGGACAGACTGCACTGGGCTCAGGCGCCCAGGTAGCCGTCCCACCAGTGCGAGTCGGTCGGCCGATCACATTCGCCGCGCAGATGGACTTCGCCGATCTCGGCGGGCCGCCAGAATTCATTGACAGCACATCGGCAGAGGAGACAGTTCCAACTTGGTGAGTCAATCGGCTCGGCTGGACTGCACCGCCACGAAAAGGGGTCGCCTTCTCACTCATGCTCGGCGACCACCGGGAGTCGCCTGCGCTTCCGGCGAGTGACCAAGTGCCTGTGTGTTGTACTCAGTGGTCGTGACGACGCGGTGCCGATCGATGGAGATGGTGAGTCCGATCGTGCCGGGGATCCGAGCGCCTATGAGGCGCCCGGATCCCGGCGGGCCTCGGTTGGGCTGCCTGGTTACAGCTGAGCGATCAGTGGCTGTGTCCGCGGGTCGAAGTTGTACCGGTTGTCCCAGGGGAACCGGCCCTGTTGGTCGGGCCACACGAGCTGCTGGAGGCGGATCTGGTCGCGGCCGTAGCGGGCGATCGCCATGCCGGGCAGCAGCTCGTCGGTGGGCGGTCCGTCGATGATGATCGCGTCGTAGCCGGCGATGAGGTCGCTGATGCGCTGGCCGTGGGTGAACCGTTCGGCCTTGTCGTAGACCCGGCGGGCAAGGTCGTTGAGCAGGCTGTGGGCGACCTCGGGTGGCAGTCCGGCGGTGATCAGTTCGGGGTAGTCGTGGGCGGTGAGCCCGACGGTGTAGGCGAACGGAGCGGTGGTGTCGGGGTCGTCGTCGGTGGGCAGGACGTGGGTGACGGCCCAGCCGGTGGTGTCGATGATCTGTTCTTGGCGTTGGAGGAAGTCGTCGGTGTTTGGCACGTGCTGTCTCCTGGTCATTCGGGCGTACGGGTGGAGGAGTCCGGGTCGGGTGGCTCGACGTCGACGAAGCCCCAGAGTCGTTCCATGACCTGGAGTTGCCAGGTGCGGTAGCGGTCGGCGAATCCGCGGCAGACCGCGGGCGGGACCGGACTATCGGCGTAGGGCAGTGTCGAGTGGCAGATGATGTATCCCGCTGCACCCCGCGCCTCGGCGACCATTTGCTTGAGTCGGCCGGGGTCGAGGTGCATCGGGTTGCCGGGCTTGAAGATGCAGGTGGAGCACTCGCGGGCGAGCAGGCGAGTCTTGCGCAGTTCCGGGTCGCCGACGCTGAGCCGGGGTGACCGGTCGTTACCCGGTTCGTCGACGGGATCGAACATGTTGTCCATAATCAACTCCTTGGCGTAACGGCGTGGGGCCCGCATCCGTCGATGCGGGCCCCACGAATCCGAGTGAGCGGAAGGCCTCGGCGCCCGGGCGGCGCCGGTGTGGCCTGGTCAGAGCCGGCGCAGCCAGGTCAGCACCGTGTCGATGTCGGCACGGCGCAGCCCGTGAGACGGGTCGACGGGGTGGAGCAGGGTGGGTACGCCGTCGCGGGTGCGCTGGTCGGCGGTGGTGGGGTCCTTGCCGCCGAACTCGTCGTCGAGGACGGCGAGTGCCCGCCGGGTGGCCCAGGGGTAGAGGGCGGAGAGTTTGCTCTGGTGGCCGAAGCGGACCCCGCCCGCGTGGACGGGGACGTGCGGCCAGGTGGTCGGCAGGTCGAGTCGTGGGGCGATCCATTGGGCGGCGAGGTGGTTCCAGCTGGTGCACCACACCGGTTGGGCGTGTTCGGCCAGTTCCCGCAGCCATGGCCCGTGGTCGGGGTGGAGCCAGACGGTGCCGGTGACGTGCTGCCCGTCGGGTCCGGGCCCGTCGTAGCGGTGCGGCTGGTAGCCAAGCGCTGCGGCGTGGGCCGGGTTGGCGGGGTTGAGGACGCCGTCGACGTCGAGGGCCACGATCGGCGGAAGCTCTGGGTGTGCCAGGGGTCGGGTGCTGGTCACGGCTGGGCCTCCTGGAGGGTGACCGGGTGCAGCGGCACGATGAGCCGGTCGGCTGCGCGGCCGGGTCCGCCGTCGGGTTGCCACGTGTCGGCGGCGGCGTGGGTGGGGAACGGGCCGACGGTGGCGAGCCAGCCGTCGGCGCGGTCGAGCAGCACGAGGACGGCGGTGCGGGCATCGTCGAGGGCGGGCCGTAGGGCCGCGGCGAGGGTGGTGGGCAGGTCGACCCAGCAGGTGGCGGGTAGGGCTGATGTGGCGGGGTCGTGCAGCGGCACGGCTTTGGTCACGGCGAGTGTGGTGCTGTCGAGCGCGAGCATGGGCGCGAGGGAGCGGGCTGTTTCGGCGCCGCTGGTAGGGCCGTGTGCGGCGAGTTCGCCGCCGGTGTGAACGGCGAGCAGCGCGTACGGGTCGCGGATCTCCAGGGAGTCCAGGACTGCGAGGGTGATCATGTCCCCGGTTCGCAGGTCGCCCAGGGTGAGCAGGACCGGCCGTCCGTCCGGGTCGCGGGTCCAGGTGATCACGTCGAAGTGTTCGCTGGTGACGTCGCCGAGACGTCGCCAGGCGCGGTTGTCGGTGTCGAAGGGGTGTTCGTTGTCGGTGCCGAATCGCATGGGATGAGCTCCTTGTGATGGGCGGCGTCGTATCGCGTCCGGACCTGGCCCACCGGGTCATTGGGGACGCGATGCATGGACGCTTCGATGGCGCGGGATGGTCAAGTCGCGGACCGGCGGCGAGCGCCGTCCGCTGCCGGCCCCGCGAGACGCGGCGGATAGCCGGCGGCAGCCCGCCTCTGCGGGGCTTGAGTACGTCGGGTGGCCGCGCGCGGCGCTGCCCGGCCACGGCCGTTGCAGCGCCGCGGCGCGGGGGTGGGACTGGCCGGTCACCGAACGGCTCGGCTGGGCTAGGCCTGGGCGAGCGCGGCGACGGCGGCGTCGGCGATCGCCGCGACGGCCTCGACGGGATCGGCGACCGTGAGCGTGGTGGTGTGCGTGAAGGTGTGCCTCCACATCTGGTCCGGGCCGGTCAGTTCGCTGTCGGCGAGCGGGTCGGCGGGGTGCAGCCACAGCACGGCACAGCCGGCCTGGTGCAGGGTGGTGACGAGTTGTTGCCCGGCGGGGATGTCGTCGAGGTAGCCGTCGGAGACGACGGCGAGCATCCGCAGGGTGCGGCCGTGGCGTAGGTCGAGGAGTTGGTCGGCGACCTTGACCGCTTCCGGGAAGGTGGCGGTGGCGAGGCCGGTGCGCATGGTCAGCACCTGCGTGGGGCGGGTGCGTGGGGGTACCAGGACGGTGGTGCGGTCGCCGAATCCGATGGTGGTGGTCGTCGCGTCGGCGCGGCGTGCCGCGTTGGCGAAGATCCACGCGGCGGAGGACATCGCCTCGGTGTAGCGGTCCATCGAGCCGGACAGGTCGACCAGGACAGCCAGGTGCAAACGGGGTTTCTCCGGTGGCAGCTGGGCGCGTTGCTGCCACGGAGCGGCGGTCGGGAGTTGCCCGGCGGCGATTTGTGCTTCGGCGGTGATGGCCTGCCGGGTGCGCAGCCGGCCGGGTGGGATCGCGGAGGGCCGCCGGCCGGGTTCGGGGTGTTGGGTGCGGGCTTGCCGCAGCCGGTGGGCGAGGTCGCGGGCCGCGCGGTGTTCCTGCTCTGTCGGTTCCCGGCGGTCCCACTCTGACGGTGGGCTGTGCCGGTGGGCCAGCAGCGCCGCGGCGTACTCGGCCGGGGTGACGCCGGCGGCGACGGCGAGGTAGTCGACGAGGGCCGCAGCGAGGCGGCCGGCGAATTGCCCGGCGTCCGCTACGGGGGTGTCGTACTGCTGGTCGGGGTCGATGCCGAGGACTTGGCACCACCGGCGGGCCAGGCAGATCATGGTGTCGGCGTCGGTGTCGTCGCAGGTGTGGGCCTCGCGCCAGATGTCCCGCAGTTGCCGCAGGCGTTTGCGTCCGAGGACGCCGGTGACGGCGGCCCGGACCGGGCGGACGTCTTTGCTGGTGACGATGCGGGCGTCGACGCGGGCCAGGAGCAGGGCGGCGAGTTGCCCGGCGTGCCACGCGTCGTCGACGGCCGCGTCCTCGGGGTCGAGGAGGGTCGTCACGACGTGGCGCAGCCAGCGGCGGTCGCCGCGGCGGCGGGCGCGTTGGCGTCCTTCGGCCCGGGATTCCTCCAGCATGTCGGCGACAGCGGCGAGGATCGGCGGGGTGCCGGGCGGGGTGGTCCAACGGCTGTGCGCGGCGTGCGCGGCGCCGTGCACGAGCAGCCCGTATCCGGTGGGCACGAGGCGCTTGTGCCGGGCCTTCGTCGGGTCGGTGACGTCGGGGCGCTCGGCGATGTAGGTGGCGTCGACCTCGATCCGGTTCAGGGCGGGGTAGAAGCACTCGGGCGCGTCTCCGGCGGCGCCGGGGGCGACGAGGACGGTGAGGTCGGTACGGCCGGTCAGCAGCGGAACGTGCCTGGTCCACGCTGCGGACCAGCTATGCCAGTCACTGGCGCCGGCCGGCGTCGGCGGTGCGCCCTGCTGTAGGTGGGTGCTGGGGTGTGACACGGATTGGCTCCTTCCAGAAGGGGTGGACTGCGGTCAGCGCTTGCCGAGGGCGAGCGCGGTGATGGGTGTGCCGGTGTGCCGGGACAGGGCGGCGGTGACGTCGTCGCGGGCGTCCTCGGGGGCGATGCCGGCCAGGTTGGCTAGGGCGGCGGTCATGCCCAGGTGGTCGCGGACCTTCACGAAGCCGAGCAGTTCGCGCAGCTGCGGCGCCCACACGGTCTTGCCGGCGGTGAGGTCGGCGTTGAGGTCGATCGCTGCGGCCACGACCGGTTTGGGGACGCCGAGTTGGCGGGCGAGGTCCCAGTCGGTGGTGACGTGCAGGTGGACGGTGAACCGGGAGGCCAGGGCCTCGGTGAGGACCGCGCCGTGCACGCCCGGGTTGTGGCCGGCGACGATGTAGAACCCGTCGACGGCCTGCACGCTCTCGTTGCCGTTCGCCGGGATGGTGATGACCCCGCGGCCGTCCATGGCCGGGTACAGGACTGCCAGGACGCGGGGTGGGATGAGGGTGGCGTCGTCGACCAGCAGCACCCGCCCCTCGCGCATGGCGGTGACGAGGGGTCCGTGGACGAACTCGTAGCCGCCGCCGGGGATCGGGTTGTAGGAGCCGAGGAAGTCGTCGACGACGGTGTCGCCGGTGCCGGCGACGGTGAGCAGGTCGGGGAAGGCGGCCTCGACCATGGCGGTCTTGCCGGTGCCGGGCGGCCCGTACAGCAGCACGGGCACCTGCTGGGTGCGCAGCCGCCGCAGTTCCTCGACGTCCCAGCCCCGGCCGAGCCGCCGCGGGTGGTACAGCGTCCCGTTCGGCCGCGCCACCGGCGCGGGCCGCGACTGCCGGCCACCACCACCACCACCACCACCACCACCGCCGCCGGTGCGGGTGCGGGGTGCGGTGGCGGGGAGGGTGCCGGCGGCGTCGATGCCGGCCTGGGTGATCTGGAAGCGGTGGTGCGGGTCGCGGTGGTGGGTGGCGTGTCCGGCGGCGGCCATCTTCTTCAGCGCCTCGAACACCGCCCCCGAGGATGGCGCGCCGATCGCCCGGGTGATCTCGCCGACTTTGAGAATCTGGTCGGGGTGGTCGGCTAGGTGCAGGGCCACCTTCCGGTACAGGTAGCCGGACCGGCCGGAGGCGACCTCAGCGGTGGGCGTGTCGGTCGCGGCCGGGTTGTTCTGCGGTGCGCCGGCCTGGGGGGCCGGTGGGGTTGGTGTGGTCATGGTGATGCCTCGATTCCAAGGTCGGGCCCGCGCACCCGTCTCCGGGTGCGCGGGCGGTGGGTACCGCACAGCGGAGACGGGTGGGGCCAACCCCGTGCCGGCCTGGTCGGGCCGGGCGGGTGGGCGACCACACCCCGGTGGTGCTGAAGGGTTACGGCGACACGTGGGTCGCCGCCGGTGCGTGCTGGTCGGTGTCGACGCCGCGCGGGCGGTGTCTGCGCCGACGATGGAACGCCCCACAGCCCAATCGATCAAGTCGAATTGGTGCGGGGCGCGGGATCGCTGACGTGCCGGCTGTCTACGCGGGCACGTCGAGGGTCGGGCACTGGGCCGGTGGCCAGGTCGTGGTCAGTCGGCGCAGCCCCGTTCGCAGCCCTGCGGGTCGCACTGCTGACCGTCAGCCATCCGGGCCAGGGCCAGCCCGTCGTCGCCGTCGAGGAACGGCCAGCCGAACCCGTCGGCGAACGCCTTGACCTTGGGCGCCCCGTACATCGGGTAGCCGGCGTGGTCCATCGCCGCCACGATGTCGTCGCGGCCGAGGAGCCAGGCGAGTTCGCTGAGCTTGTCCACCGACCGGCTCGCCGAGTTGCCCCGGTGGTCGAGGATCTTCCCGATGGCGAACTCGAGGTAGTCCCGGGCGTAGGTCTCGTGGTCGACCCGCTGGGTCCACTCAACCGGGTGGCGGGGGGTGATGACCTGGCGGGCGTGGTCGAGGTCGAGTGCCTCCACGAGCACGTCCTCCCGGAAGCCGAGGATGTCCTGTCGGTTGGCCCGGAGAGCCCAGACCCGGGTGACGATCTCCTCTTGAGTACGGATGGTCACGTGGTTTCCTTCCTGTTGGTCCTACCTGTCGTGGTGGTGTGTCGGGTGCCGCTGACGGAGACGGCTCGGTTCCGGGTGACCCGGCGCGGCCTGGCCGGGGGTCGCTGGGCCTATGCCTGGTCGGGTTCGGGCAGGTCGCCGACGATCCGGTCGCAGGCGTACGGGTCGACGGCCTCCCAGCACCAGCTGCGGCCCATCACCACGTACCGGCCGTCACCGTCCGGGGCGACGCGTTCGATGGCTTCCGGATCGTCTGATAGGGCGCGCTGGTCGACCACGAGGACGTCTCCGTCGAAGGACAGGTCGGCCAGATCCGCGTCGACCCGGCGATCCAGGTCGTCCTCCGCCACGCCCTGCTCGCGCAGGCTGCGGCGGTGCTGGTCGCGGAGCCGGTGCTGGTCGGCGACGATCGCCTCCGCCACCGGGCGAGTGCAGGAGAACACCGCCCACCCGTTCCAGTGGTCGATCAGGGTGCCGACGAACCCGATCTCGAAGCGGTGATCGCCGTCCGGGCCGACGGTCATCGCCCACTCGCCGGAGAACACGCCGACGTCGCCGACGTGTACCCGGTCGGGGTGCAGGTGGGACACGTCGCTGCCGGTGGGGCTGGCCGCGAGGTGACACAGTTCGGCGACACGCTCTTCGGCGGCGGTGGCGAAGGCGTCGCGGTAGACGGCCATCGCCTCGTCGCGCTGCTGGAGGCGCAGCCCGAACCAGCCGGAGACATCGCCGGTGGCGTCGGCGAACAGCTCCCACCCGGCGGTATCGACCGACTCTCCAGCCGAGGAGAAGTGGGGCAACGTGTCGAGGACGGCGGGATCGGCGTCGTTGATGCCGGCCAGGATCCGGCGGGCGGCCAGGCGGGTGTCGCCGCTGACCCTGGCGCCGATGGTGTCCTGCGCCCACCACTCGGCGGCGGTTTGGCCGGCCTCGGTGCCGGCGGCCCGCATGCGCCGCAGCGTGGCGGCCCATTCGGTGGCCTCGGCGACCGGATCGCCGGTGGGCGGCGGGGTGGTGGCTGGTGCGATGCGGTCGCCGTCGTCGAGGCTCATCGACAGCGTCGAGCCGCTGTCCCAGGCGACCTCGACGATGTTCTGCCGCTGGTCGTGGCGGCGGACGGTGCCGGTGTCGCCGGCACGCAGCCGGGTATGTGGGTCGCTGGTGTGGACCAGCGCGACGCGCTGGCCAGGTCGGTAGCTCATGGTGGTCTCCGATCGGTGAGTGGACGGGCCGTCGCTGCCGCTGTTGGGCGGCGGCGTGGGGTCGGGTGTGTTCATCGGGCGCTGCCCGTCGCGTCATCCGTCGTGGGGTTGTGTGGCGGCCAGGGCTTGCGGGTGACGTGGTCGCCGAACATCGGGTCGGTGGTGACCGAGGAGCCGCAGCGGGTGCAGCTGGTGGCGGTGTCGTAGCCGTAGCCGGCCATGGACGGCACCTCGACGTGGTCGATCTCGTCGACCGCGCCGCAGACGGTGCACACCGTCATCTCCGGGCCGCCGTCGTCGGCGGGTTCGGTGATGAACAGTTCCTCGACGGGGTCGAGGTGGTGGGCGCTGTGCCGCAGCCAGCGGCCGTGGACCGTCGCCTCGTACACCACCAGCCGCCGCTGGTCGAGGTGCAGCAGGTACAGCCACTCGAGGGCCCCGGCGACGTCCTCGCGCAGCGCGCCCCGCCGGACGGTGTCGTTGTCGGCGGGGTAGCCCAGGCCCGGTACGGGCGGCTGCTGGTCCCAGCGGCGGGGCTTGGGGTTGACGGCGAGGGACCACCAGTTGTGGGCTAACAGCGCCGTGGCCATGGCGTCGGTGTCGCGGCTGAACGTGTCGGTCCAGATCCGGCGCAGCAGCGGCACCAGAACCTGCGGGTCCTCGCCGAACTGGATCCAGCGTGCGGTGTACCTGCCGCGGAGCGCGGCGACACCGATGAGCGTGGGTGTGCTCACGGGCTTTTCCTCCTCAGGGATCTGTGGATGGGGTTGCGGTGGTCCTCCCGGGGCGGGACGACCACCGAGCTGGGGGTGGACCACGGAGCCGCCGTCGGCATCCGCGATCGGGACTACTGATGCAGGGGCGCGCCGACGGAGGCCATGAAGGCGACCGGGTCGACGGCCGTGCCGGAGCTGTGGTCACCGAGGTGCACCTCGAAGTGCAGGTGCGGCCCGGACGAGTGGCCGGAGCTGCCGGAGACGCCGATGACGTCACCTGCCGCGACCTGTTGGCCCTCGGCGACGGCCGGGTGGGCGAGCATGTGGCAGTAGCGGGTGATCACCCCACCGGGGTGGGTGATGTCGACGTACCAGCCGCAGCCGCGGGTGAGAACCGGGTCGCCGTCGCGGTCGCAGCCCCAGTCCCGGCCGGTACGCACGTCAACGGCGTTGCAGCGCACAACGGTGACGGTGCCGGCGGACGCGGCGTGGATCGGGGTGCCCTTGCCCACGATCAGGTCGACGCCGTCGTGGCCGGGCCGGCCTGGGGTGCGGAAACCGGAGCCGACGTCGCCGTGCACCGGTTGGGTCCAGCCCTGCGCGCTGACGGTCACGCCGCAGGCGGCCAGGCCGGTGGTGACGCCGGTCAGGGCGGCGACGATGCGGGTGGCGTCGGGTTCCCACTTGGCGTAGGCGTCCGGGTAGGCCGACCGCTGCACCGCCTGGGCGGCCTCGGTCAGCGCCATCGCCTGCCAGCCGTCGACGGCCTGCAACTTCTGGTAGAACTTCGTCGCCGCGTACTGCGGGTCCCGTAGCTGCTCGGGGGTGCCCCAGCCCTGGGATGGCCGCTGTTGGAACAGGCCGACCGAGTCGCGGTCCCCACTCGGGGTGTTGATCAGCGAGGATTCCTGCATCGCGGTGGCCACGGCGATGACCCAGCCGCGGGGCGGGACGCCGAGGCGCATGCCGACGGCGGTGATGGTGGCGGCGTTGCCGACCTGCTCGGTGCTCCAGTCACCGATCGGACCGATCCCGTCCGGGGCCGGGCTGCGCGTCGCCGACGAGGTGGTGGGTGTGACGCTGGTTGCCGTACCGCAGGCGCCGGCGCCTGCGCCGCCGCCGAAGATCAGGGTGGTGGCCAGTCCGGAGCACAGCAGCAGGACGCCGACGACCGCGATGGCGATCCCGGACAGCACGCGGGTGGTCATGACTGGTCACTCCTTCGAAGCGGCGGCCGGGTGGTGGGCGGGGACGGCGAAGGCCGCGCGGGCCAGTGGGAGGCGTCGCGCGGCCTTCGGGGTGGGTGCGAGGTCAGCGGGCGAGGACGGCCACCTTTTCGCCGTGCAGCAGGGGTGCCCCGTCGGGGCCTTTGATGTGGGCGTTGATCCAGATGCGGAACCGGTGGCCGTCTCGGTCGATCAGGCGTCGCCAGTGGCCGCGGACGACGAACCGCACCCGGTAGTGCCACTTGGGCTCGCCGTCGGTGGGTTCGGCGAGAGGGCTGGTGCGGCGCAGCATGACCACGCGGGTGTCGTGACGGATGCTGGCCCGTACGGCGCGGCGGCGCGCCGCGCGGTCCAGGGGGGCGGCGGCGACGGTCGCGAGGGGTTGGGCCTGGATGCGCCAGAAGGCGTAGGCGACGGCGGCGCAGGCGCGCATCGGGGTGGTGGTCTCGTTGATGCAGAACCGGCCGTCGGGTGCCGGTTCCCAGTCGCGGTCGTCCCCGTCGAGGACCGGCAGGTCGGGGCGGGGGTCGACGGGCTGGCCGATGGGGATCTCGGTGAAGTCGGTCAGCACGTAGGGGCCGAACTGGCGGGCGAGGTCGGGCCGGTCAGCGAGCTGCTGCCGGCGGCGGACGGCCGCGGGGTCGTGCGGGTCGTGGTGGTCGGCCCAGCCGGCGATGGCCCAGAAGGACCGGCCGCTGTGGGTGTTGGTGGTGCGGGCCCAGGTGATCGCCCCGATCGAGGACACCTCGCCGCTGAGGCTGCGGTGGTAGATCGGTTCGGGGAGGAAGAGCACCCCGCCGTTGTCGGGGGCGATGTCGGCGGGGAGCACCTCGCCGGTCAGGTCGAGGGCCGTCGCGGCGGCGGCGATGATCGCGGTCATCGCGGGGGCGATGACGTACGGTTCGCCGAATCGCCACGGGTTGGCGGTGATGGCGCGCACCGCGGTGAGGACCTTCGCCATGCCCGCTGGGCTGGGGCTGGGGTGGTTGGCGAGGCGGCTGTCGAAAAACGCCTGCAGGTACTGCGCCGCGAGCGGGCTGCGGTGGTAGTCGACCATGCGGGTGCGTAGGTCGACGGCGGTGCGGGCGTAGCCGGCGAGTGTGTCGTTCGGTAGGAAGTTCACTGTGCACCTCCAGGTGCGTGCTCAGGCGGCCAGCGCCGCCACGGGTGGACGCCGGTAGACGGGGGATTCCGGCGGCACCGCGTCCGGTACGGGCGCAGGCCGCGTCAGGGGTGCCGGCGGGCGGGCGGGGGTGAACCAGCCGGTGAAGCGGCGCGGCGGGGCGGGCACGGGGGCGCGTCCCCGTACGACCCCGACCGGGCGCGGCGACGGCGGTGGGGGCGCCGGGGCGAGGGTGGCAGGGGCGCGGCGGGCGTGTTGTTCGGCGCGGCGGGCGGTGCGCAGCGCCCAGCAGGGGCCCTGCTGCCCGCGGCACTGCAGGTTCGTGCAGGCGCCGTCGGGTCCGGGTTGGTGGGCGGCGGCGACGTCGACCGCGAGGGCCCACAGGAGCCTGTCGGTGACGTCGTCCGGTGCGGCGGTGCGGTCGCTGGGACGCCGGTCGCGGCCCTTGGGCTGTGCGGGGTGTGCCATGGCGGGTGGCCCTTCGGTCGGCGGATCGCGGGCATGCGCGGTCGCCGCCCGACTCGCGTCGCAGCCCTTGGGAGTGCTGATGTCCGCACGATGGCCGACGACCAGCGCTGATCGACGCTCATCTCTCGACGAAGGTCAAGTCGTGTCGGGCGGGCAGAACCTTGCCCGCCCGGCACGGCAGCGTGAAGTCGTGGTTCAGGTGGTCTGTTCGGGGTCGAGGCGTACGCGGGTGGGGTCGACGGTGGTGAGCAGGTGGCGGGAGACGCCGCGCCAGTAGCGGCCGTTGTTGCCGCCGAGCGGCACGAGGGAGACGCGGCCGGTCCCGGTGTCGCGCAGCACCACGTACAGCTCGCCCGGAGGCTGCTTCCAGCCCGCGCCGGCGACGGTGACGAGGGTGCCCGGATGCAGCGGGGCCTCGTGGATCATGGTCCACTCGCCGCCGGTGCTAGCGCTGGTGGTGCTACCGCTGGTGGTGGTGTCCGCTGCGGGGGCGGGCCGCAGGTAGGTGGGGTTGACCTTCACCGGTCGGCCGCCGTCGACGGGTTCGACGACGACGTTGACCGGCAGCAGCCGGGTGACGCGGTAGGTGACGCCCCGGGTGCTGGCGCGGGCCACCGCCGGGTCGATGGTCACTCGGTCACCGATGGCGTACGCGTGGGGGCTGCTCATGGCGGATGCGCTCCTTAACGGGTCTCGGCGACCGTCGCCGAGAACGGGGAAAGCAGGGCTGGGCGGAGGGAAGCGGGGCATGCTGAGGACCTCGCGCACGTCGGCGGGCGCGAGGTCCTCTTGGTGTGTCCGTGAGTGGTCAGCGGCGGCGCAGGTCCCGTAGGCGGGTGCCCGGCGGCGGTCCGGTGTGGCCGGTGGTGGCGGTGGCTCCGTGGACCCCGGCTCCGGTTTGTTTGGCCTGGTACATGGCAATGTCGGCCTGGCGTAGCAGGGTGCGCGGGCTGACGCCGAGGGCGGCGCTGGTGTGCCCGACGCTGGCGTGCACGGCCACGGCGTGCTCGCCGAGGTCGACGGGGTGGCGGCCGACCGCCCGCCAGGCGGCGCGGGCGGCGGCGGCGATGTCGTCGGGGCCGCCGTCGACCAGCAGGGCGAACTCGTCGCCGGACAGCCGCGCGGCGAGCCGTACCGGCCCGCGCAGGGTTGCCAGCCGTCGGCCGACCTCGGTGAGGACGTCGTTGCCGGCTTCGTGGCCGAGGGTGTCGTTGACGGCTTTGAAGCCGTCGAGGTCGAGCAGGACGAGCCCGAACGGGGCATCTGTGCGGGTGGCGCGGGTGAGGGCGGCGAGCAGTGCTCGCCGGTTGGGCAGGCCGGTGGTGTCGTCGTGGTCGGCGGCGTGGCGGGCGCGGGTCAGTGCCTGCTGTTGGCGCCACAGCAGCGCTGCGGCGAGGGCGAGACCGGCGAGGATTCCACCGGTGGCGGTGACGATCGAGGTCAGGATGGGAGACACTTCGAGAGCTCCTTCTGCAGTAAGGAGCACCGGGGGCGGGCGTGGTTCCGGGAAGTTCGACGCCCGCCTCCGGGCTATTGGCTGGCGGGGTCGTTCAGGCGGTGGTGTCGGCGAGAGCGAACGTCGCGGGCTTCTCGGCGGCCAGCACTGCCCGCCCGGTCGCGACGAGTTTCACGGCGGCGTTGTGGACCGCGCCCGCGCTGGCCTTCTTCGCGCCGGTTACCTCGTTGGCCCGGTCGACGAGCTTGCACAGTTCGCTGACCTTGTACTGCTGGCCGGGGTTGGCCTCGAGGATGTCGAGGATCGCGCCGCGCAGGGTGCCCGACGCTCGCCGGGTACGGGCCTGTGCCGCCTCGCCCGCCGCCTCCGTGGCCGGCGGTGCGGCGGGTACTTCCGTGGCGGGGTCGCCCGTGGTGCTGTCGGTGGCCGTGCCGGCAGGGGGACAGTCCGGTGTGGCCGGTCCGGCGTCCGCTTCGTTCGCTGCGGGCGTCGTTCCGGTGGCCCGGTCGGTGTCGTCGGTCGCGACCGGTGCCTCGGGTTCGGCAGTCGAGCGGTCGTCATCGTCGCCGTCGTGGGTTTCGGTGTCCTCGGCTTCAGCGGCCTCGTCGGGTGCCGCCTCGACACCACCAGGAGCCGGCGATGTCGACTCCTGTATGGCATCCGGCTGCCCGTCGGCGGGAACCTCGGCGGCTGGCCGCTGGTCGTGGTCCTGCCCGGCGGTCTCTTCGCTGTCCTGCGTGTCGTCGCCGTGCGGCCTGTGTTCTGCGGCGGTGTCGGTGTCGGTGTCGCGGGTGGCGGGCTCCGGTGCGGGCTGGCCGTGATCGCCCTGTTCGGCGTGTGCGCGGCCGGTGTCGGTCAGCCGCCACAGGCTGCGTCCGGTGTCGCTTCGGGTGGGCTCGGCCAGTCCCGCGGTTTCCAGGGTGCGCAGTTTCGGGGTGGTGGTGGAGTAGCCGAGGCCGGCTTCGGTGGCGATGGCGGCGGCGGTGGCCTCGCCGAGCCGGTGCAGCGCGGCGAGGACCTTCGCGACGCTGGGTGCCAGTGGCGCTGTTACGGCCGTATCGGTGGTCGTGTTGGCTGGGGTGCTGGTCATGGGAGCGTGGCCCCCTTTCTCCTGCCGTCGGCAGGGGTCGGTGAGTGAGGCGCGTGCACTGATGCACGCTTCGGATCGGGCATTGATCAAGTCGTCTGCCCGGAGTGCGGGACTCCGGCGACGCGCGCAGGTGTGCCGCCCGGCGATAGCTCGCCGGGCGGCATCGGGGATCGGGGTCAGTGCGCGGCGTGGTAGGCGTCGCGCACCGCGGCGGGGATGACGCCCCCGGTTCGTGGTCGGGGCAGGTTCAGCTCCTGCCAGTTCGTGGTCCACCACCAGGCGCGGATCTCCTGGCTCTGGGTGCGGCCGGTCGTGGTGCCGTGCTGCCGCCGTGGTGCCCGGGGCTGTTTCGGCAGGCGGCGTCCGGCCGTGATGAACGGGCCGAATGCCGCGGCCATCCGGTCGAAGTTGCTGGCGGACAGGTCGATCTCGTAGGTGACGCCGTTGAAGGCGAACTGGTAGGTGCCGACGTCGTCGGTGGAGCCGTCGAGGTCGTCGACGACGATCGCGGTGGTCTTGGTGGCCACGAGGGGCCACCTCCTTTCGCTCGAGGTGGGTTACTGGGCGGGTTGGTGGGTGCCGAGGCCGAGTTGGTGGCCGATGGCGGGTCCGCGGTGCACGGCGGCGACGGCGGCGGGCAGGTGCCGGCGTTGCCAGCCGTGCAGGGCGGCGGTGAGGTCGGCGGCGTACTTGCGGTGCTGGGTGAGAGCGGCGGTGAGGCCGGCGGCTTGTTCGATGCCGTTGTTGGCGCCGCGTGCGGTGTGCGGGCGGACGGGGGCGAGGGCGTCGCCGAGCAGGACGGCGTGGCCGCCGCCGACGGGCCAGACCATGCGCTCCGGTGGGGTGATGTCGAGGACTGGCACCGCCATGCGGGTGGTGGTGGCGTGGACGACGGCGGCGTGGTCGGCCGGGAGGAGCTGGTCTGCGTGGGTGTCGACGTGGGTGCGGGCGGCGGGGCTGACGTGTCGGGGTAGGGCGAATACCCGGCGGGTGGGGTCGGCGCCGAACCGCTGCGCGTACTCGGTGCTGGTGCAGTTGAGGTAGAAGGTCCAGTCGCAGCCGCCGGGTACGGGGGCGAGGTTGAACTGCGCACCGGGGCAGGGCTGCAGCCGCAGGAAGTCCCGCAGGCCGGGCTGGGGGGTGGTGTCGGCGATGCCGCGGTGGGCGACGTAGCCGGCGTACCGCAGGGTCCGATCAGGGTCGAGGAGGCGGCGGCCGGTGGAGGACCGGCCATCGGCGAACACGACCAGGTCGGCGGCCTCGGTGTGGCCGTCGCGGAACCGCAGCACTGGCTGGCCGGCCTGCTCGGCCAGGGCGGTGACCTTCATGCCGGAGTGCAGGACACCGGCGGGTAGGCGGCGGGTCAGTGCGTGGTGCAGCAGGGTCCAGGTGGTGTTGCGGCCCGGGTAGGTGCGCCTGATCG
The DNA here is from genome assembly GCF_040686315.1 of Micromonospora sp. NPDC085948. Lineage (NCBI taxonomy): Bacteria > Bacillati > Actinomycetota > Actinomycetes > Micromonosporales > Micromonosporaceae > Micromonospora > Micromonospora sp. NPDC085948. The sequence goes on along the minus strand of NZ_JBFBJW010000001.1, from coordinate 785,229 downwards.
TCTCGGCGGGGTGGCGGTCGCGGATGGTCAGCTGGACGATGGCCTCGGAGTCGTGGGCGACGAACTCGTGCTGGCCGATGTCGAGGCGGTCGAGCACGTCGAGGGCGGGGTGTTCCAGACCGATGAGGCCGCCGCCCAGGGGTGCGGACGCCGGTGCCGCCTCAAAGACGGTGACGTCGTCGAATCCGGCGTGCAGCAACAGCAGCGCGGTGACGGGGCCGGTGAGGCTGCCGCCGACGACGGCGATGCGGGGCCTGCTGGTGGATGTCATGGGGGGTTCCCTTCTGCGGGGTGGGAACCCGGGCACGGCCGTGCCCGGGTGTGCGCGAGTGCGCGGGTGGCCGGGCATCGGCCAGGTCGTGCCAGTGCGAAAGCGCGTCAGCGGCGGTGGGCCGTGGACGCGCTGATCAGCCCGCCGTGGTGCGGCGGGCGGATGGGGTTCGGAAGATCCGGCGCCGGGCTGGGTCCGCTGGTGCGTGAGGTGCGACCGGGCGGGCAGGGCGGCGCGGGAGGGCGTGGCCTTGGCGGGTTACCGGCCGGGCGTGGTGAACGGCGGCGGCATGGGAAGGATCCGCCGCGCCCGCTGCAGCACCTCGTCGGCGACCGGGATCAGCGGCGTCGCGTCAGGTGAGGTGGTCGGGGTGGTGCGGTGCCAGCCGTGACCGGGGCTGCTGGCGATGATCGTCCAGGTGACCAGAGGGGTGAGGACCTCGGCGACCGCCGTGCTCTGCTTGGCGTAGCTGTCGCGGTAGACCCGGACCCGCGGGACGTACCCGTCGGTGTGGTGCACCCGGGTCAGCTCGTAGCTGCCGGGGCCGCCCTGGTGGAACACCTCGTCGACGATCACCGCGACCGGTCCGTCGGGTCGGCGGCGCGGGAGGTCGCCTCGGACGCGACGAGGGTCCAGGGCCACTGGTAGGCGCCGATGGCGTAGCAGCGGTTGGCGTCCGGGACGACCCGGTCGTCCTCGACCCAGCGACTGCCCAGTCCGTCGTCGTCCTCCCACTCGACGACGACCTCGTCGCCGCCGAACCGCAGCCGGGGGTGCTCCCCGGGCATGTCACCGGGGTAGAGGCCGTCGAGGTGGGCGGCCATGCGCTGCACCGCGAACAGGGGGAAGCGGCACAGCAGCCCGGTGCGGGTGAGAGTGGTGTATCCGGTGGCGACCATGGCGCGGTAGGTGCCGCCGCCGATCACGTCGCAGGTGACGGTCGCCGGGGTCCAGGTGGCCAGCGGTGGGGTGATGTCGCCGCGGTGGCGGGAGATGCGGTAGCGGTCGCCGGTGGCCTCGCTCTCCGGGTCGGGGTGTAGCCCGAACCAGTGCGCCCCGTGGTGGCGGGCGTGGCGGAGCAGGTCGAGCAGGTCCCGCCGGCCGTCGAGGTGTTCGGTGTGCAGGGGCAGGAATCCTTGCCCGTCGTCGGCGGGGACCGGGTTGCCGGTGGCGCCGGTGGCGGTGTGGGTCCAGGTTTCGGCGAGGGCCCGGTGGTCGGCGCCGTCGGCGTCGTACCAGCGGGGGACACCGTTGGAGGACAACCAGTCACCGTCGGCGTCGTGGGACCAGATGAGCGCGGCCTGGTCCGGGACACCTGCCCGGTACTGCTGCCGAGTCCTGAAGTGCGCGGCGGTGGCGGCGGCATGTGCGGCGAGGGGCAGGACCTCGTCGACGCGGAACCACAGTCGGTCGGACATGGCGAAGGAACCTCCTGATGGGGGAAGAGGGAAAGGTCGGCCGTTCGCTGGCCGGGCTTGCGGGCGCCCCAGCCCGGGGCGCCGGGCCGTGCGCGGGCGGCAGCGTGCTCACACCCGCCGCGGCGACCCGACGTGCGGCGTCGGGCCCGGAAAGCCGGATCGAGCGCGAGGCCAGGGGGAACTGGGGTTCGGGTGGCGGTGTCGGCGAGTACCACGACAGGCGGTTACCTGCCATGGCGGTCTCGCCGCGCTGGTCGGGTTAGGGGTGTGCGTCGCAGGCCGGCGGGGCTCATGGGTGCGGCTGGTAGAGCTCGCCGTCTGCTGCCAGGGCCGGCGCGGCGCGGTTGGGAATGGGGTGGAGCCGGTCGGACCGCCGCCGATCCCCAGGGAAGAGGGGGATGGGTGGCGGTGCCCGACCGGATCCGGATCCGGTGGTGCTTTACAGGGCGACGGCGAGCAGCCGCTGGTCGGTCTCGACGGTGTCGAGGTACCGCATCGCCTGCTCGAGGTAGGTCACCCGGTGGGTGAGGGCGTCGCTCGCGGGTGCGAGCTTGTGCCCGTCCGGCGTGAGCAGGGCGTCGCCGCACACGGCGGTGGTGGCGCTGTAGTGCTGGTAGGCCATCGGGCCTGCCTGGAACATCTCCAGCTCCCCCACGGCGAGGTGGGCGGCGCCGTAGCTGGCCGCGTTGTGCATCCGCATCGCGTTGACGCGGGCCTGGTTGTGGAAGTCCGCCTCGGCCCGCTCGCGCGGGTAGCGGGCGGGGTCCGCCAGGTGGCGGGCCAGCAGGGTCGGCCACGGGGTGGCCGGCCGGGTGCCGTGCACGACCCGCTGCCACACCTCGTGGCGGATGCCGGCGCCGACGCCGGCGGCGTGGCGCATGGCGGCGAGGTCGAGCAGCTTGACCGGTCCGCCGGCGCAGTACACCGGACGTCCCTTCCGAGGTGCGACCAGGTCGCGCCGCTGCCACAGCCACATGTCCGGGATGGCCCAGAACCGGGGCTGCAGGGTGCCGGACACGCCGAAGTGCCGGTCGAGCTGGGTGGCGGTCAGGGCCTGCGACGGCAGTCCGTCGGGCAGGCAGACGATCATGGTGTTGATCGTCGCGGTCGGCGTGACCACCGGGCTGGTGGGCGCCGTGGTGCTGGCGGCGGTGGCCGCGGGGGCGGGCTTGCGGCCCGGGCGGGGCGTCACCGTCGGCACGCGGGTGCCGTAGCGGCTCAGCGGGGTCGCGGCACCGTTGGTTGCGGTCATCTGGGGTTCCTCCTTCGGTAGGGCGCGTTGTTGGGCGCGCGGAAGCAGCCGGCCCACCGGGTACATGGGTCGACTCACGGACGAACAGCGGATGGGTGCAGCAGAGTCGCTGCTGGTGGAGCGGGATGGTGCGGGGTGGTGCGGTGCGACCTAGGGGTCGCCGCGCGGCGCGGGCGCCGACCGGCCGACAAGGGCGGGTGGGCGGAGCGCACCGTGAGGTGCGGCGGTGGTTCCCGAGGTGGGACCGGACCGGGTGGAGCGATATATGGGTGAAGGTGGTGCCGATGAAGGTAGCGGCCGGATCTGTCAGCGCCGGCCGCCGTCATGATCGTCAGTAGTGCCGTTGACCTGCACTGTCAGACGACCGCTCGATTCCGCGGGTGAGGGACGGCGGGACTGTGAGATCCGGTCGGTCTCACAGCCGCCCACGACGGTGGACGGCTCCTCTCCGCGTGCGGTGCAGGTGAATGTCAGGGCTCCGGGTCGGGGCCGCTAAGGTCGGTGTCGGGGAAGCGGTGCGGGTTGGTGGCCGGGTTGTCCGGGCCGTGGTCGGAGGGCAGTTCGTGCAGCCAGCGTCGCGGCCCGGGGTCGGTGGTCAGCGTCCAGGCAGGCCCGGCGGGGTGCTCGCCGTGGAGGCCGGTGGCCACGGGCATGGCGGTGGGCACTCCGGCGAGGGCGTCGAGGAGGTGCTGTTCGCGGCGGCGGCCGGGGACGCGCAGCAGCACCGGGTACCGCGGCCCGTAGATGGCCAGCTGCTCGTAGCCGCGTAGCTTGCGCAGCACGGTGCCGAGGGGTTCGGTGCCGTTGTCGTGTTCGAGGAAGAACCCGACGGTGCGCCCGGCGGCGTGCCAGATGCCGTGCCCGTCGGGCTGGACACCGGTGCCGCTGCCGGCGGCGTAGGAGGCGGCGGCGAAGGCTGCGGTGGTGTGCTGTTCGGACCACCACCGGGCCAAGCGGGCGTGCTCGTCGGTGCGGGCGTAGTCGACGAGGTCGACGAACAGCTGGTTGGTGCCGAGCAGGTGGGCCAGGCGGCGGCTGCCGATGATGCGTTCAGTCCGTTCGATGCTGGTCCTCGGCGCTCGCGCACCGGCCTGGTTCGGGTCGTTGAACTGGGTGGGGTGGACCACGGCACCGAGCGGGCCGAGGGTGTAGAGGTACTGGCCGCTGCCGGTGGTGACGTCCACGAACCGGCTGACCGCCTCAATCTGGTGCAACTGGGCGAGGCGGAGCCGGGCCGAGCGACGCGACGGAAACAGCGCCGCCGTGACCTGGTCGGTGGACAGCACGTAGTGCTCGGCGAGCCACCGCAACAGCTGATGATCACGGGCGGTCAGCCGACGAAGCCGGTCCAGACGAGCAAGACGAGACGACGAACGAGAACCGGACGAAGAACCGGAAGAAGAGGCGGAAGGCGAGCGCGAGACCCGGTTGTTGGTGGGCACGATGGATGCTCCAAGCGGAAGAGGAGTTCCCTCCGAGGGGAGGGTGTCTGAGTTCGGTGAGGTGGTCACCGGAGGCCGGTGACCACCGGTGAGCGGCACTGACAGACCCGGACGGCCGGATCTGTCAGTGCCGCGCGGTGATCGGTGGTGAAGGGCTGGTGAAGCCCACACGGAAGGGGCGACCGGGACTCGGTTGACCAGTCTGTCGATCTCGCTCCGGTTGCCCTGCGGCGTTCAGGTGGTCGCCTTCGGGCCGCCCTTGGCCCGGGACCGGCGGTTGTCGTCGGGTCGAGCTGAGAACCGGTCGACGAGGTCGTCGATCGCGCTGGTGTCCTGCGCCGGCACCGCCTGCGCCGCGGCTCGTCGGATCACTGTCGCCTCGCCCACGATCGGCTTCGGCGGCCGGGTCTTGAGGGTGAACGCCGGTGTTTGCCGCCCACCGACGACGAGGCGCCCGACGGCGGTGTAGGCGTCCAGGTGGGTCAGGTCATGCTCGTCGAGTTCGGGCAGAGTGTGCCTGGCCAGGACCCGGGCGTCCTCCGGGGCGACGGAGAAGTACAGCTTGTTACGGGCATTCGCCGATGCCGCTGCCAGGAGGTCCTTCGGGAACTGGGCCAAGTCCTGGTGCGCGAGGACCATCGACAGCCGGTACTTCCGCGCCTCCGCCAACATCGAGTCCAGGCTGTTGGCCAGGGTCAGGAAGTTCTGACACTCGTCAATGATCAGGGTGGCATCCCGGCGTCTGTCGGCCGGCACGGCAGCGCGGGCGGTGGCCGCCTGCCACACCTGCGCCAGCACGAGCGAGCCGAGCAGCTTGCTCGTGTCCTCGCCCAGCTGGCCCTTCGGGATGCGCACCAGGAGCGCACCGCCGTCGAGGACCTTGCCCATGTCGAAGCTGGAACGGGGGTAGCGCATGGTGCGCTTGACGAAGTCCCGCAGCAGGAACGCCCGCAGGCGGGCCAGGACGGGGCCGATGACCTGGGAGCGCAGGGCCGGGTTGAGGTCGTCGTACCACTGCCAGAACCCGGACAGGCCGGCCGGATCGTCCAGGCCGACGGTCATCGCCGAGCGGAACTGCGCCGAGTTGAGCAGGGGTGGGATGTGCTGGAGGGTGACGTTGGCGTGCCGCAGCAGGGTCAGGCAGGCCACCCGCATGACGTCGTCCATCCGCGGCCCCCACGCCTTCGCGAAGATGTTCCCGAAGATCGACACGAGGTTGTCCACGACCAGGTCCGGGTCGTTGCCGGACAGCGGGTTGAGGGTCGGTGGGTTGGGCTGGTCGGGGTCGAACAGCACTACCCGGCCCGCGACGCTCGCGGGAAGCCGGTCGAGGATGTCGAGCACCATGTCACCGTGCGGGTCGATGACCACGGTGCCCCGGCCGGCCTTGATGTCCTCGACGGCTATGTTGACCAGCAGGGTCGTCTTCCCGGAGCCCGTCGATCCGACCACATGCATGTGATACCTCGCATCGGCGACGGACAGGGCCACCGCGTGGCCACCGACTTCGGCGTCGCCGAGGACCTTCATCCCGCGGCCGCCGGTCGGCACCGCCACCGGGGCGGGCATGGACTTCGCCCGCGCCCGATCCAACCCCGGAACGGCCAGATCCCGCGGCAGCGCCGCGAGGACGGCCAGCTCGGGGGTGGAGGCCAGGAACCCGGATCCGAGCCGCCGCGTGGCCAGCACGGCCACCGGCCGCGCCATCCGCGCCCGATGGGCGAGCCGGTTGCGGCCGGCGTACACGGCGAACGACGAGGCGACCGCGTCCGCGATGCCCCGCAGGCGGCCCTCCGGCCGGGACCCGCCGCGGTGGTTGTTCTTCGCGATGGTGTAGCGGATGCCGATCGTCCACAGCGGGTGGGCGGTCTTGTCGAGGATCGCCCGCACGTCGCGCTCCACACCGGGGTCCCGGCGGCCGGCCGGCTGGCCGCCGCTGCGGGTGGTGGCGGTGCGGCCAGGAAGGAACGCCTCGATGAGCCACAGGAGCGGTGCGGCGGGATTGATGGCCGGTACGGCGGTCTTGCCGTCGCGGAGCCGGCCGGCGGCGCGGCGGGCTCGTGCGGCCCGGCGGGGGGTGGCGGGGCGGGCGAGGACCTGCACGCAGGCGTACTCGTCCGGTTTGAGCTGCGACCCGGCCGACATCAGCGCCCGCAGCGGGTCGTTGTCGTGGTCGGTTTCGAACGGCAACCACTCCGCGGCGGTCGGCAGCAGGTGCCCGCCGACGGCCGCCGGCACGTCCAGCGGGATCGGCGGTGGCGCCTGGTCGTCGGTGGTGCAGGCGGCACCGGGCCACGCGGCCCGCACGGCAGCCTCCACCGCCCGGTGCGGCACGCTGCCGGGCACCCAGATCGAGATAAGCAGCTGCCGGCCGGTCCAGGTGTACTGCCACACCACGTGCGGGCTGCCGTACCGCAGCCGGCGGCGGCGCGATGGGGTGAGGGTGCCGTGCAGGTTCGCCCACAGCGCGGCGGCGCTGTGCGGGTCGACCTCCGGCGGCGGGGCGACGGTGACGAGGCGGGCGCCGTCGGCGTGGCGGCGGTGCCGCCACCCGTCGACCAGGTTGCGCCCGGCAACATAGGCGACCAGCAGGGCGGCGGCGACGCCGAGTAGCCACGGCCGGCCGGCCGCCCAATCCGCGGCGTGCAGAACCCACCGCGCGGGCGCGCCCGGCGGAGAGATGAGACCGGCGCCCGGCCCCGACGGGCTGGGCGCCGGCATCGGCGACAGGGCACGCAGTGGTGTCACAGGTCCTCCTCCCCGTCGTCGGAGTCGAGGTCGGCGAGGTCAGACGGCTTCGTGGTCGCGAGAAGGTGTTCGGCCTGGGAGGAGATCGACTCGAACGCGGTCCGGTTCGTGCCGGATATCAGCAGGCCGTGGCCGACTCGGGCGGACAGCAGCATCCGGCGTTCCCCGGCGGTCAGCCCGAATGCGTCAGCGACCTGGTCGATGGCCTGCGGAGCCTGCTTCAGCAGCACCTGCGTGGCCGCGTTGGACACCACGGCGTGGCCGAGGTCGGTGCCGAGCACGTCGGCGACGTCCTGGGTGACGACCGACAGGCCCGCGTTGCGCTTCCGGCCGGCCTTGGACATCTTGAACAGGAACCGGGCGCCTTCACCGTCGCGCATCAGCAGCCATGCCTCGTCCACCACGACCAGCCGCCGCGCCTGCGGCGAGGAGGTGGAGCGGTACTGGCGGGGGAGGTCGACCTGCCGCCAGATCTCGTCCAGGGCGAGAAGGGTGCCGACGGTGCGCAGTTCGTCGGGCAGGTGGCGCAGGCTCCAGACGACGAGGTGCCCGTCCGGGCGGGTGGTGGTGGGTGAGTCGAACAGGTCGGAGAACGAGCCGGCCACCCACGGTGCCAGCCGGGCGGCCAACTCGTGGGCGGCAGTGTTGTCGTCGGCCCGCAGTGTCGCGGCCAGGTCCTTCAGCAGCGGCGCGGGACGGTGGTGGGTGGCGGGGTCGGCGGTGATGCCCGCCTGCTGGTAGACGGCGAGGATCGCCCGGTCCAGGGCGGCGCGCTCAGCGGTCGGCAGCTGCCCCAACAACACGCTGATCAACGTGTGCAGGAACAGCCCGCGGCGGGTGAGCACGTCCGGACGGGTGTCCCCGGCCGGCAGATCCAGGGGGTTGATCTTCACGCCGGGTGCGCCGAGTCGCACGATGGTGCCGCCGACCGCGTCGGCAAGGCGGAGGTACTCGTCCTCGGGGTCGACGACGGCCACCTGCACTCCCTGGTACAGATTGCGGAGCACGTCGAGTTTGACGAAGTAGGACTTGCCGGCGCCGGAGCGGGCCAGGACCACGCTGTTGTGGTTCTCCTGCGCCCACCGGTCCCACCACACGATGCCCTGCGAGTCCGGATTCACCCCGTACAACACCCCACCGGTGGTGGCCGGGTCGCCGGGCAGCGGCGCGGGCAGGTCCGCCGACGCGAGAGGGAACGCGGCGGCCAATGCCTGGGTGTCCATGGTCCTGCGCATCTGCAGGCTGTCGGTGGCAAGCGGCAGGGTGGTGGTCCAGCCGGGCAGGTGCCGCCACGTCGCCGGCTGCACCTCGATCAGGGTGGACGCGGCGGCGGCCTTCACCTGCGCACACGCCTCGAGGAGCTCGGCCTCGGTGCGGGCGTGCACGGTCAGGTACAGGCCGACGCGAAACAGCTTCGCCGCCCCGCGAGCAAGGCGTTCCGCGAGGTCGGCGGCGTCGTCGGCGGCGGCCTCCACGTACGGGTCGGCCAGCTTGCCCTTCTGCTCGTCGGCCCGCCGGGACGACTCGAACCGGGCCCGCTGGTTGCGCAGACGGGACGCCGCGACCGGCGCGGGGATCGGGTCGATGTGCAGGGCCAGGTCGAGGCGGCCTGGCCAGGACAGCAGCGGCTCCAGCCACGCCGGCCCGACCTCGGCCGGGTAGCCGGTGACCACCAGGGTGGCGGCGTAGCCGTCCCCGACCCGCAGGAACCGCGGCGTGACCTCCACCGAGGCCGGAGCTACCGTCGCCGCGAGTCCTGCGGACGGCGGGCTGGTGCTGTCGTTGTTCGGGGTGCGTCGGCGCTTGACGGAGATCATGATGTCCTCCTGGTGTGTGGCCTCCTGGCCGGAGGCGCGGTGATGGTGGTGTCGGGTGCGGCGAGGCCCCCGGGACGGGGCGGCCGGTAGGGGTCCGCCGCGGCCGCGAGGGCGGCGGTGGTCGCATGGCCATCTAGGGCGCGGGTGGTGACGCCGAGCCCGGACAGGGACCGAACGGTCTGGTCGGCGCGGCGTCGGGCGGCGTGTTCGCCACGCTCACCGGAGTTGGTGCGGGTGACGATGAGGACCTGCCGGCGTAGCGGGTCCCGCCGTTCGGCGAGGTCGTCGAGGAAGCGTGCGTGGTCGGCTGCCGCGTCGGCGAGAGCTGGGTGCGGCATGGCGTCTGCGGCCTGGGCGAGGGTGCGGGCGGCGGAGTGCAGGTCGACCGGCTGCGCCGACACCACGATCTGCGTCGGCGTGGACAGGCTGTTGAGCCACCGGCCGAAGGTGTCGACCAGGGCGGCCTGCTCGTCGGCGGTGCGCAAGGCGAGGTTGACGCTGGTCGCCGCGACCATCGCCGCCTTCACACCGCCGAGGCTGATCTCCCCGTGGTCGTCGATGGCGTCGGCGGGCAGTTTCAGTGGCGCCGGCAGCATCACCTTCGACGCCGGGGCCTGCACCCAGTCGGGTGTTTTCGCGGTGGTGTCGGTGGTGGACAGAGCGCGTGGTGCGCGGGAGTGGCGGACCGCAGAGGCCAGCCACACGTCCATGGGCAGTCCGTCGCGGCGGCCGACAGCGAGGCCGAACACCAGGCCGCCGAGGACGACCGCGGCGCCGAGTAGCACCGGTGCGGGCACGATCGCGTGGAGGGCGCGCCAAGCGCCGTAGAAGATGACGGCGGCGACGGCGAGGATCGCGAGTTGCCGGAACGTCAGCCCGTAGAGCACCTTGTCCGGCGCGTCCACGTCGGCGGGCATGCGGGCGGTGACGGCCTGTTCGTCGCGGCGGTCGCGGCTCATCGTCGCACCGCCCCAAGGCCGGGGATGCGCAGCCCGCGGGTGAGCTGCTGCACTACGACGACCCGCACGACCGCGCCGAGCACGTTGCCGCCACGCCCGCCTGCGCCGCTGGTGGCGTAGCGGCGCATCAGCCCCGGCACCTTGAGCGTGGTCCACAGCAGGACCATCACGACGAACAGGTTGAGCACGCCACCCGGTTCGACCGGCAGGCCGAGCAGCGGCAGCATGGTGCTGGTGTCCAGCAGCATCCACTGTCCGGCGAACAGTACGAATGCTTGCACCACCGGGGTCGCCAGCATGGCGACGTACGACCGCCACCACATGCGGGCCACGCCGTCGGTTTGCGGCAGGGCGTGGCACGCCAGGGCGATCGGCGCGACCGCGGTGAGCACCAGCGCGACCGCGAAGCGGACGATCACACTGCAGGCGGTGGCGGCGAGCAGGAAGACGATGATCGCCAGGCAGACGACGAACAGCAGACCGGCGGTCTGGTCACGCGCGGCCATCAGGTGGGTCCTGACGGCGTTCAACGCCCCGTCGCCGTTGAAGTCCTGCGCGGTCAGTGCGGCGGTGAACGCGTTGGCGTACTCGATGAGCGTGCCGGCGATCAGTTGGGAGAAGTGGGCGGTGACGAACCCGACGACGCACCGCGGCAGGAGATCCTTGGCGGTGTAGCGGGCGCGTTCGTCGCCGCCGGCGACCATGGTCAGGACACCGGCGGCGACGAACACCAGGACGAACACTGTGTCGACGACCCAGATCGACCGTCCGGTCAGCGCCTGCACCTGCGGCAGGCTGGTGACGTCCGGGGTGATCAGCAGCGCGTGGGTGATCGCGGTGATGAGCCCGTTCAGACAGTCCAGCAGCAGGCCGGCGAACCAGTCGAGGATCTGGTTGAGCGCCCAGGCCATCGTCAGCCTCCGACGATTCCCTGGACGACCTCCAGCAGGATGGGCGCGAGCACGGCCAGGCCGTAGCCGATCAGGGCGTTCTTCAACGCGCCCTTGGCCTTGTCGACCTGGGCCGGGTCGCCGCCGGCGGTGGCCCAGTACACGCCGGCCAGGACCAGGAACAGGGTGGCGACGGCGGCCAGGATGCCCATCACCCAGGTCTGCAGGTTGGCGATGACGGTGGGCAGGTCGTTGGCGGCCAGGACGACCGGGCCGCCCGGGTCGGCGTAGGCAGCGGCCGGCACGGCCAGCACCACCACGGCCGCCGCGGCGGGCGCGGCGATCCGGGCGGCATGGCGAAGCGCGCGGGTCGTCATCGGTGCGTGGGAGAGGGCGATGGTCAGGGCACGTGAACGTGCCAACAGCGGGCGGAACATGATGGCTGCACCTCCCGCCCCGGCTCGCGCCGGGGCGATTCGTCGAAACGGTGGGCGGAAAGCCGCCGCCGGGCTCGGGAAGACACGTCGGCCGGGAACCGTGGTGAACCTCGGGAGGAGCTCGTCCTCCCGTTCGGGTTGGCGATGATCGATGTGGTGTCAGCGCATCAACGTGGCGCGGCACCCGAGGCACCCGGTCCCGTGCCGACCCGGCCTCCCGGCCCGGCGGCGGGCGGAATCAACCTCCTGCGTGACGCCGTGGTGGCGTCGGAGGAGTTCCGCACCCTCAAACCGGCGTTTGTGAGCTGTGGCGAACACCTGCCGATCCCACAGCGCTCCGACACGACCTCACGAACCTCTGACAGCCCTGGTTAGCGGCTGTCCGACGATCGTGCCGCTGGTGGCGGACCTCGCCGTCGGCGTCGGCGCCGGGGTCTCACAGCCGCCGCCTCAACTCCTCGTGGGCGCCGCTGTCAGATCCGTGAGAGATCCGACGGGCCGCCCGAAAGTGAGTACGACGACCCTTCCCGCACCAGGGTGGGAGCCGGTCGAAGTGGTGGGGCGTGGTGGTTCGCCGTACGCGCTCGCGGGCCCGACCAGATGGTCGGGCCCGCGTCCGGAGAGCCTAGGGGATGGTCGGCGGTCAGGCGGCTGCCAGCGTCACCTGCGCCACAGGATGCCTTGCGCTGCCGCCGCGGGCGGCCCGGATGTGCTGCCGTCGCTCGGCCGCGGCGGTGAGGTCTTTCCGCGCCCGGGGTGAGGTCGCCTCGGTGAGCATCCCGGCGGCGAGCGCGTCGGCGATGCGGACGTCGATGCGCTCGACGCGCCGCCGCAGCGTGTCGACCTCCAAGCCGAGGCGGGCGGCGATGGGTTCGATGGCACGGTGGCCCAGCCGCACGTCAATGTAGGGCTGTTCGTCGCACTCGTCGACGATGCCCAACTCGACGGCCCGGCGTACGAGGAGGTCCGGGTGCCCGTAGGGCCGCTTCGGGGTGCGCGAGCCGGTGACGTGTTCGAGGTTGTCCACCGGCACGGCCTCGGCGCCGTCACGCTGGCGCAGCTCGTGGCCGGCCCGCCATGCCGCCATGCACAGCGCCGCGTACGGCGCCGGCTTGGCCAGGTCGACCCGGTCACGCAGGGCGCCCAGGAAGCCGGTGAGGATCTCAGCGTCCAGGTCGTGGGCGTCACCGGCCCAGCCGGTGTGCAGCCGGCCGGCGTAGCGGCGCAGCGCCGGCATCGCCAGGGCGACCGCGGCGATGACCCAGGCAGGACCGTCGAGACGGGCGCGGCGGACCAGCTCCCGCCACACGACGTCACGGGCCGTGTAGGCGCGGGGGTGCTCCAGCAGCCACTGCCGCAACGCCGGCAGGGCGATGACACCGCCGGGCAGACCGCTGTCGTCGCCGAGCTGATCGGCCAGCGGGTCGAGGTCCAGTGACAACGGGTCGGGGTCGCAGGTCAGGTCGGCGAACGCGGTGTCCACGGCGTCCAGCGGCGAGTCGGGCCAGTCCTTGGCGGACGCGGTCATGTCACGAACTCCCATGTCAGAGAGACGAATGTCGATGACGGCCGGAGGTGTACGGCCGGCGCGCCTGACCGCCATTGCGCCACCTCGGTCTCACTGGCCCCTGACAACGCAGGCCAGCAGGCATGAATCCTCGGCTCGACAGCACCAGCCGCCACCGGCCACCCGCTGACTGACGACCGACGCTGGCGCGCCTCACCGTTCTGACAAAGCCGCGTTGACCTGCGCGTTGACACGACAGGAGGCGAAGGGCGCGGGACAAGGCCGCGAGGGACACGACAGCGGCCGAGGGGTCTGACAACGGGGACCCAGCCGGTCTCACAGCGTCTAACAGCGCCCCGCGGGCGGCAGGGTGTCAGATCGCGACAGGCTGACACTGCAGCCGAATGTCATCGTCAACCCTGCGCGCCGCGGTGGCGCGCCGTCTGACGGCGTTCGTCCGGCGTGGGGAAGGTCTGACACGGCCGCCGTCTCCGATGACAATCCAGCACCGGTGTCCTCCGTGACGCCGCCGCCGTCAGGACAGACGCCGTCGCCGTCCGGGACATCGGACGGCGATCTGACAAGACCAGCCAACGCCCCTGTGTCATCGATGCAAGTCGCTGTCATGGTCGAGGTGGTCGTGACCGTGCGTGTCTGACAGCCGGGGTGGCCGATCGCTCTGACGATCTCACGACGCCGACCCCGGCCCGGTCGAGCCGGCGACAGCCGGATCATCCCGCGTTCCCGAGGCCAGCCGAGCGGACAGGAATCGGTTGTCAGACATTCGTGAGATCCCCGTGAGATCGCTAGGTGTTCGCCACAGCTCACAAACACCGGTTTGAGGGTGTCAGCGCACCACGGCGCGGCGCGGAGCCGACACCACATGAGCGAGCACACGCCGCAGCACCACAACCCGCAGCACGATCCCATCGTCGACACCGGCCTCCTGGCCGGGGGCGACCCGACACCGACCGACCTGGTCGCCGGCGACCCGCCGGTCCCGCTCACCGTCTGGCGCACCGCCCGCACCCCGGGCGACGCCGGCCGCAGCATCGGCACCCGGCTGGCCGACCGCCTCATCGCCGCCTACAGCCGCCCCGGCGAGGCGGTCGTCGACCTCACCACCGACCACGCCCTCACCTCCACCTGCGCGGCCGGGGCCCGCCGGCACCACCCAGCGTGGTTCACCGACGCGTCCAGCCTGATCATCGGCCCGGCCACTCCCGTCCCGCTCGCCAGCGGGATCACCGGCGACGCGGACGAGGAGGAGGACCTGCCGGAGATGGGCGCCTGGTTCGGGGACGACCTCACCGACCCGGACCTGCACCCACCGGCCGACACGGGCGCCGGCCTGCCGTCCGGCGGCTCCCTGCAGCAGGCAACCAGTCTCGTGGTCGCCTGCTGGCCCCTCGACCCCAACGCCGCTACCAACCGGGTCCGGTTGGCGTGGCTGCTGGCCGCCTGCGCCCAGCTGCTGCAGCCGGGCGGCTGCCTGATCCTCGTCGTCACCGTCCCGGCCGGCACCACCGCCGGCCCGGAGGACTTCTCCGGCGTGGTCCAAGCCGCCGCTGGCGTCGGACTGGGCTACCTGCAGCACCTTGTCGCGGTCACCGCCGACACCGACGGGGACGCGTTCGTCTACCACGTCACCGACGAGGAACTGCTCACCCTCACCACCGCCGTGAGCGACCGGTGGCGGGTGGCGCACCTGCGGGTCCACGCGGACCTGATGGTGTTCAGCCAGGCCCAGCGCCCGGCCCCGCGCCGGAACGGACGCGAGGGCGGTGGTCGCCGTGGCTAGGCACCGCGCACACACCCCCGAACCGTCCCACGAGCAGACCACGACCACTGCCGCCACGAGCCCCGACCCGATCGGACGCCACCGGGCTACTCCCGGCCCGGAGGGCCTGTCGGTGTGGGCGACCGCCCAGTCCACCGGCCCCGTCCAGCGCCGCGGCCGGTACGTCCGTGAGTCGGTGCAGCACCCCGCGCGGATGCTCCCCGCGATCGCCGCGCACGCCGTCACCGCCTACACCAAGCCCGGGGACCTGGTGCTGGACCCCATGTGTGGGATCGGCACCACCCTGGTCGAGGCGATCCACGCCGGCCGGGACGCGATCGGGGTGGAGTACGAGTCCCGCTGGTCCGACATCGCCGACGCCAACATCAAGCACGCCCACACCCAGGGAGCGACCGGCCGCGCCGGCGTCATCCGCGGCGACGCCACCCGGATCCTGTCGCTGGTGCCGGCGGCCCTGGCCGGGCAGGTCGCCCTCGTGGTGACGTCGCCGCCGTACGGGCCGACCGTGCACGGCCTCGTCCGGCCCGGCGCCGACGGGGTGGCCAAGTTCGACAACGCCTACAACGACGGCACCGACCGCGGGAACCTCGCCTACCGCGACCTCACCGGACTCGCCGACGGGTTCGCCCAGATCCTCGCCGGCTGCCACACCCTCCTCAAGCCTGGTGGGGTCGTCGTCGTGACCGCCCGACCGTGGCGCAAGCACGGCGAACTGGTCGACCTTCCGTCGGCTGTCATCGGTGCCGGCGTCCGCGCCGGCCTCACCCCTGTGGATCGGTGCGTGGCGCTGCTCGCCGCGGTCCGCGACGGCGGGCTCGTGGCCCGCCCGTCGTTCTTCCAACTCCAGGCCGTCCGCAAGGCGCGGGCCGCTGGCACCCCGATGCACCTGATCGCGCACGAGGACGTCCTCGTGTTCATCAAGAGCCAGACCGACTCGGGTTCAGGAAGCCTGGGGGACACCCTCGGGGGAGGGGTGGTCGCGTGAGTGCGCATGCCCACCGCCACCCGAGCCGCGCGGCGGGAGTGGACAGCTGCTGCCTTCTGCGGTTGGCCGCGCGCGGTAAGACTCCGACGCTAGACGCCGGGGAGGTGCGTGATTGACCATCGACCCGCACCGCGCATCGGATCGCTGTGCACCGGCTACGGCGGTCTCGACATGGCCGTCGAGCTGGTGCTCGGCGGCCAGCTCACCTGGTACGCCGAAACCGACCGGCACGCCCGCACCGTCTGTGCCCACCACTGGCCCGGCGTGCCCAACCTCGGTGACATCCGCGTCGTCGACTGGACCCGCGTTGGACCGGTCGACGTCCTCACGGCCGGGTTCCCGTGTCAGGACATCTCCAACGCCGGCAAGCGCGCTGGCATCACCGGAGAGCACTCCAGCCTGTGGAGTGCCGTTGCCGACGCCGTTCGCGTGCTTCGACCGCCGCTCGTGTTCGTGGAGAACGTCGCCGCGCTCCTGCGGCGAGGTTTCGACGTTGTCGAAGCCGACCTGGCCGCGATCGGGTACGACACGAGGTGGACGTGCCTACGGGCGTCCGACATCGGCGCCGCCCACCGCCGGGACAGGCTGTTCCTGTTGGCCGCGCCTGCCGGACGACTCGGAGGGGGTGCGGACGCTGCCGACACCGTGCGCCCGTGACGGCAAAGGCCCCGGCCACCAGCACGGGCTGCCCGACCTCATCGAACCGTCAGGCTCCACCCACGGCCTCCTATCCACCTCCACCGCGGGGCGCACCGCTCGTACCGGTGAGCAGGGGCATAAGCGGCAGGATGTCGCGCGTCTGCTGCCCACCCCCAGAGCGAGCGACACCGGGACGCCCGGGCGACGCGCGGGGGCCGGGTTCCGGCCCCCGCTGTCGCAGGTGCTGCTGCCCACCCCGCGGGCCACCGACGGCGAGAAAGGCTGCCCAGGGCAGCGCGGTTCGCACGGCGACCTGACCCTGCCGTCCGCGGCGGTGCGGGTCCCGGCCCGTACCCTGCCCACCCCGCGCGCGTCCGACGGGCGCGGTCCCGGGCGGCACGGCGACGGCGGTGCGGATCTGCGCACCACCATCGCCGGGCTCGGGCGGCCCGACGAGCAGCGGTGGGGCGGCTACGCCGACGCGGTCGCCCGCTGGGAGCGGCTGCTCGGCCGGCCCGCACCACACCCCACGCAGATCGGCCGGCACGGCAAACCCGTCCTCGCGCCGCCGTTCGTGGAGTGGCTCATGGGCCTCGACCCAGGCCATGTCACCGACGCCGACCTGGGGCTGCCGCGCACGCTCGCGCTGCGGGTCCTCGGCAACGGCGTCGTGCCCCAACAGGCCGCCGCCGCCCTGCGGCTGCTGCTGTGCCCACACACGTGGTAGCGGGAGAAGGTCCCTTGGCCTACCGACGTGGCCAGTGATGACGCGCCGGCTGAGGCCAGGGTGCCAGTGAGCTCCCGCTAACCGGCATCGGCGTGCTCCGTGCCTCCACGGCCTCGCTCCGCAGGCGGCACCGCCAGTCCGACGCGATGGCGGTGCCGCCTGCGGAGAGGCAGCCCTCGTCTGAAACCCAGGAACCCACCTACCGCTGCGGCTGGTGGTCCGAGAAATAGGAGTCATGCCCATGCGATCAGCACGACGAACCCGCAACCTCGCCCCCGCCGCCAACCCCCACAGCGACGTCGCAACTTGTACCTGGACCACCGAGCGGATCCTGGCGCTCGGGGCGACCACGGACCTCGCCACCGCCGCCGCAATCCTCGGCATCTCCCGCTCGGCGGCCTACAAGCTGGCCGCCCGCGACGCCTTCCCCGTGCCACTGTTCCGAGCCGGCGCGTACTACCGCGTGCCGACCGCCCCGATCCTGCGGAAACTGCACCTCGATTTCCCACCGCTACCGACATCTGGTGACACCGGCGGGGCGGGTGCCGACGAGGACGGCGGGTATTCGGGCGGGGCCAGGGACACCACGGGTTGCAGCCCTCCGCCGTGACCCCGCCGCGGGTAGGACGCCCAATGTGCGGCTCCGTATGTCGTGTCGGTGCAGCCGCCGACTACTGCTCGACGACGCCGGAGAGGAGCCGGACCAGGGCGCGACGCAACACCCGCTCGATGTCATCCACGACCGTTGACAGGTCATCTGTCGGCTGGCCGGTGAGGGTGCGCAGTTCCCGCCTGCTCGGGTCGTCGCCGTGCATCTCGTTGTTGCGGAGCCGGTATCCCAGACGCAGGAGGGCCTCGATCCGCTCGGGCGGCGCCTGCAGGACCGGGTCGTCCGCCAACAGCATGGTCGCTCCGGCAACGACCTTGTCCTGCTTCCAACGATCCGCTGGCAGGCCTGGCAGTTTGATGAACAGCACTTCGGCGCAGACGATCAGGTCGATGAGCCGGTCGGTTGGCACCCGGTCGGCCCCGGCCAGGACCAGCCGGCGCAGCGCGGTCTGCAGACCCCGGTTCTCCCGGACCGCGGGATGCGCGAGGAGGTCGTACACCTCGCGCACCGCCTCAACATGCTCTCGCCCAAGGATTGTCGGTCGCTCCTCGTCGAAGGTGGGCAGCGCCGACAGTGACGCCGTCGGCCCCAGTCCCTGGGGAAAGTCGTCGTCCGGTGGGCAGCGGATCGCCCGAGTCGCGGTGACGGACCCGCCGCACACCAGCCGAAGCGCAGCCACGAGACGGCTGGCTGGCTCGACCAGCGCGCCAGAATCCAGCGCCGTCGGTTGGGCGGGTACGTCCATGTCCGAGCACACCGGGTACGAGGTGCAGCGGGTCAGGGCCCACTGGTGGAACCGTGACGCGGTCACCGAGGTCGGGCCGCCCGCGAAGGCGATCGGCACCGCGAGGTAGCCGATCGCGGCGCTCACCTGCCGGTCGCTCATCGCTTGCAGCACCAGGCCGTCCGGCAACGTGACCGCCTCGATGCCCGCGGTGGGGGTGAAGGCGTTGAGCGGGACCACCTCGACCAGCCGCGCCCGCGTGGCCAGCAGACCGTCCTCCAGCCTGCTGTATGCGGCGTCGAAGGCGTCCTGGTCGAACCGGTAGCCCTCGACGGCGGCAACCATGGGTTCCAGGACGTGCTTAACCAGCGTCCACCCCAATTGCCGGAGCGTGAGGGCGAACTCCACCCCGACGAGGCAATCCACCCGCTCGCGCAGCACCTCATCAGCGGCCACGACGGCCCGCACCGCCTCCATTTCGGCGAAGGTGTCCAAGAACCGGTAGTCGGTGACCCGGCCCGGCATCTGCCAGACGTCGCGGCGGATCGCGACGAACGACTGCTGCCCGTGGCGGTGCCACTCGCCGAAGTCGGGAACGGTCGCGAACACCGGCACGCCGTCGCGAGCGGCCAAGTCGCCGAGCACCGCCGCCATCAACTGGCCCACTGCCGCGTGCAGCTGTGGGCGCCGCACCCGGCCCCTCGCCACGTCATCTGTCGCCACCATTGGCCGTCCTCCATGCCCGATCTCACATGCGAACCGGACAGGATCCCAGACTCCCCCAGCAGGGCGCATCTGACTTTCGCCGGTCACCGGCCCCAGCGCATGGACCACCCACCGGACCTGGAACCGCGACTTGATCGTGGCCGCCGGTCACGCGTGGATGTCGATCGACCAAACCGATGCCCCACCCCAGACGAACGGGAGCACCACCACCGATGCCAGACGGAAGCATCTTCAAGCGCTGCGGCTGCCGCCACCCCGACACGGGCAAGCCACTGGGAAACGACTGCCCGAAACTACGCCGCGCGAACCGCGCCTGGAGCTCCGACCACGGCCACTGGGCCTACCAGCTCGAACTACCACCCACCACCGACGGTGGGCGCCGGCAGCTACGCCGCTCCAGCTTTTCCACCCGCCGTGGCGCCGCCGACGAACTCGACCATGCCCGCGACCTGCTCGCCCTCGCCAACGGTGACCGGCGCCGCCGTACCGAGATCGCCGACCTGCTGCAAACCGCCGTACGCGCCAAACGTTCCCTGCCCGCGGTTGACCGCATTCGCCAGCGGATGCGCGGTGACGGTGCGCTGGCCGACATGCCCACCGTCGCGGAGTACCTCACCGGATGGCTGACCCACCTCACGATCGACGCGAACACGCAGCGCGGCTACGAATCGATCACACGGGTCCACCTGATCCCGCACCTGGGGGACATTCCGCTGGACAAGCTGCGCACCACCCACATCCGCGCCATGTTCGCGGCCATCGAGCGCCGCAACGACGAGATCGCCGCTGCGAAGGCAAGCACCGACCCAGCCATCCGCGCGTCCGTCTCCGGCGTGCGACCCACCGGTGGCACCACGCGCCAACGCATCCGCGCCTGTCTGCGTAAGGCGATCAACGACGCCCTCGCCGACGAACTCATCGTCGGCGCCAACCCCGCCGCCCTGGTCAAGGTCCCCGCCGACCGGCCCCTGCCGATCGTGTGGGAGGACGAACGCGTACGGCGGTGGAAGGCCACCGGCGAGGTCCCCGGACCGGTGATGGTGTGGACCGACTCCCAGGTCGTGCAGTTCCTGGACTACGCCGCCGTACACGCCCCCGACCTGCACCCGATGTGGCACTACATGGCCTACCGCGGGCCCCGCCGCGGTGAGGCGTGCGGCCTGCGCGACAGTGAGGTGCGGCTGCACCGGCGCGAGACCACCATCAACAACCAGATCGCCACCCACGGCTACACCGCCGTGCAGAAACCACCGAAGAGCAGGGCCGGGAACCGCGACGTCGCCCTCGACACCGACACGACCAAGGTCCTCACCGCATACAAGGCCCGCCGCGCCGCCTGGCAACTCGCCGCCGACGACGCATGGCCCGACACCGGCCTGTTCTTCGTCCGCCCCGACGGGCACCCCTGGCACCCCAACGCCGTCACCCAACGATTCCGCAAACTCGTCCGCAAGGCCGGGCTGCCCCCGATCCGGCTGCACGACCTGCGCCACAGCGCCGCCACCATCGCCCTCGACGCCGGCGTCGACATCAAGGTCGTCTCCGAGCAACTCGGCCACTCCACCACGACCCTGACCCGCGACACCTACCAGAGTGTCACCAAGCGGATGCACCAGGACGCCGCCGATGCCGTCGCCAACAAAATCAACCGGAAGCGCCGCAGTACCCGCCTCGCGGGATGAGACCGAGCACCGGCGGGCATCCGCAGTGGGCCAAGATCGTCCCGCGGGTGCTTCTCTCCTGGCTATCGCCCCTATGCCTGAGGCCCGAACGCTGGTGCAAGGTGCCGGCTGAGAGCGCCAAGGACATGTTCTCGGGCTGGATGAAGAACCAAGGTGCGGCTTCGCCAGGTAATCCGCGGCGAGGGTCACGCACACGGCCCGATAGCCTCCCGGCCCAGCCGGGGCGACCGGCCTCGGCCGCCCCCGCGCGTGCCAGGTTCAGCGGGGCTTGCGGGCAGTGGTGGAGGCGAACTGGTAGCCGCGTACCAGCACCGCCGGGTCGACCATCAGCTCGGCAAACCGGTCCAGCTCATCGTGGGACAGGTCCTCGGCGATGAGCCGGTCGCGTAGCTGGGTGGCGTTGTCGGCGTACAGGCGGCAGCCGGCGCTGCCCCCGGCGCAGGTCTCGGCGACCCAGCGGGTGTGGACCTGCTCGAAGCCGTTGGCGAGCAGGACCGACGGAACCTTGTCTCCCCAGTGCAGGTCGACCCCGCGGCCGGCGAGGACGTCGAGGATGGTGTGCACGACGCGGGTGATGAGTTCGTTGTCGCCGTCGGCGGGGGCGTGCGCGGATACGGGCGCGTAGACGATCTCTCCGAGGACGAGGTGCCCGCCGGGGCGCAGCGCGTTGATCATCTGGTGGAGCAGCAGGTGCCGGTTCGGTAGGTGTTCCAGGACGCAGCGGGCGGTGGCGATGTCGATGGTGCCGGGTTCGACCGGCAGCGGCTGGGTGCGCAGGTCGCGCTGGTAGACGTCGAGCACCCCGGTGGGATTGAGCATGCTGGTGTCGATGTCGACAGCGATGACCTTTCCGGTGCGGCCGACGAGTTCGCACAGGTGCTGGGCGATGGAGCCGGCGCCGGCGCCAACGTCGAGGGCGGTGTGCCCGGGGTTGACTCCCAGGCGGGTCAGGTCGTCGAGAGTGACCGGGTCGAGCATCTCCTGCAGGGGGTGGAGCTGGTGGGGGCTGTTGCGGAACTGGTAGCGCTGCGTGGGTGCGGTGGCCGTCATGGAGTGACTCCTTGGGGCGTCGTAGTGAGGCAGGGCAGGGGCGTTGTCAGCAGCCAGTGCTGTTGCAGCCGCGGGTACAGCGGTAAGGACGGCGTGGCTGCCCGGGGACGGGCGGCGGGTTCCCACCAGCGGCGGGTGGCGTGGCTGTGGGCGAGGTAGACGAGGTAGGTCTGCGCTCGCCAGCCGAAGGGACTCAGGTGGGCGGATTCGTAGGCGAGGACTTCCCCGGTGTCTGGGTGCAGGACGAGCAGGGCGCGTCGGTCGCCGCTGGTAGCGGCGACCGCGATGCCTGGGCGGCCGGAACGGTCGACCACGCGCGGGTAGTAGGTGAGCGGGCTCAGGCCGGCCAGCAGATCGAGGGTGGCGGCGCGGCCGTCCCGGCGAGGGCTGTACCAGGTCGACAGGTACGCCAGGTTCGCCAGCACCTCAGTGGAGTCGGCTGGTGAGGGCTCATTGATACGCAGGTCTTCCCGCAGCACGTCGGTGCGGGTGAAGGGGTCGATCAGCCCGACGCTGTAGAGGTCGCCGGGTTGCCACCAGTCGTGGGTGACCGGAACGACGCCGGTGGGGTGCTGGGTGGCGAGTTGGCCGCCGGAGCGGTCGTCGCCGCGCCAGCGGACCACCTCCCGTACCGCCGCCCCGGAACGGGCGGGGTTGTTCCACTGCCGGTAGTGCACGAGGTCATACCGGCCCGCGGCGGTGTCGCACGCGCTGACCCGCAGGCGTGCCGCCAGCGCCAGCAACGGAGCACGTGCCGGCTGCGGGTACGCCACCTGAGTTCCCTGGTGACCGGTGCTTCGATGCGTCGCTGCAAGCATGGGCTGCGGCGCCGCTGAGGTGGGACAGTGCACGGAACTGGGCTGGGCGGGGATCGGTGCTGGCGTCGTCACGGCGGGTATGGCGGTGGCGGCGAGCACTACCAGGGCCGCCATGGTCGCGGTGGGGGTCACCGGTGTGCCTGCCCACGGTTGGGCATAGCGGGTGAGACCAGGGCGAGGTGGTCGCGCAGCGCCTGCTCGGCCTGTCCGTCGCTGGTGGCGATGGGTCCGGTGAGGCGTCCGTCGGCGAGGACGTGGACGGTGTCACTAAGGGTGGCGGCGGCGCGGGCATGCGGCACGGCGGCGAGGATGGTGACGCCGTGGCGGGGCAGGTCCCGCAGCGCGTGGGTGACGTGTGCGGCCACGGTGGGGGCGAGTCCTTCGGTGGGTTCGTCGCACAGCAGCAGCCGGGGCGCGGTGCGTAGGGCGCGGGCGATGGTGAGCATCTGCTGCTCCCCGCCGGAGAGCTCGTGGCCGCGGTGGCGCAGCCGGGCCGCGAGGGCCGGGAACATCTCCAGCAGTTCGTCCACGGTCCAGGTGCGGCTGTTCAGGCGGCGGGTGGGAGGCCGGGTGACGGTGAGGTGTTCGGCGACGGTCAGCGACGGCCACAGCCGGCGTCCCTGCGGGGCGAGGGCGACCCCGGCGCGGGCGGCGCGGACGGGCGTCCAGCCGGTCACGTCGCGGCCGTCGAGCAGGACCCACCCGGTGGCGGGTCGCAGGTGCCCGGCGAGGGTGTGCAGCAGGGTGGTCTTCCCGGCGCCGTTGGGTCCGACCACGGTGTGCACGGCGACGGCCGCCAGATCGACGGTGATGTGGTGCAGGACGGGGGTGTCGGGGCGGTAGCCAGCGGTGAGGTCACCGATGCGCAGCATCGTCACCCCCGGTGCCGAGGTAGAGGGCGGTGATGGCAGGGTCGGCGCGCACGGTGTCGGTGGGGCCGTCGGTGTGGCGGCGGCCGTGGTGCAGGACGGTGGTCCAGTCGGCGAGGGCGGCGACGACGTCCATGTGGTGCTCGACGAGCACGACCGCCATCCAGCCGGGCAGACGGCCGAGAATGTCGAGCAGGCGGGTGGTGTCGGTGTCGGTGAGGCCGGCGGCGGGCTCATCGAGTAGCAGCACGCGGGGTTGCCCGGCCAGGGCGACGGCCAGGTCGAGCATGCGGCGGTGCCCGTGCGACAGCGCGGCGGCCGGGTAGTCGGCGTACCCGAGCAGGCCGACGAGGTCGAGGGCTTCCAGAGGCGTGCGTTCGGGTTGGTGGCGGTGGTGCCAGCCGCCCATGCGCACGCAGTCCAGCACGGTCAGGTTCGGGTAGACGCGGGGGTGTTGGAAGCTACGGCCGATGCCGGCGCGGGCCCGCCAGGCCGGGCCACGCCGGGTGACGACTTGTCCGTTGTAGGTGAGGGTGCCGGCCTGCGCGCGGGTGGTGCCGGCCAGGATGTTCAGCAGGGTGGACTTGCCGGCACCGTTGGGGCCGATGACGGCGTGGCGGTCGCCGGGGGCGACGGTGAACGTGTCCAGGTCGAGGACGGTCAGCTGTCCGTAGGCGTGGCGCAGGCCGGTCGCGACGAGGCCGTTGCCGTGGGCGCGGTCGATGTCACCCGGCTCGCGCTGCGACGGCACGCCGTCGGGGTCGATGCGGTGGACGGTCCTCACGGGGTGCTCCTGGTGACGGGCTGGGCCGGGCCGTCGGGCATGTGAAGAGCGGGACGGCGCCGACCGTGACGAGGAAGGGGCAGGCTGGCCAGTCGCGCGGGAAGAGCGGTCAGGCCGCCGGGCAGCAGGTACACCGCGGTGACGAACAGGACGCCGAGGAGCAGGGGCGCGTGACCGGGCAGCCAGGCACCCACGACGTCGCGCACGGCGAGGACCGCGATTGTGGCGACGGCGGCGCCGGGCAACGAGGTGGCGCCGCCGATGACCACGGCGAGCAGCGCGAGGGCGGCGGTGGTGAAGCCAACATCGGCTGGAGTGATCCACCGGTGGGTGTGGATGAGCAGGGCCCCGCCTATGCCGGCGAGCGCGCCCGCGCCGGTGTGCGCCGTCCACAGGTAGGCGGTGACCTGGTGGCCGCTGGCGCTCGCGCGGGCCTCGTTGCCGCGCACGGCCGCCAGCAGCGTCCGCCGGTCGTCGCCGAGCAGTGCCCTGGCGGCGGCGGTCGCGGCGATCGCCACGAGCGTGGCGTAGAGCAGCACCGTGCGGTCGGCCAGCAGCGGCGGCAGGCCGGGCAGCAGGCGGGGGGCGGGGATCCCGGCGAGCCCGTCGGTGCCGCCGCTGACCGTGCGCCACTGGGCGGCGGTGATCGCGGTCAGTTCCGCGACGGCGAGGCTGAGCATGAGGAACACCGTGGCGCGGTAGCGGACGAGCACCGCGCCGAGTACCCCGGCGGTCAGGGCTCCCGCTCCGGCCGCCGCCAGCAGGTGCAGCGGGGCGAGGTCGGTGCCGGCGAGGGCGAGCAGGGCGGTGGTGTAGGCGCCGGCCGCGTACGGGGCGACCTGGCCGAGGGTGGGCAGTCCCGCGTGGCCGGTGACCACCGCGACGCTGACCGCCAGCACCGCCAGCGGCAGCATCCGCGCGGCGGTGGCGTGCAGGTACGGATCCGGTGACATCGCCACCGCGCCCACCACGGCCGCTGCCAGGCCGAATGCCGACCACGGGTGCGCGCGTCGTGCCAGCGCGCGCACCACCGTCGCCGCCATGTCGTGTCGTGGACCGCTCACGCCGACGCCCCTGTGGGGAGGCTGGTCCGGCGGGCCAGCAGCACCACGGCCATGGCGCCGATAAGCAGGTACGGGGCGACTGCCGGGAACGACGTCACGCCGACGGTCTGCACGACGCCCACGGCGAGGGCGGCGGCGAGCGCGCCGGGCACGGAGCCGAGGCCACCGCAGACCACGATGATCAGCGACAGGAGCAGCGCGGTGTCGGCGGTGTGAGGGCCGACGCCGAGGATCGGAGTGGTCAACGCCCCGGCCAGGCCGGCGAGAGCCCCGGCAGCGACCAGGACTGCCGCGTCCACCAGACGGGGGTTCACCCCGATGCCGGCAACCATCGCCCGGTCGTCGACCGTGGCGCGGATCAGCCGTCCGGCGTGGGTGCGGTGCAGCACCACGTAGCCTCCCGCGACGACAGCGACAGCGACGCCCAGCACGGCGAGCCGGTCGACCGGATACCGGTGCCCGGCAACCCGGACGGTTGCCTCCAACACCTCAGGCAGGCGAGGTCGCAGAGTGTCGGAGCCGTAGGCGGTGGTGAGCAGGTCGGCACCGATGAGCGCGACACCGAAGGTGAGCAGCGCCTGGTCGAGGTGCCCCCGACCCCGCAGTGCGGCGGTCGCGGCGGCGAGCACCCCGCCGCCGGCGGCTCCCACACCGGCCGCCAGTGCGACCGCGGCGGCGAGGCTTGGCCAGGTCCCCGAGCTGGTGGCGGCGGCGACGTATCCGCCGGCGGCGATCAGGGTGCCGTGCGCGAGGTTGAGCACACCCCCGGCGCCGAACGCGACGGTCAACCCCGCGGCGGCAATGGCCAGGAGCAGCCCGTAGGCGACGCCGTCGACGGCGGGTATCAGGTAGGCGTCCACGTGCACCGCACCCCCTTCTCGTGGCGCTTGGTCCGGTCAGCTGGCGGGCAGGGTGGTGAGGTCCTGCACCAGGACGTTGGACAGCACCGGACCGTCGTTGCGGACCTCGCGCAGATACCAGCGCTGCACCGGGCGGTGCTCGGTGGGGTGGAACTGCCAGTCCCCGCGCGGGGAGACGACCCGCCCGACCTGCCCGATCGCGGCGTTGAGCTTCTCCCCGGTCACCTCGCCGTTCACGGCGGTCAGCGCCCGGTCGAGGACGGCGGCGGCGTCGTAGGAGGCCATCGCGAAGGTCGTCGGCTGGCCCGGGTGGCCGGCGGCGGACCAGGCGGCGACGAAGTCTTGGTTGGCCTGGTTGGCGAGGGTGGGGCTGTAGTTGAGGACGTTGCGGATGCCGGTGGCCGCCGGTCCTTGCGCGGTGAGCACGGATCCTTCGGTCAGGAAGCCGGCGGCGTAGAGCGGGACGTCGGCAAGGTCGGACTGGGCGTATTGCTTGACGAACGCCACCGCCGCGGCCCCGGCGTAGAAGGTGTAGACGGCCTTCGGTTTGGTCTCGGCGGCCTTGTTCAGGTACGGCAGGAAGTTCTCCGTCGCCGGGAACGGCGTGAACAGGGTCTTGCCGTCGGGGTTGGCGAGTTTCCCGCCGAGGCGGGTGAAGGTGTCGGTGAAGCCCCGCAGTTCGTCGTAGCCGCCCTGGTAGTCCGGGCCGATCGCGTACACCTGACCGTCGCCGACCTGCGCCTTGACGTACTCGGCGATGGCGATGCCCGGCTCGTCTGAGTTGTAGGAGGTGTGCCAGGTGTAGGCCAGGTCGCGCGGCTTGCCGCCGACGGGCGCGAACGCCGGCCGGGCGTTCGCGCCGAGCAGGGGGATCTTCCGCTGCGTGGTGAGGGTCTGCACCTTGTCGACCGTCGCGCCGCCGACCAGCCCGGTCAGGGCTACCACCTGGTCGCGTTCGAGGAGCTTCTGCGCGGCGGGGACGGCCGTGGCGGGGCCGTCGCCCTCGTCGGCCACGACCAGGTCGACCTTCCGGCCGCCGAGTTTGCCGTCGTGGGTGTCGAGGTAGAGGCGGAAGCCGCGCTGCATGTCCTCGCCGACGGTGGCGTAGGTACCCGACAGTGAGACCAGCAGCCCCACACGGACCGAGCCGGAGTCGGTGGGGGTGGTGCTGCACGCGGCGCCGGTCAGCAGGAGACCCACAGCGGTTAGGGCGGCGAGCCGACGTCGCAAGTGTGGTCGGGGATCAGACATCGAAGATGCTCCTTTGTCAGGGGTGAGGGGTGGGTTCTGCGGGTGCTCAGGGCTGCGCGACCGCCGAGCGGGGCGTGGTCTGGGTGATGACGTGCTCGATGAGGGCGATGAGCAGCCGGCGGACGCTGTCGCGGTCGCGGGCGTCGATGTCGACGATCGGCACGTCCGCGGCCAGGGCGAGGGCTTCACGGATGGCCGATGTGGGGTAGGAGCGGGCGCCGGGGAACTGGTTGACCGCGACGACGTAGGGCAGCCGGACGTGGTCGACGTAGTCGAGGTGCCGGAATGAGTCCTGCAGGCGGCGGGTGTCGACCAGGACCACGGAGCCGGCGGCGCCCCGGACGATGGCGTCCCACATGAACCAGAAGCGGTGCTGGCCCGGGGTGCCGTAGACGTAGACGGTGACGCCGTCGACGTCGAGGCGGCCGAAGTCCATCGCCACCGTGGTGGTGGTCTTGGCCGGCATGAGGGTCGTGTCGTCGTCGGCGTTGCCGGCGGACATGCGGGCCTCGGTGGTGACCGGTGCGATGTCGGAGACCGCGCCGACGAGGGTGGTCTTCCCGACGCCGAACGGCCCGGTGAGCACGATCTTCAGGCTCGGCGGCCCACCGGCGGGTCGGCGGACGGTGAGGGCGGGTGCGGTCATCGCCGGCCGGCCGCCGCAGTGGTGAGTGTGCCGGCGAAGGCGGGGGTGAGCTGGTCGCCGACCTGCTCGGCGAAACGGCCGAGTTCCTCGGTGACGAACGCGAGGTCGGCGTCGCGGCTGGCCAGGGTCAGCAGCGACGCGCCGGTGCTCACCGCCACCAGAATCAGGAACCCGTGCGCCAGCTCGGTCAGGTTGCCCCGCACCCCGCCCGCGGACAGGTCACGGGCGGCGCCGTTGAGCAGGCTGTTCATTCCGGCCGCCACCGCGGCGAGGCGCTCGGCGGCGTCCCGGTTGAGCCCGTCGGTCCAGGCCAGCAGCAGCCCGTCGGCCGACACGGCCACGGCCTGGCTGATCCCGGGCACGCGGGCGACGAGGTTGGTGTTCAGCAGGTAACTCAGATCGCTCATGACTGGCCCTTCGACTGGGGAAAGCGGCGGTCGAGGCCGCGCTGGTAGGCCCCCGCCGTACGGGCCAGGCCACCCATTGAGCGGACCGGCGCGTCGGCAGCGGGCAGGGGCGGGGGTGTGAACGCGGACATGGGCTGCCGCTTCGGCAGGCCGTTGGCCGTGGTGGCGTCCTGTCCGGGCAGCCCGCGCGCAGGGGTGGAGGGCATGTGCACCGTGGCTCCCTCGACGAACCACGCCGGAGCCGGCAGGTGTCGGGCCGTCTCGTCGTAGGCCGGCGTCGACTCCGACTCAGGCGCCCGGCGGGGCACCGGAATCACCGGCAGCGCCTGGGTACGGCCGTCCGTCACGCTGAGGCTGGACGACCGGCGTCGGGCGGGCAGCGCGGCCGAGCCGCCGCGCCGGGCCGGTACCGCCGTGGGCGCGGGCAGGGTAAGGGTGGACGCGGGCGTGCCGCCGGGAGCACGCCGGCCGGCGATCGGGCCGGCCCGCAGCGCGGCCGGCTCAGGAATGCTGATCAGGAGCTTGTCGGCGGGGATCTCGACTTCCGCGACCGTGCCGTGCGGCTGTCCCGGCAGCAGCCGCACGCGCAACCCGTGCGCCGCGGCCAGCAGCGCGACGGTGGCCAGGCCTTGGCGCCGGATGTGCTCCACCTCGATCATCGGCGCGGGCTCGGCCAGCTCGGCGTTGAGCCGAGCCAGCAGGTCCGGCTTGATGCCGGGCCCGGCATCGGTGACCTGGATGATCGCCCGGTTGCCCAGAAGATGCCCGGTGACCACTGCGTCGCCGGGGCTGTAGCGAGTCGCGTTGTCCAGCAGCGACGCCAACAGGTGCACCAGGTCGTCGATCATCGGTGGCGGCACCAGCACCCGCTCGTCGATCACCCCGAGCCGCACCCGCCGGTACTCCTGGATCCGGCCCTGCGCCGCCTGCGCCACCGTCACCAACTCCGCCGGCTGCGGGTGCACCGCTCCCAACGACCGTCCCGACAGCACCAACAGGCTCTGCGTGGCGTGCAGCAACTGTGCGGCGAGACTGTCCACCGCGAAGAACGTCGCCAGGGTCGCGGCGTCCTTCTCGTCTCGCTCGGCCATGTCCAACTCGCGCAGCAGCCGGTGCGTCATCCCCTGACACCGCCGCCCCACCGCCTCCACCGCACCGGCGGCCACCCGCCGCTGCCGTGCCAGATCCGTCGAGATTCGGTACGTGTTCAACGCCAGCGTGTCGAACGCGGCGGCCACCTCGTCCACCTCGTCCCGCGCCGATCCGGGTGCCAGCGCGGAAGGCGGCGGCGGAACCGACGCCGGGTCGGCAGGATCCGCCGCGTCAACGCGGCGGACCAGGTCCGGCAGGTCCCGCTCCGCGACCCGGGTCACCGCGTCACGGACCCGCCGCAGCCGCCGCGCCAACGCCCGACCCTGCCGCCACGCCAGCGCCGCGGCAGCCATGGTCAGCGCCACGGCGACCGCCGACAGCACACCCGTGGTCACCCACTGCTGTCGGCGTTGCCGCCCCACCTCGGCGGCGATATCCGCGTCGACGCGGGTCTGCACCTCGTGCAGACGGTCGCGCCGCTCATTACTGGCCGCAGCCCACCGGGACGCGTTCACTCGCAACCGCTGACCTACCTGAGTGCGAGCGACCTCGTCGTCGAGGCGCTGCGCCGCGAGGACCTGCGGGCCGGACAGCGCCTGGTCCAGCCACGACCGCCACCGCGTCGGCGACCGCTGCGACACCGCCAGCAATGCCTCGTCATGCCCGGCACGGGTCGCGGCCAGCTCCCGCTGCACCGCCTGCGACACCACGGCGCCGTTGTTCGCGACAACAGCTGCCTGTTGGATACCCGCGTACTGCCCGGCCTGCGACAACGCCGCCGCCACCCGCAACTGGTCAGCCACCGCACCGTCCGCACCGCCGACCTGACCCACGGTCTCCCGCACCGCCAGCCCCTGCGCGAGCACCGCCCGATACCGCACCAGCACCGCCGTCAGCGACGCCGACCGCGCCTTGACCTGCTCCCGAAACCCCGGAAGCAACCGCAGCTGCTCGTCGAACGGCCCGACCAGCCGACTGACCGAAGCCGAGGCATCGAGCTCGCTGCGGCGCTGCCGGTAGGCGTCCACCGCCCGGTCGGATGCCGCGACCTGCTCGAGATAACCGTTGAGGCCACCCGCCGAATCACCGACCAGCCCGCCGGCGACCTGCCGCTCCCGGTCGAGTTCGTGCAGCACCTCACCCACCGCGGCTGACACCGCCACCAGCGACTGCAGGCGGTCGGCACTGCGCGCCTGACGGCTCGTCGACGCCACACCCCACGAGGCGAAGACCAGAGTCGCCGCCAACGGGATCAGCAGTAGGAGCGCAAGCCTCCGAGCAACAGGCACAACAGTCCTTCCCACAATCCGGCGAATTGGCGCGGTCGTCCGCGCTGCGGTCTGCGATGGGCCGGGATACGGCACACGCGTCCACGGCGACGAGAGTGACTAAAGGCGAAGACCGTCGATGTCGGTAAGGCTCGCCGTCCACGTCTGACAATCCGCCGACAATCCGCCCTTTCCCGATGGTGGCTACCACGCCTGGCGCGGGCGGCGCGCATTGCCTACTGACGCCTTGCATCGCGGCTTGCGGCCATCGGGGCCGCCCAATGGTCTGGACGATCAATGTCGGAGCTTTGTCAGAGGTCAAAGCAATGGGTTATCGACATCCGTGCACCCGGCCGTTAATGGGGGCATCACCGTGAGCGCAGCGGCGCGGACAGCGGTGACGGGCGATCCGGCCGCCGGCTGGTTTCGCCTGCCTGCGCCCAACGCTCCCGTAGGAGGGATGTGCCATGGCCCCACGAACCATGCCCGAACCCGCTGTGGTCGGTCGCCGAGCCGCCGAGATCCTCGACCTGATCAGGCAGCACCCGTCGTCCGAGCGGCTACGCAGCTCGTCGATGAAGTACTCCAGCTGCTGGGCGACCTTCACCGGGTACCCGGCGATCAGCCAGTGGTCCCTGGACCGGGACGCGGGCCCGTTGCTGACCGAGGCGATGCGGGTCCTGGCGCTCAAGGCCGCGGTGTTCGAGCTCTCCGGCGGCGACGAGGAAGCCGCGGAGCTGCTGGTGCCGGCGCCGGTCGACGAGATGATCCACGCCGTGCTGGCCCAGTTCACCCTGATGTCCCGGATGCAGCGCGACCTCGGGGTCACGTTCCCGCACGCCACGGAGTTGGAGGAGTTCACCTACACCCGCGGCTGCCTGACCGACGCGTACTACGCCGCCGCCGGCTGGGGGCCGCAGCCGCTGCGGTACTGGCTGGACTCCGTCGAGGTGACCCGCCGGCTGCACCAGCTCAACGCCCACTACCAGGCTGCGGGCCTGGGGCGCGACGGACGCAGCCACGACTTCGCCTTCGACCAGCCGGACCCGGCGACCGCGCCCGTCGTGGTCAGCGGTTAGCCAGCTCCACCGACAGCACCCGCCGCATGGCCGCCACCACCTGCTTCGAGTCGAATCTCTCGCCGGCGAGGCGCTCGGCGCGGGCGACGGCACCGAAGATCTGCTCCGACGGGGCGTCGCGCAGCACGGCGACGAGCCAGCCTTCCAGATCCACCAGGTCGGCAGGAAGCACCAGGGATGCAGGCGTCGGCGCCGGTCGTGAGGTCTGGTCGGGGACAGGCTCACCGCGTGAGGCGTATCGGCCCGGTGGCAGTCCGACCCGGTACGGGTGCACACACACCGCGACACCTTCGGCGGTGACCCGCCATCCGATAGCCGGGTTGTAGGCGAACTCGGGTCCGGGCCGGTCGACCACGTCGAACTGGCCCGGCCCGAGCTGCTGGGCGGGACACACGACGCACGTTTGCTCACACCACTGCGGTAGCGGCCCGGACATGGCGCCGATGCTACGGCAACCAGGAGGTATCAGGCCATGACCGTCTTATCCCCTCCCCGGCCCGCCACCGTCGACCGCGCCCTACGGGACGCCCAGCGATGGTGCACCGGACACGCCATCGACGACCGCCCCGCCTTGGCCCACGCGGTCCGGGTCGCCGTGACCATCGGCGAACATGTACTACACCCGGACCCGGATCTGATAGCTGCAGCGCTGCTGCACGACACCCCCGACTTCGCGCCCCGCACGCCGGACATCTACCAGGTCCTCGCCACCGCCTACGGCCCGCAGGTACCGCGGATCATCGCCGCCCTGCAGGCCGAGCACCGGGCCCTCGACATGCCGGACCCGCCCATCCGCGTTGACGACCTGCCGGTGCTGCTGGCCTCGACCGCCGACAAGATCGTCGCGCTGACATCGCTGCTGCGACGGGCGCATACCAGCGGCGACGTCACCGACTTCCTCCGCAGGCGCCCGGCGCTGCTCACGATGCTGCCGCACTTCCGGGCCTTTCAACAGGCAGCCCACCCCCGGGTGCCGGCGGGGATGTCGGCACGCCTCGACACCGCGCTGGCGCTGCTCGAGAGAGCCGCCACCGGCATCCAGACGGCGAGCAAACCATGATCGCCATAGATGCCGCGTTGGCGGACCAACTACGCCGTGACCTGCTCACTGCCGCCGGCCATCAACAGACCGGTGGGCAGGTCATCCAGGAGTGGGAACTGTCGACGGTGCAGCGGCTGTACCTGAGCGACGGCAGCAGTGTGATCTGCAAGCTCGCCACATCGCCGTTCACCGGCGAAGCCGCTGTGCTGCGGCACCTCAACGAACACGGTGCCGCCGTGCCCCACCTGCACGGCTACACGCTACGTCCGCAGGCGCTGGGCATGCTGATGGACGACCTCGGCGACCCCATCCGCCCAGCAACTATCGCCGAGGCCGCAGCCGTCGCCAGCGCAATCCACGCCGTCCCGCCCGTGCCCGCGCTGCACGTGTTCGACCAGCGGACCCTGGCGCGCCTGCCCGAGCAGGCGCTCGCCGCACTCGACGAGCTGCACCGCCAGGGCCGCTTCGTCGACTCCGGCGCGGCCGAGGAACTGCTGCGGCGGCTGACAGCTGTGGCGGGCAGACGCGCCGACGGCGCCGAGCGAGAACCCTTTGGGCTGTGCCACGGCGAGTTCCACCGCAGCTCGCTGCACGTCAGCCGCACGGGATGCCGTCTCGTCGACTGGGCGAAAGCATTCACTGGACCCGGCCTGCTCGACCTCGCCACCTGGTTCGGCACCCGCAACGCCGCAGACCCCGCCCAACTTATCCGCCTGATCCGCACCTACGTCGAGGCTGGCGGCAGCACCGACGCTCACTCGGACCGCGGCGGTCTGCCGGCGGCTCAGTGGGCGCTGGGATGGCACCGCGTGTGGGCAGCCTGGTGGTTTCTGACCACGGCCGCCGCAGGCCACCACCAGCCCCACACAGATGGCTCTCACGCCCAGGTCG
Organism: Micromonospora sp. NPDC085948; assembly: GCF_040686315.1. NCBI lineage: Bacteria > Bacillati > Actinomycetota > Actinomycetes > Micromonosporales > Micromonosporaceae > Micromonospora > Micromonospora sp. NPDC085948. Next base: position 751,473 of record NZ_JBFBJW010000001.1, on the reverse strand, counting down.
TGCACCGCCAACTGCACGCTGCCGCGCAACTGCTCGACGCCGCCCCATTTGGCGCGTCCGGAGTTCATCTCACTACCGCGGGAAGATCCTTATGAAGCGCCTCATCGTGGACACCCACGCCTCGTCCTGCTACTTCCGCACCTCCGTCGGCGGGGATGGACGCAAGGCGTTGGTGCAGATCACCGAACGGTGCAACCTGCACTGCGCCCACTGCTTCGTCTCCTCGACCGCAGTCGGGTCCGACCTGTCCCTGGGCGACTTCACCACCCGAGTGTTGCCCCGGCTGCTCGACGCCCGAGTCGAACGCCTCACGCTCACCGGGGGCGAGCCCTTCGTCCACCCCGACCTGATCGCCATGTGCCAGGCGGTGGCCGATCAGGGACTGCCGGTGGGCATCTGCACCAACGCGACGCTGACCCGCGATGCCGATATAGCCGCCTTGGCCGCCTTGGGCAACGTTCACGTCAACGTGTCCTTTGACGGGTTCCGGCCCGACAGCCACGGCAAGTTCCGCGGCGACCGGTCGTCGTTCGCCACCACCGTCGCCACCACCCGCAAGTTCGCCGAGGCCGGCCTCCTCAAGGGCCTACTGTCCACGCCCAACGCGCTGACCGTGCCGCAGGAGTTCGCTGACCTGTGCGCCTTCGCCGTCGACGTCGGCGCCGAGTACGTGCTGATGAACCCGCTGTCCTCCTTCGGACGAGGGGTGAAGAGCCGCAGTAAGCTCGCCGCCACCACGGCGGCGATGGACGCCATCACGGCTGTGACCGACCGCTTCGCCGGCCAAGTCGACCTCGTGCGCATCCGGTTCCCCAACGAGGACCTGCCGCTGGGCGGATGCGACGCGGGAAAACTGATCTACGTCTTCGTCGACGGGCAGGTCGCCGTGTGCCCCTACCTGGTCTTCGCCGCTCGCACGCCCGCCTCCGTGCACCGCGATACCGAGTTCCTCACCGGCAACATCCTCGATAGTGAGGTTGTTACCGGCCTCGACGTCTACGACTTCCACGGCCGCTACCGGCCCGGCGCCAACCCGACCTGCGGCTCCTGCGCGCTGGCCGGACAGTGCGGCAAGGGCTGCCCTGCCGCGGTCATCGCCACCGGTGGCCGCATCGGCGATGTCGATACCGAGCAGTGCCCCGTCACCGACCCATCCGGCCGTCGACTGCTCCCGTTGTCCCTGGCCAAGGGGTGAGCAGCCTGTTCATCGCCGTGGAGGGCCCCAACGGAGTCGGCAAGAGCACCGTCGCCCGTCGCCTGGCCGACCGCCTCGCCGAACTCGGACCGGCAGGGGTCCACTTGACCGGCGAGCCCACCCGCACGCCCCTGGGCCAGCTCCTGCGCCGCCAGGAATCCTTCCTGCACGGCAAGGCACTGGCCCTCGCTCTGGCCGCCGACCGCGCCGCGCACATCGAAACGGAGATCATCCCCCGGCTCGACGACGGACTGCATGTCGTCTCCGACCGGTACGTCGCCTCCTCGCTGGTGCTGCAACGCATCGACGGCCTCGACCTCGGCGAGATCTGGTCCTACAACCGCTACGTCCTGCCCGCCACCGTCATCTACCTCGAAGACCACCCAGAGGTCATCCGCACCCGACTGACAGCTAGACCACACTTGACCAGGCTGGAACTGGCCGGCTCGCCCGAGAAAGAACTCGCCCTCTACCGCGACGCCGCCACCCACCTGCACCGGCAGCAGTGGCGCCAACACGTCGTCGCCTGCCACGGCCTCAACCCCGAACAGGTCGTGGACACTATTCTCGCCCTGCTACCCGCCGACGGCCCCTGACCAGCGAGGCTCACCGTGCTGTCCATTCTGACGATCAACGTGCAGGCCGCCGCGCTCGCCCGCGCGCAGAAGCTCCTGACCTGGCTGCTGCAACGCGACGACCACGTGATCATCCTGACCGAAACCAGCAACGGACCCGGCACCCGGCACCTGCTCACCGGCCTGCGGGCAGCCGGGATGTCCATCGCCCACAAGCCATCGACTGACGGCGACCGCGGCTGCGCCATCGCCAGCCGCACCCCCACCCGCCCAGCCCCGCACCTCACCGCGGGCATCAGCCTGCCTGGCCGGGCCCCCGCCGTCATCCTCGGCACCGACCCCGCCGTCACGATCCTCGGCCTCTACGTCCCCTCCAGCGACCGGGCACCGGCCAAGCTCGCCAAGAAGCGGACCTTCCTCACCACCGTCACCGACACCCTGGCCCGACTACCCACCGCCGACCGCGCCCATCTGGTGGTCGGCGGCGACTACAACGTCATCAGCCGCGACCACCAACCCCGCTACCCCGGCTTCCGACCCTTCGAGTACGACTTCCTCGACGCCCTCGCCACACTCGGGCTCTGCGACGTCCACCGGACTCTGCACCCCGACGTGCAGACACACAGCTGGATCGGCCGGGCCGGAAACGGATATCGCTTCGACTACCTCCATGCCGGCCCTGGGCTACTGCCTCACCTGGCAGCCGCCGCCTACCTGAACCAACCTCGCCTTGAGGGTCTCACCGACCACTTGGCGCATAGCGCCGACATCGACGCACCGGCCGCCGGTGGACGGGGTGCCGGTACGAGCAACGTCGTGGCTTGCTTGCCGTCCCGTACGTACTCCTAGACGAGCGGCAGAATAGGCGCGTGACCCTCTGGACGATCGCCACGGCGGCCGACGAAGCTCGCCGCCAAGCGGCGGTCGCCGTCCTGCCCATCGGCAGCTTCGAACAACACGGCTCGCATCTACCGCTCGCCACCGACACGATCGTGGCCAGCGCCATCGCCACCGCGCTCGCGGAACTCTACGACCTGTTCCTGCTTCCGCCACTTACTCTGTCCTGCTCCCACGAGCACGCCGCGTGGCGAGGAACTGTCAGTCTCAGCTCGACCACCCTCACCGCCATCATCAACGACGTCGTGGCGTCCCTCCATGGGCAAGGCATCGACCATCTCGTTCTCGTCAACGGGCACGGCGGCAACTATGTGTTGTCCAACATCGTCCAAGAGGCCAACACTGACCGGCCACGCCTCGCGCTCTTCCCAGGTCGACAGGACTGGGACCAAGCACGCCGCGACGCCAGCCTAGACAGCACCACCCACGACGACATGCACGCCGGGGAGATCGAGACGTCGATCCTTCTCCACGCCGCGCCGGATGCCGTCAGCCCGGACTTCGGAACCGCCGATCACCTCACCGAACGGCCACATCTCCTGACGCTCGGCTTGGCTGCCTACACGAGCACCGGAGTAGTCGGGCAACCATCGTTGGCCACTGACGCCAAGGGGCAGGCGGTGCTGGCCAGCCTTGCCCGCAGCTTCGCGGACACCCTCACCACGCTTACCCGTCAATAGGCCAACACTCGCGCCACGCGACACGATCCTCCTGGTGGCACTCAGCGCTCACCGCGCGCCGGCCGAAACTCGAAGGAGCCCACATTGCGCAGCCGCGAAGTCGTCCCCGGCCGCACCATCGTCGCGGTATTCGACCACGGAGAAGACTTCTACGACGCCCTCGACCGCACCTGCCGCGCCCACGACATCCGCCAGGGCTATATCCCCACCTTCATCGCCGGCCTCGCGGCCGCGGACATCGTCGGCACCTGCGAACGCCTCGACAACCCCGACGCGCCGGTCTGGTCCAAAGTCCATGTGACCAACATCGAGGCCCTCGGTGGCGGCACCCTCGCCTACGATCCTGACACCGACACCATCCAGCCGCACATCCACCTCACCGTGGGCTTGAAAGCGCACAGCGCCATCGCCCACACGAGCCACCTGCTCGCCGCGACTGTCCAGTTCCTCACCGAGATGATCATCGTGGAGATCCTTGAGCCACCGATGAGCCGCGTTCGCCAAACCGACCTCTACGACGTGCCACTCCTGCAGTTCCCCTGAAGCCAGTCGAGCGCGGCGGCCCAGGTCTCCAGCCGTCACAGCCGGGGCGGCAACATCCGTGGACTCGACCACCTCAGAACGGGGCCGACGTCCTCACGGCCGCGCTCGTCAGATTCCAGATCAACGTGTCGTAGGTGTCCACAACCCGCCGTACTGGCACACCGAGTGAGCGAATCATCGCGTCGAGTCCGTGCTGCACCTGTTCACCCGAGTGCCGGGAGCTGACCACCCGTTCCACCTCGACGAACGTGCCGAGCTCGTCGACGACGTCCACGCAGACCGTCGCGCCGTCCCAATCGCCAGTTCGGCGGTGCTTGACGATTCGTACGGTTGGCGCCCAACCCATCGTCGCCAGAGCAGCGTGCATCGCGTGACGGTCGAGGATCACGCATTCGTGCTCCAGGCACGCCATCTCATTGTCGATCGGCTTCTTCACGGTGAACAGATGGCGCCCCTCCTGCGTGCGAAGACGCGCGAACGGCACGCCGACCTTCGACATTCCGTACGACCAGCCGGCTGGTGCGTACGCCTGGTCGTCCTGGACCGACGGCTCCGTCAACACGACCTGCCGCCGGGCGAGCGCCGTGATCAACCCCTGCAGGTCGTCGACGCGGTACTTGGCTTCAATCTCGTGATCATTGTTGGCCGGCTCGTGGGTCACGAACAGGGAGCATACGAGCATCGGAGGTCACGCGAGTCCGGACGACCGCGAGGCCAATGTCGGAACTTTGTCGGAAGAGTGTGGGATGAAGCCGCTGAGTAGCTGACGCATCACAGACCTGCACTACAGTGCTCCCACGCCAACCTGCCTCGCCTCGCGCGAGCGTTCGTACCCATCGGGAGCTGCTGATGTCGAGCGTGCCACCACAAGACGTGGCCAAGGCATGGATCGCTCTTGGTCAAATGCTGGCCCGCAGCCGCAAAGCCGCTGGTTACACGCAGGAGGCGTACGCCCCGCGGGTGAGCTATGGACGGAGCACGATCGCGAACGTGGAGACCGGCCGGCAGCGCGTGGGCCGCGATTTCTGGGCCCGAAGCGACGAGGTGTTGGGCACCGGCGGCAGACTGGTCCGGGAATACGATCGCATCCGGCTCGCCAGCAGCCGGCACGTGCTGAGCGGCACGGCCGCCCCTACGGCGTGCCACGTGGCTGCTGAGCCCTCGTCCTCCACCGCTGCGGAGGCGCTCGCCCGCACGCCGGGAACGGACTACCTGATGGGCGAGTGGAACAGCTTTTCCACACTCACCAGCATGCTGGCCCAGCAGCGCCAGGCCGTGTCACCCGACGCGCTACTGGGTCTGATCGAGGCCCACCGTGACTGCCTGTCGACGCTGTATCGCAAAGCGGGTCGTGCTCCCATCCGCGCTGATATCGGAGCGATGCTCGCCGAAGCCTCGATCGTCGCCAGCAGGCTGTGGAGCGCGCAGGGCAACCGTGCCCTCGCGCTCGCTCACTGTGCCTACGCCCGCCAGCTCGGCGACAGGCTTGGCAGCCGCAGGATCAGCGCAACGGCACGCATCTTCGAGAGCAACCTCCACTCCGAAGCCGCCACACTGATCGACGCAGACGGTGACATCATGATCGGCCTGCGGCTACTCGATGAGGCCGCCCGCGCGTCCACCGATCTCAGTCCACCCGCACGGGCGCGAGTAGCTGCCGAGCAGGCCCAAGCCTTCGCGGCCCTGCGACTTCCCCGCGAGGCCGCGGCGGCCCTGAAGCGGGCAGAAGAAGCGGTCAACGACTTGTCGCCCGTTGACTGTGTCGGCCTCTACAGCGACTGGAGCAGCGCTCGCCTCCACGTCTACGCGGGCACGTGCCATCTCCTTCTCGGTCAGCCCCACCAGGCGGTGACCGTGCTGGAAAGTGCGGTACAGATGCTGCAACACGACCACGCCAACGCCAACGTCGCGTTGGCGGCAGCCGTAGACCTCGCCAGCGCCTACGCCGACGCCGGCGAACTCGAACAATCCTGCACCCTGCTTGGCGCCACCTACGACCAGCTGAAAGCAGGTGGGAACCATCGAGGCATCGCTCGAGCCCAACGAGCTCGACAACGGTTGGACCGATGGCGCGATGAGCCGCTTGTCCTCGAACTCGAGGAGCAGATGGCCGCCTAACGAGCAGCCGGCGTCCCGCCCGCACTCAACAGCGAACTGACGGCGGCCACCACCGTCGTCGGGTCGAGGCTGTCGAGTACCACGTCAGGTTCGTAGGATGCCAGCTCTCGACGCCCAAGCCGGTGAGCGACAACAGCAACGCGAAAGTCGGCGTGACGTGCGCAAGCGATATCGTTGGGCGCATCCCCGATGACGATCGCTCGAGCGGAATCGAGCGGATCACCGTAGATCGCGGAGTAGCGCTGAGCTACGACTGCCGGAAGCTGGAAGCGATCTCGCGCGTCCGACCCGAACCCGCCGATGCGAAGATCAAGAAAATCGTCCAAGCCCGCCACGTCGAGCTTCACCTCGGCGGCCGAACGCAGGTTGCCGGTCAGCACAGTCTGGATGAAGCCACGATCGTGCAGCTTCGCGATGCTCGCCGCAGCACCTGAATAGGGCGGCTGGACCTCAGCCAACTCCTGCCGACCCTCCTGCATGACCGCGGCGATGGCCTGACGGAAGGCGGGTATGCCCGCCTCCGCGTCTGCCGGGTCCACGCCCGAAGCGATCGCCGTGTCGATGGCGATCGACTCGTCCGTATACCCATGCACCTTCTTGTCAGGGAAGACAACCTCGGACTGCGCGATGCCGTACGCACGAGCGATCGCGCGCGTCAGCCAGCGCAAGTCCGCAGGGATGAGCGTCCCGTCAACGTCCCAGATGACCAAGCCGGCGCTGCTGTGGTTCATAGAAGCATCGTCGCACGCGTACGGGCAGCTAACCCTGTCGAGCATCGCCGGGGTCGCGGCCGGACCGAGACGGCCGGGCGCGGACGCGGTCGCGGCAGCGGGTGTCGGTGGATTGTCATAGTCCGATGACATGCCTGTCCGACAACACCCGACGTCGGCGACTGTAAGTGAGCCTTCCCCGAAAGGCCGGGGCGGATCGTCCTGTCCGGACGGCACCTTTGCTGCCCTACATGGTGATCATCGCGCTGGCCGCAGCTGCTGTCGATTTGCTGGGCCGCCGTGGACATGCAGCGCGTCCGGTCGCGGGGGTGGCTGTTCGCTTCCGATCCCCTGCGACTGTTGGAAGGAATGTCTGCCATGTTCTTCGATGTCGTCGTCGTCGGCGCCGGCCCGGGTGGTCTGGCTTGTGCCCACGAGGTCGTGCGCCAGGCCCAGGACCTACGGGTGCTGCTGTTGGAGGCCGGGCGGGGGATGCGGAATCGGCCGTGCCCGGTCGACCGAGGTCTGCGTTGCACGGGGTGCGCCGGGATCTGCAATGTGATCAGTGGCTTTGGCGGCTGTGTGCACTACGGAGACGGGGTGAAGTTGAGCTTGCTGCCATCCGGCCGCCGCCTGATCGATCACTTCGGTGAGGACCGCGCCGACGAACTGTGCGAGCGCGCTTTCCAGTTCCTGACCGCTCCACTGCCAGAGCCACCCATTCTGAGTGGCACGAGGCTTGGCGCGCCAGTCATCAAGGCGTTTGCCGGGAACGGCCTGGCCATCCGGGAGTACCCGGTCGCGGTCTTGGGGGAGACGCAGGTCCGGGACATGCTCACGGCGCTGCACGGCTTCCGCAACGACGCTCTGGCCGTCTGGGAGAAGTCGGAACTTGTCACCGTCGCCCTGAAGGGGGACCGCCTGACGCTGGCGGTAGCGACCCACGCTGGCCTCGTCACCGTCGAGACGGCACGTCTGGTGCTGGCCACGGGCCGGCACGGGGTGACCAGCACTCACAACCTCCTGACGACGTTCGGGGTGCAGACGATCGCGCCGGACATGTCGCTCGGCGTGCGTCTCGAGACGAGGGCCGAGGTGCTGGCCGCGATCGGCGTTGAGCACCCCGATCTGAAGATCACCCAGTTAGAGCGGGTGGACCGTAAGACGAAGACGTTCTGTTTCTGCGGCGGCCCGAACGGTGGTCGGATCAAGTTCACCAACTACCAGCGCTCCTTCGGGCGGGAGGTGATCACTCTCGACGGGCACGAAACCAGTGAACGCCTTCCCGGGGGGCGTTCACTGGCAGCCAACTTCGGCCTGTTGTGCCAGCTCGCCAGACCCGGCACCAGCACCGAAGTCCGGGCCGAGATCCTGTCCGATTACTGGCGGCTCAGCGGAGGCCGGCCGGTGGCGCAGAGTCTGCGCGCGTTCATTAACAAGACGGCCGAGCCGCGTAGTTGGCCGGAGTTGGCTGCGGCAGTGACGTTCGAGCCGTCCGTCAAGGACTTGACTACCGCCCGGCTTGACAGCTTGTTCACCGGCGCCGAGCACGTCAGCCTTATCGAGAGCCTCCGCCGGGTCATGGGCTCGATTCTGGACCACGCCGACGCCGGCTTGTCCGTGGATGACCTTGTCGACGATGTTCTCGTGATCGGGCCTGAGGTCGAGTTCTTGTGGGACCGGGTCCCGGTCGACGAGGACTGCAAGGTGCGGGGCCTGCCGATCTACGTGGTCGGCGACGCCGCTGGGATCGCCCAGGGCATCGTGCAGGCTGCCATGATGGGCGTTGCTGCCGGCGACGCCATCGCGTCCGGTATGCCGGCATGACCGCCGTCACGACTCGTCGCCCGGTCGCGGACCGGTTCGGGCCGCTCTACCCGGAGTCGGCGATGACGTTGCCGGTCATTCCCAGCCTTCCCATGCCGAGATTCGCCGCGCCGCCACCGGACGTGCGCAACCTCAGCCCGCATTACCGCGACCATTACGGCGCCAACATCCTGCGCGAATATCCCGCCGGACGATCCGGGGACCGGCTCGCGGTCATCGACAAGGCATTCCCGCACAGCGTCTACGACATGATGCTGCTTGCCACAGTCGGCGACGACAGAGTAATCGCGTCGTCGGTCAGCGATGTCCCCGAGGCCATGCTGACGGCGCTGCTCAAGTTCTGTAGGCAGTTCGTCGGCTACGTCGACGCCGCCTCGACTCGGCGCCGGTTCGACCTCGACGGGGCGCAGCTCATGATCGGCACGAACCACGACCCGTACACGGTCGACCGCGACAACGGGCAGTGGTGGGACAAGCGGATGCACTGGCACCTCAACTGCTGGCCCGCCGCCGCCTACCGCGACGCCTCGATCGTGCCGCTGGGCGAGGTAGACGACCTCAACCGACGACGGGCGCTGGTGGACCCCATCGCGCACTTGGCCGCCCAGCTCATGCGTGACGCCCCCCGTATGCAGCCGCTGCCCGCCGGCTGCCATCTGGCGGGTGACGCAGATCTGTCCGCTGCTGGTGGCCCAGTCGGATTCAAGATCGCTCTTCCGGACTGGGACTTCCTCCTCGATACCGCCTGCGCGCGCCTCCTCGTCCAACTTCATCAGGTGGCCGCCGGCGCTTACGCACAGCTACGGGAGTGCTTCACCGGCAGCCCGGCGGCGTTGCCTCCGTGGACTCGGCCGGGACTGCTGCCGCCCGGCCAGGTTGCGGCGAACCTGAACAACCTCACCTGGCTATCCGAACCCGGCCGGCAAGGTCTCCTCAGGCTGAGGGCGTTACTCCGGGACATCACCGCCCACGAGATGGCCCTGTTGCGAACCAAGATGGATCTCGCGAACCGGTGCCTGACCTTGGCAGGCTTGGACTACCACCTCGGATTCTGGTCCCCAGCGCGGCTCGGCAGCTCGGGTGAATGTCCGCCGGTCTACCTCGTGATGCAGTTCAAGCTGCTCAGCGCCATCGGCAGCAGCCCGGCGATCGGCGGCAGCGTCGCCTCGATTCTCGACCGCTTCCGCGGCCCGATCATGTCGGCACAGCAGACCCGCCTGCGTCGACAGTTCCAGGACGGCTTCCTCGCGGACCTGGAGCATGGCGCACCGGAGGCAGCAGCGTGAATCTCCACCCTCCCGACGTGACCGTAGCGCCCAGCATCACTCCGGAGGTCCTCGCCTTCTACGCCCACGGGGCCGAGCAGGGACGCCTCAACGACCCGCGCCGCCACATCGAGTACCTGCGCACCCGCGACATCCTGGCCCGCCACCTTCCCCCAGCCGGAACGGTTGCCGACGTCGGCGGAGGACCCGGCGCGTACGCGTTTCAGCTGGCCGGGGACGGCTACCGCGTCCACCTCGTGGACCCTGTCCCGCTGCACCTGGAGCAAGCCGCCACCACGTCCGCCCGCGCCGAGTCGCCGCTGGCCTCGATCTCGCGCGGGGATGCGCGCCAGGTGCCGCTCGATTCCGCCAGCTGCGACGCCGTTCTTCTGCTCGGCCCGCTGTATCACCTCACCAACGCCGCTGACCGTGGCCGTGCCTGGGGCGAGGCGTACCGCGTACTCGTCCCAGGTGGTGTGGTCGCCGCCGCAGCGACGTCCCGCTACTACACCACCTGGGAGTACCTCGCCAAGAACCTCTACGACGACCCGGCGGTGGAGGCGATCCTGGCTCGGCATCTTCGCGACGGCCAACACCGCAACCCGACCGGTGATCGACGGCTGTTCACCACCGGCTACTTCCACAACCCGAATGACCTCGCGGCAGAAGCCACCACCGCGGGCCTACTCCCACACGCCCTGCTCGCGGTCGAAGGCGCCGCCAAACTGCTGCCCGACCTCGCCGACCGCCTCCGCGACCCACACCGCCGCAACCTCCTCCTGCGGGCGATCCGCCGGGTCGAGGCAGAACCCTCCCTCCTCGGCATGTCCGAACACGTCCTGCTCATCGCCCACAAGCCCACACCCGACAGCACCGCTGCGAAGGAGACGAGATGACCACCACCGTTCGGCTCGCCGGCTGTGACCTCCCCACCGCATACGGACACTTCCAACTGCATGCCTTCGGCCCCGAGACCGGCCCTGAGGAGGTCCTCGCCGCCGTCCACCGCCCTCAGCCCGCCGCCCAACAGACTCCGCTGGTACGCATTCACAGCGCCTGCGCCACGGGTGACCTGCTCGGATCGCTCAAATGTGACTGCGGCCCCCAACTGGCCACGTCACTGCGCATGATCGGCGCATCCGACTACGGGATCCTGCTCTACATGCTGTGCCACGAAGGCCGCGGCATCGGGCTTGCTACCAAGATCCGCGCTTACACCTTCATGGACCAGGGCTACGACACCGTTGCTGCAAACGCCGCCGTTGGCGCACCCACCGATGCCCGCGACTACCGACCCGCCGCAAGCGCTCTGGCCTGGCTCGGCGTCGCTTCAGCCCGACTCGCCACCAACAATCCTCACAAGATCGACGCCCTCCGTACCGCCGGGATCACCGTTGACCGTGTCCCACTCTCCGGTTTCGTCACCCCCGATAACCGGGACTATCTCGGGCAGAAAGACACCCTGCTCGGACATCTGAACAGCAGCGGAGCCGCCGCTTCTTGACCCGAATGTCCAGTCCGACACGACCCGCCGCCCGCCTCCGGTCGGTATCATTCCGGCGGGCAGCAGGCGGGCCACGGCCTTCAGGCCGGCTGTTCACCGCAGCAAAATGGTGGCGCGCCGAAGGCGCTGGTCAGCGGCACTGCTGACGTCTCAATCCGGATCACCACGCGTCGGTATCGTTCATGGCGAGAGGAAACGCTCAATGAAGGTCTGTGTTGTCGGCACCGGATACGTCGGTCTCACCACCAGCGTCAGCCTGGCCTTCCTGGGCCACGACACCACCTGCATCGACCTCGACAAGCAGAAGATCGACACCCTCCGCGGCGGTCACTGCCCGATCTACGAGCCGCATCTGGAAGCGCTTCTCGAGCAGGCCTCTTCCCACCTGACCTTCACCACCGACTACGCCGTCGGCGTACCCGACGCCGACGTCGTGTTCATCGCCGTGCAGACTCCGCAACTCGACAACGGCAACCCCGACCTGCAGTACCTGCGATCCGCCGCCGAGAGCGTCGCCCAGCACCTGCGTGGCGACTTCACCGTCGTGGTGAACAAGAGCACCGTTCCGATCGGCTCCGGCAACTGGGTCGACGCGATCCTGCGCGAGGCCTACGAACGTCACCACGGTCACCGCCCCGACGGTCGATTCGCCGTCGCCTCGAACCCCGAGTTCCTACGCGAGGGCACCGCGCTCGCTGACACCCTCTACCCGGACCGCATCGTCATCGGCTCCGACAACCAGAAGAGCCTGGACGTCCTCAACCAGCTCTACCGACCCATCCTCAACCAGTCCTTCACCCCGCCCACCGTGCTGCCCCGCCCTGCCGGCATGAGCGCCGTGCCGCTGGTCTCCACCGACCTGGCCTCGGCCGAGCTGATCAAGTACGCGGCCAACGCCTTCCTCGCCCTCAAGATCAGCTATATCAACGAGATCGCCGCGATCGCTGGCAAGGTCGGCGCCGACGTCCGCGAAGTCGCCCGCGGCACCGGCCTCGACGCCCGCATCGGCCCCCGCTTCCTGAACCCCGGCATCGGCTGGGGCGGATCCTGCTTCGGCAAGGACACCGCAGCGCTCATCGCCACCGCCAGCGAGTACCACCTCGCCATGCCGATCGTCACCGCCGCCCGCGACGTCAACCACCGTCAGCGCACCAAGGTCGTCGACCGGCTCCTCGACGAACTCCACATCATCAAGGGTCGCAAGATCGGCATTCTCGGCCTCGCGTTCAAGCCGGACACCGACGACCTGCGTGACTCACCCGCCATCGACATCGCGAATCTGCTCCTCGAACGCGGTGCCCGGATCACCCTGCACGACCCCGTCGCCGCCGATCGCTTCCGCCGCGAACAGCCCACCCTGGCCGAGCACCTCGCCGATCGCGTCGAAGACGTGTTCGACGACGCCGACGCCATCGTGGTCGCCACCGAGTGGTCGCACTACCGCGATCTCGACTGGGCCAAGTTCGCCCCCACCATGCGCTCACCGCTCGTCCTCGACGGGCGACACTGCCTCGACGCCGACAGGCTCACCGAAATCGGCTACCGATACCTGACCATGACCGCACCCGCCATCCCCCCGCGCTCCCAGACCTGATTGTCCTGGCCTATTGGCAAAGTTGACGGCGTACGACTCTGCCGGCGGTCTGCCTGTCGCGGTCGGGCAACCGCCGGCCTCAGCATGAGCGGCGATGAGTAACGTGACGGCCACTGGGCCGTCATCGCTTCATGTCAATGCGGTCATCGCCCGCGCGATGCGAGGGCCGACAAGCCGCTCAGCCACGGAGAGGGGATACCACGTCGCACCTCCCACCTCCGATTCTTGGATACGCCCCACGTCCGCCTGCGCCGTCAAGAACGAGTAGCCGAAGTCGAGATGGAAGTGTTCCGGCTCGTCCTTCGCCGGCCGCGCCGGAACTCTGCCGTACTCGACGTAGACCGGCATCTGCGATGCTGGGACGAGTTCGCTGGGATCAACACCGGTTTCCTCTACCAGCTCACGCACCGCCGCGCTGATCAACGTGGAGTCGGTCGGCTCCAGGTGTCCTCCCGGCTGGAGGAGGATCCCGTAGGCGAGGTGATCAACAAGCAGCACCTCGGTGCCGCCGCGGACCAGGAGAGCGCCAACCGTCACATGCATCGGGAAGGTTCGGCGCGAGGCGAATCCCTCTCCCTCAGCCAGCAGCTTCACCGGCTCAGACAGCGCCACGGCCTCGTCCGGATAGCACTCAAGGTAGGCCAAGAGAACCCTAGAGATGTCCGAGCTACTGATCGCCACGACCTGCCTCCGCTTCAACGCGTTGAGGGCACTGACCGATCAGGGGCGCGGTTGCCCGGGTCGACCATCGGTAGGTGCGGTGCTCCCGGTGGAGGGCGATCAATGACACCTCGCTGACCGTCGCTGTCACGGCGGGCAGGTCCCGCAATTCGGCCAGCCTGGCGCGGATGGGGGCGGTGGGGGCAGGTGCCCCGCTGTAGGCGATCGTGACGTGGGGCCGGAACCCGTCAGCTGGTTCGGGGACGGTCGGCCACACGGCGGCGATCGCGGCCCGGATCGCGGCGCGAACCCGTTCGACGGAGCTCCAGGGTCGGACGAGCAGACCGATTCCTTCGGCGTCGGGGTCGACTGGGCCGAGGGACAGGTCCAGCGGCGGCAGGCCGGCGCACCGTTGCCGGGCTTCGGTGACGATCGCTTCGATGTCGCCGTCGGGCACCTCGTCGGTGAAGCCGAGGCCCTGCATGGTCAGGTGCAGGCCGTCGATCGGCACCAGGTCCAGTCCGGGGAACTGGAGCTGGTGTTGAAGGTCGGTGACGAGGCGGTGGAGGTCGGGCTGTTCCTGGAAGGTGAGGTGCCAGGTGTAGAAGTGGCGGCCGGCGCGCCAGCCGGGACGCCAGTACCAGTGCTCGGTGAGTGCGGTCAGGTCCCGGTAGGCGGTCCACCGTTGCCGCAGGCTGGCCAGTTCCCGGCTGCTCATGTCGGCGATCGTAGGCCCGGTGGTGGCGGGCTGCCGGGATGCGTCAATTCGGTGAACAGGTCCGCGACGTCCTGTAGTCGCGGGTGACGGCCGAAGGTGTGGGCGGCGGCGAGGAATTGACGAGTGCGTTGGTAGACCGATTCGAAGCGGTGCTCGGCGGTGAGGCTGAGCGCTTCCAGCGCCAGCCCGGCGGCGTGGTCGAGGTCGCCCGCCCGCGCGTGGGCCGTGGCCAGATCAAGGCGGCTGAGCGCCTGCGGACCGCGCAGCTGCGCCGCGTCGAACGCCGCGACGGCGGCGGTGAGGTGGTCGATGACGCCGGTGGCGTCGCCGAGGACCAGGTGGGCCGTCGCCGCGTTGGCGGCGGCCCGGGTCGGGCAGTACGGGCCGAGGGTGAGGCTGGTGCTGACCTGCCCGTCCGCCGGGTGTTCGAGCAGCAGGGCGAACGCACGGTCCACGGCCTGGTGGACACCCCGGCGGTCGCCGAGGTGGGCGAGCGCCCGGGCCTGCCCGTTGATCGTGAGGCGAAGGCGATGCGGGCCGGCGCCAGCGTGGCGTAGACCGTCTTCGGCGAATGCGAGCGCGTCGCGGTGCATGCCGGTGTAGTAGGCGACCAAGCTTTGGGTGGCGCGGGCCCAGGCCTGCGTGTCGGGTTGCCCAGCGGCGTGGGCAAGGTCGAAAGCTTCGGCGGCGTAGGCGCGCGCGACCGGGAAGGCGCGCAGGTCCAGGGCGAGGGTGGCGAGGAGCCCGGACAGGTGGGCGGCGGCGGTGTACAGCCGGGCGCGTTGCGGTGGGTGCTGCCGGGCCGCCATCAGCTGGTCGACGCTGACCCGCAGCGGACGCAGCCGGGACACGAGCGTGGCCGGCGGGAGTCGTTCGTTGTCGCTGATCGCCTGCCGCACCTCGTGCTCCAGGTGCGCCAGCCGCGCGTCGTTATCGGCCGGCACGGTCAGCGCGGATCGGCGGGCGGTGATGCGCTCCTCGTGCTCCCACCACAAGGCTCCCGCGTCGGTAGCAGTGCCGGGGCCAGCGGGTGGGGGCGCCGGGCGGTGGCGGTGTTGATGGTCCAGGTCGGCGATGCGGTCGTACTCGGCGGTCAGCACGCCACCGGTGCGCAACACCGCGTCGCAGCGAGACCAGAAGGACCGCTCGGGATGTTGGCGGCCGGTCTCGGTGTTCGCCACCGAACTGCGCCCGTACTGCACGAGCCGGGCCAACCCGTGCTGGGTGTGGCCGGCGTCCTTACGCAGGTGGGCGAGGTGGCGACCGAGCGCGCGGCGAGCGGCGGCGATCTCGTCGTGGTCGACCATCGCTGCCACCCCCGGTGCCGCAGTCACGATGAGCCGACACCGTAGCTGCTCCCGGTGACACTTTCTGGACCCGGCGGACTCCCCGCGCGACTGCCCCCCGATGGGTGAATAGCCAGTTCACAGTGCCGGCATCATCGGGGCGGGGCCGTGACGCGGACGTGGTCCGGGTGGTGTCGGAGTTGTGTCGGCATCTGCCGACAATGTCGGCGCACGGCGCTGCGGGCGTGTCGACCGGCCGGCGTCCTACGGTCCCTTCATGCCCTCCGAACGCCGCGACGTCACCGCTGGCTTGCCCCGTAAGCGGATGGCCGCCGGGCTGTTGATCACGGACGCGGACGATCGGGTTCTGCTGGTCGAGCCGGTCTACAAGGCGGGCTGGGAAGTTCCCGGCGGGTGCGTCGAGGCGGACGAGTCGCCATACCAAGCCGCGATCCGGGAGTGCCGGGAGGAACTCGGCCTGGACCTGGCACCGGGTCGGTTGCTCGTTGTGGACTGGGTGCCGGCCCGCACCGAGCGCACCGAGGGCCTCATGGTCATCTACGACGGCGGCACCCTCGACCCCCGCGTGCACGAACGGATCGTGGTGCCGCCCGGCGAGTTGAAGGGCTGGGCCTTCTCCGACCCGCCAGAGGCCGCCCAGCGGCTACCGCCGTTGCTGACCCGCCGGATCACCGAGGCGCTGAACGCCCGTGCGGACGGGTGCAGCTACTACCTCGAAGACGGCGTCCGAGCCACCTGACCGGAGACCCACCGCCCGGAAGGGCGAAGTGTCGGCTGCTCCAGCCGGGACGCCAACGGGACACCTCCGCTCCCGCCGTTCGCATCGAGACACCACCACCGCCCACCGTGCTCACCTTCGGGAGGTACCGCCATGCCGAAAACCGACCACCCCGACCGCACGCCCGCCCGTCCCGCACCACTGCAGCGGGATTCGGTGCTGCCGGAGCTGCGGGAGGTGTGGTGGGAGACCGGCGTGCGGGCGCGAGCGCAAGCCGGCCTGTTCGCCGTCTTCTCCGAACTACCCCGCCTGGTCTGGGCCGCGCTCACGGTGAGTTGGCGCGCCGACCGGGCGCGCACGTCAGTGGTGGCGGCGACCACGGTGGTCGCCGGGGTGATGTCAGCGTTCGGGCTCCTCGCGGCGCAGCGGGTGCTGGTGGAACTCTTCGCCGGCGGCCCGACCGCCGACAAAGTGACCGCCGCGCTACCCGCCCTGGCCGCGCTCGCGGCGGCCACCGCGCTGCGCGCCGGCATGGCCACCGCCATGGGATACGCCCAGAACGGCCTCACCCCGAAGGTCGACCGGGAGGTCGAACGCGGGCTGTTCGAGGTGACCACCGCCGTACGCCTGGAGGCCTTCGACGCCGACGCGTTCGCCGACGACATGGAACGCGCCTCCCGCGGCGCGAACTCCACCACCGCCCTGGTCCAGGCGTCGATGAACCTCCTCGCCGGCCTCGCCGGCGTCATCGCCGTCGTGGTCGCCGTGGTGGTGGTCCACCCGCTGCTGCTGCTCGCCCTGCTGGTGGCGACCGTGCCGAACGGCTGGGCGGCGCTGCGGGCCGGGCACCTGCGCTACCAGACCTACGCCGCCGGATCGGTACGCCGCCGCCGGTTGTGGCTGCTGCACCGGTTGATGGCCGAACGCGACTCCGCCCCCGAACTGCGCTCCTACGGGCTGCGCGAGTTCCTGCTCGACCAGTACGACCGGGTCATGAACGTCGAGACACGGATCCAACTCGCCCTGGCCCGCCGGGTCACCACGACCACCACCGTCGGCGCGATGATCGGCGGGATCGCCACCGCCGTGGTCTACGTCCTGCTCGGCCTACTGCTCATCGACGGTCAGATCCCCCTCGCCGCCGCCGCGACCTGCGTGATCGCCGTGCAGTCCGCCCAACGCTCGCTGGCCGTGGTGACGTTCCAGATCGACCGCGTCTACACCGAAGGGCAGCACTTCCGCGACTACACCGGCTTCATGACCCGCGCCGCCGACTACCTGCCACCGCCCACCGACCGGACCGCCGGTGCGCCGGTCGCGGAGCGGCTGCGGGAGATCGCCGTCGACGCGGTGAGCCTGTGCTACCCCGACCGCGACACCCCCGCCGTCGACCGGGTCACCCTGACCATCTCCGCCGGGCAGACCGTGGCGTTCGTCGGGGAGAACGGCTCCGGCAAGTCCACCCTCGCCACCATGATCGCCACCCTCCGCACCCCCACCAGCGGCACCATCCGCTACAACGGACGGCCCGGCGACGACTGGGGCACCGACGCGCTGCGGGCCCGGATCGGCGTCGTCACGCAGGAGTACCACAAGTGGCCCTTCACCGCTGCCACCAACATCGCCATCGGCGACATCGCCACCACGACGGAGCAGGACCGGATCGAGGCCGCCGCCGCCCGCGCAGTCGCCCACGACATGATCACCGACCTGCCCCACGGCTACGAGACCCTGCTGGACCGCACCTTCGCCGGCGGCCAGGACCTCTCCGGCGGCCAGTGGCAACGCATCACCGCCGCCCGCGGGTTCCTGCGCGACGCCGACGTGCTCATCATGGACGAGCCCTCCTCCGCCCTCGATCCCCGCGCCGAGGACGCCCTGTTCCAGGCCATCCGCGACCGGCAGAGACGCGGCATCACCATCTTGATCACCCACCGGCTCGCCAATGTCCGCCACGCCGACCGCATCTACGTCCTGCACCACGGCCGTCTCGTCGAGGCCGGCACCCACGACCAGCTCATAACCGCCGACGGGCGGTACGCCGAACTGTTCAACCTCCAAGCGGCCGGCTATGGAAGCGGGGTCGACTGCCTGGACGAGGTCGCCGATGCCCGCGCGGAGGGTCGGCTTCCGCACCAGCACCAGCCTGTCTCGCGATGAGGAGCGTCGCGATGGACGACCTGACTCACACCGGCAGCCCCGAGACGATCATCGTCTGCATCCGCGGCAACTCCGGATCCGGGAAGAGCACCATCGCCCGCGCGTTGCGGCGCCGACACGGCCGCGGCTGCGCCCTCGTCGAGCAAGACCATCTCCGCCGGATCCTGCTCAGAGAACGCGACAAACCAGGCGGCCTGGCACCCGCGCTCATCGCGCAGAACGTCCGTTTCTGCCTCGACCACGGCTACCACGTGATCCTGGAAGGGATCATGCACACCGCCCGATACCGCACCATGCTCACGGAACTGTGCGAAGCCCATCGCGGGCGGACATTGTTCGTCTATCTCGACGTGTCGCTACCCGAGACACTGCGGCGACACGAAACGCGCCCGCAGGCGACGGAGTTCACCCCCGACAACATGCGCAGCTGGTACGCCCCGCGCGACCTTCTCGGCTGGCCGGGCGAACTCGTCCTGCCCGAGAGCACCTCGATGGAAGAAGCGATCGACCTCATCGCCACTGCGGCCGGCCTACCGTTGACCGGTCGCGACAACGACCTACTACCAGCCGTCCCGTGACCACGCCTCACATCGCAACCCCGGACCGGGCGGGCGTCCCGATGGGCGCGGCGGGCATCGTGCGCGCGGCGCTCGTCGCCGGTGCCGCGCCCGCCGGGGTGGGCAACGAGCGGGTCGTACACCGCTCGGACAGGGCCGTCGTCCCCATCGGACGCCAGGACGGCCAGCCAGTGGTAGCAAAACGTCCCATGGATGATCCTTTCTGGGTGGGCCGGCGCCAGCTCCGCATCCACACCCGCCTACCGGTCGCCGGCCTGCCCAGGTCCCGACTCGCGCAGTTGCGCCAGACACTGCGGCAGGCACGTCGTGACCCCCGGGCACTGACGCGGTGACCAGAATCCGGACGACCGCCAGCGTGCCCGCCCACCATCGGCCACCGGCCGCTGGCGGGGCATCGTCGCCTCTGAGCCGGGACTTCTACCGCTTGTGGGGCGCCTACTCGGTCAGCGAACTGGGATCGGCCGTCGGGGCAGGCGCGCTGCCACTGGTCGCGATCCTGGTGCTGGACTCATCGAGTTTGCAGGTCTCCCTGCTCGCGGTGATCTCCGGCATCGCCTCAGCGGTCATCGTCCTGCCCCTGGGACCCTGGATCGAGTTCCGCCGTAAGCGACCCGTCATGTGCGGCACCGACCTGCTGCGCTGTGCGGCCCTCGCCAGCGTCCCCGCCGCCGCCGCGCTGCACGAGCTGACATATGGGCAGCTGTGCATCGTGGCAATCGTCCAGACCGCCGGCGGTGTCGCGTTCGGCGCTGCCAGCGGCGCCCACCTGAAGAACCTGGTCACCACGGAGCAACGCGTCACCGCCATCAGCCGGCTCGACACCTCCCAGTGGACGGCGAACAGCATCGGGTCACCCATCGGCGGGATCCTCGTCTCCTGGCTCGGCACCACCGCGTCCGTCACCGTCGACGCCGTCAGCTTCCTGCTGTCCGCACTCGGAATCCGCCGCCTACGCAGCCCCGAGCCACCACCGCCCCCACGCCACCCCGCGCCCCGCCGAGGCAGGGAAATCGTCGAGGGCTGGCGGTACATCCTCCACCACGCCAGCCTGCGGGCGTTGCTGATCAACGCGGTCATCTTCGGCGGCGCCATCATGGCCGCCATGCCCGTCGTCACGGTGCTCATGCTCCGCGACCTACACCTCGCGCCGTGGCAGTACGGCCTAGCCCTCGGGCTGCCCTGCGTCGGCGGAATCCTCGGGTGCCTGGCCGCCGGACACCTCACCAACCGCTACGGCCTCCACGCGGTACTGCTTACCACCGGGGTGGGCCGCACCCTCTGGATGGGTCTCATCCCGCTCGCACAACCCGGCACACCCGGCTTGATCGTCATCGTGATCGCGGAGACGCTCCTGCTCTTCTTTGCCGGCGCGTTCAACCCCGCCTTCGCCACCTACCGCATGACCCACACCAGCGAACACTGCCTGTCCCGCGTCCTGACCGCCTGGTCCATCAGCAGCAAACTGACCCAGCCGATCTTCATCGCCGCGGCTGGCATCCTCGCAGCCGCCACCGACCCCCGCACCGCCATCACCGCCACGGCTGCCCTCACCGCCGCCAGCGCCGGATTCCTGCCCTGGAAAAGCAACCTTGCGCAACCTGCCGGTGCAGCGCGGGTGCTAGCTCGGCAGCCTCAAGCACCATGATCGACGGCAGCACCGTTATGGCAGAAGGTACGGACGGGTATTGCACTTCTCTGCTCTTGCCGGTCCGGTTAGTCGTGGGCAGGTGCCGTCGGGGCGGCGTAGCCGAGCAGGTGCATGGCGGCGCGGTTGTCGGCGCGGGACCAGAACAGCTCGTGGAGGTCCTCAGGCAGTTCGTCGCGGTGGCTGCCGGTACGGCCGCGGCGAAAGAATTGGTCGTCGGCTTGGCGGAGTTCGGCGAGGGACGGGATCGAAGCGTCCGCGAGCGGTGTGAGTTCGGGGGTCATGGCGGCGATGACGGCTTGCACGGTCGCTGCTGGTGCGCGGGTCAGGTCCTCGTAGCGCAGCACGTATCGGTGCGGGACCGGTGGCTGGAGCCAGCTGAGGACATTGCTGCCCCAGCTGCCGGTACCGGCCACGCTCTGGCGAAGGATCTTTGCGCGGAGTTCAACCTCGTAGCGGCTCGAATCATTTTCACTGTCCTGGCGTGCCCAGGAGACCAGAGCGTCGCGACCGTCACGGATCAGGCAGATGGCGCGGTCATCGTCGTGGACGTCCGCGTCACGCTGCCGGTGGGTCTTGATGAAGTACGCATCGGGCGCCGCCCGCAGCTCGTCGAGTGGTGCAAAGCGCTCGGTGAAGCCGATGAGATCTGGCCCCAGGCGGGCGGCCACGCCATCGACGTCATAGATCGTTGAAGTACGGAGGCCGTACATGCGATGCAGGACGATCCGCAGGAAGGTGTTGCCGGAGCGGGGGAACGACGCGACCCACACGATCATCCACGAACTGTAACGATCTGATGCCCAGGCGTGTAGACGCGAGGGCCTGCCGGGCTGTCACCCATCGACGCCAACGGGGCACCCTTCCTCGATGTCGCACCCGCAGGCGTATCGCCCTGCACGCCGCCCGGCCGTGGCAGGCGACCGCCCGCGACGGAAGCCGCTGCCAGCAACGGCGGGTGAACGGCCTACGCAGGCACGACCGCACGGTAGGGTAACGACTCACATCGAAGACCGCCTCTGGCCGGCACTCAGCCATCTCGCTCAGCCAGCCGAGGTGCGATGGCCCCGGGGAGGCGGCGGTGGCAGATCCGCACGACGTAAGCGAAGCGTGGCGCGCGCTCGGCCAGCAGTTGGCCGCGTACCGCAAGGCGGCTGGCCACACCCAGCACTCACTGGCGCCCAGGATCCTCACCGGCCGCAGCACGATCGCGAATACCGAAGTCGGACGCCAGCACCCGGACCGGGCCTTCTGGAAACGCTGTGACGAGGTCCTCGACACCGACGGCGCACTCACCGCCGGGTACGACCGGGTCGCGGCCATTGAACAGAAGTACCGCCGGGCCAGGGGAACAGCAGCATTCACCACCGCTCTGACCGCAGCCGGCACCACCCTGGTGACTGGCTCAAGCGGCCAGCCCGCAGGGGAAGCGGATATCGTGATGACTGTGGCAGACGGGCGAGGACGGCACATTCAGGTCAGCCGCCGGTCTCTCCTGCAGGCGGTCCCCGGCAGTGTGGTGGCGTCCCTGTCGAGTGCGGAACCGCAGCCCGCAGCGACACGGGCGGCGCAAGTTGATCCGGCCGTCGTGGAGCACTTTGCGGCACTGCGGTCGGTGCTCGTGGAATCCGACAACCGGGTCGGCGCCGCGGCGATCCTCCCCACGGCCCGACAGCAGCTCGGTCACATCGCCGACTACCGCCGAGCCGCACGAGGCAGCCTGCGCGACGCGCTGTTGAGTACCGAGGCCCGGTGGGCAGAATTCGCCGGCTGGCTCAGCGACGATATGGGCGACCGGGACGCCGGCGAATGGTGGCTCGCCCAAGCGCTGACCATGGCCCACGAGGCCGGCGACATGGAGTTCACCGCCTACGTTTTCGCTCGCATGGCGCAGCGGGCCAGCGACGCCGGAGACCAGGACCGCGTACTCGGGCTCGCCCGTGCCGCCGAGCGCGCTGGCAGCACGCGAGAGCAGGTGCGCGCGTTCGCGGCGGTGCAGCGCGCCCACGGGCACACGGTCGAAGGTGACGCCGGTTCGTTCCGGGCCGCCATCGACGAGGCCCACCACCTCGCTGCGGCCACCGGAACGGACGGCGGTGGGCTCGGTGCGTTCTGCACCACGGCATATATCAGTGCGCAGGAGGGCGAGGGCTGGCTTCGGCTGGGCCGCCCCGGCGCCGCCGTCCGGTGTTTCGGTGAGGCTCTCGACGCGTGGCCGGAAACGTACCGACGGGAACGGGGCCGTTATCTGGCGCGTACCGCCGTCGCCCACGCTGCCGCCGATGAACCCGAGCTAGCCGCTGCCTCTGCCCTCGCCGCGCTCAACCTGGCCAACCTCACCCGATCGGCACGAATCCAACGCGAGGTCGCGATCGCGGGCCGTCAGCTCGCGGTGTTTCCCACCGAGCCCGCAGTGCAGCAGTTGCATGCCGCCCTGGCCGCTTTCGCGGCGAGCTCGTGACCGACAGCAGCGGGGTCGGAGACAGGGTCGATGCCGCCTTCGTCGGCCGGGCCAACATCGACCTGACCATCCATGTACCCCACCGTGCCCGACCCGGCCGCACCGCCGTCGGCTCGGCTCTACCCGTCAATGCCGGAGGCAAGAGCCTTAACCAGGCCATCGCTGCCGCCAGCCGTGGCGGGCGCGCCGCCCTGATCGCCAACGTCGGCGCGGACACCTGGGGCCACCAGATCACCACAGCACTGACCAACGCAGGCGTCGATACCCGCCACGTCCGGCTCGTCCCCGACGCCACCACCGGAGCGGCCATCATCGAGGTGACCCCAGACGGCGAAAGCTACATCACCCTCGCCCTCTCACCCGCCACTGAACTCACCACCGACGATATCCACCGCGCCACCGCCGGCCTCGCCGCAGAAGCCGTGATCGTGCAGCTCGACCTACCACCCGAACCCGTGACCACACTGCTGAGCCACCGCCGCGCACCGATCGTCGTTGGCAATCTCGTCCCTAACCCCGACCTCGACCCCCGGCTGCTCGCGGAACTCGACGTCCTCGTGGTCAACCAGCACGAAGCCGCCGCGATCCTGCGCACCACCATTGGCAACCCGCTCGACGCCGCCGCCGCGCTGCAACGCCTCGGCCCCCGTACCGTCGTCGTCACCGCAGGCCCCAACGGCGCAGCCTTCACCGATCCCCACGGATCCGGCACCGTGCCGGCACCTGCCGTCCCGGTCGTCGACACCACCGGAGCTGGCGACGCCTTCCTCGGCTCTCTTGCCTTGGATCTCGCCCGCCACGCCCCGCTACCCGACGCCATCACCACCGCTGTGCACGCCGGCTCCCACACCGTCGGGCACAGCGGCGCTCACATCCGACACACCAACTCGCCTCGCGGAGACCCTCGATGAAGTGCGGCTGCTCAGCCGCTGCCATTCACCTTCAATCGAGCGTCGAGACAAGGTCTACCTGTGGGCGTTACATTGTAGGGCAGCCGCGTCATCCACCCTCACCGGCGGTTTCGGTGACACCGCGCACCCACTGAAGGTACGGCCGTGAGCCAGCGACCACTGGCAGCGCGACGATCTCCGGGTTGGACCACTCGTGATGCTTCCTCAGGTAGCTCTCCAACTCGGGATACGCTCCGGCACTGGATCTGAGCACCACCTGCCACTCCTGGCCGGTGCCGAAGAACCCCTCATGCCAGAAGGCTGACTCGGCCGGCCCCACGACCTGGCCACCAGCCGCCAACCGCTCCTGCACTGCGCCCTGCACCAACCGCCGCGCGACCTCCAGACTGCCCGCAGCGGTGTAGACATACAGGACCTCATTCATGAAGCTGACACTACTCAGGAGGCAGCTGAGCTGGGCGGAGCTCACTGCGATATCGATGCGCTGGTAGCTGCATTCGACGGGAGATGACGGATGGCGCGCCGTGACTACTTCAACGACCCCAATGCGCCAGCTGCCAACAGCGTGGTGCCGTCGGTTGTGGCGGCAGTGCGTAACCAGCGCGGTGAGCTGTTGATGATCCACCGCACTGACAACAACCTGTGGGCACTACCCGGCGGTGGTCACGACATCGGCGAGTCGGTCTCCGACACGGTGGTGCGGGAGGTACGCGAGGAAACCGGCATCGAGGTAGAGGTCACCGGCCTGGTCGGGATCTACACCAGCCCCCACCACGTGATGGCCTACGACGACGGTGAAGTACGCCAGCAGTTCTCGATCTGCTTCACAGCCCGACCCGTCGGCGGGAAACTGACGACCTCCAGCGAGTCGCGTCAGGTCCGCTGGGTGAACCCCGCCCAGCTCAACCACTTGGATATCCACCCCTCGATGCGGCTGCGTATCGACCATGCCCTCAAGGAGCGGGCGACGCCGTACATCGGCTGAGCAAGGAGGGGCGTGTCACCTTGATGACGCGGAAAATCCCGTGCCCATAGCCCGTGGTGACGGTTAGGTTGCGCAGATGAGCGCAACCTCGGTAGCCGCGCCGCGCCTGCAGTTCTGCAAGACTCCGGGCGAGTTCCTCGCGGTAGCTGGCGATCATCTGGCCGCCGACCCGGTAGTCAGCACGGTCGTGACCACCGTCGCGCACCGGCTGCTGGCGCTGCAAGCCGATGGGATCGCGCAGCCCGACCGCAATTGGTGGTTGGTGGTTAGGGGTGCATCCGGCACGGTCGTCGGCGCCGGTATGCGAGCGGCGCCGTTCGCACCCTATCCGCCGTTCCTGCTGCCGATGCCCGACGAGGCGGCCGTGGCCCTGGCCTGCGCTCTGCACGAGCGCGGGGAGGAGGTCCTTGCGGTCAACGGGGCCGTTCCTGCCGTTGCGCTGTGCGCCACCGAGTTGACCCGGCTCGGCGGGGGTAGGGTCCAGGTCAACCAGCACACGCGGCTGCACGAACTCGGCAAGCTGGCTCGTCCGGCGGCAGTGCCTGGCAGCCTGGAGCTAGCGGTCGAGAAGGACGTCGAGCTGGTCATGAAGTGGTTCGGCGAGTTCGTGGGCGACGCTGACGAACAGGCGGGCCGCCGACGCGGTACCAGCGCACATGAGGTGCCCGACCGTGCGGAAGTGCTGCGCCGACTGCGGGCCGGGCATCTGTGGTTCTGGGTCGACGGGACTGGAGAGCGGGTGCACCTCACCGGTGCCAGCCCTCCATCGTTCGGGGTCGCGCGCATCGGTCCGGTGTACACGCCACCAGCCCAGCGCGGGCGTGGATGGGCCAGCAACGCGGTTGCCGAGGTTTCCCGGCGGATCCAGGCCGACGGTGCGCGGGTGTGCCTGTACACCGATCAAGCAAACCCAACCTCGAACAAAATCTACGCCGCGCTTGGCTACCGGCCGGTGGTAGACATGGCCAACCTCGTCATCGTCCGCTGACGGGAATGGCGCCCACGGCGATGTCATGGTCGACCAATGCCCGCCCCGCACCGTTGGCGAGATAGGCAATATTCATCGCCGATGGACTCGTGGCCTGCGCGCCTGGTATCCATAAGAGTCCAATAGCCTGTCCATGAGTTACACCCTGTTACCTATTGTCGGGAGCCGTGCGGCTAGGCCGCATTTTCCGCGGGCTGCCCTTGTTTTGCTAATGCCAATACGGGAGATCATATGGTGGCGAAGGTCGTGGTGGATAAGGTTCTCTGCTACGTGGTGCGAGAGGGGCGGTTGCTCGTCTTCCGTCACACCGACTACAGCTATGAGCAGGTGGGCGTCGAGGTGCCGGGAGGCACCGTTCGTGTAGGTGAGGCGCCGGAGGACGCCGCGCTGCGCGAGGCCCGCGAGGAGACCGGGCTGACGGGCTTTCGCGTTGTCCGCAAGCTGGGGGAGGTTGAGTACGACATCACACCGCTCCGGTTCGAGATTCAGTACCGTCACGTCTTTCAGTTGGAACTCGTAGGGCCAACGCCCGAGCGGTGGGCTAGTCAGGAAGACCACGACGGTACCCAGGAACCCACCCACCTGGAGTGTTTCTGGATACCGTTGAAGGCTGCGCATATCCTGCAGGCTGGCCAGGGTGCTCTCCTGGCCAAACTATGTTCGTGATCGGGTGTACATCGCGAGTTTGGCAATGCGCGGCTATGGGACCGAAGTGCGCCAGCGGCATTTCCTGATCATTGGCAATGCCGTCATACCAATATCCCGCCATGCGTTGTGAGACGACCGCGAGACCCGGGTGCGGATGCAGGCCGGTCGGAACGTTCTACACCCCTGAAGCAAGATGCGGCGGTGGCTCGACTGGCAACTCCGGTAGCTGGTGTTCACCTCGGAGCAGCGCCCCGAGCCGCGGGCACTGGACCAGCATCGCGCTCAGATCCCGCTCCTCCGCGACGGCCGCGATGAGGCGGAGCGCGTCGGTGGCCAGACCGAGTGCGCCGAGTTCCACGACCGTGCCGGCCTCCCCTGCCAGAACCGGGTCCATCAGCCGGGTCCACTCCGGCAGCAGGACCCAGGACGCATACAGGTGATCGTCGAGCCAGGCGACGGGCCGAGCCGCGAAAAACTCCCTCCGGTCGGTGGGAACCTCGACGAACACCGGCGTCGAGTAGACCGGATCAACCTGGGCGGCGGCCAGCAGAAGCGGGTCCTGCACCAGGGTGGCGTCCACGAGCTGCGCGAACGACGGCGTCCAAACAACCATGTGGCCATTCGTGGTGCCATCGGCATGGACGACCGGCGGTCGTTTCCACACGCCGACCTCGGACACCTCGGTAAACGTGTCGGTCACCCGGTACAGCGAGGCGTACGCGGCGACCGCCTCGGCCTCGAAGCCAAGGTGCCGCAGCGCCCCACTGACCTGATGACTCGTCGGGACACAGGTACCCACCGGCATGCCGCTCTGCGCCTGGTGCAGAACGGCTAGGACCGCGAGCAGCGGCACCATCTCCACCGGCGCGTCGACGAGCCGTCCGAACATCGGGCTGTACTCAAATTTCGGCATCAGCGCCGTCTCGTCCGGGCGGTGAGGGCGCCGGCTGCCGGGCACGCGGGTGGGCGGGATCATCCGGCGGATCGGCTCCCGCCGCTGCCGACGGCCACTGCGCTTGCGATTACCCACCGAGCCTCCCGACGCGAACACCCGCACCGCCGTCCCGTCGATGCTGACACGTCGACAGCCGGACACGACAGCCACAGACCCCACCCCACGAGCTGGAATCTGGACCGGAAGCCCCTCGCGACTACTCGCATCGCGGCGGCTGTCTGCGGTGCCGACCGCCTCGCCGTGTCTGGTGGCCTCACAAGGAGCCCGGTAGGTTCAGCTGTCCAGCACTTTCGCTCTCATCGATTGGGGTGCCGGCCACGTGTCGCAAATCGAGACGATCACCGGTGAGTTCCGCGCGTTGATGACCGGGGTCGAACGCGCGCAGGGGTTGGCAGCCGCCGCCGACAGTCAGGCGCAGGAGGTGGCGTTGCGGGCCGCGGGCGCGGGCTTCGTCGCCGTGGCGGCGGGTGTGGCGCGGGTGCGCAACGCGATCACGGGCATCCAGGGCGGCCTGGGGAGTCTCGCCGGTTCGATTGGTGAGGCGACGAAGGCCACTGCGGCGGTGCCGAACGAAGCCACCCCCCAGGAGACGATCGCCGGGCTGGCGCCCGTGCAGAGCGCCGTGGACGCCGCTCGTGACGCGGCGACCGGGGTCATCACCGGAGTCGGTGAGGCGCAGCAACTCGTCGCCATGGTCCTGCAGGGCGGGCAGCCCGGGCCGCTGCTGCAGGCCCTGGACGGCATCAAGCAGGTCCTGGTGCTGGTCGTTCAGCGCACCGGCGGGGCCCGGCAGGCCGTCGAAGCGGCGATCGCGCAGGCCCGGCAGTTGGGGTCGTCGGGAAACTGACAGGGGCTGGCCGTCACCTACCGGCCAGCCCTACCCCTTCCGAGCACGGCGACCCGCCGTCGACACCTCATGCCGCCGGCGACGCCACATCCGCTGAACACGGCTACGGCACGCCCTGGACCAGACAGCCAACCGGTGTCTCGGGCGGGACGCCGACCGGTCCGAGAACCAGAATTCCACCCCGGTTGGACGACGAAGGGCGACGTCCGTTGGAACTCGAGAACGAATGCGCCGATATAGTCGCCAGCAAGAGCTACCGGGTCCACCAGAACCCCACCAGGCAGGAGATCGCCGACGCCCGGCTTCGCACCGGCGACTCCGGCAACCCGAACAAAGACCCGGATTACCTGATCGAAGGTCACGTGTTCGACTGCTATTCGCCCACTCTCGGCAAGCCGGTACGGGGCGTCTGGAGCGAGGTCCGCGCCAAGGTCGACAAGGAGCAGACCCAACGCGTGGTGCTGAACCTGCACGACTGGCACGGAGACCTCGCGGCCCTGCGGACACAGTTCGACACCTGGCCCGTCGAGAGGCTGAAAGAACTCGTCGCGGTAACGCCGAGCGGCGCGATCGTGCAGATCGCCCGCCGAGACTGAGGAGAGGCACAGAGATGGCTGTCGAGTTCAGGTTGACCCTGGCGGGTGACCTGCCCCTGGACCACGTGGCTGATCTCGTGGCGGTGGACGCCGCCGAGAAGCCCAGGCCGAGCGGCACCAACCCGCGGCTGTTCAGTGCTCGGCTCTACGACACCCGCGGGTACGCGCTGACCGTCTCCTCAGGGAGCCAGGGTTATTTCGATGCCGAGGCCGACGACGGTGCCCGCTGGGAGTGGGAGCCGGAGACGTACGTCGACATCGACTTCTCCATGCGGGCAGACGACCTGGTCGACAAGGGGATTCCGAACATGATGCAGGCCGTCGCCCGTGTGTTGGCCGCCCGGCAGGAGGACGCGGCGCTGGTCCAGAACGGCAACTGGCTTCTGCTGACCCGCACCGCAGGCGAACTCCGCAGACATCGGCCTACCTGGTGGAGCCACTACGGCATAGACGACCTCATCACCCCATGAGCCAGCCGAGCGCGGGTGACCCGCTGACGAACGACGCGGCTTCGACCCGTCGTCCGTGCGCGACGTCGACGTCGTCTTCCTCGACAACCCGACGGACCTGGCCCGCGACAACGACGACCCGGCCGCCGCGCGGCTGATGGCGACCTGGTCGTATCTCCCGTGGGAGGCGGCGCCCAGCCGGGGGAGCGGGCAGCCCCACAT
The DNA here is from genome assembly GCF_040686315.1 of Micromonospora sp. NPDC085948. Lineage (NCBI taxonomy): Bacteria > Bacillati > Actinomycetota > Actinomycetes > Micromonosporales > Micromonosporaceae > Micromonospora > Micromonospora sp. NPDC085948. Next base: position 721,717 of record NZ_JBFBJW010000001.1, on the reverse strand, counting down.
GATCTTCGGTGATGTGCGCGGTGTGTGCTCTCCAGCGGATGCCAACCCGGGTGAACCGGTGCCAACGCGGGTCACCGTGGCCGACCGCCGGTCGCAACCCGGGGTTCGTGTGCTCCGGGTGTGCTCCTGGGCTGCGACAACACGGGTCCGGGGAACGCGGGTGAACGCGGGCCACTCCCTGCCACCCCAGGTGAACCCCCAGGTCGCTAGACTGTGCCCTCGCGCCCCCGTAGCTCAGGGGATAGAGCATCGGTTTCCTAAACCGTGTGTCGCAGGTTCGAATCCTGCCGGGGGCACCAGGCAAAACGTAGATCACCTCCCTGATCTGGCACCGGGCGTGGCCTCACCACTTCCGCAAGAAGCCGACATCCTTAGCACTTCTCTGCGAGTCTCCGTGGGGCTGCTAGGTGCTCAGGTGTGCCGAGCCCGCCGGCAAAGTCAGCGGGCGACGACTGAGTCAGCCTGATCCACCGAGCCCTCGCAAGCCGTCAACCGCCTCGCCGTGAGCGCTGAGAATCATCGAACCCTGATGATCACGATCCCGCCGGGAGCACTACGGTAAGGAGATGTCTGCGGATAGACCCCTTACCTTATGGGCGGGACGCGTAGCCGCGCTGCTGGGCATCGTGCTTGTCGCGCTCACCCTGCGCCAGACGGTTGCGGTGATGTCGCCGATCCTCGGTGACATCCGTGCGGACATCCCGATCTCGAACATCGGCGTCGGGCTGCTCGGCACGTTGCCACCGATCCTGCTGGCGGTATCGGGGTTCGTCGCGCCGCGCGTCGCCCGCGGCATCGGCCTCGACGGCGGCATCGTGCTGGCGCTGCTGCTCATGACCCTCGGCCATCTCGTGCGCGCAGCCGCCCCGGGCTACGCGGTGCTGCTCGTCGGCAGCGTCGTCGCGCTCGCCGGCACGGGCATCGGCAATGTGCTGCTGCCGCCGATCGTGCGGCGCTACTTCCCCGACCGGATAGCGTTGCTGACCGCCATCTACGTCTGCATCCTGGGAGTGAGCACGGCCTTGCCCGCGGCGGTCGCCTCCCCGGTCGCCGAGCAGGTCGGATGGCGGTTCTCGCTCGGCATGTGGGCGGCGACCTCGGTGGTGGCGCTCGTTCCGTGGCTCGTCATCAGCACGCGGGAGCGCCGCCGACGACTCTCGGACGCCGACGCCGTCGAGTCCCCGCCCACCACCCTCGTCACGCGACTGTGGCGGTCACGCGTGGCCCTGTCGATCACCGTCGTTTTCTCGACCAGCACGATCCTTACCTACGCGTGTTTCGCCTGGCTGCCCGAGATCCTCGGCGACATCGCTGGCTCGACGCCGACCGAAGCCGGTGTGCTGCTCGCCGTCACCGGCATCATCAGCGCCCCCATCGCGCTCATCGCACCCCTGCTCGTCGCGCGGCTGCGCTCTGTCAGCTGGCTGATCGCCGCCGGTACCGCCAGCTTCGTGCTCGGCTACCTTGGCCTGCTGCTCGCGCCCGCGACACTCACACTGCTCTGGGTGCTGCTCATCGGCTCGGGCTCGATCCTGTTCCCGGTCAGCCTCGTACTCGTCAACGTACGCACCCGAACCCAGGGCGGCACCGTCGCGCTGAGCGGCTTCGCGCAGGGGATCGCGTACGCGCTGGGCGCGCTCGGTCCTCTGCTCGTCGGGCTGCTGCACGACGTGAACGGCGGATGGACCCTGCCGCTGCTGTTTCTGCTCGCCGTCGCCCTCGTGGCGGTCATCCCGGCGTTCACGCTGGCCAAGCCCGCGTTCGTCGAGGACGAACTCGCCCGCTCCTGCTCCAGCCAAGGATCGTGACCACGGATTCGGTGAGCTCTTCTAAGGGCGCAGAATCAAAGGAAGTGGACGGTCGGCGCTAAACACTCGCCAGGCTTCTCGCGGGCCGACACCGATGTCGCGGATCTGCCTGCCGCCGACCGTCGGCCCTCTGGAGTGCCCGTGGATGCTCTGCGGACCACCCCGGGGCATTCAATCGGACATATCATTGTGCTTTGACTCCAATTGAGTCCAATAAGTCCTTGATCGCCGAGAGGAGTTCTTGCTCGGTGGGGCCTACGGTCGCGGGGAGGGGCGGGTCAGGGGTCGCGGTGGTGGAGGAGGAGGGCGCCGAGGAGTAGGGACGCGGCGGACCAGGCGGCCAGGACGGCGAGGCCCGCCCAGGGGCCGATCGGGAGGTTGTCCAGGTCGGTGGTGGCCTGGATGGCGAGGCCCGACGTCATCGGCGCGAACCGGCGCAGCGTCCGTTGCAGCTCCGGGTCGTTGATCACCGCCGCGACGAGCGGCACGGTGTAGAGCAGGGCGAACATCGCCCCCGCCGAGGCCGCCGAGTCTCGGATCGCGGCGGCGACGCCGAGCGCGAGCAGCCCGATCAGCACCAGATAGAGCACCGACCCGACGGCCGCCCGCAGCGTGGGACCGTCGGCCAGCGACGGCGCGGCGATGCCGTTGCCGGGCAGGATCGCCCGGCCGGCGGCCACGCAGCCGAGCACGGCGACGGTCCCGGCGGCCAGGGTCAGGCCGCCGATCAGGACCGCCTTCGCGGCCAGCACCGCTATCCGGCGGGGCGCGGCGGTGAACGTCGTGCGGAGCAGGCCCGTGCCCTGCTCGCCGCCGATCGCCAGCACGGCCAGCATCACGACGACAGCCTGGCCCAACTGCACCCCGGCCAGGCTCAGCGCCGCCGGATCGACACCGCATCCACCCACCTTGCAGCTCGCCGCGGCGACCGCGAACAGGCTCACCAGCACCGTCGCCACCACGAGGCACGGCAGCAGCCAGCAGGCGGCCGGCTCGGTCCGCAGCTTCGTCCACTCGGCGTGCAGCGCCCGGCTCACGCCGTGCCCCAGGTGCGTTCGCTGTGGGGCTCGCAAGCTCGCTCCTCGCTCACGCGTCGCTCCGGCGCAGCCGTGCGGCCGCCAGGCCGAGGGCCAGCGCGGCGTACCCGGCCATGACGGCGAGGCCGCCCCATGCCGGCAGCGGGTAGTAGCCGGACCCGGGTGTGTAGTTGGCCACCACGTGCGCATACTCGGGCGTGACCTGCTGGATCGCGAAGGCCGCGGCGGGGGTCAGCCGCAGCAGCCATTCCGACGCCGCGGTCGGCAGGCCGCCGATGATCACCGCCAGGTACGGCAACACCACCACCGCCACGGCGATGCCGACCGCCGCCAACCCGCGCCGGAGCAACGCGCCGAGCCCCAGGGTGAGCAGCGCCGTGCCGGCAACCAGCAGACCGGCCTCGACGGCCACCCGCGCGATGGTCGGCGGCGGCAACCCCGGCTGCCGGAAGCCGTTATCCCGCAGCAGGTCCCAGGCGAGCGGGATGACCAGCGCGGCCGCGGCCGTCCCGGCGACGAAGGTGACGGTGCCGAGCACGACGGCCTTCGCCGCCAGGACGCGACCCCGCCGTGGGCTCGCCAGCAGCGTCATCCCGATCAGGCCCCGCCGGAGTTCGGTCGAGACGTTGAGGGCGGCCACCACGATCACCACGATCAGGCCGATGACCAGTCCGATCAGTACAAGCGGGACAGCGGGCCCGGCTTCGCCGGTGAGTGGTGCCATGTCGCCGTTGCCGGAAAGGGTCATGACGCCGCCCGCCTCCTCGACGCTGCCCGGGTGGTGCGGGACGCCGTCCAGGTTCGGTTTGGCCCCGACGTCGTCGCGGAGCCAGTCGCCGCCGGGCGCGGTGCCGGTCAGCCCGACGTTGTCGAAGGTGGCGGTCGCCTTGGCCAGCCGGGCCTGGGCGGTCCCGCCTCCGACACCACCATCCACGGTGAGGTCACTGGGTGAGGTGACGAAGAGGCCGATCTGGACGGTGCCTGCCAGCGTCGCGGTGCCGACTCTGGTCCAGGATGCGCCGTCGGTCGACTCCTCTCCGGTGAGCGTGTTACCCGCGCGGGTCAGCCGCAGCCAGCGCGGGGCGTCGGCGGATACGGCGCCTGGTCTGCCCGCGGTGTCGTGGATGAAGTCGTGCTGCATCCGCACGCCGTGCTTGGCCGTGACCATGAGGGCCACATAGCGGGATCCCTCGGCGGTGCCGTCCTTGGCGATGACGCCGGCCTTCGCCCACTCCACCAGGCCGGGGACGATCTCGTTGTGATTCGGCGGCGGGTAGGTGATCAGGCCGGTCATCGACGTCACCCGTACCGTGATGGCGCCGTCCCCGGCCAGCGGCTGGTGCACGAAGTAGAACTTGTCCCGCACCGCCTCGCCGTCCGGGCCGACCGGGGGCGTCGGGCACTCGACCTCGACAGTCCCCAGAGAGCAGGACGACAGGCTGTTCGACGCGACGTACAGCCCCAGCAGCACGGTCACCACGGCCGCGGCCACGATGCCGAGCACCCAGCCGCGGACCGTCCGGAACTTGGTCCATTCGGCCCGCACGAGTCGTCCGAAGTCGCTCATGCCGCCACCGCCGCTACGCTCCGACGCTGATTCGCCCGCACGCTCGCTCATCGGGCCACCTCCCCGCGGAACTCAACCGCGTCGCGGGTCAGCGCGAAGTAGGCGTCCGCCAGCGAGCCCGCGCCTCCCCCCGGTGTCGCCGCCAGCAGTTCGGACACGGTGGTGTCGGCGAGGACCCGGCCCCGGCCGGCGATCACCACGTGCGCGGCGATGTGTTGGAGCTCGCTCATCAGGTGGCTGGAGACCAGCACGGCCCGCCCCTGGGCGGCGAGGGTCCCCAGTAGCCCGCGCATCCACACGATGCCCTCCGGGTCGAGGCCGTTGAACGGCTCGTCCAGCATCAGCACCGGCGGGTCGCCGAGCAGCGCGGCGGCGATCCCGAGCCGCTGCCGCATGCCCAGGGAGAAGCCGCCGGCTTTGCGGCGGCGGACCTCGCCCAGCCCGGCCTGCTCCAGCACCTCGTCCACCCGCCGGGCAGCGAAGCCCTGCGAATGGGCCAGCCAGAGCAGGTGGTTGCGGGCGGAGCGGCTCGGCTGTAGCGCCCCGGCGTCGAGCAGCGCCCCCACGTGGGTCAGTGGCCGGCGCAGCGTCCGGTAGGGCACGCCGCCGACGAGCGCGGTGCCGGCGTTCGGGGCCGCGAGACCGAGGACCACCCGCATGGTGGTGGACTTGCCGGCGCCGTTCGGGCCGACGAAGCCGGTGACGTGCCCCGGCCGTACCGTGAAGGACATGCCGTCCAGGGCGACGGTGCGCCCGTACCGTTTGTGGAGGTCTGAGACCTCGATGGTGGTTTCCATGGGCTCGGTTCTACGGCGCGCGCCGTAACAGCGGTCGAACGCGCACCGTTATGCCGTTGTTAGGTCCGGACCGGAATGCTGGTCACGTGCCGGTCGGCGGCGCGGCAGGGGGAACGGATGCGGACGGCTCGGCTGCGGTTCACGATCATCTACGTGGCGCTGTTCATGCTCTCCGGCGTCGCGCTGCTCGGCCTCACCAGCTTCCTCACGATCGCCCGCACTACCTCCCCGGTCGTGCCCGCTCAGCAACAACGGCCGGACGCCTCCGCCGCGCGGATCGCCGAACTGGAGGCCCGACTGGAGGCCGTGCACCGGGATCAGGCCCGGCAACTGCTGGGAGGCTCGGCGATCGCGCTGGCCGTGATGGGGGTGGCCTCGGTGCTGCTGGGCCGGTCCGTCGCCGGGCGGGTACTGCGCCCGCTGCGCACGATCACCGCGGCCACCCGCCGGATCACCGCCGACAACCTGCACGAGCGGCTGGCCACCCCCGGTCCCGACGACGAGGTCAAGGCGCTCGCCGACACCATCGACGAGTTGCTCGAACGCCTGGAGCAGGCGTTCGCGGCGCAGCGCCGGTTCGTCGCCAACGCCTCCCACGAGCTGCGCACCCCGCTGGCCACGATGCGTGCGTCGCTGGACGTCGCGGTCGCGAAGCCCGGGCCGGTGCCGCCGCAGACGGTCGCGCTCGCCGGCCGGCTGCGTACCGAGCTGGACCGGGTCGACGGGCTGCTCGACGGCTTCCTCACCCTGGCCCGCATCCAGCACGGTGCGCTCGCCGACCGCGAACCGGTCTCCGTAGGCGCGCTGGTCACGGAGGTGGTGTCCGCCCGCGCCGCCGACATCGAGGCCAAGCGGCTGACGGTCCGCGCCGACGTGCGGCCGGACGCCTGGACCCGCGGCAACGCGGTGCTGCTCGCCCAGATGACCGGCAATGTGATCGACAATGCGATCACCCACAACGTGCCGGACGGCTGGGTCCGGGTGGTCGCCGCGCCCGAGGCCGGCACCGCACTGCTGGCCGTCGAGACCGGCGGCCCGCCCCTCGACCCGGAGCAGGTCGCCCGGCTCGGCCAGCCGTTCCAGCGGCTCGGCCTGGAGCGGACCGCCGGCGGCGGCACCGGGCTGGGCCTGTCGATCGTGGCGGCCGTCGCGGCGGCGCACGGCGGCACGCTGGTGCTGCGTGCCCGGCCCGAGGGCGGCCTGCACGTGGCGATCCGGCTCCCGCTGATACCGCCGGCGTCCGGGGAGGACGAGGCCGCGTGAGGGTGCTGGTGGTCGAGGACGCGCGGGCGCTCGCCGAGGTGATCGCCGAGGGCCTGCGCGACCAGGGGATGGCCGTCGACGTCGCGGTGGATGGCCTGACGGCCGCCGAGAAGCTGGACCTCGCGCCGTACGAGGTGGTGGTGCTCGACCGCGACCTGCCGGGCCTGCACGGCGACACCCTCTGCCAGATGATCACCGAACGGGGCGACCGCCCGATGGTCCTGATGCTGACCGCGGCTGGCGCGCCCGGCGACCGGGTCACCGGCCTGACGCTCGGCGCCGACGACTACCTGGCCAAGCCGTTCCACTTCCCCGAGCTGGTGCTGCGGATCCGCGCCCTGGCCCGCCGCCGCCCGTCGGCGCAGCCGAGGACGCTGCGCGCGGCTGGCCTGGAGCTCGACCCGGCCCGGCGCACCGCCACCCGCGACGGCCGCCGGCTGGACCTGTCGGTCAAAGAGTTCGCCCTGCTGGAGGCGCTGCTGCGGGCGGCGCCTACGTTCCTGAGCGCCGAATCGCTGCTGGACCAGGTCTGGGACGAGAACACCGACCCATTCACCAACACCGTCACGGTCACGATCGGCCGCCTGCGCCGCAAACTCGGCGAACCGCAGATCATCACCACCAGGGCCGGCGTCGGCTACCGCATCGCCGACCAGTAGGCCGGGGTGGCCGCCGGGTTCGCATCCGCCCACAGATTCCGGACGTGCTGGAAGGCTTCACCTCGACCCCTCCGACCGCGACCGCTACCTCGCCGGGGGTTGTGGACGTGGCCCGCCTTGCGCCGGGCTGCCTGGACTTCGTGCAGGCGCCAGACCCGCTCTTCTATGGGACCAACTCAGCCACGGAAAGTGCCTCGTCCAGCCGGCCGGCGGCCAGGTCGTCGTGACGGATCACGAAACTCCCGTCACTCCGGTAATAGGACTCGTTGTCTACGGGGAAGCGGGCGAGCGACACCCACTCACTCGTTAGCCGGTGTGTCTCCTTCTCCACATGGGAATACCATTTCGCGACCGGGATGACGATCTCGCCGATCTTCTCGCGCCACGCGAGGGTCTGCTCCGCGATGCTCTTGATTACCTCCTCGTCGGCGTACCCACCGATATAGGCGCTGGCGTACCCGTTGTCAGGCGGCCAGAGATCGTTGGCCAGGGTGCGAAGTTCGTCAAGGTGCGGCAGGTCCCGCTCGAGGTCACGGGCCAACTGCTGCTGGAAGGGCGACAGGTCGTCCTCGTCCTCGTCCTCGTCCTCGTCCTCGTCTGCCTCGAACCAATCGGGGAACTCCGCGCGCAGCGTGGCGCCGACGTCGTACTGCTTGTCGACGAGCGCGTGGCCGGCGGACCCTGCCGCCACCTCGGTATCGGCGTCGGCCGGCACATACACGACTCGCCCGTACCTCCGCTCCCCGGTGGCAGCGGCCTGCTCGTGGTTCAGGAAGAACAGCAGCGAGCCGTCTGCCGGCAGGCCGAAGCCGTCGACTCTTGGCAGTGCCGCACAGTCGACCGAGAAGATGAACGGCAACGGATCGACCCCGTCGGACGGCCAGTCCATGTCCACCGGCAGCCGGGGCAACCCGCCGAACTGCCCGACCGGAACACCGCCGGATCCTCCGCTCAACCGGATCGACAAACGGAGGTGCTGATTGAACCGGCTGACCTCGTCGTCCGGGACGCCCAACGCGAGCGCTGCACGACAAAACTGCCCCTGATGATCCACAGCGCAACATGATGCCACGAAGACAACGACCAGGAGGCGAGCCCTCAGCGAGCGGGTGCCCATGGCCCGCACGCCCTGTCGTCGGCATCGCTGCCGCCGTGCTCGGGCGCGCGCAGATCGGCAGACGAGGAAGCCGAGCAGCCAACCGGCGGGATGCTCTGGCTGACCGGGATGCGGCTCTGTCGCGGACCGGCGTCCGACCCTCAGCGCCGTCCCAGCATCTCGGTGACCCGGATGAACCCGTCGGTGCCGTGGCCCAGTCCGATCACGCGGCGGGCCATGCCCTCGACGGCGCGCATGACGCCCGCGTCGATGCCGTGTGCCTCCGAGGTGTGGACGATGTGGGCCATGGAGGATGCCGCCGAGGTGATGGGGTTGTCCTCGCCGGAGAAGCGGCCGCTGTCCACCTCCTCCGCGGTCTGCTCGAAGATCGGCGGGAGGATCGCACCGATGCCCTTGGCGAACGGGGCCAGGTCCCGTGCGGTGACACCTTCCGCCCGCGCCACCGCCAACGCGTGCGCGTAGCCCGCCATCGCGGTCCAGAAGATGTCGAGCAACGCGATGTCGTACGCCGCTGCCCGGCCGATCTCGTCGCCGAGGTGGGTGTGGGTCCCGCCCAGCGCGTTCAGCGCCGGCCGGTGCTCCTGGTAGAGGTCGGTCGGTCCGCTGTGGATGAACACCCCGTCCGGCGTCCCGATGGTGGGGATCGGCGTCATGATCGCCCCGTCCAGGTACCCGATGCCGTGCCGTGCCGCCCATCGCGCGGTGTCCCGGGCCCGGTCCGGAGTGTCCGCGGTCAGGTTCACCACCGTGCGCCCCCGGAGCGCATCGGTGACCGCGTCGGGTCTCAGGATGGCGTCCGACGCGTCGTAGTTCACCACGCAGACCACGGTCAGCCCACTCGCGGCGACCGCCTCCTCGGCCGACCGGGCGGCGGTGGCGCCCCGCTCGACCAACTCTCGTCCCCGGCCCGGGGTCCGGTTCCAGACCGTGGTCCGCAGGCCGGTGTCCAGGAATGCGCCGGCCAGGGCTCGCCCCATCGGCCCCAGGCCCAGCACCGTGACAGACTTTTCGGAGTACGAGGACACGATTCAACTCCCGGAAAGCATAGTAAAAGCAGCGAATAGGACGGATATGACGCGCAGTCGTGCACAGGACCTGAATGTCTGCGGGGTGACCGCCGCGATCGCCGTGATCGACGGCAAGTGGAAGACGGCTCTGCTCTGGTTGCTGGAATCCGGTCCGCACCGGCCCGGCGAGCTGCGCCGTCAACTGCCGGGCCTGACCGAGAAGGTGCTGACTCAGGCGCTCCGTGAGATGGAGACCGACGGACTGGTGCACCGGGAGGTGCACGAGGTGCTGCCGTTGAAGACCGTCTACTCGCTGACGGCGTTCGGCCGGGACCTCTCCGAGGCGCTGGCCCCCGTTTCCGACTGGGGCCACCGTCGCCTGGAGAAGCTCATCGAGGCCGGGGGGCCTCCTGAACCATCGGCCACCTCCCCGTAATCCGGCCCTCGCGACTGCCCACCACCAGACTCATGCCGCGCCCACGCGCCGGCAAGTACCCACAAATAAGTGGCTACCGCAGGCGGCGCGGAGCCCTCGGATCACCAGTGGTAGGCCACATTCACCGCCAGCGTGGCCACCGTGGTGGTGAAGAAGACGGCCGGCCCCGCCAGTTGGCGGGAGCCCACCCGCAGGTGCGCGATGAGCGCGCCGACGAAGTACAGCACGAGGCCGGCGGCGGCGAGGGTGCCCAGCAGCGGTACGGCGAATCCGACAAGCAGGCCCAGGGATCCCGCCGCCAGCGTCAGGCCCAACCGGGGCAACCACGAGTGTGGGACGCGCTTCATGTCGGCCTGGGCCTTCGGATAGTCGTGGCCGATCAGGTAGGTGACGGCAGCGATGCCGGTGAAGACCGAGGCAAGAATCGTGAGCGTGACGTACGCGGCGAACATGTGCCCTCCCTGTGGTTGTCTGCCTCAAGGACGGATCGGTGCCGCGGATTGTTACCTGCGGTGCTGTGACCTGAGGCACAGCGTGTGCCACATCGGGTCGTGTCGGGCGTCCGACGCAGCGTGGGCTGCGGGAGACCCGCAGCCCACGCTTGTGACGCCGACGATGTGCCGGTCGGTCAGAGGAACGCGTACATCTCGTCGGCGGCCGCCTCGGTCTCGCCGGCGGGTGGGGCTTCCACCGTGACCGGCTTGCCGAATTCGCTCATCCGCATCTCGGTGACGAGGTCACCAAGCGACTTCGTGGCGATGGTGTAGGAGAGCGTGGTGAGGCGTCCGTCGGCGTCGAGGGTCGCCTCGAACGGAATCGCCGTCGGGTCCTTCGCCAACTTGGCGGTCGACTCGAGGCCCTCCCGCATTCCGGCCTCGGTGCTGGCGACCTCGGCCGCCTTGTTGAGATCGGCGACGCCGGTGTAACGGCCCTCGCCCACCTCCTGGGCGGAGACGGTGCCGCCGATGAGGCCGGTCTGCGACTTGACGTCGAACGACTGGCGCAGCGTGCTCGTCGGCTTGAGCTTGCCGAGGTCGATCTTCATCCAGGGCTTCTCGCCCTCCATCGACTCGGACTTGATGTAGGCGGTGTTGTCGAGCATCCGGACCTCGATCGGTTCCGGGGCCTTGCCGCTGATCTGGATCGCCTTGGCGACGGGATCCATCTTTCCGCCGAGGGTCATCGACTGGCTGCCGGCCTTGATCGAGGCTTGCATGCTGAGCGTGCCCGAGAGGCTGCGGTCCATGCCCTGCTTGACGGCCGCGACAGGTTCGAGTTTGGACGGTGCCGCGGCCGTGGCGTCGGGCTTCGCGGAGTCGTCGGACTTGGTGCCGCAGCCGCCGACGAGGGCGACGGCGAGGACTATCGACAGGGTGGGAATCAGTCGGCGCATAGACGTGACCCTAATAAACGGCCGCCACCGGATTTTCGCCAGTGGTGGCAGCGTCGACAGGCCGGGACGGATCAGGCAATCGTGGGCAGTTGCTCGGCCCGGGTGATCACCTGGTCGATGAGGCCGTAATCCCGGGCCTGCTCGGCGGTGAACCAACGGTCCCGGTCCCAGTCCTGCTGGATCTCGGCGAGGGTTCGTCCAGTGTGCTGGGCAATCAGCTCCTGCATCGTCCGCTTCACGTGCAGCATGTTCTCGGCCTGAATGGTGATGTCCGAGGCGGTGCCGCCCATTCCACCGGACGGCTGGTGCATCATGATCCGCGAGTGCGGCAGCGCGTACCGCTTGCCGGCCGCGCCCGCACAGAGCAGGAACTGCCCCATCGAACCGGCGAACCCGAGCGCCAGCGTGGCAACGTCGTTGCGGACGTAGCGCATCGTGTCGTAGACCGCCATCCCCGCACTCACCGACCCGCCCGGCGAGTTGATGTAGAGGAAGATGTCCCGCTCGGCGTCCTCGGCGGAGAGCAGCAGGATCTGCGCGCAGATCTGGTTGGCCGACTCCTCGGTCACCTCGGTGCCGAGAAAGACGATCCGTTCCCGCAGCAATCGCTCGAACACCTGGTCGCCGAAGGACGGCTGTGCGCCGTCCAGCATCCGTACCCCGGAGGAGATCACGCCGCCGCCTTCCACCACGCCGGCGAGCGGTGGGACCGCCCGGTGGACCGGCCCCTCCAGCGTGCGGGCGACGGTGGTCGCTGGCCCAGTGATTCTGCCGCCGGCAGATCCGCCGACGGCAGAACCGGGCGGCCTACGCGGCGGTCAGCCGCCGCGCGCCCGCCCGAGCCCACGCACAACCCCGCAGAGCGGCGGTACGCGGACCGGAGCGCGAGCCACCAGCGGACGCCGTCGCCCCGACGCAGAGGGTCGGGCCGCTCGCCCCGGGTGCCCGGTGGGGGATCGGCCTGCTCGTCCGCAGGGCGTGCTGGCGCGCGTCGTGTCGGACGACCTCGGCCCGTTCGATCCGGTTGAGCTGTGCCCGTGGTGCGGCCGGGATTCGAGGCTCGACGCGCCGCAGGTCGTCGCGGGCCTCCTCCAGCAGGTCGGACAGGCGGATGCCGAGCGCTCGGCAGATCGCCGCGAGCACCTCCGACGAGGCTTCCTTGCGGCCCCGCTCCACCTCGGACAGGTAGGGCACGGAGACTCCGGCGGTGGCGGCCACCTCGCGCAGCGTGCGGCCCTGGCTCTGACGCAGTCGGCGCAGCACTCCGCCGATGACTCGTCGCAGCAACGACATGCCGGCCTCACTTTCGCGGTCGTCGTCGGGAACACCCTCATCATGCCCTTCCCGGGCCATCCGGACCGTCCCATCCTTTCTCGGTCGCGTCGTCCGCGGCTGGTCGTCGCGAGGGTCGCGACCGCCTCCGTCTGCCGGCCCGCACCGGTTCGTCGTTGTCGTCCGACAGCCGGTGCGGGAGGGACGTCGGTCGTCCCTGCCCAACCCGGACGTGCCGGGGGCGGCGTACCCGCTATGTTGTGCTCGTGCAGGCGACGGTGGCGGGGCAGGTTCGACGGTGATCCATTTTCCCGCGCAGCGCAGGGGTCCGTTGAGCGCGCTGAGCCTGCGGCTCGCCGCCGCCCTGGGCCTGGTCTTCGCCGTGGTCGCCGCGGTCTACCTGGGCCGGGACGGCTACCGTGATGTCAACGAGGACGGCCTCACCCTGCTCGACTGCTTCTACTACGCGGTCGTGTCGCTCTCCACCACCGGCTACGGCGACATCACGCCCGCCGCGCCGTCGGCTCGGCTGGTGAACGTCCTCTTCATCACCCCGGCCCGAGTGATCTTCCTGATCATCCTGGTCGGTACCACCCTGGAAGTTCTGACCGAGCAGTACCGGACCGGCCGTCGCCTGTCGCGGTGGAGGAGAGCCGTGAAGGACCACGTCATCATCTGCGGCTACGGCACCAAGGGGCGCAGCGCCGTCTCCGCCCTGCTGGAAAATGGTCTGGACCGGTCGCGGATCGTGGTGGTGGAGCGCAGCGCCGCTGCCCTGCGGCAGGCCACCTCCGCCGGGCTGGTGGCGATCGAGGGCTCGGCGACCCGCTCGTCGGTGCTTAACGAGGCACACGTGAAGAACGCGAAGGCCGTGATCATCGCGACCGACAGTGACGACGCGTCGGTGCTCGTCGCGCTCACCGTGCGACAGCTCACCGCCGGGCAGGTCCGGATCATCGCGGCGGCCCGCGAGGCGGAGAACGCGCCGCTGCTCAAGCAGAGCGGCGCGCATCACGTGATCGTCTCGTCGGCCACCGCGGGTCGGCTGCTCGGCCTGTCCACCTCGGCCCCGCCGCTGATCGACGTGGTGGAGGATCTTCTCACCCCCGGTCAGGGCATGGCGCTGGCGATGCGCTCGGCGGAGCGGGACGAGGTGGGTCGTTCACCACGCGAGTTGGACTCGTTGGTGATCGCCCTGGTGCGACGGGGCAAGGTGGTCACGCTGGCCGACCGGGCCGGTGCGGTGATCGAGACCGGAGACATGCTGGTGCATGTCCGCGACGATCGTCCGCAGTCGGCGACGACCTCCTGACCGTCCCGCCCTCGCACGCTTGACCGCCCGTCCCGGCGCAGCTTGTCGTCCGGCCGGTTGATCGTCCCGTCGTCGGGGTGGCGGTGCAGGCGCGCCGTCGGGGTGTTGGTGCAGGCGCGGCGCGTCAGAATGTGTCGTCGGCGGCGCAGATCGCCTCGGTGCAGCTGACCGGCGTCGTGGTGGAGGCCCGCCGCAGCAACTCGTAGAGCGTCTCCCGCTCGCTGGGAGCCAGCGCACCCAGCACCTCGTCCTCGGCTCCGGCGAGGGCACATTCGGCCTCGCTGAGGCGTTTTGCACCACTTTCGGTGAGTTCGACGACGTGCCGGCGCCGGTCCTCGGGTGAGCGGCGACGCTCGATCAACTGCTCCGCTTCCAGGTCGTTGAGCAGCCCGACGATGTTGGTGCTGTCCATTTCCAGGATGGAGGCGAGCGATTGCTGGCTGGTGCCGCCGCCGGCGCGCAGCACGGTGAGCGCGACCAGGTGCCGCGGCCGTAGGCCGAGTGGCGCCAGCACCGACTCCGACCGCAGCCGCATCCGCCGGGCCAGATGGTCCAGGAGCGCGCCAGAGCGGTGCTCCGAGGGGGCGGGCAGCGGGGCGGACATGTGACCCAGTCTACCGAGCTGATGGAACATCGGCCTGCTATAAATAGTTGGTGCTGCACAGACGATCCTTGGAGGAGAAATAATGCATCTGCTGCATATCGACTCGAGCATTCGGGGTGACTGGTCGGTCAGCCGTCGGCTCACCGCCCGCGCGGTCGACACCTGGCGCGCCGCCCACCCGGACGGCACGGTGACCTACCGGGACCTCGGCGCGGAACCGCTGCCGCACCTCGACGCGGCGGGTGGTCTGGCTCGGATGACTCCGCCGGACCAGCACACCCCGGCGCAGCGCGAATCCTGGGAACTCAGCGGGCGGCTGGTCGACGAGGTGAAGCAGGCCGACGTCGTGCTGCTCGGGCTGCCGCTCTACAACTACGGCGCGCCCAGCAGCGTCAAGTCCTGGGTCGACCACCTGATCGTCGCCGGCCTCACCTACGACCCGACGACCCAGGAGGGCCTGCTCGGCGGCCGCGAGTTCGTGGTGCTGGCCACCCGGGGAGGCGGCTACGGTGAGGGCACCCCGCGGCACGGTTGGGACCACGCGGAGCAGTGGCTCCCGCACGGTCTGTCGATGACCGGCCTGGAGCCGCGTTTCATCAGCACCGAGCTGACCCTGGCGCCCTCGGTGCCGGCGATGGCCGAGCTGATCCCGCTGCACGAGGCGAGCCTCGCGGCCACCGAGAAGGAGATCGACAACCTCTGGACGCCGGCCTCCGCCCAGCGCTGAGCCAGCACCGGCACGTACGAGAGCGGCCGCCCCCGGTTCGGGGACGGCCGCTCTCGTCAGGTCGGACAGGTCAGAGAATGGTCCAGGTGTCGCCACTGGTCAGCAGGCCGGCGAGCTGCTGCTCGGGGGTCTCGGTGACCGTCGCCTTGGCGGCCGCGAGCTGACCCTGCACCACACTGTCGTAGGACGGTCGGTCCACCGAGCGGAACACCCCGATCGGGGTGTTGCGCAGGTCCAGGCCGGGCAGCCGGGACAGCGCGAAGGCGTACGCCGGGTCGGCCACCGTCGCGTCGTGCACGACGATCTCCTCCGGGCGGACCGAGCTGGTCTCCCGGACCTCCAGGCCGAACGCGCCCGGCGGATGTACCACGCAGAACTGCCCGTCCGCGCCGAAGGTGATCGGCTGCCCGTGCTCCAGGCGGATCAGGTAGTCGTCCCGGGTGGACGGGTCCTTGAGCTGCTCGAACGCACCGTCGTTGAAGATGTTGCAGTTCTGGTAGATCTCCACGAACGCCGATCCCTCGTGCTCGGCGGCGGCCCGCAGCACCGACTGCAGGTGCTTGCGGTCGGAGTCGATGGTCCGCCCGACGAAGCTGGCCTCCGCGCCGAGGGCGAGCGAGAGCGGGTTGAACGGGGCGTCCGCCGAGCCGGACGGAGTCGACTTGGTGACCTTGCCGACCTCGGACGTCGGAGAATACTGACCCTTGGTCAGACCGTAGATCCGGTTGTTGAACAGCAGGATCTTGAGGTTGACGTTGCGCCGCAGGGCGTGGATCAGGTGGTTGCCACCGATGGAGAGCGCGTCGCCGTCGCCGGTGACCACCCAGACCGACAGGTCCGGCCGGGACACCGACAGGCCGGTCGCGATCGCCGGGGCGCGGCCGTGGATCGAGTGCATCCCGTAGGTGTTCATGTAGTACGGGAAGCGCGACGAGCAGCCGATCCCGGAGACGAAGACGGTCCGCTCGCGGGGGATGTTCAGTTCCGGCATGAACTGCTGAATGGCCGCGAGGATCGCGTAGTCACCGCAGCCGGGGCACCAGCGCACCTCCTGGTCGGACTTGAAGTCCTTCGCGGTGAGCTTGAGGGCGACGGGCTCAGACATTCTTCAGGACCTCTTCCAGCGTCGTCTCCAGCTCGGTGGCCGTGAACGGCAGGCCACGGACCTGGTTGTAGCTGATCGCGTCGACCAGGTAGCGGGCCCGGATGACGTGGGCGAGCTGGCCCAGGTTCATCTCCGGGATGACCACCCGGTCGTACGCGCGCAGCACCGCACCGAGATTGGCCGGCATCGGGGCCAGGTGCCGCAGGTGCGCCTGGGCGATGGACAGCCCGCGCTGGCGCACCCCCCGGCACGCCGCGCCGATCGGCCCGTACGTCGAGCCCCAGCCGAGGACCAGCACCCGGGCGTCGCCGTCCGGGTCCTCCACCTCGATGTCCGGCACCGGAATCGCCTCGATCCGGGCGGCCCGGGTGCGCACCATGAAATCGTGGTTGGCCGGGTCGTACGAGATGTCGCCGGTCTTGTCGGCCTTCTCCAGGCCGCCGATCCGGTGCTCCAGCCCGGCGGTGCCGGGGATCGCCCACGGCCGGGCCAGGGTCTCCGGGTCACGCAGGTAGGGCAGGAAGGTGGTGCCGTCCTCGCCGTTGGGCTCGGTGGCGAACTCGACCCGCAGGTCGGGCAGCGACTCCACGTCGGGCAGCAGCCACGGCTCGGAGCCGTTGGCGACGTAGTTGTCGGACAGCAGGATCACCGGGGTGCGGTAGGTCAGCGCGATCCGGGCCGCCTCCAGCGCCGCGAAGAAGCAGTCCGACGGCGACCGGGGTGCGATCACCGCGACCGGGGCCTCGCCGTGCCGACCGTAGAGCGCCATGTTGAGGTCGGCCTGCTCGGTCTTGGTCGGCATGCCCGTCGACGGGCCGGCGCGCTGCACGTCCACGATCACCAGGGGCAGCTCCAGCGCCACCGCGAGGGAGATCGTCTCGCTCTTGAGTGCCACGCCGGGGCCGCTGGTGGTGGTCACACCGAGCGCTCCGCCGTACGACGCGCCCAGCGCCGCGCCGACCGCGGCGATCTCGTCCTCGGCCTGCACGGTCGTGACGCCGAAGCGCTTGTGCTTGCTCAGCTCGTGCAGGATGTCCGACGCGGGCGTGATCGGGTACGCGCCGAGGAAGACCGGCAGCCCGGAGCGGACCCCGGCGGCGACCAGCCCCAATGAGAGCGCCGCGTTGCCGGTGATGTTGCGGTAGGTGCCCGGCTTCATCTTCGCCGGCTTGACCTCGTAGCGGACGGCGAAGTCCTCGGTCGTCTCGCCGAAGTTCCAGCCGGCCCGGAAGGCGGCGACGTTGGCCGCGACCAGCTCCGGACGGGACGCGAACTTGCGCTCCAGGAATCGCAGCGTCGACTCGTAGGGCCGCGAATACATCCAGGAGAGCAGGCCGAGGGCGAACATGTTCTTCGACCGCTCGGCGTCCTTCTTGGACACCTGGTAGTCGGCGAGCGCACCGACGGTCATCGAGGTCAGCGCCACCGGGTGCACGACGTAGCCGGCCAGCGAGTCGTCGTCCAACGGGCTGGCCTGGTAGCCGACCTTGGCGAGGTTGCGCTTGGTGAACTCGTCGGTGTTGACGATGATGTCCGCGCCGCGCGGCAGGTCGGCCAGGTTGGCCTTGAGGGCCGCCGGGTTCATCGCCACCAGCACGTTGGGCGCGTCGCCCGGGGTGAGGATGTCGTAGTCGGCGAAGTGCACCTGGAAGCTCGACACACCGGGCAGGGTGCCGGCGGGAGCCCGGATCTCGGCGGGGAAGTTTGGCAGCGTGGAGATGTCGTTGCCGAGCTGCGCCGTCTCCGAGGTGAACCGGTCGCCGGTCAGCTGCATGCCGTCGCCGGAGTCACCGGCGAACCGGATGACCACCCGGTCGAGCTGACGGATCTGCTTGGTCACTGTGCCACCTTCGTTCGCGACTGCGGGGCTCGCAGAAGCTCGCCTTGCCCGGCCACGGGACCTCCTTGACGCGACGTTTCGCCGCACCGCCCCAGGCTGGTCCGGCCGCTGTCGTACCTCTTCTGAGAGCCTACGTCTAAGGGAGCCCTAACCATCGCCGGAGGTCCGCCGACTGGGACCGGAATGGGAGTAGGAATATCCGACTTTGCGAGCTTTTGCCCCGCCCGCCGTAATTCAGATCACCAGAGGTTGCACGCCGGCGGCACCGAACACACGCGGTCCGGGGCCGCTCGTCGATTCAGTCGGCGGTGTGCGACACCGGCTCGGGCGCCGGGCCGGACAACCGGCGGCGCAGCGAGATGGTGGCCAGCGTGAGGGCCAGCACCACCAGCAGCGTGGAGACCACGATCAGGATGATCGCGGTACGCCGTACCGAGGTCGTTCCGTCGTCGTCGGCAGCCCCTCCGGGAAGCACGCCCTGGGATCCGGCCGGCGCGGGCGGTGAGACCACGGGGGTGGCCAGCGCGGCCGCGGCGGTGATCCGGAAACTCATCTGTACCTGCCGGGTCGCGCCGCTGCGTGGGTCGAGTTGGGCGATCACGGCACCGGACAACGGTGCCTCCCGCTGGGCCTGCGGCGTCGCCTCCACCGGCAGCCGCAACTCGGTGGTCCGGCCCGCCGCCACCGTGCCCACGTCGCAGCGGATCCGGCTCGGGTCGGACGCCACGCAGCCGGACGGCGGGGTCGGGATGGTCACCCCGGCTGGCAGGACGACCTCGACCCGGCCGGCGGCGTCCACCGCGCCGGTGTTGCCCAGCCGAAGCGCGAGGGTGCTGGCGGTGCCGCTGATGTCGAAGGCGACCTCGTCGGCGGCCAGCGTGATGCCGGGAACCGGGGGACCGGGCGGGAAGAGCACCGCGAAGCCCTGGTCGTCGACCGCTTCCCCGGGCACCCCCGGCGCGTCCGCGACGACCTGGACGGAGCCGGCGAGGGGCATCTTCTGCCATGCGGTGCCGTCGACCCGCAGGCGGAGCAGAGCGCTGAACCGGACGCCGGCTTCGACCGTCCAGGCCCCACAGTGGTACGTACCTCCGCCGGCGGCGGCGCAGCCCTTCGTCCCCGCGTCGGTCAGCCCGACCGGCAGCGTGTACGAGAGGCGGATCCGTTGCGTCGTCGTGCCGGTGTTGTTGACCGTGACCTGCAGGGTGGTGGCCGTGCTGGCCGCGTTCCAGTACGCCTTGGAGAGCGTCACGTCCTGGGTGGTGACCTGCACACCGAGCGGATTCGCCGGCGGCGCCTCCGCACCCGGGGCGGGCGGCCGGACCGGCGGGGCCGGAGGCGCCGGCAGCACCGGGGGTGCCGGAGGTGCCGGGGGTGCCGGTGTGGCTGGTCCGCCCGGCGCGGGCGCGTTGTTGCTCGGTGCCGGCGGCTGCGTTTCCGGCGGCGGCGCGGTGGTCTCCGGTGCCGGCGGCTGCGTTTCCGGCGGCGGCGCGGTGGTCTCCGGCGCCGGGTTGGTCGGCTCCGGAGACCCGCCCGGCTCCTCGGTCGGAGGCGGCTCGTCCGTCGGGCTGGTCTCCGGCTCACCCCCGGGTTCACCGACCGGGTCGGTAGCCGACACGACCGGGTCCGCCTCCGGCGTCGCCGCGCTGGCCCAGGCCGGCCCCACGGCGAGCGCCGCGAGCAGACCGAGCGCCAGCGAGGTCCCCAGCAGGGACATGGGGTGCCGCCCCGCCGCCCGCTTACCGGGCGATGCCTTCAGGCGGGCCATCTGTCCTCCGGTGCATGGGTGGGTGTCCAATGGTCGGTAACAGTTGCCCCGGCGCACTAGTCCCGACAGGAAACAAATCCGTAACGTGTTTGGGACGGCCCTGACGGGCGGACGGTAGGCTCCCGACTGTGACCGGATACCTGGGCTCGTACGCGACGCTCGGGCTCTTGCTGCTCGCCAGCGTTCTGTTCTTTGTTACGGCGTTCTCGGCCAACCGGGTGTTACGCCCCGCGCGTCCGGCCGACCCGCCGGGCAAGCGGGCCAGCTACGAGTGCGGGCTCGACCCGGTCGGCGCGGACTGGGCGCAGATGCAGATCCGCTACTACGTCTACGCGTATCTGTACGTGCTGTTCGCGGTCGAGGCGGTGTTTCTCTTCCCCTGGGCGGTGGTCTTCGACCGGCCGGGCTTCGGCCTGGTGACGGTGGTGGAGATGGCGGTGTTCGTGGCCGTGCTCGCACTCGGCATCCTCTACGCCTGGCGTAGGAACATCCTCCGCTGGACCTGACCGTCACCGCGTCAGGCCAGGCCCCGGCGGCTTGCCGACGGTGGGCGGTCGCCGCGGATCGAGGCCACCATGTCCAGCACCCGGCGGGTCGGGCCGACCTGGTGAGCCCGGAACACCCGGGCGCCCAGCCAGGCCGAGACCGCCGTCGCGGCGAGCGTCCCCTCCAGGCGTTCCGGCACCGGGAGGTCCAGGGACTCACCGATGAAGTCCTTGTTGGAGAGCGCCACCAGCACCGGCCAACCGGTGTCGGTCAGCTCGCCCAGTCGGCGAGTGATCTCCAGGGAGTGCCTGGTGTTCTTGCCGAAGTCGTGGGCCGGGTCGATGAGGATGCCGTCGGGGCGTACCCCGGCTGCGACCGCTCGCTTGGCGAGCCCGGTCACCGTCGCGACCACGTCGGTGACCACGTCGGTGAAGGCGGCCCGGTGCGGCCGGGTCCGGGGGACCAGGCCGCCGGCGTGCGAGCAGACCAGGCCCGCGCCGGTGCGCGCGGCCACCCGGGCCAGGGTCGGGTCTACACCCGACCAGGTGTCGTTGAGCAGGTCGGCGCCGGCCGCCACGGCCTCCGTCGCCACCTCGGCGCGCCAGGTGTCGATGGAGATCACCACCTCTGGGAACGCGACCCGGACGGCGGCGATGGTGTCCACCGTGCGGCGGATCTCCTCGACGACGTCCACCTCCGCGCCGGGGCCGGCCTTGACGCCGCCGATGTCGATGATCGCCGCACCCTCCGCCACGGCCCGCTCCACCGCGCGCAGCGCGCTGTCGGCGGCGTAGGTGGCCCCCCGGTCGAAGAACGAGTCCGGGGTGCGGTTGACGATCGCCATCACCACCAGCTCGTCGGGGGCGAACGTGCGCCCACCCAGCCGAAGCGCCCCGGCCATGCCCGCCTCCCGAGAGTCCGCCGTCGCTGCCACGTCGGCCGACCCCGACGCTAGTCGCTGGTCCGACCGCAACTCCGGGCGGCGTCGGTACGGATCGTGATCGGGACGGGTGGCGGGGTCGCTCCCGGCCGGCTGCCGTGCCACGATCAGTACATGGGTCAGCTTCTGCTCCTCCTGGTCGTGGCGTTGACGGTCGCGGCGGTGATATTCGGCGTGACGGTGCTGGTCAGCGGCCGTGATCCCGGTCTGGCGCCCGCCGAGCCGGATTCGCAGGCCGTGGCGCTGCCCGGCACCCGGCCACTGCGCGAATCCGACGTGGGGGCGGTCCGTTTCGACACCGCGTTGCGCGGGTACCGGATGTCCCAGGTCGATCAGGCGATGCGACGTGCCGCCTACGACATCGGCTACAAGTCGGAGCTGATCGGCGTACTGGAGGCGGAGGTCACCGCGTTGCGTGCCGGCCGTATCGACGACGCGGACGTGCTGCGCGACGCTCGTGTTCGGTCCGTCAGCAAGGCGACGACCGCGGACGCCGCCGAGTCCGACACCGCCGAGTCCACCACCGCCGAGTCCGACGCGGCGACGTCCGACGCGGCCGGGCCGCCGGCCGACGCGACCGGCTCCGGGGCTGCCCCGGTCGGCTCGACCAGCGCGGGCCTGGAACCCACCGCCACCGCGTCACCCGCGGATTCCGACGGTGTGGCGCCGGCCGCCGTGCCGTCCGGTGGTACGACGGGCGATCCTGAGCAGACCGACGGCGCCTCCGCCGACGGCACCGGGCAGCACGGCGCGACGGTTCGGTCGGAGTCGGCGTGACCGGCCCGGGGGGCGCCGACGATCTTCGGGAGGCCGCCCAACCCGGTGCTGGTGAGGTAACCGCCACGGTGATCGTCGACGCCCCCGCCGAGCGGGTCTTCGCCGCCCTGCTCGCCTGGGAGCGGCAGTCCGACTGGATCCCGTTCACGCGGGTGCGCGTGGTCGAGGGCGACGGGCGCGAGGGCAGCCGCATCGAGGCCGTGACGGCGCTCGGCCGGGCCGTGCTGCGCGACGAGATGCGGGTGGTCCGGGTCGACGAACCGTACGAGATCGGCGTGGTGCACTACGGGCAGTTGCTGCGCGGCCCGGGTGTGCTGCGCTGCACCCAGCTGGGTCGGGACCGTACCCAGGTCGTCTGGCACGAGTGGTTCCACCTGCCGGGCGGCCGGGCCGGTCGACTGGCGTGGCCGGTGCTCTGGCCCGGCTCCAAGCTCGGCCTCACCCAGGCGCTGAAGAGGTTCGCCCGTCTGGTCGAGCAGGGCCGGCTGCCCTGACCGCGCCGGCGGCCAGCCGGTGCCGGCGGCGGTGGGGTGTCGGAGCGATGCCCTAGCGTGTACGACGTGACTGACCTGGTGATCGGCGTCGACGGGCTGGCCCGCTGCGCCTGGGGGTCGAGCACCCCTGACTACGCCATCTACCACGACACCGAGTGGGGTCGGCCGCTGCGCGGAGACGACGCGCTCTACGAGCGGATGACGCTGGAGGCGTTCCAATCCGGGTTGTCCTGGCTGACCATTCTGCGCAAACGCCCGGCGTTCCGGCTGGCCTTCGACGAGTTCCACATCCCGACCGTCGCCGGATACTCCGACGCCGACGTGACCCGGCTGCTCGCCGACGCCGGCATCGTCCGCAACCGGGCCAAGATCGAGGCGGCGATCGCCAATGCCCGCGCCGCTCTGGAGGTGCCGGAAGGGTTGTCCGCGCTGCTCTGGTCCTACGCCCCGGAGCCCCGACCGGCCCGCCCCGCCTCGTTCGCCGAGCTGGCGCCGATCACCGCGGAGTCGACGGCGATGGCCAAGGCGCTCAAGAAGCGCGGCTTCCGGTTCGTCGGCCCGACCACCGCGTACGCGCTGATGCAGGCCACCGGCATGGTCGACGATCACATCGTCGGCTGTCACGTCACCCTTCCCGCGGCGACATGATGGGATGGCAGGCATGACGACCGAGACCGCGTACCGGGCCGGTGGATCCGGCCGTGCCGACGGCGTGGGCGCGTGGGCCGTGCTGCTGCCGGCCGAGCGGTACGAGGCCGAGCGGCTCGTGCACCACGACACGCTGGAGTTGACCGGGCTGACCGACAGCAGCCGGCCGAGCACGGGAGACCAGGTGGCGGTGCTCGTCGACGCGCCGCCACGGCTGGTCGCGCTCGGCCGGGTCCGCGCGCCGGGTCGCCGTCACCGCGAAGACCCGGACGACCCGCAGTCCTCGGTCGAGCCGGGGACGGTCGTGGTGTCGTACACCCGGCGGGTTTTCGACGAGCCGGTGCCGGCCGACCTGCTGACGCTCGACGGGCCGGTCACCGCGTTGGAGCCGGCGGCCTTCCGGGCGCTGGCCGACCAGCTCGGCCCGCCCCCGGAGCGGCGCACCTGGCTGGTCAGCCTCGACCTGCCGATCGAGGCCGGCACGCGGGCGGAGGCGGTCCGGCTGTTCTGGTCGTACGTGCAGGAGTTGGGTCCGCGTGAGCTGCCCGCCTTCGTCTCGCCGTCCGACGACGAGCTGGCCATGCAGGCGTTCGTGCTGGGCGCGGAGGCCAACCAGGACCCGGAAGAGGACGACTAGAACAGCTTGTCCACGCGTCCCCGCCAGTCGGCGAGGATCGGTCCCGGGTCGGTGTCCAGCACCCGTTCCAGCAGCGTGGCGTAGACGTCCCGGAAGTCGGTCGTGTATTTCAGGTCGCCGTCGTCGAGATCGGTGAGGCTCGGCGGTGCACCGTGCCAGCCGCCGCGCACCCCGGCACCCAGCAGCAGCACGTCCGAGGCGGTGCCGTGGTCGGTGCCGTCCGAGGCGTTGGCCCGGACGCGGCGGCCGAACTCGGAGTAGACCGCCACCACCACCTTCCGACCCGCCTCGGTGCGGCTCATCCGGTCGGCGAACCCGGTCAGCGCCCGGTCCACCTGACCCAGCAGGACGGCCTGCAACTGCTTCTCGTCGGCGTGCGTGTCGAAGCCACCGAGCGACACCGAGAAGGCCCGGGTGGACACTCCGGCCTCGACGCACTGCGCGACCAGGTCGAGTTGCGCGTCCAGCGGGGTGCGGGCACCGCCGGTCGCCGTCGCGGGCGCCTGCTCGCCGTCCGGTTCCGCCGCGTCCGGGTCGGCGGAGTCGCGTACCTGGCGGATCATCTCGTCCACCGACCGCAGGTCGGCGAAGCAGGCGGCGGCCCGGCCCCGGGCCGCCGACTCACCCGCCTCGGCGGCGGCGAGCGCGGTCAGTGTCTCGGCGGGCAGCCCCTTGGCGGCCTTCCGGTCGGCCACCGGCACGGCGGCGCCCGCGCTCCGCTCCCCGGCCAGCAGTGGCGGCAGCGCCGGCTCGAAGGAGACCGCCAGCCGGGGGTCGCCACCGACGGAGTCCAGCCAACGACCCAGCCAACCGGTGTTTCCCGGCCGGTCCGGCTGCGCGGTGTGCCAGATGTCCATCGACCGGAAGTGGCTGCGGTCCGGCTTCGGGTAGCCGACCCCGCGCACGATCGCCAGCCCACCGCCCGACCAGCGCCGGTGCAGACCGGCCAGTGCCGGGTTGAGGCCGAAGCCGTCGTCCAACCGCAGCACCTCCCCGTCGGGGTACGCCAGCTCGGGACGGGCCGCCCGGTAGGCCGGATCGCCGTACGGGATGACCGTGTTGAGCCCGTCATTGCCGCCGTAGAGGGTCACCAGCACCAGCGTGCGGGCCTCTGGATCACGGTCCCCGCCGGTGTCCAGCAGGTCCCGCAGGCGGTACGCGCCGGCGCCGGCGGCCAGCGCGCCCGCGCCGACCACCCCGCTGGTCAGCAGGAACCTGCGTCGGGTCTGGGTGTCCATGTCGACTCCTCCGCTCAGCTGACTGTGTATTCGGGACTGACCAGGCCGGCGGCCAGCAACTTGCGCGGATCGCCGGCCAGCGGGGTGAGGGCGGCCCGGGTACGCGCGCTCCAGCCGTCGACCACCAGCAGTCGCGCCAGCGCGTCCGGCCGGCCGGCGGTGGGCGCGGCGGTCAGCCGGGCCAGCACCGTGGGATTCACCGCGGCGGCGAGCATCCCGGCCGTCCGCAGCCGTGCCTGCAACGACGAGGTGGTCAGCCAGGCGGCCCCGGCCGGCCAGCCGCCCACGCTCGGCGGTCGCAGCGGCACCTGGTCGAGCGCGTTCAGGCCGGCCAGTAGTTGCTTGTGCTCCTGCTCGGGCAGGGCGGAGGGTCGGATGCCGAGCTGCCGCAGCGCCCCGACCAGCCACTCCACCGGCTGCTTGACGAGCGTGCCCCTGGTCTGGGCGAAGGCCGGTGCCGAGAGGATCGCCCGCAGGGTCGCGATGGTGTCCGCGCCGGCCAGGCCCTCCGGTGCCGGGACGTCGGTGCCGGCGTAGCGGAACCAGAGCCGGCCGGCCACGAACGTCGCCGCCGCGGGCTGGGCGGCCAGCAGCCCGGCGTACGCCTCGGCGTCGAACCGGCCGCTCTGCCCGAGGATGGTCTTCTCGCCGGGGTCGTGCCGCTTGGCCTCGAAGCGGGCCGTCCCGGTACGCCTGTCGACCACCCAGCCCGTCAGGGCGCGCGCGCCGGCCTTCACGTCGGCCTCGGTGTAGGCGCCGATGCCGAGGGTGAACAACTCCATCAGCTCGCGGGCCAGGTTCTCGTTCGGGGCCTTGCGGGTGTTCTTCTGCCCGTCCAGCCAGATGATCAGGGCGGGGTCGCGCACCATCGCGGTGACGAGCGGGGCCAGTGGCCCGCGTCCGTGCCGGCGCAGCGTGTCCAGTTGGCCCTGCATCACCCGGGCCGACTTGACCTTCTGCGCGCTTGTCGCCCAGTGCCCGTGCCAGAAGAAGAGCAGCTTCTCGCTCAGCCCGTCCTCGGCGGCCACCATCCGGTCCAGCCACCAGGCGGTGACCTGCTGGAGCTGCTTGCGCCGCTCCGCGTTGGCCTGCTGCCGCTGCTCGCGGGTGGAGTCCTTGGTCAGCCCGGCGTACGGGTCGGCGGACAGCGTGGGGATCGGCGTGGCCGCCGCACCCCGGTCCGTCGCGGGCGGGGTGAGCAGCCGGTCCAGGGTCGCTGCCGGACCGGCCCGCTCGGCGGCGTCCACCTCGTCTGCGGTCGGCCCGAAGGTGGCCCGGCGCAGCAGGTGCGCCACCGCTTCACGATCGCTCATACCGGCCGACGCTAGGCCGCCCGTGTTCGAGGACGGTAAGGGCGGCGTGCGAATCGCGTTCAGCGTCCCTCGAAGACCGGTTTCTGCTTGCCGACGAAGGCGAACGTGGCCGCCCGGTGGTCGGCGGTGGCACCGCAGATCGACTGGGCCTGCGCCTCGGCCGCGAGGGCGTCGGCGAGGGTGCCGGCGTCGGCGATGGAGAGCTGCCGCTTGATCGCCCCGTAGGCGACCGTCGGGCCGGCGGCGAGGCGGGCGGCCAGCTCCTGGGCGGTCGGCAAGACCAACTCGTCGTCATCCACCAGGCGGTTGAGCAGGCCGATCCGGCAGGCCTCCTCGGCACGGACGGGCTCGGCCAGCATCAGCAGCTCCACCGCCTTGGCGTGGCCGACCAGCCGGGGCAGGGTCCAGGAGGCGCCCGTGTCGGCGGCGAGGCCGACCTTGGCGAAGGCCATCAGGAAGCTGGTGGTCGGGCCACCGATGCGGATGTCGGCGAGGAAGGCCAGCGACGCGCCCGCACCGGCGGCCATGCCACGGACCGCGGCGATCACCGGCTTGGGCAGGTTGGCCAGCCGGGCGGCGATCGGGTTGTAGTGCGCCCGCACGGTGCCCAGGGGATCGTTCCCGGAGCTTTCCAGCGTCGCCACGTGCTCGCGCAGGTCCTGACCGGCGCTGAACGACCCGCCCGCCCCGGCCAGCACGACCGCCCGGCAGGACCGGTCGGTCTCCAGCTCCGCCAGGGCGTCCCGCAGCGCCTCCTTCAGCGCCACGTCGAGCGCGTTCATCGCGTTCGCCCGGTTCAGCGTGAGGGTGACGACGGCGTCGGTCCGGTCGACCAGCAGCGGCTCGGTCACGTGTCTAACGACCCTTCTGTCGGACGAGGCGGTTGCCGGCGTCGAGGCACTGTTCGACGTACCGGTCCGCGGCCGGACGCAGGCGGGCCGCGTGCCGGTCGAAGAAACTGGCCGCGGCGGTGCCGGGCCAGCGTTCGGGCAGCAGCGCCGGGGGTAGCTGCGGGTCCCGGAAGAGGAACGTACGCCACGCGTGCACCAGCCGGAACCGGGTCGCGTACGCCTCCTCGTCGCTGCTGCGCACGGTCACGGCGGAGAGCAGTGGGCGCTGGTCCGCGACGAACTGCTCGTAGGCGCGGCCGATCTCGGTCAGGTCCCATGCTCGCCGGACCACGCCCATCGCACCGGGGGTGCCGGCGAAGTGTGCGGCGTTGAACCGCTCGAACCGGATGCCGGCCTCGGCGAGGATCAGGTCGACGTCCTCGGCGGGACGGGTGGCGACCCAGGTCTGCTCGTCGAGCGTGCCGTAGCCGAGGAAGCTCAGGTTCGCGGCGAGCCGCTGGCGGTCCCGTCGGGAGCCCGGGGCCTCCAGCACCAGCAGATCGAACCGGCCGTCCCAGGTGACCCGGCCGGTCCGGTAGATCCGGGAGGCCGCCTCGTCGAGTCGTCGGGCGGCTTTCGGTGTGATCGAATATCCCGGTCCGGAGATCAACCGGAGCGGTTCGAGCCAGCCCTGACGCACCATCCGGGACACGGCGGTGCGAACGGCTGGCGGTGCGATTCCCAGCGGCGCCAGCAGTTTGACCAGGGCAGCAACCGGTGCGCGGCCACCCCTCGGTCGGAGGTGGTCGCCGTACAGGTCGAAGAGTGCCGACCGTGCCTGCATGACCGCACATTGTGACAGGCCTTCTCAAGATAAGCTAGATGCTGTTACATCAATGCTGCTCCGGTTTGGGTCCGGCGGTGTTCATCAGGGAAAATCGCTGTCGACACCCCCGCGACCGTTGCGGGTGGTCGTGACGAAGTGGCTGTGGGGCAACCCACCGACCCTGGTGTAGGTCTGAGGGGAGACAACATGGCGGCGATGAAGCCGCGGACGGGCGACGGTCCGCTGGAAGTCACCAAGGAGGGGCGGGGCATCGTCATGCGGGTCCCGCTGGAGGGCGGTGGCCGGCTCGTCGTCGAGATGACTCCCGACGAGGCCAACGCGCTCGGTGACGCGTTGAAGGCGGCGGCCGGCTGAGTAAGGAGTGGTCCGGGCGGCTCGCACCGCCCGGAGCGTTCCGTGACCCTGAGCCACCGGTACCGCCGGTGGCTCAGGGTCTTCATCACTGCGGGCAGGTGGGCTGA
The DNA here is from genome assembly GCF_040686315.1 of Micromonospora sp. NPDC085948. Taxonomy (NCBI): domain Bacteria; kingdom Bacillati; phylum Actinomycetota; class Actinomycetes; order Micromonosporales; family Micromonosporaceae; genus Micromonospora; species Micromonospora sp. NPDC085948. The sequence continues at coordinate 693,334 of NZ_JBFBJW010000001.1, read as the reverse complement.
GTTCCGCTCCGCGACACTTTCCTGGAGGTACGGTTCCGCGTGCTCGCCATCCGTCTGATCGCCGAGCCCGACCGGCTCGACGTCCTCGTCCTGCCTGTCCGTCCCGTCGATCCGGCAGCCGGAGGTGACGCCTCGGCCGAGCCCGTGTCGACCGCCGCGGCCCCGCCGGACGACACGGCCGACGAGGCGACCGCACTGGTGTCGGCGGCCCGGCTGAACGGCCGAGCTGGCGAGATCCACACCCAACTGCGCCCCGGACGTACCCCCGGCCGGCTTCTGCTGCTCGGCATCGGCGACGGCGGCGAGGCAGCCTGGCGGACGGCCGGCGCGGCCCTGGCCCGGTCTGCCGCGAATGAGACGCATATCACCATCGCGCTGCCGGGCGAGCTGACTCCGGCCGCGGTGCGCGGGTTGACCGAGGGGCTGCTGCTCGCCTCGTACCGGTACCGGCTGACCGAGGCCGGCGACGCGCCGACGCTCGACGGCATCGACCTGCTGCTCGACGATCCGACCACGTTCGAGGCCACCGTCGCCACGGCCCGGACCACCGCGGCGATGACCCATCTCGCCCGTGACCTGACCAACACGCCCTCCTCGACGAAGACCCCGCAGTGGTTCGTCGACCAGGTGACGTCCGCCGCGGCCGACCTGCCGGACCTGCGACTGCGGGTTCGCGGCCCGGCCGAGTTGGCCGCCGAGGGCTTCGGCGGGATCCTCGCCGTGGGCGGCGGCTCGGCAAGTGGCCCCCGGCTGGTCGAGATGGACTGGCACCCCGCCGACGCGCGTACCCACGTGGTGCTGGTCGGCAAGGGCATCACCTTCGACACCGGCGGCATCTCGATCAAGCCGGTACCGGCGATGAAACTGATGCGCAAGGACATGGCCGGCGCGGCCGCGGTCGTCGCCGCCACCCTCGGTGCCGCCGCGCTGCGGCTGCCGGTGCGCATCACGACGCTCGCCCCGCTCGCCGAGAACATGGTCAGCGGCTCCGCGTTCCGCCCCGGCGACGTCATCCGGCACTACGGCGGCACGACGAGCGAGACGACCAACTCCGACGCCGAGGGCCGTCTGGTCCTCGCCGACGCCCTGGCGTACGCGGTGCAGCAGCTCGAACCGGACCTACTGCTCGACCTGGCCACCCTCACCGGCGCCAACGCCGTTGCGCTGGGCAAGCGCACCGCCGCGCTGTACAGCGAGAACGACCAACTGGCCGCGGACGTGCTGGCCGCGACCGAGGCGGCGGGCGAGTCGGCCTGGCGGATGCCGCTGCACAACGACTACGCCGAATACCTGGGCAGCGACGTCGCCGATCTCTACAGCGCGCCGACACAGGGTGCCGGTTCGGTGCTGGCCGCGCTCTACCTGCGCGAGTTCACCGGCGAGCTGCGGGACCGCTGGCTGCACCTGGACATGTCGGCCCCGTCCTGGGCGGACGGCGACCAGGCCGAGGTCAGCCGCGGCGCCACCGGTTGGGGCGTTCGGTGGTTGCTGCGCTGGCTGGCCAGCGTCGACTGACCCGGGTCAGCACTTCACCGCGGCGAGCACCCCGTGCCCGACCGGAAGCAGCGCGGGGATCCAGTGCTCCGACTCCCGGACCGCCTTGATCGTCTCGCGGACCGTCACCGTCTCCGCGTCCCGGGCGGCCGGATCACCGATCCGGCCGCTGGCCAACACGCCGTTGAGCGCGAGCACTCCGCCCGGTCGCAACAGCCGCAGTGCGGCTTCCACGCAGGCATGGAAGCCGGTGGCCTCCGCGTCCACGAAGACCAGGTCGTACGCGCCGTCGGCGAGCCGGGGCAGCACGTCGAGCGCCCGACCGGTGATGATCCGCGTACGGCCGGCCGCGAAGCCCGCCTCGGCGAAGATCCGCCGGGCGATCCGCTGATGCTCCACCTCCACGTCGATGGTGGTGAGCACACCGTCGGCGCGCATGCCGCGCAGCAACCAGACACCGCTCACGCCGGTGCCGGTGCCGATCTCCACCACCGCGCGGGCGTTGCCGGCGGCGGCCAGCAGCCGCAACGCCGCTCCCGCGCCCGGGGTGACCGCGTCGAGGCCCACCTCCAGGGCCAGGCTACGGGCGGTGCGCAGGACGAGATCCTCGGTGACGTACGACTCAGCGAACTGCTGAGCCTGGGCCGTCGAACTGCCGGTACCGGCGACCATGGCGATGGGGCACCTCCGGGGGCGGTGCGTGGTGCGGGGGCGGGTTGGCACTGTGAGCGTAGAGGCGACCGCCAGGGGGCGCAGCCGGGCCTCCGCCCGAAGCGATCGCCGGGGGCAACCGCTGACTCCACCGCGCGCATCCGTGCAATCCTGGAAGCGGTATCCCGTCAGCCGCGACCGAACCGGCCCGTGGCCGGGCGACGCGGCGCGGGATCCGGGGACGGACTGGGAGGCACCGACGTGACCGACGGCTGGGACTGGCGCCGGGGCGGTGAGACTCCGGCTCCGGCGCGACCGCCCGGGGCAGAGGCCCCGCCGGTGGGATCGCCATCCATGCCGGGGGCCGGCAGCACGCCTGCTGTGGTGCCACCGGGCAGCATGCCCGTAGTGGTGCCGCCGGGCAGCATGCCCGTCATGGGGCCGCCGGGGAGCACGCCCGTGGGGCCGCCGGGGGGTGCGCCAGTTGTGCCGCCGGCAGGCGTGCCGGCAGCCGGATACCCGCCGGTGCCGCCCGTGGGGCCGTCACCGGGTTGGCCGGTACCTGTCGCGGGCGGACCCGGGACGGCCGGGGCGTCGCCCTGGTGGTCGGACGCGCTCGCCGATCCCTGGCGGGACCCGGCCGCGCCGACCGCGGTGGTGGTGCCGGGGGTGGTGGCGGCCGGTTCCGAGCCCGAGCCGGTCACCGATCCGGACGCGCCGGGTCGACCGACGCTACGCCAACTGCTGCTCATTCCCGTGATCACCGCGCTGCTGGCCGGCACCCTCGGCGGGGCGCTGGGCTACGCGTTCGCGGTTCGCGGCGGGGCTGCCGGAGTGGTGCTCGGCGGTGCGCCGGCAGAGCCCCCCGCGCTGGCCCAGCGCAAGCCGGAATCGCTTGCCGGTGTCGCCGAACGTGTCCTGCCCAGCGTGGTCACCGTCCGCGTGAGCAGCCTCGGCGGGACCAGCGAGGGCTCCGGCTTCGTCGCCACCGCCGACGGCCACGTGATCACCAACGACCACGTGGTGGCCGGCGGCAGCGGCAAGGCCTCGGTGGTCTTCAACGACGGCAGCACCGCGCCGGCGACAATCGTCGGTCAGGATCCGGAGTCGGACATCGCGGTGATCAAGGTGAGCCGTAGCGGGCTGCGACCTGTGGAGTTCGGCGATTCCGACGCCCTGGCCGTCGGTGACCCGGTGCTCGCCATCGGCTCGCCGCTGTCGCTGGCCAACACGGTCACCGCCGGCATCGTGAGTGCCCTGGACCGGACGATGCAGGCCGGCGAGCCCGGTGGTCCGATCCGCTACTACGCGGCGATCCAGACCGACGCGGCCGTCAACCACGGCAACTCGGGCGGGCCGTTGGTCGACGGCGCCGGGCGGGTGGTCGGGGTGAACTCGACAATCAAGTCACTTGTCGCCGAGGGGCAGGAGGCGGGCAACATCGGGCTCGCCTTCGCCATCCCGATCAACCAGGCCAAGCGGGTGACCCAGGACATCATCGGCACCGGCAAGGCCCGGCGTACGGTGATCGGTGCCCGGGCGGACGGCCCGACCGGGGTCGCCGGGGGTGGCCTGCGGCTGGCGGAGGTGGCGCCGTCCGGCCCGGCGGACAGCGCCGGGTTGAAGGTTGGTGACGTCATCCTCAAGATCAATGGTCGGCCGATGACCGAGCCGACGGACCTGACCGCGTTGGTTCGCAAGTTCGCGCCGGGCTCGGTGGTATCCGTCGAGTTTCGACGGGGCTCCGACCGGCAGAACACCTCGGTAACTCTCGCCGCCGACGCGAAGTGAACACGGCTCACCCCTTGCTCGAACGCCGCCTGGCGTGCGTAGTCTTGCTGCTGACGCGGAGAGGAGGCCAGCGGGATGTTCGAGAACCTGAACTGGTGGGAGATCGGGGCGCTGCTGCTCCTGGCGCTACTGATCTTCGGTGATCGGCTGCCCGCGGTCATCAACGACGGCTTGCGGCTGGTGCGCAACCTGCGAAACATGGCCCGCAACGCCACCGGCGACCTGAGTCGTGAGCTGGGCACCGACATCCAGCTGGAAGACCTGCACCCGAAAGCCTTCATCCGCAAGCACCTCCTCAGCGAGGAGGACGAGGCGGCGATCCGCAAGCCGTTGCAGGGCGTCTACGACAACCTCCGCGCGGACGTCAGCGGCGTGCACGACGACCTGAAGGACGTGGCCAGCGCCGCCGACCTGCGGTCGAACGGGACGCGGCCCACCACGGCCACCGGCAGCACCACCCCGGCACCCCGCGCCAGCTACGACGACGCCACCTGACCGACCCGCGCCCGCCCGGCCCGCCCCCCGGCCCGCCCGCCCGGCCCGCCCGCCCGGCCCGCGCTCGCGATCGACCGGCCCCGCCCGCGCTCGGTGCCTTGATCGACTCGATTTTCAGGAATTCGGCCCCTCAACCGGCCCAGGACGCCGCGACTTTCAGAAACCCGAGTCGATCACGCGGCGGTGCCGGCTACGCGGCGGTGCCGGCTACGCCGGGGCTGTGCCGGCTGCGGCCACCCACCGACACGACTCAGCCCGCCGGCCAACAGCGGCCGACGGGCTGGCGGTGGGACGTGGTGGTCAGCGGCCGGCGGGCTTCAGACCGAGCGGCTTGCCGAGCAGCGACTCACGGCGCAGCGCGAGCCGGTCGGCGATGGTGCCGAGGGCCTGCGCGGCCGGGGACTCCGGCTCGGCCAGCACGATCGGGTTGCCCGCGTCGCCGGCCTCACGGACCCGGGTGTCCAGCGGGATCTGACCGAGCAGCGGCACCTGAGCGCCGATGGTCCGGCTCAGCGACTCGGCGACGGCCGTGCCGCCCCCGGAGCCGAAGATCTCCATCCGGGAGCCGTCCGGAAGCTCCAGCCAGGACATGTTCTCGATGACGCCGACCACCCGCTGGTGGGTCTGCAGGGCGATCGCGCCGGCCCGCTCGGCCACCTCGGCGGCGGCGGTCTGCGGGGTGGTGACGATCAGGATCTCCGAGTTGGGGAGCAGTTGGGCCAGCGAGATGGCCACGTCACCCGTGCCCGGGGGAAGGTCGAGCAGGAGCACGTCCAGGTCGCCCCAGTAGACGTCCGCCAGGAACTGCTGCAACGCCCGGTGCAGCATCGGGCCGCGCCACACCACGGCGGCGTTGCCCGAGGTGAACATGCCGATGGAGATCACCTTCACGCCGTGCGCCTGCGGCGGCATGATCATGTCTTCGACCCGGGTGGGCCGGGCCTCCGTGCCGAGCATCCGGGGCACCGAGTGGCCGTAGATGTCCGCGTCGACCACGCCGACGGAGAGCCCACGAGCGGCGAGCGCCGCCGCCAGGTTGACCGTCACGCTGGACTTGCCGACGCCACCCTTGCCGCTGGCCACCGCGTACACGCGGGTGCGGGAGCCGGGCTGCGCGAACGGGATGACGGGCTCCTCGGTGGCGGCGCCGCCACCGCGCAGCTGCGACTGCAACGACTGTCGTTGCTCGGGGGTCATCACCCCAAAGTCGATCTCCACACCGGTCACTCCGGGCACCGCGGCGAGCGCGGTGGTGATGTCCGTACGCAGCTTGTCCTTGAGCGGGCAACCGGCGACGGTGAGCAGCAGCTCGACGCGTACGACGCCGCTGGCAGCGATCGTGGCGGAGCGGACCATGCCCAGCTCGGTGATGGGCCGGCGGATCTCCGGGTCGTTGACGGTGGCCAGGGCGGCCTGGATCGCGTCCTCGACGGTGCTCACGGGTGCTGACATGCCCGCAATGCTACGTCGCGGGGCATCCGTTGCCGCTGCTGCCCGGGGTGGTGTGAGCCAATCGATGACCCCACGGATCAGCCCTCCGGCAGGCGCGGCCCGGTGCCGTCCGGCCGGACGTCCCGGGTGAAGTCGCCGTCCAGGTCGTCGCGCGGCTCGTCCAGGCCGACACCGTCGGTCGGCCGGTGGCTCCGCTTCTCCTGCCGGCTGTCCCGGTCCTGCTGGCGGCGTTCCAGGCGTTGCCGGCGTTGCCCCGCCTCGTCCAGCTCCTCGGCCAGCCGGGTCAGCTCGGAGCGGAGGAAGTCGCGGGTCGCCACCTCACCCAACGCGATCCGCAGTGCCGCGATCTCCCGCGCCAGGTACTCGGTGTCCGCCTTCTGCGCGGTGGCTCGCCGCCGGTCCTCCTCCAGGGCCACCCGGTCCCGGTCGGCCTGCCGGTTCTGCGCCAGCAGGATCAGCGGCGCCGCGTAGCTGGCCTGCAACGACAGCACCAGGGTCAAGAACGTGAAGGTGTACGGGTCGAAGCGCAGGTCCGCCGGGGCCAACGTGTTCCAGAGGAACCAGATCGTGATCACCACCGTCATGACGACGATGAAGTTCGCGGTGCCCATGCCCCGGGCGATGCCCTCCGACCACCTGCCGAACGCTTCCGCGTCGAACCGGGGCAGCTTGATGCCCCGGGGCTCACGCGGTTGGTCGAGGCGTTCGTTCCGCCGCCGCTCAGCCATCCGCGCCGTCCAGCGTCGCGTCGGTGGTGCCCGGGGCGGCCAGGGCGTCGCGGTCCCGCCAGTCCCGGGGGAGCGAGTGGTCCAGCACGTCGTCCACCGTCACGGCGCCGACCAGCCGGTTGCTCCGGTCGATCACCGGCATGGCGACCAGGTCGTAGGTGGCCATCCGACGGGTGATCTCCGGCAGCGGGGTGGTCGGGCGCAGTGGGTCGATGTCGTTGACCACCACCTTGCCCAGCAGGTCGGCCGGTGGTTCACGCAGCAGCGCCTGGAAGTGCACCATGCCCAGGTAGCGACCGGTCGGGGTGTTCTGTGGCGCCCGGGTCACGAAGACCTGCGCGGCGACGGCGGGGGAGAGCTGCGGTTCCCGGATCCGGGCCAGCGCCTCGGCGACGGTGGCGTCCGGCGGGAGGATGACCGGCTCCGAGGTCATCACACTGCCCGCCGTGCCGGGGGTGTACTTCAGGAGCTGGCGCACCGGGTCGGCCTCGTCCGGCTCCATCAGGTCCAGCAGCACGTCCTGCTCCGGTGGGGGCAGCTCGTTGAGCAGGTCGGCCGCGTCGTCCGGGTCCATCTCCTCCAGTACGTCCGCGGCCCGTTCCCGGTCCAGTGCGGCGAGGATCTCCACCTGGTCGTGCTCCGGCAGCTCGCTGAGCACGTCGGCCAGCCGCTCGTCGTCCAGTGCGGCAGCCACCTCGTTACGCCGTGCGTCGGGCAGGTCCTGAAGCGCGTTGGCCAGGTCGGCGGGGCGCATGTCCTCCAGGACGGCGAGCAGGTTGGCCGTACCCCGGTTGTCGGCGATGCCGCTGAGCCCGCGCACCCGGTCCCACTCGACCTGGTGCAGGTGGCCGCGGCGGCTGAGCCGGCCGGTCTGCTCCCGTACGGCGACGCGGGTCAACGACCACTCACCGCCGCGGGTGCACTCCATCGCGACGTCCACGACGGCGCCGGGCTGGCCGCCCGGGTCGAGCTGCACCCGCCGGTCGAGGAGTTCCTGGAGGACCAGCAGCTCGTTCGGGCGCTTCTCGAAGCGGCGCAGGTTGAGGGTGCCGGAGCCGAGCACGACGGCGTCCGCGTCGATGGAGGTGATCCGGTTGATGGACAGGAAGATCCGGCGACGCATCGGCATCTCGGCGACGAGACCCACCACCTCCGGGGGGCGCTTGGTCGCCCGCAGCCGGGCCACGGCGTCGCGAACCCGCCCCACCTGGTCACCGTTCGGGTCGAAGACGGCGACTCCGGCGAGACGGGCGATGTAGACCCGGGTCGGCGTGCTCACGGGCACCAGCCTAAGCGCCTAGTGTTTATCAACATGTCGACCTTGGCCTACGAGATCGTGGACGTCTTCACCGACCGCCCCTTCGCCGGCAACCCGCTGGCCGTGGTGTTCGGCGCGGAGGCGCTGGCCACCGAGCAGATGCAGGCGCTCGCGCTGGAGTTCAACCTGTCCGAGACGGTGTTCGTGCTGCCACCGACCCAGTTCGGTGCCACCTACCGGGCCAGGATCTTCACGCCGGTCGAGGAGTTGCCGTTCGCGGGGCACCCGAGCGTCGGCGCGGCGGTGACCGCGAGCCGGCGGGGCATGTTCGGTGTGGGGCAGGTCACCCAGGAGTGCCATGCCGGAGTGCTGCCGATCGAGGTGACCGCGACCGGGGCGACGCTGACCGGTGGCACCCCGACCCTCGGCCCCGAGTTGGACCCGGAGCCGTTGCTGGAGATCGCCGGGTTGACCGCGGACGACCACGTCGGTCCCGCTCCCCGCGTCGCGGGCTGCGGGCTGGAGTTCCCGTACCTGCCGGTGCGTCCGGAGTCGGTGGCCCGCGCGCGGGTGAACGCGGCGGCGGCGCAGCGGTACGGGGTGTCGCACGTCAGCGTCTTCTCCTGGGACGCCGCCACGCAAACCGCGCACGCGCGGGTGTTCGTGCCGGGGATGGGCGTCCCGGAGGACCCGGCGACCGGCTCGGCGGCGCTCGGCCTCGGCGTCTGGCTGGTGGCGACCGGGCTGCTGCCCGGTGTGGGGCTGTCGGAGTACGCGGTGCGTCAGGGTGTGGAGATGAACCGCCCGTCCGCGCTGGCGTGCACGGTCACCGCGGTGGACGGGGTGGCGGTCGGCGCGACGGTCGCCGGTCAGGTGATGCCGGTGGCCCGGGGCGAGATCACCGTCCCGCCCTTCGTGGGGTGAGCTGGGGTGCCGATGCGGGAGGATGCGGGTGTGACGGACGAGAACGCCCCCGGGGGCACACCGCTTGTCGACGAGGCGATGAAGAAGGCCGCCGTGGCCTGGGTCAGCGTGTCCGGCGGGCCGGCGCTCGCCCTTTGGTGCGCCCCACTGGAGGGCGCGCTGCTGGTGGTCTCCGGGCCGGGCGAGCAGGCCGCGCCGGGGCTGGCCGACGCGACCGAGGCGCAGGTCACCCTGCGCGGCGATCACGGCGGTCGGATCGTCACCTGGCCGGCCCGGGTGAGCCGGGTGCTGCCGGGCACCGAGGCGTGGGACACCGCCGCGCCGCTGGTCGCGGCGAAGCGCCTCAACGCACCGGGTCCGACCGCCGACCTGGTGGCCCGCTGGGCATCCGACGGGTGCGCGGTGAACCGGCTCACCCCGGCGGGTACGTCGCTGGCCGGCGCGGACCTGCCCGCCGACGCCCAGGCCGAGCCACCCCGGCCCACCCCGGCGGTCCGGGCCACCCGCAAACCGTTCCGCCTGCACCGGGTCCGTCGCCGCTGACGGCGACCGCCCACGAGGGGGCCGCCGCCGCTGCTGGGGTCAGCCGGCCGGGACCACGTCGACGTAGCTGTCGACAAGGGTGAGCACCTCACCCAGTGCGCCGAGCGTGGGGCCTTGCCAGTCCAGGTCGGCGTTGAACACCATGTGCGTGGCCAGGTCCGGCGCGGCGAGTCGGACGGCGGTCATCCCGGCCCGCTCGGCGCCGGTCAGCTCCTGGCTGCCGCCGTCACCGACGTAGAGGCAGTCCGCCGGCGCCAGCCCGAGCCGCTGGCAGGCGGTCAGGTAGAGCACCGGATCCGGCTTGCATCGCCCGACCTGCACCGAGAACACCCGCACGTCGAGCAGTGGGGCGACCGCGAGTTGGGGCAGGAAGGCCGGCAGCTCGTGCGTACAGTCGCTGATCACGCCGGTCCGCAGGCCGCGTTGGCGCAGGGCCGCCAGGACGGGCACGGCCTCGGCCCGCAGCCAGGTGTCCGCGCGGACCGCCCGGTGCCGGGACGCCACCGCCGCCCGCACCGCGTGGTCGCTGGGGTGTACGCCGGCCTGGGCGCAGACCCAGCGCAGGGTCGCCTCCGCGTCGCCGAGCCGGCCGCTGGCCCGCTCGTAGTAGGTGCGGTTCAGCACCTCGGTCAGGATCTCGGTGGGACACCCGAGGAGCTCGGCGGTGCCGACGTGCGCGACACCGCGCTGCACCGAACGGGTCAGGGTGCCGAAGAAGTCGAACAGGACCGCCTGGTAGCTGGGCATGGCAAAACGCCTCCGGCCGGTCGAGGGTCGCCGGCGCGAACCCGCGTGATCGTAACGGAGTGCTGACGGTCCGTGTTGTCCGTCATACGTGTGAGGATTACGTCCCGTGTCCCCACCTCCGCACCGTCCGTCCCCGGACCTGTCGACCACCGGCGCGGTCGGCCTGGCCGTGGTCGCCGTGTCGTCGTCCGCGCCGCTGATCGCGTACGCGGCCGCTCCCGCGCTGGCCATCGCGTTCTGGCGCAACCTGCTCGCGGTGGCCGTGCTGAGCCCCTTCTCGTTGGCCCGGCGCCGCGCCGAGTTCCGCAGGTTGACCGTGGGGGCGGGACGGCGGGAGGGCCTGTTCTGCGTTCTGGCCGGGGTCGCGCTCGCCGGGCACTTCGCCACCTGGGTGCCGAGCGCCCAGCTCACCTCGGTTGCCACGTCCACCGCCCTGGTCGCCACGCAGCCGGTCTGGCAGGGGCTGATCGCCCGCGCCCAGGGGCGGCGGTTGCCCCGGGTGGTGTGGCTCGGCATCGCGGTGGCGGTCGGCGGTGCGGCGATCACCACCGGGACGGACGTGGGTGTCTCCGGCGCGGCCGTCCTCGGTGACGTGCTGGCGCTGACCGGCGGCGTGTTCGCGGCCGGCTACACCGCCTTCGGCGAGCGGGCCCGCGCCAGCATCAGCACCACCACGTACACCACCATCTGCTACGGGATCTGCGCGCTGATCCTGCTGCTGGTGTGCCTGGTCGGCGGCGTACGGCTGACCGGGTTCGACGGGCACACGTGGCTGGCCATCCTGGCCCTGGTGGCCGGTGCCCAGCTGCTCGGGCACTCGATGTTCAACTACGCCCTGCGGAAGATCTCGGCGACCACGGTGAGCGTGCTGATCCTGCTGGAAGCCCCCGGCGCGGCCCTGCTCGGCTGGGCGTGGCTGGGGCAGCTGCCCCGCCCGTACGCGCTTGTCGGGATGGCGCTGCTGCTGGTCGGGGTGGCGGTGGTGGTGCTCGGCGGTGGTCGGGCCGCTCGCCGGGTCGCGCCGACCGCGCTGCCGACCGACCCGACCCCGCTGGCCGACTGACCGCGCGACGGCGCTGCGGCGAGGTGAGGAACCTGGACACTGGTTCCCTCCGCGGCGGACCCGCCCGGCGTCTATCCGGGTGAGGAGGGCGATCCGTTGACGACTGAGGACCGCACCCGGGACGGCTTCGTCGATTTCGTCCGGGCGGAGACCGCCGGGCTGACCCGGTTCGCGTACCTGCTGACCGGCGATCGGCACCACGCCGAGGACCTGGTCCAGGTCGCGCTGGCTCGGGTCGCCGTGCGCTGGGAGCGGATCGAGGACCCACCCGCGTACCTGCGTCGGGTGCTCTGCACCCAGGCCGCCAGTTGGTGGCGCTGGCGGCGGGCTCGCCCGGCGGAGCGGCTGGGCGGGGCGCTGCCGGAACGATCCGGTCCGGATGACGACGCCGATCTGCGCCTGGTGCTGTCGGCGGCGTTGGCCCGGCTGACCGTGCGGCAGCGTGCGGTCCTCGTGCTGCGCTACTACGAGGACCGCACCGAGACGGAGACCGCGGAACTGCTCGGCTGCCGGGTCGGCACCGTGAAGAGTCAGACCCGCCACGCCCTCGGCCGACTCCGCGTCCTCGCCCCCGAACTGGCCGAACTCGTCGGCCGTGACCCGCAGGAGGTGGCCCGGTGACCGCCCGACTCTCCGCGGCGCTGCGCCGCCTCGCCGACGACGTGCCGCCGGCGCGCGTACCGGAGGGGCTCTTCGACGCGGCGCGGACCCGGCACCGCCGTCGCCGGGCCGTCGTCGCCGGCGCGCTCGCCGTCCTGGTCCTCCTTCTCGGCACCGGGTACGCGCTGCACCCGGTGGCCCTGCCGCTGCCCGCGGGCCCGCGGCACGAGACCCCGGGCCTGCCCACCAGGCTCGTCGACCCGCCGCTGCGGACCGCCTCGGTCGGCTACTCGGCACCTGGCGTGGCGGCGATGCTCTTCGGTGGTCCCGCCGTGCGCACCAACTGGTTCGAGACCCGGATGGGTGTGGTGGCCGCCGACGACGACCGGTACCGCGTGCTGAACGGCGATCCGGCCGTCGCGGGTTTCGAGGCGATGCTCTCCCCGGACGGCCGGTACGTCTGGGTGGGCGATTCCCTCCTCGACCTGACGTCGGGGAAGACCACCCCGGATCGCCCGAACGGCTTTCCGCTCGCCTTCGCGCCGAACGGGAAACGGTTGGTCTACGCCGACGACGACACCACGTTCACGTCCCCGAACACCTACGCCACCCCGTACGTGGGGGTCTACGACCGGGATCGTGGGACGGACGTGCTGCGGGTGCCGGTCGGCACCACCTGGGTCCCGCCAGGGCGCACGGCCGCGCTGTCGTCGGACGGCGGCGATCTCGCCCTCCAGATCCGCGACGAGGTCTGGCTGACCCGGGTGGGCGACGCGGGCGCGGATCGGGTCGCCACGCCGTACCGGAAGCTGCCGCTGGCGGGCGGGCGGCTCGCCGGGGCCGGGTCGTGGTTGCCGGACGGCCGTTCGGTGGCTGTCCTCGGCCGGTCCACCTGTACCGACTGCCCGGTTCCGTCCTACCGAAGAACCTGGACACTGTCGGTGCGGTCCGCAGCCGACGGCACAACGCTGGCCGGCGCGGCGTTCCCAACGTTGCGCTCCCGTTCGTTCGTGCAGCTGCTGGGCTGGCGCTCGGCGGACGAGGCGGTCGCGTTGGTCGGTGTGCCGGGTCCGGAGGCGGTGGACAGCCCGGAGGAGCACGACATCGCCTGGGGGCCGTATCACGAGGTCGGCACGGAGGCGGTGGAGCTGGTGGCGCTACGTCGGGGGGCGACCGCGCCGGAGGTGCTCTTCCGGACGCCGGAGGGCATCACCGACCTGTCGGTCGCCGCCGACCTCGCGATCCGCGGCGCGGTACGCGAGTCCGGCCCCCCCCACTACGGGCCACCGCCGTTCTGGGCGCTCGTGGTGGGGTTCGTCCTGGCGGTTCTCGTCATCCGGGCCGTGCTGTCGCTGCTGCGCCGCTGGCGCGGCCCGCGAGGGCTCGGACCTAGACCTCGTGCACCTCGATGACCCGGGTGGTCGGCGCGGTGTCACCGAGAGTGGCACGCAGGGCCGTCCGCTCCGGGTCGACGAGGAACGACTCGTAACCGGCCCGTCCGTCGAAGCGGATCACGTGCACCTCGGTCTGCCCGTCGGTGCCGCGCAGCCGCCGGTCCAGGTGGCCGCCGTGCCGCCCGAGCAGGGCCAGCACGGCGTCCTCGTAGCGCCGCCCGGTGGCCTCGGCCCCGGCGGGAAACTCGACGAGCGCGACGAGCGTCAGCATGCCGCCCACGTCAGTCGAGACCGACGGCCTTGGCGCTGGCCTCCCACAGCCGGGCGGCCAGGTGTGGATCGGCTGCCTTCCGGTACGGGCGACGCACCCGACGGTCGATGTAGTAGGCGCCGTCGACGAGTCGGGAACGGTCCTGACCGGCCAGCCAGACCAGGGTTTCGGCGGCCTTCTCCGGGCTGCGGAACGGAATGATCCGCATGCCGAACGCCACCAACCTGCTGTCGTTCGCGAACCGGGTGCGCACCACCCCGGGGTGGAAGCTGTACGCGGGAACGTCCGGCCAGCGCCGCGCCGCCTCGGCGGCGAACAGGACGTTCGCCTGCTTGCTGGTGCCGTACGCGCCCATCGAGCGGTAGCCGCGCAGCGGGGCGTTCAGGTCGTCCGGGTCGAGTGCGCCGAATCGGTGTGCGCCGGAGGCGGTCACCACGATCCGGCCCAACCGGTCGGCGAGCAGGTTGGTCAGCAGGAACGGGGCGAGGTGGTTGGCCTGGATCGACATCTCGAAGCCGTCGACGGTGCGCAGGGGTTGCAACGCGATCGCGCCGGCGTTGTTGGCGAGCACGTCGATCCGGTCGTACGCGGCCCGGAGTTGCTCGGCCAGTCGGCGCACGTCGTCGAGGCTGGCGAAGTCGGCCCGGAACAGCTCCGGACGCTCGCCGGAGGCCTCCCGTACCCGAACGGCTGCGGCCTGCAGGCGGGCCGGGTCCCGCCCGACCAGCACCACCCGGTCACCCCGGCACGCCAGGTGCACGGCGGCGGCCAGGCCGATGCCGGAGCTGGCCCCGGTCACCACCACCAGTCGACGCCCAGTGAGATCTTCCACAGGTCCATTCACCCCGGTCATGGCGCGAGGTTACCGTGGCGTCACAACGCCCTTTAGGATCGTTAAGTTTTCGTGGGTGGCGTCGGCGTGCCCGCCGGACGCTGGAAGGAGCGCATCCATGGCCGCAGTCGGTCGTCCCCGCCGGTCGTGCCTCGCCGTGCCGGGTTCCAGCGTCAAGATGCTCGGCAAGGCACAGGGGCTGCCCGCCGACCAGGTCTTCCTGGACCTGGAGGACGCCGTCGCCCCACTGGCCAAGCCGGACGCGCGCAAGAACATCGTGGCCGCGCTCAACGAGGGCGACTGGGCCGGCAAGACCCGGGTCGTGCGGGTCAACGACCTGACCACCCCGTGGACCTACCGGGACGTCATCGAGGTCGTCGAGGGCGCCGGCGCGAACCTGGACTGCGTCATGCTGCCGAAGGTGCAGACCGCCGAGCAGGTGCACTGGCTGGACCTGCTGCTCACCCAGATCGAGAAGACGCTCGGCCTGGAGGTCGGCCGGATCGGCATCGAGGCGCAGATCGAGAACGCCGCCGGTCTGGTGAACGTGGACGCGATCGCCGCCGCCTCGCCGCGCGTGGAGACCATCATCTTCGGCCCGGCCGACTTCATGGCGTCCATCAACATGAAGTCGATGGTGGTCGGCGGCCTGATCCCCGACTATCCGGGCGACCCGTACCACTACATCCTGATGCGGATCCTGATGGCCGCCCGGATGCACGACAAGCAGGCCATCGACGGCCCGTTCCTGCAGATCCGGGACGTCGACGCGTTCCGCGCGGTGGCCAAGCGCTCGGCGGCGCTGGGCTTCGACGGCAAGTGGGTGCTGCACCCGGGTCAGATCGACGCCGCCAACGAGGTCTACCAGCCGGCGCAGGCCGACTACGACCACGCCGAGCTGATCCTCGACGCGTACGACCACTACACCTCCGAGGCCGGCGGCAAGCTGGGCGCGGTGATGCTCGGCGACGAGATGATCGACGAGGCCTCCCGCAAGATGGCGCTCGTCATCGCCGCCAAGGGCCGGGCCGCCGGGATGAGCCGAACCTCGTCGTTCACCCCACCGGCCGAATGACCGGTCGGGCCGGGACGACCGCCGCCGGCCGTCGGTCCGGCCCGACAGTCGGCGGTACGTCGACCCCGCCCGTCGGTCAGTAGCTGCTGTCGCTGCTCGCGCCCGTGGTGACCGCGAGGATGATCGCGCCAACGTAGAAGAGGATCAGCAGCCCGAGCAGCCCGGTGAGGATCCACCCGACGATGATGGCGGCCTTCGCCATCCCCGCACCGCCCTCGCCGCTGAGCCGGATCTGTTTCTGCGCCACGTGCCCGAGGATCGCGCCGACCGGCGCGGTGATGCAGGACGCGATACCGACGAGCGCGAGCACCAGCGCCGCGATCGCCATCCCGTTGGTCTTCTGCGGGTAGCCGTAGCCGGGGTACTGCGGGGGATAACCGGGTGGGCCGTAGGCCGGCGGTGCGTAACCCTTCATCGGCTCACCGAACGGCGGCTGGCCCCCGGCGTACGGGTCGACCGGCGCGTACGGGTCGGCAGGGCCGGGTTGGGCGGGCACCGGCTGACCGGCCACGAGGGTCGGATCCGGTGCGTGGCTCGACGGCTGGGCCGACCACGTGGGGTCGGACCAGTTGCCGGGCGGCGGGGGATTGGTCATGCGAGCTCTCTCCGTCAGGTCGGGTGCGCCGTCAGGGTAGCCAGGGGTGACCAAACCCGTTGCCCCCACTACCGGGTGCCGCGTTGCTCGGACCGGTCCTAACGGGCAGGATCCTGGCATGGCATTCGACGCGCGCGCCGCGGACCGTTCCGGCAGCCGACCCAGACGGGACGTCAGCCGCCCGGGTGGGGCCCGGCGCGCCCGCGCGGCCACGCCGGCGGGCAGCCCGGGCCCGGATGAGCCGGTCGCGCTCGCCGACCCGGTGACCATGCGCCTCGACGGGCGGGTCGCCCTGGTGACCGGGGCGGGCAGCCCGGACGGCATCGGGTACGCCACCGCCCGGCGCCTCGCCGACCTGGGCGCGCGCGTGGCCATCGTCTCCACCACCCGGCGCATCCACGAGCGGGCGACCGAGCTGGGGGTGACCGGATTCGTCGCGGACCTCACCGACGAGTCCGAGGTCGGCGCGCTGGCCGACGCGGTCGCCGAGCAGTTGGGCGACGTCGAGGTGCTGGTCAACAACGCCGGCCTGGCCAGTCGAGCCAGCCAGGGGGTGCTGCGACCGGTCGCCCAGCTGACCTACGACGAGTGGCGCGGCGAGATCGACCGCAACCTGTCCACCGCGTTCCTGTGCAGTCGGGCGTTCATCGGTGGGATGGCCGAGCGGGGCTGGGGCCGGATCGTCAACCTGTCGGCCACGGCCGGCCCGGTCAACGCCCTGCCCACCGAGGCCGCGTACGCGGCGGCGAAGGCCGGGGTCGTCGGGCTGACCCGGGCGCTGGCCATGGAGATGATCGCGGACGGGGTGACCGTCAACGCGGTGGCGCCCGGCACCATCTACACCGCGGCGTCCACGATGGCCGAGATCAAGCAGGGGCTGGGCACGCCGGTGGGTCGACCGGGCACTCCGGACGAGGTCGCCGCCGCGATCAGCTTCCTCTGCTCGCCGGCCGCCTCGTACATCACCGGTCAGATGCTCGTGGTGGACGGCGGCAACAGCGTCCGCGAGGCCCGGTTCCGCTGACCGGCGCGGCGGGTCAGTAGCCCCCGCTGTCGCCGGTGTTACCGAGAGCCACCAGGGCCAGCCAGCCACAGCAGGCCAGCACGGTGAGCCCGGTGAACACGTACCCGAGGATCAGCCCCCAGGTGGCGAGCTGGTCGCCCTCCTCGCCGCTGGTGCGGATCTGCCGCTTCGCGACGTGACCGAGCACGGCGCCGGCCGGCGGAAAGACGAAGGCGAAGACCAGCGACAGGATCGCCAGCACGTTGGTGCCCCGACCCGGTCCGGACGGCGGCGGGCCGTACTGGGCGTAGGGGCCCTGCGGGGGGTACGGCGGCTGCTGACCCCAGTGCCCCGACTGGTGCGGCCCCTGCTGCCCGTACGGCGATGGTTCGTCGGCTGGCGGCCCGTACGGTGAGCGTTCCGTCGGCAGCTCGAACGCCGGCTGGTCCGGCTGCGGCGCGTACGGCGACTGGCCGGCCGGCGGCGGCGCGTACGGCGACTGGTCCCGGGGTGGCTCGTAGGGTGACGGCGGTTGCTCGTCTGCTGGTGGTCCCGACGGCGGCGGGTGGCTCACGCGCTGTCCTCCTCCTGCCGGTGCCGGAAAAGTCCCTCTTGCCGGACGCTACCCGTAGCGGTGAACCTTTTCACAGCGGTTGTGTGGACTGGTCACCTTGGCCTCGTCGGTGCGGGAGGCCGATACTGACCCAGCGTTCAGTTACCCACGAGTAGTGCGCGGATCCCCGGAGGCTGAGATGGCCCGACTCGCCCAGACGCCCGGCCTGACCGATGTGCAGACGTCGATCCTGGAGACCGTCCGGGAGTTCGCCGACAAGGAGATCATCCCGCACGCGCAGCGGCTGGAGCACGCCGACGAGTACCCCACCGACATCCTCGACGGCATGCGCGAGATGGGCCTGTTCGGCCTCACCATCGACGAGGAGTACGGCGGGCTCGGCGAATCACTGCTCACCTACGCGCTGGTGGTGGAGCAACTGTCCCGGGGCTGGATGTCGATCTCCGGCATCGTCAACACCCACTTCATCGTGGCGTACCTGATCTCCCAGCACGGCTCCGCCGAGCAGAAGGCCCGCCTGCTGCCGAAGATGGCCACCGGCGAGGTACGCGGCGCGTTCTCCATGTCCGAGCCGGAGACCGGCTCCGACGTCGCGGCGATCAAGAGCCGGGCCGTACGGGAGGGCGACAACTACGTGCTCAACGGCCAGAAGATGTGGCTGACCAACGGGGCGTACTCCTCGGTGGTGGCCACCCTGGTCAAGACCGACACCGGCGCGGACTCCGTCTACGGCAACATGAGCACGTTCCTGCTGGAGAAGGAGCCGGGCTTCGGCGAGACGGCCCCCGGCCTCACCATCCCCGGCAAGATCGAGAAGATGGGCTACAAGGGCGTCGAGACCACCGAGATGATCCTCGACGGGGTGACCGTGCCCGACTCCGCGATCCTCGGCGGCGCCGACCGGGTCGGCCGAGGCTTCTACCAGATGATGGACGGCATCGAGGTGGGCCGGGTCAACGTGGCCGCCCGCGCCTGCGGCATCTCCATCCGCGCCTTCGAACTGGCGGTCAGCTACGCCCAGCAGCGCAAGACGTTCGGCCAGCCGCTCGCCAAGCACCAGGCGATCGCCTTCAAGCTCGCCGAAATGGGCACGAAGATCGAGGCCGCGCACGCCCTCATGGTCAACGCCGCCCGTCTCAAGGACGCCGGCCAGCGCAACGACGTCGAGGCCGGGATGGCCAAGCTGCTCGCCTCCGAATACTGCGCCGAGGTCGTCCAGGAGGCGTTCCGCATCCACGGCGGCTACGGCTACTCCAAGGAGTACGAGATCGAGCGGCTGATGCGGGAGGCCCCGTTCCTGCTCATCGGCGAGGGCACCTCGGAGATCCAGAAGACCATCATCTCCCGCGGCCTGCTCAAGGAGTACAAGCTCTGACCCGCGCCTGCTGATCCGGTCGCCGGTCGTCTGGTCGCTCTGCCCGCCGCCGACACCCTCCGCTCGGACGTCCAGCGCCGTCGTCGGTCAAGAGCGTGATGACTGTGAGGCATCAATATGACTCACCGGCATCACGCTCCCCGCCGAGGTCGTCCGCGGCGGCGGGCACGGTGTCCCTGCCGCCGACCACCGGGAGCGGGGTGGGGTCAGGTCAGGCGGGTCAGGTTGGCGGCGGCTCGCTCGACGATCAGGCAGCGGTCCTCGACGTAGTCCATGCCGGCCTCCTCGGCGATCCGCCGCGCCTCGGCCGAGACGATGCCCAGTTGCAGCCAGACCGCCGGGGCGCCGATCGCCGCCGCGTCCCGAACCACCTGCACGGCGTCGGCCGCCGGCCGGAACACGTCCACCAGGTCGACCGGATGCGGGATGTCGGCAAGCGACTTGTACGCCCGCTCCCCGAACAGTTCGTCGACCGTCGGGTTGACCGGGATGATGCGCCAGCCGTACCGCTGCATCTGCAACGGCACGCCGTGCGCGGCCTTCAACGGGTCGCGGGACGCGCCCACGACGGCGATCACGGCGGAGTCGGCGAGGATCTGCGAAGCGGTACGCACCCGCCGACTGTAGCTCTGCCCTAGAGCAGGGTGAGCTGTTCGGAGGCCGGCGCTGCGGGTGGCTCGGGCAGGCTGCGGTTGTCGCCCCGCTCCCCGCGGTGCAGGCCGTGCCGGCGGGACGCGATCCGCACCCGCGCGGTCAACTCCCGCTGGTAGGCCTGTGGGGCGTACGCGCCGGCCCGATAGAGCTCGCGATAGCGGGGCACGAGGTGCGGGTGCTCCCGGGCGAGCCAGTGCGCGTACCACTCCCGAGCGCCGGAACGCAGGTGCAGGGGCAGGGCGGTCACGCTCGTCGCACCGGCCGCGGCGATCGCCGACACGGTGGCGTCGATCGACTCGTCGCTGTCGCTGAGGCCGGGCAGGATCGGGGCCATCAGCACCCCGACGGAGAAGCCGGCGTCGGTGAGCGCCCGGACCGCGTCCAGCCGGCGGCGAGGATGCGGCGTGCCCGGCTCGACGGAACGCCAGAGCTGCTCGTCGACGAACCCCACCGAGAAGGAGATGCCCACGGTGGTGACCTCGGCGGCCTGCCGCAGCAGGGGCAGGTCGCGCAGGATCAGCGTGCCCTTGGTGAGGATCGAGAACGGGTTGGCGAAGTCCCGCAGGGCCGCGATGATCTGCGGCATCAGCCGGTAGCGACCCTCGGCCCGCTGGTAGCAGTCCACGTTGGTGCCCATCGCCACGTGCGCGCCCCGCCACTTCGGCCCGCCCAACTCCCGTCGGACCAGCTCACCGGCGTTGACCTTGACGATCACCTTCCGGTCGAAGTCCGCACCGGCGTCGAGATCCAAATAAGTGTGGGTATTTCTCGCGAAACAGTAAACACAAGCATGGGAACAGCCCCGATATGGGTTGATTGTCCACTCGAACGGGACGCGGGACTGCCCGGGCACCCGATTGAGGATCGACTTGGCCTGCACCTCGTAGAAGGTCATCCCGGCGAACTCGGGAGTGTCGAAGGTGCGGGCGACGGCGCCGGGCAGCGCCAGCGGCAGGGGTGGTGTCGCTGGCGCTGCCCGCTCGGGGTCTCCCTCAACCGGGGGAGCGGTGAGGTTGTCCCAGCGCATGGCCACTATTCGAACACGCGTACGAGTGGAGTGCAAGTGACCCGCCGTACACCGGTGGTCGTTCGGGTGGTCGGAGAGGGGAGGATGGACGGTATGGAGACGTCGACCTTCGTCTACGACGGGGACTGCGCGTTCTGCACGCAGTGCGCCGAGTTCATCGCTCGCCGGATTCCCACGGGCGCGCGGGTGGTGCCCTGGCAGTTCTCCGACCTGGACGCGCTCGGTCTCACCGTGGCCGAGTGCGAGGAGGCCGTGCAGTGGGTGGGGGCGGACGGCGTACGTGCCGCCGGTCCGGATGCCATCGCGAAGCTGCTCGCCGACAGCGGCCCGGTCTGGCGGATGGCCGGGGCGGGCCTGCGGTTCCCGCCGGTGCGCGCGGCGGCTTGGCCGGTGTACCGCTGGGTGGCGCGCAACCGGCACCGCCTGCCGGGCGGCACGGCGGCGTGCTCGCTGCCGCAGGAGGCGCGCGAGCGGCTCTACGGTCCGGCCGGACGTCCGACCACCGGGGCCTGATCGCCGAGCGGTGTCCGGTCCGTGCTGGCGCCGACCCGCTCCTGGTCAGGCGGCGGCGATGCGGTGTCGACGTCCGTCGAGGTCGATCCGGGGGTGTCCCGGCCGGCGAGCCGGCGGGCCCAGACCACCGGGCGGACCCGTTCCAGCGGCAGGAAACTGGTCATCGCGGCCAGGTGCGGCGCGAACGAGATCGTGATGGTCGCGATGGTGACGACGTGGAACGAGTAGAAGAAGCCGACCATGGCGAGCCGCCAGCGGGCCGGCAGCAGGAAGACCACCGGGCTGAGCAGCTCGAACGCGACGATGCCGAACTGGGCGACGATCAGCAGGTGCGGCACCTGGGCGATGAGGTCGGCCAGGTCGGTGCCGCGCCGGATGATCGCGCGAGCCAGCACCGAGCCGGTCAGCCAGTCCAGGCCGCCGAAGCGCAGCTTGGCGAAGGCGGCCAGGAAGTACGTGCAGATCACCGCGAGCTGGGTGACGCGCAGCGCCCACCCGCCGGCCTCGGTGCGGGTGGTGTCGCCGTGGCGGGCTCGACCGGCGGTGGGCAGGACGGCCAGTGCGACGAGCAGCCCGATCCGGTCGTGGTCGACCTTCCCGTAGCTCATCGCGATGATCATCCACTCCAGGTACAGCGCGCAGACCGCCCAACCGAGCAGTCGGGGCGCGCGCCCGGTCGCGGCGAGGAGCGCGAGGAGCAGCAGTGCCCAGAAGATGACCGCCACCAGCGCCGGGGTCGGCGTCGGTAGTGGGAGCAGGCGGCCGACCAGCAGCGGCTGGTACAGCTCGCCGGGCACGCTGACCCGGGTGCGCACCCAGGGGGTGAAGAACACCAGGTCGGCGGCGACGAAGAGGTAGATCACGGTCCGGAACGCGGCGATGCGACCGCGCGGCACGGCCTCGGTCAGCCAGCGGCTCATCGGGGAGCCTGCCAGCGGACCACGGTCTCGTCGGTGTGCTTGCCGGTCGGCCGGCCGGCACGGATGCCGTGCCAGCGGATGACGATGCGGATCTCGACGAGCGCGGCGGCATCCGGGTGGCGTTCGGCGTACGCGTCGGCGACCTCGGCGAGCAGCGCCGGGTCGGCGGCGTACCGGTCCTGCTGCCCCTCGATCTCGGCGCGGCGGATGCCTGTCGCGTTCTGGTCGAGGTCGACCACGGCGCCCGTGCTGGTCACCCCCTCGACGCGGGTGTCCGGCGCGGGTGCGTTCGGCGGGTTGGAGGTGGAGTACATCCGGAACGGGCCGAACGGGAAGTCGTCGTCGCTGCCCCAGAAGGTGCCGGCCAGCAGCAGGACGAGAACGAGTGCGGTCGCGCCCAGCCGGGTCACGCGCCCGCGGGTGGTCAGGGTCTCCATCAGGTCGTGACGATACGGGATGTACCGGCCGCCTCGGGTCCCTCCGACGGTCAGGTGGGCCTGCCCGGGCAGCTGATCACGAAGGGGGCACGACGAAGGCCGGACCCCCTGCCGGGGCCCGGCCTTCGGATGCCGTCGTGGAGACGACTCAGTGCTTGTGCTCGGCCAGCTGCTTACGGACGTCGTCCATGTCCAGTGCCTCGACCTGCTCGATCAGGTTTTCGAGGGCGGACTCCGGAAGGGCGCCCGGCTGGGCGAAGACGATCACGCCGTCGCGGATCGCCATGATCGTCGGGATCGACCGGATGTCGAACTTGGCGCCCAGCTCCTGCTGAGCCTCCGTGTCGACCTTGCCGAAGACGATGTTCTGGTGCTTCTCCGAGGAGCGCTCGTAGACCGGGGCGAACCGCTTGCACGGACCACACCAGTCGGCCCAGAAGTCGACCAGGACGATGCCGTCGTTGCCGGTCACCTCGTCGAAGTTCGCCGAGGTCAGCTCAACGGTTGCCATTGCACTCTCCGATCACCGCGGTTTGTCTACGTCCCGTAGAACCAGGGCTGACCGTATCGAATTCCCGGGCGGTCCGGCCCGAAACGTGCGCGGCCTGCCGGGGGGCGCTGCGGGTCATCGACCCACGTCTGTTCATCTCGATCTGCGGAACGCAAATGCATGACGCACTTGCGTGACCTGCGGTGATGGGAGCGGTTCCAGGGAGATCCACCCGCCTAGCCGCTACGAATCGGTAACTTGGTGCCTGACGAGGAGGTATCCGGCCTGCGGAGATCGCTGATCAACTCTCGGTCCATCACTGAGAGTAGTGTTACAAAAAGATAAATGTGACCTCAGTCTCTGTCGGACCTACGCATCCGTAGGGCAGAATTCTCCCCATCAGAGCGTGGGCGGCGGGTGCCGGGGAGGGCCCCGCCGCTCATTGCGTCTCCCCCCTTGTGGGTGACCGGTGTGACATTTCCGCCGTGGTCGCTCCCGGGCAGTTTCCTTAACCACCGGTAAGGCATGCTGTGCCGAACTCCATCGCCGCCCGTCGAAGGGGACCAGGATGCAGTTCGGCCGCTACTACGAGGAGTTCGAGGTCGGCGCGGTCTACCGGCACTGGCCGGGCAAGACCGTGACCGAGTACGACGACCACCTCTTCTGCCTGCTCACCATGAACCACCACCCGCTGCACCTGGACGCGCACTACGCCGCGACAGCCAGCCAGTTCAAGCGCAACGTCGTGGTGGGCAACTACATCTACTCCCTGCTGCTCGGCATGTCGGTGCCGGACGTGAGTGGGAAGGCGATCGCCAACCTCGAGGTCGAGTCGCTGCGGCACGTCGCGCCGACCTTCCACGGCGACACCATCTACGGCGAGACCACCGTGCTGGACAAGCGTGAGTCCGGCTCCAAGCCCGACCGGGGCGTGGTGTCGGTGGAGACCCGCGGATACAACCAGGACGGCACGATGGTCTGCGTCTTCCGGCGCAAGGTCATGGTCCCCAAGCGGGAGTACGCGGCCGCCGCCGCCCCCGAGGGAGTGGATCCGGAGCGGCCCAGCTTCCCCGAGCCACGCTGAGCGGCGCGGCGGGACGACCGCCGCCCGTACTCCGGCCCAGCTCACCCGTCAGCGGGTTGTGTGGCGAAGGGGCGCTGTCCGGGTCGCGGGGGACATATGCTGACGCCGGAGGTTCCGATGAGCCACTCCGTCGCCGGAGAGCCGCCCTCTGCCGGCCGTCGAGCCGCACCCCTGACCACCGCTGTCTACTCCGCCGCCGAGTGGGATCTGCTCATCAGCCTGCCCGGTCGCGTTCTCGTGGCCACCGCGGCGCCCCGCCCCGGTCGCCCGGATCGAGGAGTGCTGGCGGGTCTGACCGGCCTGGACGCCGTGGCCGCGGGCCGAGCCTCCGACAGCGACCTGGTCCGTGCGGTGGTCGCCGCCATCTACGCCCGGCACGACGGCACGTCGCCGCCGGTCGAACGCCTCGCCGACCTGGTGGACCTGCTGGCCGCCTGTCGGGCGGCGAGTCGCGTCCTCGGGCGGCGCGCCGACC
Source organism: Micromonospora sp. NPDC085948 (assembly GCF_040686315.1). NCBI lineage: Bacteria > Bacillati > Actinomycetota > Actinomycetes > Micromonosporales > Micromonosporaceae > Micromonospora > Micromonospora sp. NPDC085948. The sequence goes on along the minus strand of NZ_JBFBJW010000001.1, from coordinate 668,869 downwards.
CCGCCGACTCGGCCGCGTACCGCCAGTGGGTGCAGTCGGTCGCGGCCCGGGTCTGCCGCGCGGTGCCCGGCCCCGGCGAACGCCGCGTGGACCAGCCCGCCACCCCGGCGGACCGGCGCTTCCTGGACCGACTCGGTGCCGCGCTCGGTCTGGGCTGACCGGCAGGCCGTCGCGCCGAGCGCCGGCACGGTCCGTACCCTCTGGTGATCGTGACCGACGACCAGCTTGAGGTGGGCGTGGGCCCCTGGCCGGGGGACCCACCGGACGACCCTCGCTACGACCCGCAGTTGCTGGCGGAGGGGGATCGGCGCAACGTCGTCGACCGCTACCGCTACTGGCGGCACGAGGCGATCGTCGCCGACCTGGACCGGCACCGGCACGGCTTCCACGTCGCGATCGAGAACTGGCAGCACGACTTCAACATCGGCACGGTGGTCCGCAACGCCAACGCGTTCAACGCCGCCGAGGTGCACATCGTCGGGCGGCGCCGGTGGAACCGGCGCGGCGCCATGGTGACCGATCGCTACCAGCACGTGCGACACCACGAGACGATCGAGGAGTTCGTCGCCTGGGCGGCCGATCGGCGACTGCCGGTGTTCGGCATCGACAACCTGCCCGGCTCGCTCCCGCTGGAGACCGGCACCCTGCCCCGGCACTGTGTGCTGCTGTTCGGTCAGGAGGGGCCTGGTCTCTCCGCGCCGGCCCGCGCCGCGTGCGACCAGCTCTACTCGATCGCCCAGTACGGCTCGACGAGGTCGATCAACGCGGGCGTGGCCAGCGGTATCGCGATGCACGCCTGGATCCGTGCGCACGCCGACGCGCCGCCGGACTGACCCACGTACGGTGCCGAATCGGACGTTCCGGCTTGACGTGCCGGCGGTCCGGGGAGACGGTGGGGATGTGAGTGTCGCGGTGAGTTGTCCGAGATGCGGGGGCCCGGTACGGGCGCCGGATCTGATGCACACCGACTCGAGGTGCGTGCGCTGTGGCCCGGTGCCGCCGTTGCACGTGCCCGAGCACATCGGAGCGGAGATCGTGGCGAGCGTGGTGGAGCAGATCACCGCGACCGGCGATCCACCGGTGACGCCGTTGTGGTGCCCGTGGCCGCTGCCCCCCGGTTGGACACTCACCGGCGTGGCGTACGCCGGGGACGAGCGGACGGGAGTGCGGGCGACCGCGGTGGCCTGCGCCGGTCCGGCGCCACTCGGCGGTGGTCCGGCGGATCTCGTCTTCGTGGCCGAGGAACCCGGTGTGGGCCTGGGCACCCGACTCGCCGGGCTGGCCGGCCCGGACCCGGGGCCGGAGTTAATCGGCGCGCTGACCGACCCGGGGCCAGGTCACCCCGACCACGTCGGACAGGCGAAGATCAAGGTCGGCGGCCATCCGACTCCACTGTGGTTGGTTAATTCTCCGACGGATCGAAGCGCGTACGCCGGCGAAGCTCGGGGAATGTGGCTCCATGCGATAGCCTGGCCGGCGAGTGCGGGTCATCTCCTCGCGGAAGACGTCGTGTTACACGACCTGACCGAGTGGACTCCGCCCGAGCTCGTGTACGGCGCACCGTCCCCGTACCTACCCGGGAGGGCTTGACAAGCTTTCCGGGTTGACGGAGAACGGACGCAGATCTTCACTGTACGACACCACACTGATACTCTGGGTGCCGCTGCGGTAATGGGACCCGGCGCCGCGCGAGAGGATGGCCCGCCATGGTCAAGAAGGTCCTCACCTGGGCCGGAATCGCATTCTTGATCTTCTTCGTCGCCTACCGGCCAAACTCGGCGGCGGATGTGTTCAAGTCGCTCGGCGGCGGGATCATGGATATCGCCCAGGGGTTCGGCGACTTCTTCACCAGCCTCGTCGCTTAACCGCCGATGGGCAGCCCTTCCGGTCCACCCTTCGACCCGGACGACCCCGACCGGGAACGTCGCGAGCGAGACACTGAGCCGATCCCACGGATCGGGCCTGATGACGGCCCGGACTACGGGGCCGGTCCCGGCCTGTCCGACGGTCCGTCCCTTTCGGACGACGTCGGCTATGGCGACGGGCCCGGCTACGCCGGCCAGGGTCGTTCGGGTCGAGCGTGGATCCGGGACCCGGAGGCCGGCTACCAGCAGCCGCAGATCTCCGAGGACGAGCTGGCCGGGTTGCGCGCCGACGCGACGGGCGCGACTCCTCGACGGGTGCTGCCCCTGGAGGACGAGCCCAGCTCGCTGGTCGCCCGCTACCTCTTCCCCACCGAGCGCTACCGGGGTGAGTGGAAGCGGCACTGGATCCACCTCACCAACCCGCTCCTCATCGGGGTCGCGGCGACCTTCGTGCTCGGCTACCTCTCCGGCTTCCTCGCCGGCAACGACGTGGGCGCGCTGACCACCATCGCCGTGCTGCTCTGGTTCGCGGTGATGGGGTGGGTGGCGTGGAAGGTCGCCGACTGGTGGTATGACCGTTTCATCCTGACCAACAAGCGGGTCATGGTGGTCAACGGCATCGTCACCCGCAAGGTGGCGATGATGCCGCTGGTCCGGGTCACCGACATGAAGTACGAGCAGACGCCGACGGGGCGCGCCCTCAACTACGGCACCTTCGTGCTGGAGTCCGCCGGCCAGGAACAGGCGCTCCGCGAGGTCAAGAATCTGCCCAACCCGAACGAGCTCTACCTGCGTGTGGTCGAGGAGATGTACGAGCCGCAGGCAGTCGAGGCTCGGCTCGGCAAGGAGGCCGACGAGGCCAAGGCCGACGACGGGGCGTGAAGGTTTCCGACCGAACATCGGAGCAAGTGCGCACCTTTCGCCATGGACCAGTACGCCTCTGACGTGGCACTCTGCCAGGACGGCTGGGGTGTGGAGGTGGGCGGTGGCGAGCAGGGATCCGTTGGAGGAGCAGTTCCGCGAGTTCGTCGCGGCCCGCTCCGCCGCGCTCCTCCGCACCGCCTATCTGCTCACCGGCGACTGGGCCACGGCCGAGGATCTGCTGCAGACCGCGCTGACCAAGACCTACCTCGCCTGGAAGCGGCTCGGGGGGATCGAGGCCGTCGAGTCGTACGCCCGACGCGTGATGGTCAACACGTCCACCAGTTGGTGGCGGCGACGCTGGCACGGCGAACGCCCCACCGAGGTGTTGCCGGAACGCGCCGGTGTCGACGAGATCTCGCAGCAACTCGACCGGGACCTGCTCTGGCGGCACCTCCGTGAGTTGCCCACCCGGCAGCGGGCGGTGCTGGTGCTCCGCTACTACGAGGACCTGTCGGAGGCGCAGACCGCCGCGATGCTGAACATCTCACCGGGCACGGTGAAGAGTCAGTCGTCCCGGGCGCTGGCCACGCTGCGCCGTCGGATGGGCGCCGACACGCCGGACCTGACCGCCGCAGCCGGTGCTGCCGGTCGGCCGGCCGCTGCCGGTGCCGCCGGCGGGTCGGCCGCCGCGGCCGGCCGGTCCGGCGGCTTGAGCGCCCCGACCGGACCGGTCCCGACCGCCGGTGCCGCCGCCGCGCGCAGAGCACGCCAGTCGGCCGGCCGCCCCGAGCCCCGCCCGGCCACTCCCCGCCCGGCCGCGCCGCAGCCGATCGGCCCGCAGGTCGTGCTCCCCTCCGCCCCGGCGCCCGTGCCAGTCGGCACTGGCCCCGGGGAGCAGCAGTGAGCGCATTGCCGGGCCAGCCCGACAACCGGACGGACGGCCCGCGGCGTTCTTACCAGGTGCGGCCGGACGAGATGGAAGGTGCGGTGCGGGAGACCCTCTCGCGCCAGGTCGCCCTCGCCCGCCCACAGGGCGTCGACCCGGCAGGCCAGGCCATCCGCCGCGCGAACCGGATCCGGCGGCGGCGTACCGCGGCCGGCCTGGCCATCGGGGCGGTCGCCACCGTCCTGCTCAGCGCCGGCATGGCACAACTCGGGGCCGAGACCGGCCGCGAGGGTTCACCCATCGTGGTGATCGGTGACCCGGACCTGTCCGGTCGGCCGATCCCGACAGCCAGCGCTTCCGGCACCGATCCCTCGCCCGGACCGTCAGCGGCCCTGCTCGGGGCCGAGACGCTTGTCAGCCCCGACGGCCGACGGCTGGTGCTGCCCGACGTCGGGTCGGCCGAAAGCGCCCAACTCCTGCCCGGTGGCGGCGGTTGGCTGGTGGTCAGTACGCGGACCACCGCGGGCCGCTCCCTCCGGGTGGTGCAGAACGACGGCCTGGTGCAGGTGCTGCTGGCCGGAGCGGGTTCGATCGTGCTGGCCCCGGACAGCCGCCAGGTCGCCTGGCGGGACGGCAGCGATCTGCTGGTGGCGGGGGTGGTCGGCGGTCAATTGATCGGTGCGGCGCGTACCGTGGCGCCCGCCGGCGCGGTGCCCGTCCGGTTCGTCGGCGACAGTGTGCTGGTCCGACCCGACCCGGCGGACGCCGGCCACACCCTCTGGCGACCCGGCGCGGGGCCGTTGACCGAGGCCGTCGACCAGGAAACCCTCAACTTCTACGGTGGGCTGCCCGACGGGCGGCTCGTCGGGCAGATCTCCACCGACCCGGGTCGGACGTGCCTGGCCGTGCTCGACCCGACCCGTCACCTGCGCCCCGTCGAGACCGGCTGCGGGCCGGAGCTCAGCCAGGACGGCGTCGGCGGAATCTCCGCCGACGGGCGGTGGCTGCTGGTGAACGGGCGGGTCGGCAAGACCAGCCGGGCGCTGCTGGTCGACCTGCGGCGGCTCGGGTCGAACCCGACAGCCGTCTCGGCCGGGCCACCGATCACCGGTTCGATCGTCTGGGCCGACGAGTCCCACGCCTCCTACCTCGACGCCGCCGGCGCGCTGGTCCAGGTCGACATCGCTCGGGTGCGGGCCGGGAAACCCGCGAGCCCCGCCGCGGTCTCCGGCGTGCCGGCCGGGGACCGGCCGGTCCTGGTGGCCGGCCTCTGACCCGACCGATCGAGGTGACCTCCGTGAACCGGGCTCGGTTGTTCCTCGGTAGCGTCGGACGGTGACCTCGCGTACCGGCTCCGCCCCGCGTATCGACCTGCACACCCACTCGACGGCCAGCGACGGCACGCTGCCCCCGGCTGAGCTGGTTCGGGCTGCCGCCGAGGCGGGGCTGGACGTGCTGGCGATCACCGACCACGACACCACCGCCGGCTGGGCGCCGGCCGTGCGGGCGTTGCCACCGGGACTACGCCTGATCCGGGGGGCGGAGCTGTCGTGTCGATGGTCCGGCACCCGGCCGGCGGTGCCGCTGCACCTGCTCGCGTACCTGTTCGACCCGGACCACCCGGAACTGGTGGCCGAGCTGGGCCGGGTGCGAGCCGCCCGGGAGGAGCGCGGCGAACGGATCGTCGGGCTGCTGCGAGCCGACGGCATCGACGTGAGCTGGCCGGACATCCTGGCCAGTGCCTGCGGCGGCACCGTCGGCCGCCCGCACATCGCGCAGGCGCTGATCCGGGCCGGCCTGGTCAGCAGCACCCGGGAGGCGTTCGGCCCGGACTGGCTGGGCGAGCGCTACCGGCTGCCCAAGGACGACATCGACGTGTTCCGGGCGATCCACCTGGTCCGGTCGGCGGGCGGCGTGCCGGTCTTCGCCCATCCCCGGGCCACTCGGCGCGGTCGGGTGGTGCCCGACGAGTTGATCGCCGAGCTGGCCGCCGCGGGGCTGGCCGGGCTCGAGGCCGACCATGAGGACCACAGCCCGGCCGAACGGGAGCACGTGCGAGCGCTCGCCGCCGAGTTGGGGCTGTTCGTCACCGGTTCGTCGGATTTCCATGGCACCCACAAAGCCGTCCAGCTCGGTGCCTTCACCACGAGCGTCGATGCGTACGAGCGGATCGTCGCCGCCGGGGTGACCGAGGTCGCTTCGGGCTGATCCGAGTATTTTGCCCACTCTGGCGCGGCTAGGTTGATCACGTGGATCTGAAGCTGTTCGGCGAGGTCTTCGTGACTCTGCTGGTGATCACCGACCCGCCGGGCATGATGCCGATCTTCCTGGCGTTGACCGGCCCGCTGCCCGCCCGGGACCGTAACCGGGCCGCCTGGCAGGCCGTCACGCTGGCGTTGGGCGTGATCGTGGTCTTCGCGGTGGCGGGGCAGACCCTGCTGGACTACCTGCACGTGGACCTACCGGCGTTGCAGGCGGCCGGTGGGCTGCTGCTCGTGCTCGTCGCACTCGAACTGCTCACCGGGAAGACCGACGGCCCGAGCGCGGACGCCACCTCGAACATCGCCCTGGTGCCGCTGGGCACCCCGCTGCTGGCCGGTCCGGGCGCCATCGTGGCGACCATGCTCTTCGTCCAGCAGGCCGACGGGTTCGGCGACTTCACGGCCATCGCCCTGGCGATCCTCGCCGTGATGCTCGCGGTGTGGATCGTCCTCCGCTTCTCCGGCGGCATCGTGAAGATCCTCCGGCCGGGCGGGATCGAGGTGCTGACCAGGATCGCCGGCCTGCTGCTGGCCGCGATCGCCGTGCAGCTCATCGCCGACGCGGTGTTCGCCTTCGTCACCCAGTACGTGAACATGACCTGACCGGCTCCCGCACGGTGTCGGGGGTGGGTGGGAGGATCGCAGGCGTGCGACGATCCTCCTCAGCGGGACGGCCGGCGGCCGGTGGCCGGGCTCCCCGACAGCGCGCCGGCGATGCCGAGCAGCTTGGCTTCGAGGGCATGCCGGAGCGCCTGTTCGTCTGCACCCCGAGCAAGCTCGGCGCGTACGCGGACTGCCCGCGCCGCTACCGCTACTCCTACGTCGACCGGCCGGCCCCGCCCAAGGGCCCGCCGTGGGCGCACAACTCGCTCGGCGCCAGCGTGCACACCGCCCTGAAGAACTGGTATGCGCTGCCCGCCGACCGGCGTCGCCCCGAAGCCCTGGCCACCCTGCTCAAGGGCACCTGGGTCCGCGAGGGTTACCGCGACGACGAGCAGGAGCGGGCCGCCTACCGACGGGCCTTGGGCTGGTTGGAGGCGTACGTCGAGACGCTTGACGCCGACTCGGACCCGCTCGGTGTGGAGCGGGTGGTGGCGGTCAAGACCGCCGTGCTGGCGTTCAACGGCCGCACCGACCGGATCGACTCACGACCCGGGCCGGATGGGCCCGAGCTGGTCATCGTCGACTACAAGACCGGTCGCACCGGCCTGGACACCGACGACGCCCGGGGTTCGCAGGCGTTGGCGCTCTACGCGTACGCGGCCGAGCGGGTGTTCCGCAAGCCGTGCCGTCGGGTGGAGTTGCACCACCTGCCGACCGGCACGGTCGCCGGCCACGACCACACCGTCGAGTCACTGGCCCGGCAGTTGACCCGCGCGGAGGAGACGGCCCGCGACATCATGGCCGCCGAACGGGCGGTCACCGACGGCGCCGACGCGGACGAGGCGTTCCCGGTGGCGCCCGGCCCGCGCTGCGGCTGGTGCGACTTCCGGCGGCACTGCCCAACGGGCGCGGAGGTGCCGGGCAAGGAGCCGTGGGCGGCCATGGACCGGCACGTCGACGGCTGACCTCGGGTGGCGGCGGCCGGGTCAGCCGGCCAGTTGGCTGGCGGCGTGACGCGCGGCCCGCTCCTTGGCGGCCTGGATCAACGGCCCCTCCAGGTAACGACGGGGCACGGCGGCGAACGCGAGCCGCAGCGCGCGCACGGTCAGGTCCGCCGACACCGCGGTGGTCGGCAGACCGAGCCCGCCGTACATCCGGCGAGCCCAGGCCGGCAGCAGTGCGAAGGCGGTGCCGGCGATCCCCAGGTACGCCCAGCGGGGCGGGCCGAGGGTGAGCCCCAACCGGGCCGGCAGGCTGAGCTTCCACGGCAGCGGCGGAGCGGTGAGGAAGATTGCCGTCTCGGCGGCCTCGCGGGTCATCCGCAGCTCCGGCCGTACGTCGCGGTAGTAGTCCTCGACCTCGGCCGCGGTGCCCGGCACGGTGGCCGGGTCCAGACCGACCAGCTCGGCGGATCGGCGCTGCTCGGTGTAGTAGCCGTCCACCTCGTCGTCGCTCAGCGGCAGCCCGGCCCGCCGGGCCGTGCTGAGGAACGACTCCACCTCGGTGACATGCACCCAGCGCAGCAGGTCCGGCTCGTCGATCCGGAACTCCTCGCCGGTGCGCAGGTCGGTGGCCCGCAGCCGGTCGTGCAGTCGGCGCAGCCGTGCTCCGGCCGCCTCCGCCTCCGCGGTGGTCCCGTAGACGGTGGTTGCGACATAGGTGGCGGTGCGGACCAGGCGGCCCCACGCGTCGGTGCGGTAGTTGCTGTTCTGCGCGACCCCGGCCATCGCCCGAGGGTGCAACGCCTGGAGGTAGAGCGAGCGCAGGCCGGCGACGATCAGGATCGGCTCCTCGTGCACCTTCCACGTGACCGAACCTGGACCGAAGAGGCCGAGGTCATCGGAGTCCACCGCCCAAGAGTGCCACGCTCGGGCCGACCCCGTCGGACACGTCCCGTCGGCGCCGCCCGGTCACACGTCGTCGGAGCGGCGCGCCCGGCAGCCCGGGCAGAGACCCCAGAAGGTCACTTCCGCCTCGTCCACCTCGAACCCGTGCGTCACGTTCGGCTCCAGACACGGTGCGCTGCCCACCGCGCAGTCGATCTCGCCGCAGCCCCGGCAGACCACGTGATGGTGGTTGTCGCCGACACGCGCCTCGTAGCGGGCGGGACCGCCGGCCGGCTCGATCCGGCGGGACAACCCGGCCCGGGACAGCGCGCCCAGCACGTCGTACGCCGCCTGGGTGGAGACCGAGTCGAGGCGTTCCCGGACGCGCCGGCTGAACGAGCATCGACAACCGTCGCCCGGCCCGGGTGGTCGCCGACACAGCCCGGGAAGATCGGGCCTGCTGCCTCCGACGGTGAACCCGATCGACGCGGCGCGCGTGTGACCGGTCGAGAGCCTGGGGACGGCCGGTCGGGCCGTACGCCTGCGCTCTCCTGACCATGATCCACCTGGAGGGTTCGATGTTCGAGGAGATCCTCGGTCTGCCGGGACACGTCCTGGTGGTCCACGCGGTCGTCGTGTTCGTGCCGCTGCTGGCGGTGCTGGCCATGGCGTACGTGGGGCTGCCGCGGTGGCGGCACCGGCTGGACTGGGCTCTGGGCCTCCTCGCCGTGGCGGCGCCGGTGACCGCGTTCGTGGCCGTCAAGTCGGGTGAGGTGTTCACCGACGCGCTTGTCGCCCGGGGCTTCCAGGGACCGATCCTCGACCAGATCTTCGAACACTCCCGCTACGGCGACATCCTCTTCCGGATCGTGGTGCCGCTCGGGATCGGGGCCATTCTGCTGCTGGTGGCGACCAGTGGACATCCCCGGGTGCCGCGGCTGCCGACGCTTGTCACGCCGGTGCTGGCGGTGGCGGTCGTGGCGCTGTCCATCGCCGCCCTGGTCTACGTCTATCTCACCGGCCACAGCGGCGCCGAGGCCGTCTGGGGCACCACCCTCTGACCCGCTTCAGAAGATGATTCGCGAGCAGAGCAGGCAGACCACGACCACCAACACCACGGCGGCCCCCACCCCGAAGCCGTAGGTGACCCGCTGCGAGCGCTGCTCAGCCACGTCCAACTCGGCCATGTCCTGCGGCGGCAGCCGTCGTGGCGGCGCCGGCCGCAGATGTACGGGTGGCCGCCAACCGGTCGGCGGCGGCACGGTCGGCGGCGGGCCCACATAGCCGCTCGCGGGGGTGCTCGTGGACGAGGCGGGGGGTTGGGCCGCCACCGCTTCGTCACCGGTGCCGGGCCGTCGCCAGTAGTCGTCCGGGGTGCTGCCACCGCTGGGGGTCGTCACGCCGTCCGACGCTACCAACGCGACCGGCGGCCCGTCCGCTTCTGCGCGACGCGCCACCGTCGGCGACCGGTCCACTGCCCGTTCGCTGCGCTAGTCTTGCCGCTCGTGAGCCCCATGGAACCCGGCAACCAGGCCGCGCCCGACGACGACCGCACCGTCGACCTGAGCGAGGACTTCGTGGTGCTGCCCGAGCAGACCTCCGACGACACCGACCGGGGCTGGGGCGAGCGGGCGGCTGGCAACGACGACTGGCTGCTCGCCGAGCGTCCTCCGCACTGGGACTGACGCGGAGCGCGGCCAACTCCCGGCGCGACTCAGTCGCGGACGACAATCGCGAAGCGCGTGCCCTCCGGCAACCCGACGGTGCGTTGCGCCTGGTCCGGACGGAGCGCCAGATAGAGCGCCGGGGACCTGTCGGTCGGGGCGGCACCCAACACGTCCAGCACCAGCGCCGCCGGAGCGAGCAACACCGCTTTCGTGCCCACCCCGCCCGGTGCCACCACGAGCAGGTCGACCCGGACTCCTGGACGGGCCACCGCCAGGGCGGCCGGCTCGGCCAGCCGGACCGGCACCCCGACGGCGCCGCTCGGCAGCGGCAGCGGACCCGCCGTGCCGCTCCCGGTGGTTGGGCCGCTTGGGGGTGGACCGGGCGGTCCGCCACCGTCCGTGGGGCCGGCCGCGCCGTCGTCGTCCGGTCTGCCGTTGGTGATCGGACTGCCGTCGGCGTCCGGTCTGGACGTGGCAGCCGCTCCCGTCGGCCCGTCGGAGGGCGCGGCGGGCGGTGGGCAGCCGGTCGGCGGGTGCAGGACGGCTGCGGCCAGGCCGAGCAGGGCGGCGACCATTCCGGCCCGGAACAGGAGGGGTCCGCCGGGCCGGGTGGGTCGGCGCAGTGGCCGTAACGCCCGCGCGGAGTCTGGATCGCCCATCGCCTCTGTCGCCTCCCGCCCTGGGGCGTCGCGGTGACGACCCGTGGGCGGCAGACTAGGCGGCTCACGCCGTGGTCAACCGGCCGTTCGCCGGCGCCTGTGGATAACTCGACGGCCTGTGGACAACGCCCGCCTGCCGGCTCGATCTGCTACGCGAGCGGAGGTGCCGAGCAGGGCGGCCCGCTGATCGACTTGGGGTCACGGAAGCCGGGGTGTCCGGCCTGCCTGGACGGGCCGAGTTCCGTGAACCCGAGTGGATCAAAGTTTGATCGCCGAGCGAGTCGACCCTGGCGGGTCAGGAGATGGAACTGGCCGCCGCGGCCTTGCCGCCGCCGCTCGACCCGCCGGACGAGGACGACCCCGACGAGCCCGACCCCGACGAGGACGACCCCGACGAGGACGACCCGGACGACGACGACCCCGACGAGGACGAACCCGACGAGGACGAGCCAGACGACCCGGAGTCCGCACCCGAGGACGATGACTCGGACTTACCGGGCTTGCCGGTCGTGCCGCCGGCCGTCGCCTCGGAGCCGGACGCCCGCGAGTCGGTGCGGTAGAAGCCCGAACCCTTGAAGACGATGCCGACCGAGTTGAAGACCTTGCGCAGCCGCCCCTGACACGCCGGGCACTCGGTCAGCGGCTCGTCAGAGAAGGACTGCACCGCCTCGAGCTGGTGACCGCACGTGGTGCAGGCGTACTGGTACGTGGGCACGTTCTCCTCCGGATCTGGGCTCAGCCAGTTGGCACTCGACGTATTCGAGTGCCAATGGTGCGTCATTCGCCCCGGGTTCGTCCAGCGGACGTGTGAGGCGCGACATCATGCGGCGCACCCGGGTCGGCGTCAAGCGTACGCACCCCGTCGGCGGGGGTGACGACCGCGCGGACACGACGGTCGTGTGGCTCCGCCGGCAGCGCCTCGACCAGCTCGCCGTCGTGCAGGGGCACCACCGTCAGCGTCGTCTCGGGCACCCGGGCCAGTGCCTGGTCGTACGAGCCGCCGCCGCGTCCGAGTCGCCGACCGAGGCGGTCGACCGCGAGGGCCGGTACGAGCACCAGGTCCGCCTCCGCCACGGCGGCCACCCCGAGACGGGCACCTGTCGGCTCCCGGATACCCCGGCCGGCGGCGATCAAGGCCCCGGGGGCGGTATATGCCGCCCAGTCCAGATCCAGGTCCTCGAGGAGGACCGGCAGCAGCAGCTCGGCGTCGGCCGGAAGGGCCGCGCGCAGCACCTCCGGCAGGTCCGCGCCGCCCGGCTCGGAGCCGACCGGCACGTACGCCGTCATCCGGCGGGGGCGCAGCCGGCGTACCAGCGTGACCAGCTCGGCCTGCACGCGCCCGGCGGCGACGGCCCGAGTGGGGCCGCTCAGTGACCGGCGGCGGGCGAGCAGCTCGACGCGGGCGTCCCGCTTCGCCATTCGGGTCACTTCCGCTTCATCAGAAAATTCCGCCACGCAACACTCCTGACGCAACGCCTCTCTCACGGTTGCACTGTGTCAGCATCGCAAGCAACGGAGGCGGAACTTCCGGGGGGACCGAGTGACGCTACGCGGGCGGTTGACGGCAGCCTTCCTCGTGGTGGTGCTCGGCCCGGTCCTGCTCGGCGCGCTCTTCGTCGCCTCCACCGTCAGCGCCGTCGACCGCAGCCGCTCCACCGAGCGCCTGGCGGTGGCGGCGTCCACCGTGCGGACCTCGGTCGACGCGCTCTGCCAGCAGCTCCGCGCCACCGCCGACGTGCTGGCTCTCAGCGCCGATCCGTCCGTCGCCGCCGCCCAACTGATCGGCCGGGGTCTGGTCGCCGCGGTGCTGATCACCGACGTGAGCGGCGAGACCACCTTTCTGTCGCCCGGGGCGCCGTCGACCCCGTGGCGGGACTGCTCCGGCCCGACCACGGATGCGACAGGTCCGGTCCGCGCGCTGGCCGCCCACGTCGACCTCCGCGACCGCGCCGGCGCGCTGCTGGGCACGGTGACCGCCGCGCACCGTGTCGACCCGGCGTTCGTGGCCCGGCTGGCGGCGGTGACCGGGGTGGCGGTCACCCTGCTCGACAGCGGAGCCGGCGCCGCCCGGGTCACCCACACGACCGAATCCCGCGAGGTACGCGACGCGGTGCTGGCCGCCGCCAGCGCCGTCGACGGTGAGCGGGTGACCGAGACCAGCCAGGGCCGGTACGTGCGCAGGATCGGGCCCACCGACGCGCAGCCGCTGCCGCTCGTGGTGTCCGTGCCCAGCGAGCGCCCGGCGGGGCTGCACGCCACGCTGATCGGGGTGGTCGTGGTGGCCGCGCTGCTCGCCGTGCTGACCGCCTGGCGGCTGGCCCGGATGACCACCCGACCGCTTATCGAGTTGGCTGGCGCGGTCGACCGGGTCGCGCACGGCGACCTGACCGCCCGGGTGCCGGTCCGCAGCCGCGACGAGTTGGGCCGGCTCGCCGCCGCGTTCAACCGGATGACCCGGGAGACCGGCTCCTACGTCGCGGCGTTGACCAGCAACCGCGACCAGCTCCGCGGTCACCTCGCGGTGCTCGGCGACACCCTGGCCAGCACGCACGACCTGCAACGCATCCTGCGGGTGATCCTGCGCAGCGCCATCGGCGCCACCGGCGCGCGTGCCGGCGCCGTGCTGCTGGTGGAGACCGGCGGGATGCTCGTCGCGCAGTGCACCGAGGGGTTGGACGGGCGCTGGCCGGAGGCGGACGGGGACGGGCCGCCGACGCTCCGGGTGCCGGTCGGGGTCGGTGTGGTCGGCGCCGTCGCCGCCACCGGGGAGCCACAGCGGGGAAGGGCGGAGCCGACCGACGCCCCGTCCATCGAGCCACGCTGCCGCACGTACGTCGCGGTCCCGTTCGCCACCCCGGGCTCGGCCGCGGCCACCCTCAGCGGATCCTCCGGCCCGGCCGACGAGGCCGGCGTGGCGGCGGCGCTCGGCGTGCTGGCCCTCTACGACCGGCTGGGCGCCGACGAGTTCGACGACGACGACCTGGCCACCCTGCGCACCTTCGCCGGACACGCGGCGGTGGCTGTCGACAACGTCCGGGTGCACGAGGAGGCCCAACGACTCTCCCTCACCGACCCGCTCACCGGGCTGTGGAACTACCGCTACCTGCGCGAGTCGATCCGACGTGAGGTGGAACGGGCCAGCCGCTTCGGGCGGATGCTCAGCGTCCTCGCCCTGGACCTCGACCGGTTCAAGGACGTCAACGACACGTACGGGCACGCCGCGGGGGACACCGTGCTGGCCGAGTTCGCCAGGCGGATGCGCGGTGAGATCCGTGAGGTCGACCTCGCCTTCCGGCAGGGCGGTGAGGAATTCGTGCTGCTGCTGCCGGAGACCGACGCGCGGGGCGCGGCGATCGTGGCCGAGCGGCTCGGCGCATCGGTCCGCGAGACGCCGATCGCCGTCGAGGCGTACGCCGGGCCGGTGCTGGTGACGGTGTCGGTGGGCATCGCCGTCTACCCGGACAACGGCAGCACCGGCCGGGAGGTGCTGGAGGCCGCCGACGACGCGCTCTACGCGGCCAAGGCGGCCGGCCGCGACACCTACCGGGTCGCCGAGGTACGCCCGGACGTGACCACCCGGGAGATACCGGTGCTCGCGGGTGCCGTCAGCCCACCCGACGGGCTGCCGCGCGCCGGCCAGCCGGTGCCTGTCAACCGGGAGCCGGGCGGGTCCGCCCGGTCGGAGCCGGCGGTGGGCGTACCGGAAGGGTCGCCGGCGCACGCGTGGCCCGTTCCGGCCGACGACCCGGCGGACATCGACGAGGATGCGGCCCGCGCCGGCCCGGATCCCGCGCGGCCGGGGCCGGGTGGCGGCGCGTCTTCTGGGCCACACCCGCCGCGACAGAGCCGTGGCCGATAGTCTCGCGGCATGTCGGAGCACTCAGCGAACCCCTCATCGACGGCCGCCGCGAACGGCCGTCCCCTGGCGGTCAAGGCCGTCATCCCGGCCGCCGGACTGGCCACCCGGTTCCTGCCCGCCACCAAGGCGGTGCCCAAGGAGTTGCTGCCGGTGGTGGACCGGCCGGTTCTGCAGTACATCGTCGAGGAGGCCACCCAGGCCGGCATCGGTGACGTGTTGCTGATCACCGGTCGGGGTAAGACGTCGATGGTGGACCACTTCGACCGTCGCCCCGACCTGGAGACCAGGCTGGAGGAGAAGGGTGACACCGAGCGGCTGGCCGCGGTGCGTCGGCCCAGCGAGCTGGCCGAGATCTACACCGTGCGGCAGCCCGAGCAGCTCGGGCTCGGCCACGCCGTCGGGTACGCCGAGTCGCACGTCGGCGACCAGCCCTTCGCGGTGCTTCTCGGCGACGAGTTCGTCAAGCCCTCGGAGCCGCTGCTGCCGGCGATGCTCGAGTTGCAGGCCCGCACCGGCGGTGTGGTGCTCGCCTTCTTCGAGGTCGACCCGGCCGAGACCAAGCGGTACGGCATCGCCTCCGTCGAGCCCGCCGAGGCGGAGCTGACCGACATCGGTGAGGTCGTCAGGGTGACCGGAATGGTGGAGAAGCCGCAGCCCGAGGATGCCCCGAGCAACCTCGCGGTGCTCGGCCGGTACGTGCTGCCGGGCAAGATCTTCGACGCGATCCGGCGGACCAAGCCGGGCAGTGGCGGCGAGATCCAGCTGACCGACGCGATGGAGTTGCTGCGCACCGAGGGCACTCCGGTGCACGCGATCGTCTACCGGGGCACCCGCTACGACACCGGCATGCCGCTGGGTTACCTCCAGACGGTGGTGCAGATCGCCGCCGAGCGCGAGGACCTGGGCGCCGAGTTCCGGTCCTGGCTGGCCGACTTCGTCAAGGCCGACGCGGCAGGCGGATCTGGTACATGACCGCGACGGCCGACGCCGAGGCGGCCGCGAACGAGTTGACGCCGCTCGCCGACTACCTGGGCAGCGTGCTGCGCAGGTTGCGCGCGCTGCCGCCACTCGACCTCGAGCTCACCCAGGCGCACGGCAACGTCCTCGCCGAGGACGTCGTCGCGCCGCACGCCTTCCCGGCCTTCGACCAGGCGGCCGTGGACGGCTACGCGGCGCGCTGGGAGGACATTTCCGGAGGGGGTCGGGGGCCGAGCTACGTCCCGGCCCCCTCCGGCACACGCGGTGGCCGGACCATCCGGCTCAACGTGGTCGGCGATCTCGGGGCGGCGAGCTGGCGGCCGGTGCGACTCACCCCGGGCTCGTGCTTCTCGGTGGCCGCCGGGGCGCCGCTGCCGGTCGCCGCCGACGTCGTGGTCCCGGTGGAGTGGACCGACCAGGGCATGGCCGCGGTGGAGATCTTCCGCACCCCCAAACGGGGGTACGGGGTCCGGCGCGCCGGTGCGGAACTGCCCGCCGGCACCCTGCTCGCCCGCGCCGGCACGTACGTGTCCCCGGCCCTGGTCGCGGTCTTCGCCGCCACCGGCATCGGGCACGTGGTGGTCCGCCCCAGCCCGCGGGTGGTCATCGTGGCCACCGGTGACGAACTCGTCGACGTGGGTCGGGGCAGTCAGCCCGGGCAGGTCGTCGACGCGAACTCGCACGCGCTGACGGCCGCCGCGGCCGAGGTGGGCGCACTGGCGTACCGGGTGGGGATCTGCGACGACGACCCGGAGGGGCTGCGCGGGTTGCTGGAGGACCAGACCCTGCGCGCCGACCTCATCATCACCACCGGGGGCACCGGCACCGGCCCCGGAGACATGGTGCGCCGGATCCTGTCCCGCCGCGAGGGTGGCCGGGTCGGGCCGGTCACGTTCACCGACGTGGCGCTCTATCCCGGCACCGCGCTCGGGTTCGGCACGGTCGGCGCCGAGGAGGTGCCGGTGGTCTGCCTGCCCGGCGACCCGGGTGCCGCCCTGATCGGGTTCGAGGTGCTGGCCCGTCCCGCCATCCAACTGCTCGCCGGCGCCGAACCGGTGTTCCGCCCCAGCGTGCGAGCGCACCTGCTGGAGACCGTGTCGTCCCCGGCCGGGTTGCGTGAGTTCCGGCCGGCGCACGTCGCCGAGCGGCGCGGGGGCGGGTACACGGTGCAACCACTCAGCGGTGGACCGTTCACCCTCTCCGGGCTGGCCGAGGCGAACGGGCTGCTGGTGCTCGGTGAGCGGGTCACCACCGCCGCGGCCGGCTCTACCGTGGACGTCCTGCTGCTGGACCGCCGCCGGTGACGGTGTCCCGGACGGACGGTTGGCGGGTCCTGACGGATCCACTTGCGCGCGTCACCGCCCCGCGCGGGAGACTGTGGGGGTGAGTCTCTTCGGACCCCCGCGGCCACCGGGCTGGCCGGTGGAGTTGGCGGACGGCCCGGTGTTGCTGCGGCCCTACCGGCGCTCCGACGCGGTGCCGTGGTCGGAGATCCGCCGGGCCAACCGGGCCTGGCTGGCGCCCTGGGAGTCGTCGTTGCCCGGCGGTTGGGACGAGCTGAACTCACCTGCCGCGTTCCGCTGGGTGCTGCGTGACCAGCGGCGCTCGGCCCGGGAGGGTGACGGCATGCCCTTCGCCGTCTGTCTCCGCGAGGGCAGTCGGGACCTGCTGGTCGGGCACATCAACGTGGGCAGCATCGTGCGACGGGCGCTCTGCTCCGGCTATGTCGGCTACTGGGTGGACGCCCGGGTCGCCGGCCAGGGCGTGATTCCGACGGCGCTCGCCCTCGCCGTGGACCACGCGTTCGGCCCCGGCGGGCTACACCGGGTGGAGGTCAACATCCGTCCGGAGAATCGGCCGTCGCGGCGGGTGGTGGAGAAGCTGGGATTCCGCGAGGAGTCGTACCACGTGCGCTACATGCACATCGACGGTGCCTGGCGTGACCACATCGGATACGCGATGACGAGTGAGGAGATCGCTGCCGAGGGCGGCCTGCTGGCCCGCTGGCATCGGGTCCGCGCCTCCGCCCGCTGAGAGGCTGTCCCACGCACGGGATCGGCGCGGCGCGACGGCTTCCTGGTCGGTCCACCGTAACCTCAAGTAACTGCAAGTTGCGGCGAGCGCTCTCCGGCCGGACGATCCACGCACCTAGGCGCGATCGGTGGAAGATCCTGCGGTGGGGTGGCGGTTGCTCCGAATTCGGTGACGGGAGGGGTGAGGGTGCCGACCTCGGTGCTCCTCGCCGTCCTCGCCGCCGCCGGCCTGCTCGCCCTGGCCCCGGCGTTGGTTCGCCGGTACGACGCCACCGAGCGGTTGGTGGCGGAGCGGGCGCAGTCGACGGCGCGGGTGCTCCAGCGCCGCCGGCGGCGACGTACTGTCCCCGGGCGGCAGCCGGTCCACCCGCCGCGCTCACTAGTCGTCACCCTGAGCGAGGACGCGACTACCGGAGCGTTGACCGCGCCGGTCTCCGGGCCGCCGGCGGGCCGCCGCTCCGGTCGACTGCGCGCCGTGCCACCCGCATCGAAGCGATCCCGCCGCCGCCCGTCGTCCCGCCGTCAGCACACCCCGGCCGTGTACCGGCGTCGCCGGGTGCTCGCCGCCCTGCTGCTGCTCAACGTCGTCGAGCTGATCGGCGTGCTGTTCGCCAGCCCCGGGTTCTGGATCGGCTTCGCGGTCACCTTCCTGCTCCTGACCATGTACGTCGTCCACCTGCGAGGTCGCGCCCTCGCCGGGCGTCGCCGCCGCCGCGCCCGAGCCCGGGAGGCCGCCTGGTTGGCCGCCCGGCAGGCCGAGGTACGCCGGGAGCAGGCCCGCCGCGCAGCGGCCCGCCGGGAGGCCCAGCGCCGCCTGGCCGCCCAGCGCGAGGGGGTGCGCCGAGCCGCCATGGGCCTGGACCGCCCCGGCGACCTGCCGGCGGCGGTCAACGGTGGCTCGGTCTCGTACCGACGGGCCGGCGGGCTCCGCGGGCGCCCCTACGAGGCCGGCCGAGGCGCCTGACCGCCGGCATCCCGTGCTGGCCGGCGCCTCGTGCTGGCCGGCTGCCCGGCCTGGTGCCCAGCCGACGGGCGCTTGATCGACTCGATTTCCCGGAAATCGGGGTGTCGGGGCGTCCCGAATGCCCCGGGTTCCTCTAACGCGAGTGGATCTCCGGGCCAGGTCGAGCGCCGCACCGGGGGCGGATTCGCGGTGAGGGCCGGCGACCTGTTAGCCTTGCTGCCGGCCCGCCCGGTGTAAGCCGGGTGGGACCGAAGCCGGTTCGCCGGTGGGGGGCTGTGGCGCAGACTGGTAGCGCACCTCGTTCGCATCGAGGGGGTCAGGGGTTCAAATCCCCTCAGCTCCACCCCACGTCAAGACCGTTTCCGCGAGTCGGAAACGGTCTTTTCCGGTTTCGCACCCCTGAAGTGCGACAGTCGAAGTCGCCTCTAGCTAGCGTTCCGCCCGCTGGAGATTTGCATGGTTGCCCGAGGGCTGACGACAGCAAGACGGGGGTGATCCTCCGCCTTTGGAACAGTTAGCTGAACCGCTCGGTCGTCACGGGTATCAGACCGTGCTGTCGCAGCACTGTCGTCAGGTCGGACAGGGTCGAACCCACCGCGCCGTCGGCGGCGGCGACCAGCAGGACTGTCACGTCGAGAGCCCAGGCCCGGGTGTGGGCGACCCGCCGTAGCTCCCAGTCGAACCGGTCGCCGCCCTTCTCCAGGTGACCGCTCGCGGCCGATGCGCCCGTGGCGTCAACCGGCGTACGCCAGCTCGCCCGGAGGCTCGTCACCTGGTCCGGACGGAGATCCTTGGCGAAGAGGACCCGGTAGACGCGCCGCTCGTGCCAGCCGGCCGGCGGCTGTGCCGGGCCGAGCCGCAGCGGCGCGGCGGTCGGAATCGGCTGGTGGACGAGGAAGTACGAGCGCAGCTCCGTGTCGTCGGGCAGTTGCCCGCCACCGAGCCTGCGGTAGTGACCCTCGGCCTCGACGCGAGACGTGGGGACCACCCGCGCCGACGTGTCCGGGTCGGTGCGGATGCTCCGGCTGAGGGCGGCGGAACTCCACCAGCCGGCGGTCGGCGTCCAGCCCGCGCTGTCCAGGCCCGTGCTGACGTGGTCGTGCTCCCGGGTGAACTCCTCGACGACGAGCCCCGCGACCCCGCTGGGCGGGTCAGGGTCGTCGGGTCGAGGCAGGACCAGGTAGTAGTCCAGCGAGGACGGTGACCGGTGCGCCGTGGTGACCGCCGGACTAGGCGCGGTGTGCACGGGGTTGGCAGCCATCTGTGCCATCTTTCGTCGTGCTTCCGTCGTGGGCCCGGCCACCGTAGCGCCTGGCGGCCGGGTCGTGCCGGCCGCCAGGCGGGACGGATCAGGACCGGGTGAGCCTGACGGTCGAGGTGTCGGTCACGAAGACGTACTCGTCGTACGGGATGTCGTAGGCGATGGCCCGGGTGATGGCCTCGGCGAGCCCCTTGCCGAACGGGGTGGTGCCGGTCGGGACGGCCGCGGCCGTCCACGGGATCTGGCTGCCCGGGGTGCAGGTCACCTGGGTGGAGAAGTTGCCCCGAACCAGCACCTTCCGAACGATCTGCGTGACCGTGCCGTCCACGGACACCGAGATGGGCTGACTGCAGGTCACCGTGCCGTGCAGGACGGCGTTGCCGTTCACCCGGTGGGCGATGCCGTCGGTCGCCACGGCGAGAGCGAGTTGCAGCCGCTCAGGCGGTGGCGGGTTGGCGATGTGCACCTCGCCGCGAGCACCCGCCGTCGCGCCGTTGCAGTACTGCTCGAAGGTGGCGTCCAGGGTCTGTACGTAGCCGTTGGAGCCGAACACCGCGTTGTTGATCGTGAAGATGCCGGTCGCGTCGTCGCAGCCCCGCCCGTTGCCGGACAGGTCGAGGCCGGGTCCGGCCCCGTTGTACGGGTATCGGCTCGTTGTCTCGTAGGTGCCCGGCACCAGCGCCGCGCTGCCGGGCGCGTCGAAGGTGAGGGACCACTGGTCGCCGTTGTAACCGCTGATGCTGACCGTCACGCGGCTGTTGTCGAGCGGACTGTCCGCCGTGAGTTGGTCGTTGTCGTCGGTGGAGTACGAGTAGGAGGCCCCGCCGGTGATGTAGTCACCGGGGTCGCCGTCGAAGGAGACCGAACCGGACTCCACGATCTGCGCCTGTGCGGGCGTGGTAAGGGCCAACCCACCCGACACACAAACGATCGACAGGGCGGCTGTGAGTGCCGCCCTACGCCAGGATCCCTGCATCCCCGTTCCTCTCTGAGGCGAGACAGCCGCACGGGCGGTTGCCCGGCGGTTACTGTCAGCTCATTACGGCACGGATTGATGGTCATAATCGGCCGGTGCGACAAGCCGAACAAAGAGGAGCGTCCGCCACCAGTCGCCGCGTACGCCCCGAATCCGGCGGGCGGTGCCCGGATGGCAGCGGCGACGCCGTATCCCCTGGCCGAGGCGTGTCAGGACCATGAGATTCGGTACGCGCTGGCGGGCCGGTCGTTCCCCCAGCTCAACAGTGGGCACCGTAGGTCCGCGTGATTCCGCTGCTGTCATCTCGCCGACACCCCGCAACCGGACGGTCCACCCGCGGGTGACACCAGTAGTAATCGGCGCTCGGGTTCACCCGGGCTTACACGGGGAGTAAAGATGACTCACACCGCTCGACGGACGCTGGCCGGCGTCACCGCCGCCGGCCTGCTGACCGCCTCTCTCGGCGTCGCTGTCTCCGCACCGGCGACCGCCGCGCCCAGGGCCGCCGCCCTCGGCACCTGCAAGATCAGCACGCTGCCGTACCCGACCGACACCTACCGTGCCGATGCGAACGTCATCGACCCGACGGGCCGCTTCGTCGCCGGCTCGGCCCTACGGAAAGAGGGCACCGACAACCAGTACCTGCTGCTGTTCTGGGACCGGAATCGGCTCACCGAGGTCGAGGCGCCGAGCATGGCGACCCCTGCCGACGTCAACGCCGACGGCGTCGTGATCGGCAACGGCTGGGGCAACAGCAGCCAGCCGTGGCGGTACCGCGACGGCCGGGTCGAGCAACTGCCGGTGGTGCCGTCCGGCACGGGCATCTACGTCACCGCCATCAATACGGCCGGCGACATCGTCGGCCTCGGCAATGACATCGACACCGGGGAGTACTTCGCGGTGCGCTGGCCGGCCGCTCGGCCGGGCACGGTCGAGGTGCTCGACGCCCCGGCCAATGCCCAGCCGCGAGGGATCACCGCCAACGGGACCATCGTCGGTACCGCCGGTGACTTCGGGTACTGGACCAGTTGGGTCCGCCGGCCGAACGGCCGGTACGACGCACTCACGGTCCCCGGCGCGCAGATGTCCTACGTCAGCGAAGCGGCCGGTCACTGGGCGATCGGCCATGTCGACCTGCCGGACAGCATCTGGGTCCCGGTGCGTTGGAACCTCCGGGACGGCTCGTACACGACGCTCGACCCGCAGTGGCCGTCGTTGGAGGACGTCAACGCCAAGGGCGTCGTGGTGGGCGCTGACCGGGTCGTGCGCGGCGCGACCTCCCGGGTGCTGCCGGGCGCCAGCGACGGGGTGGGCATCGGTGCGCGCTCCATCTCGGACACGGGCACCATCGTCGGGTTCCGCAACGGGGAGCGAGTCACCCCGGTGCGCTGGACGGGCTGCTGACACCACGGACAACTGACAGTGTGGGCGGGCACCCGTACGGGTGCCCGCCCACACTGCACGCGCGGCCGCCCCGCGCCTGGGTTACGAGTTCCGGCCGGTGGTCCCGATCGTGTTGGTCTTGGTGTCGTCGTCCTGGTTGGTGCTCACGACGGCCGCTACGATGCCGCCCGCGCAGCAGAGCAGGGTGAGCACGGCCGTGGTGATCGCGACGACCACGGCGGTTCTCTTGGAGGCGTGTGTCCGTGCCGTCGCCGGTGCGACGAGCGGATAGCCCGGCAGACCGGTCATCGGGAAACCCTGACCGGTGCCGGGGTGCCCAGCGCCGGCCGCCGGATACGCGGCACCCGAGAACGGCGGCTGCGGTGTTGCTGGAACGGGGCGGTCCGGTGGTTCCAGGTTCGACTGCTGACGGTGGTGCGGCCCGACGGTGGGCTGGGGGTGGGTCACCGTACTCCTTGACGCCTCGGTACGTGCGGTTCGCGAACTCCACCGACGCTACCGTGCGGGGCCGATGGCCCTCGGCGGTCAGCGCAGGGGGAGCACCGCGGCGGTGCGGACCAACCCGTCGACGACCACGAAACGGCCGCTGATCGACGCCGGCGGATCGTCGACCCCCGCCTCGTCCAGCCGGGCCGGTGCGATCCGGGCGGTGAACGTGCCCGCGTCGGGATCGATGTCCAGTCGGGCGTCCTGGAAATCCAACCAGCTCCCGACGACCGGATGCGAGACCTTGTAGACCGTCTCCTTGGCACTGATCAGCACGATCGGCCAGAAGGTGCCGCCGGCCAGACCGGCGCGCGGTCGGCGGCGGCCGGCACGGCGATCGGTGGCAGGCCGAGCTCGGTCAGCGCCCGACGGGCGCAGACCCGCCCGGCGGTGAAGTCCCTCCGGTGGTCGGCACGGCCTGGTCGCTGAGGCACGCCTGCTCGGCGGCGAGCAGCTCGCCGACCCGGTCGGCCGGCCCGGCGACGGCCACCGCGACCGTCGGCGGCAACAGGTCACGCATCGCGCTGGCTTACCCGTCGGTAGGAATGGAGTATCGGGTCAAGCGTCAAATTTCCGACTCCCACAACCGGAGAAGGTACCGCAAGGATGTAACACCGGAGGGCCGCGTGCCGCCCTCTCTGATGGCTCCGGGGGGACCACCATCGAACCTTGGCCGGGCACCGCTGCTGGCCAGTCCCGTGGACATTGGAAGGACGTGCGATGACCGATGGTGCCGAACGGGCGGGGGTGCGGGCCGAAGACCACGCCCCGAAGACCCCCTGCTGGAGCTGCGGCTCCTGCGGTGACGAGTGGCCGTGCGCGACCAAACGCAGCCGTTTGTTGGCCGAGTACGGCAGTGATCGGGCAATGCTCAGCGTCTATCTGGGCTCCTGCCTCGCCGCGGCCACGGAGGACCTGCGCACCGCCCCGGTGATGTCGCTTCAGGACCGCTTCATCGGCTGGCTGCCCCGCCGACCTCGACGCGGCTGACCGCTGGTGGCCCCGCCGTCGGGCGGGGCCACCAGCGGGGCCGGACGCCTCAGCGGCGCCGCGGCCGCCGGGTTATCGCGTGCCCGCCTTGGTGTTCGGCACCAGCGGCGCGGCCAGCTCGCCGTCGTCGGTCGAGGCGCCCCGGTCGGCGATGGTGCCGACCAGCAGGTCCACGTCGATCGGCGCGCCCAGGTCAGGTTGGGCAGGTCGGTGCCCGATCGGCCGGAGAAGGCCGTGCCGCCGAGCCCGGGGAAGCCGGCGCCGCCGGGTCAGCCATAGAACACCAGCACCTGGTCGGCCACACAAGCCGGCTTCGCCGAGCCCTCGATTTCCGCCCTGACCTGCACGATCACCCGGGCGCCATCGCCCATCCGGCGGACGCCGATCAGCTTGGCGGTGGCCCGCAGCCGGGATCCGACCGGCACCGGCTCGCGAAACCGGACTCGGTCGAAGCCGACGTTGACCACGTGACTGACCCCGGCCACCTGCACCATCTCGCCGAGGAAGGCGGTGCACAGCGACAGGGTCAGCGCCCCGTGCAGGATCGTGCCACCGTAAGGGCCCTCGTCGCGGGCCCGTACCGGATCGGTGTGGATCCACTGGTGGTCGCCGGTCACCTCGGCGAACTCGTCGACCTGTTTCTGGTCGATCTGGTGCCACTCGGTCGTACCGATCTGCTCGCCGTCGTGGCCGAGCAGATCGTCGATGCTGTCGAAATATCCCATCCCCCGTGCACCTCTCCACAGTAGTTATCCGTGTTCCGCGACCGGGCCGACCGCAGCGGTGGCCTGATCGCGCGCGCCCCGGTCGCGGCGCCGGCGATCAGGAGCGGTCCGCTGCGGCAAGATCGCCGCAGCGGTGGCGGAATCGGAGGAATGGCGAGCGGCGCCGACGACGTACCCACGATCAACCCCCCGATGGCTGTCACTGCCGACCATGCTGCCGGGCGAATGTGCCTGGGCGTAGCCCGGTAAGACTTTTTCCGCGATCACAACTGCATTGACGTACGTGGATACAAGATGATCTAGTCTGTTTGCTCAGCTAGGCCCAGCCGTCGGGCCGACGCCACCCGATCGCCGCACCGACCGGGTGGCGTCGGCGAGGCTGTCGCCGGCCCCGACGAGAACGTGGAGAAGATAGTCGTCAACGCTGGCTCCGATCCCGTAACCGGCGATTTCCAACATCACCCAACCGTGCATCATCGCCCAGACCCGGACGGTCAGATCCCAGTGCGGGCCGGCCCGGAACCGGCCCGCCTCGATGCTTCGGCGGACGTGCACGTCGGCGGCGCCGAGGGTGAGCGAATCGAGTTCGAGATCGCGAGGCTTCAGGCCGAAGTGGGCTTGCGCGACGCCGCCCAGCATGACGGCGTACAGATGGGGGTCGGCCAGTGCGCTGTCTCGGTACACCCGGGCGAGGCGGGCCAGATCGGTGACCGGATCGTCGGTCGGTCGGACCGCCGCCAGCCGCTCGGCGAGCCGGTCGAGCCCCATCTGCACGATCGCCTCGACCAGGTCGGGGACACCCCCGAAATGGGTGTAGATGGCCATCGTGGAGGTGCCGACCTCGGCCGCCAGCCGGCGCGCCGAGAGCGCGGCCGGGCCGTCCGAGCTGAGCAGGCGGCACCCGACGGTCAACAGCGCCTCCCGGACCTCGGCGGCGGCCGCCGGTGCGCCCCGCCTGCGGGCCGGCGTCGTCCGGCGGGCCGGCGTCACCGGCCACTCCGGGCGGTTGCCGGCGACCGGCCGGCCCGCAGGTCCACGACGGTGGCGATCTGTGAGGCGATCGACCGGGCCCAGGCCCGGTAGCCGATCTGCGACGGGTGGAAGCCGTCGGAGGCGAAGAAGTCGGCCAGCGGCACGAGCAGGTCATCGGCCGGCAGGCGGTAGACGTCGGGGTCGCGCCGGGCCAGCAACCGCAGGCGCCGGTTGTACCGCTCGGCCAGCAGGCCCAGCGACCGCCGCAGCGGCGCCGGCAGCCCGATGAACTGCCGGACCGGTGGGAGCTGGATGAACAGGATCGGCACCGAGCGGTCGAGCCGGTGGCGGATCCGGTCGATCAGGGCGAGCAAGTCACGCTCCCAGAGCCGCGGCGGGAGCAGCCGGGTCACGTCGTTGACCCCGATGGAAACGATCACCAGGTCGGGGCGCCACTGCGTGCACGGGTCGCTGAGGTGCCGCAGGAAGTAGGTGTCGAGGGTGCGCGCGCGGGCCCCGGTACGCCCCAGTGCCCGCCAGCAGACGCCCCGGCCGGTCAGCCCGGCCACCGCGGTGGCGAGCTGACCGGCCAGGGCGCTGTCCAGGTGGTCGGCTCCGACGCCGGTGACGGCCGAGTCGCCGACGATCACCATCCGGATGACGGGTCCGTCGCCGGGGGCTTCGCCGAGGTGGTCGCCGGCGGCGTCGGGCAGTCGGGGCATCTCCCGCAGGAAACGGGGCAACCACCGGTTCACCGCCATGCCGACCACCTCGTTCGCCGTCCAAATAACACCGTTATGACATAGCCGACCTTAACAGCCGGGGTCGGACCGAGGCAACGGAAGACCCCTCGCCCGGGTCCGGTGCCGCGAACCCGTGCCGGAAGGCGTACACCACGACCTGAGTGCGGTCCCGCAGCCCGAACTTGGTGGCGATGTGGTGGATATGTGAGCGCACCGTGGTCGCCGAGATGGAGAGCCTGCGCGCGATCTCCGGGTTGGCGACGCCGTCGCACAGCAGGGCGATCACTTCGAGCTCCCGGCGGCTCAGGCTGGCGGCCACCGGCCTTCGGCACGGCCCGGGCCGGTCGATCCGGACCCCTTCGAGCAGGTAGCGGGTGAGTGGCGGGGACAGGAACGCCTCGCCGGCGGCGACCGCGCGGATCGCCATCGCGATGTGGCCGACCGGGCCGTCCCGGTGGACCACCGCCCGCACTCCGTGGTGGATCGCCTGCAGGGCGCTCGCGTGCTCGGCGCCGGAGCACAGGGCGACGATGTGCGGCTCGGCGGTGCCGTCGCCCGGGCCGTCCGGCCGGTCGTCGAGCGTGCGTTCCATCAGGTCGATCACGATCACCTCGGGCGCGCGCGGGTGCACAGTGGTCACCACGCTGTCGTCGGCGAGGATGATGTCCGGCTCGTTACGCAGGGCCGCGGCGACGCCGGCGCGGACTATGGACGGGAGTTCTCTCAGCTGGACCTTGATGACTGCGGAGTTCAACATTCCCCCATGAAGAGTCGACGCGTCGTCCGGGAAAGCGGGCCCGCCTTCCCTGAACCCGGCACCGGGAATCAGCCGCGCCACCCGGCCCGGTGGTAGCTGATGTCCGTACCGGCGGTGTCACGCCGGTCGCCGACGGAATTGACGCTACCGGGATCACATCGGACCGGAATGCGTCAGGAATCCCATCTCGGTGCCCAGCATGTCCTGTCGGATCATCGGCGTCAAGCTATATCTCGGCGGCGTTACCTCTTATTAACAAAGCACTCGATAATTACAAATTACGGTGTTATATCCTTTTTTGTCGACATGCCAAGTCAAGGAGCGTTATTCAGAAAGTCTCCAGCCCCAGGTCCGATGGATTTCCAGGCCCGTTACGGTGTGTAGCACTTCCGGGAAGTCTTCCAGGCGTCCGTGCCAGCCGATTGCGGGTGCTGTTGCAGGTGCGTTGAACGTCGGTGAGGTCCCGGCCGCGGGGTTTGCGCCTGCCGGTGAGCGCGGCGGTACCCAGCTAGCCGAGGCGGCGAGCTGCCAGGTCCATTCGGTCGCAGGTGTGTGGCCCACCGCTCGGCGGTGCCTGACCCGGTCAGGGCCTTGCTGTCCTGACGGGCGCCAGGGCACGGGAGCCCGGTGTCGACCAGACGGCCGCCCAGGTCGGCTTCCGCTCGAACGTTGAACTCGCTCGTCGGCCGCTCGCCGGAGCACATCCCGGTCACGCCGGTGCGTTCTCCGGTAGGGGAAGGAATCCGTCGGCCCAGGACCGCCGGGCGTTTCGCCTGCGCGTGCCAGCTCGGCGGTGGCCCGGCCGAGCACCGGTCGCAGCCGCCTGATGACCCGTGAGACGGTGGCCGGTGAACCCAGCAGAGCGAACATCGTGGTCACCAGTTCAGCGACTTGATCAATGCGAAGTCCGTCATGGTCTGACAGCGCGGCGGCTGGCCTTCGATGATCTCCTTGGTCCGCGACCTTGGTGATCCACAGCGAGGCGGGCGCCGTTACTCGTAGTGACACCATGAGGTCAGCCACAGTGGACCGCCGGAGCCTTCTGAATGACGATCAAGGTTTGGGTGCGCCTGCGTTGAGCCGGCCATCGCAGATTTGGACAGAACGCGTACCCCGTTTTCATTGTGTGTGGAAGACGCCGCCCTCCCGGCCCAATTAGCGTGCTCCCCGTCCTCCGGTGCTGCCGGACGAATTCACGGGATATCGGATCCCGCCGAATGCGAGGAGTTGCCTCATGACCGTCGACGGCGCGATCGGAATCGACGAGGAACGCACACAGATGATCCGGGAGATCGTCTCCGAGGTCCTCGAGGTCGAACTCGACGAGATGACCGAAACCAGCCTCTTCAAGGAGGACCACGGCGCCGACTCGCTGCGGGCCATCGAGCTGCTGGCCGCGCTGGAGCGGGCCTTCGACGTGACGATCGACCAGGCCGAGCTGGCGCGGATGGTGAACCTGGCCGGCGTCTACGCGACGCTGCAGTCCAGCGCCGGCTGGAAAGCCTGACAGGACCGGGCATGGGCGACGTCACTGATCCGCGTCATCGGGTGGTCATCACCGGTCTGGGTGTCGTCACCAGCATCGGCGTCGGCGTGCAGGCCTTTCTCGAGGGTCTGCTCGGCGGCCACAGCCGGGTACGTCCCATCTCCGCCTTCGACACCGAGGGCTACGCGTACGCCAATGGTTGCGAGATCGCCGACTTTGATCCGGGGCAATGGATCGAGCGGACCCCGGTCGACGAGCTCGGCCGGGCCACCCAGTTCTCGGTGGCCGCCGCTGGTATGGCGGTCCGTGACGCGCACCTGAGTCTGGACGACATCCGGGGCCGGCGGACCCTGGTCTCCGTGGGCACCACCGACGGCGAGTCCCGCGACCTCGACCAGCTGGTCGGCCAGGAAGTCGAGGGCGGGCCGATGGCGATGGCGCCGGGGGTGGCGAGCCGGATCGGTGCCACCCGGCTGTCCACCGGCATCGCCCAGGAACTCGAACTGACCGATGTGGAAGCCGTGACCATCCCGACCGCCTGCGCCGCGGGCAACTACGCCCTCGGCTACGGATTCGACGCGGTGCGGGCCGGCGACGTCGAGATCGCCCTGTGTGGCGGAGCGGACGCGTTGTGCCGCAAGACCTTCACCGGCTTCTACCGGCTGGGCACCATCGCCCCCGAGGTGTGCCAGCCGTTCGACCGCGACCGCAAGGGGATCCTCACCGGCGAGGGTGCCGGCATCCTGACCCTGGAGAGCCTCACCTCCGCCCGCGCCCGCGGCGCCCGGATCTACGCCGAGGTGCTCGGGTACGGGCTGAACTGCGACGCCTCGCACCCGGTTGCCCCCGACCGGGACAGCATCGCCGAGTGCATGCGACTGGCCCACCGCAACGCGGGCGTCAAGCCGCACGAGATCGACTTCATCTCGGCCCACGGCACCGGTACCAAGGCCAACGACGTGACCGAGTCGGCCGCGATCCGTCAGGTGTTCGGTGCGGACGCGCCCCGCGCCATTTCGATCAAGGCGATGATCGGGCACACGATGGGCGCGGCGAGCGCGCTGTCGGCGGCGGCCTGCGCCCTGGCCCTGACCAACGACTTCATCCCGCCGACCATCAACCACCGCACCAGCGATCCCGATTGTGACCTGGACTGCGTACCCAACGAGGCGGTGCCGGCCCGGCTCAACGTCGTACAGAACAACGGCCTGGCTTTCGGCGGCAACAACGCCGTGCTGATCCTCGGCCGCGCTCCCGAGCAGTCCGCGGAGCTGATGTCGTGAGCTGGGACATCGTCGGCGCCGGGGTGCGCTCCAACATCGGCGCCGGCCTGGGCGACTCGTTCGCCGCGCTGTGTGCGGGGCGCACCGCGCTGGCCGGTCTGCGGGCCTTCGATCTCGACCGGTTCCACACCCACCACGCGTACGAGGTGGACGACCGCAAGGAGCCCGGTGTGGACGAGCCGCTGCGGGCCACCCGGTGGCTGGTGCACGCGATCGGGGCGGCCCTGGCCGACGCCGGCCTGGGCGACCAGCCGTTGACCGCGCCGGTGCTGGTCGGCACCACTCTGCGCGAGCTGCGGACCGCCGAGCTGTGGTGGTACGGGGAGGCCGATCTGAGCCCGGACGATCTGCACTTCGGGCCGGCCCTGCGCCGCGCCTTCGGCGCCCGGGAGACCTACACCGTCGCCAACGCCTGTGCCGCCTCGCTGTACGCCCTGGGGATGGGCGCCGACCTGATCGAGCTCGGCCTCACCGACCGGGTCGTGGTGGCCGGCGTCGACGCCATCACCGAGAGCGCGTTCGGGCTGCTGGACCGGGTCCACGCCGAACCGCCGGCGGCGTTGCTTCCGTTCCACCGGGCACGCCGCGGCATGTTGATGGGCGAGGGCGCGGTCGCCGTCGTGTTGCAGCGCGCGGGGCTACCGGCGGCGAAACGGTACGGTCGGGTCCGTTCGGTTGCGCTCAACTGCGACGCCCGGCACCCCACCGCGCCGGACCGGGCCAACATCGCCGGGGTGATGCGCGAGGCGCACACCCGGGCCGCGGTCGAGGCCGGCGACATCGACCTGGTCATGCTGCACGGCAGCGGCACCCCGCTGAACGACGAGGCCGAGGCCGGCGCCGTCCGGGAGGTTTTCGATCCGCCCCGGGCGAACCCGGCGATGACCGCCATCAAATCGGTCACCGGGCACACCGCCGGCGGCTCGGGGCTGCTCAGCATGCTGATGGCGACCGAGTCGATGCGCCGCGGGGTGGTGCCGCCCGTCCTCGGGCTCACCGATCCGACGCCGGCGGCCGCCGGCTTCCGCCTCGTCCGGGACCGGCCGTGGCACGGCCCGGTTCGCGTGGCCCAGGTCAACGCCTTCGGTTTCGGCGGCGTCAACGCGGTCTCGGTGATCGAGGCGGTGGCGTCGTGAGCGCCGGGACGGCCACGCTGATCAGCGGTGTCGGGCTGGCCGTGGCCGGCGTCCGGCAACCGGCCGATCTGCTCGCCTTGGCCGGGCCCGCCGCCATCGCTCCACCGGACTGGCTGACCGGGCGCGGTCTGCGGTACAAGGACCGTGCCACCCGGCTGGCGCTGCTCGCCGCCGGGGAGGCGCTGCGCGACGCCGGGCTGGCCGACACCGAGCCGCCGGCTTCCGGCCGGGACCGGACCGCCGTGGTGGTCAGCACCGACCTGGGCAACCTCGACAGCGTCTGCACGGTCGCCGGCACCATCGCCAAGGAGGGCGTGGACGGCACCAGCCCGATGGACCTACCCAACACGTCCAGCAATGTCACCGCGTCGTGGCTGGCCATCCAGCACCACCTGCGCGGGCCGAACATCACGCTGTGCAACGGCATTGCCGGTGGCCTCGACGCGGTGAGCTGGGGCCGGCTACTGATCCGGGCCGGCCGGGCCGAGCGGGTCCTGGTCGTCGGCTGCGAACCCGACAACACGGTGGTCCAGCGGCTGCTGGGCGGGCCGCCCGGCTCCCGGTTCGACGGCGCGGCCGCGCTGGTCCTGGAGGCCGAGGGATCGGCCGCCGCCCGCGGCACGGTGAACCGGGGCGAGGTGGCCGGGTACGCCCGCCGGGCCGATCTCGCCGGCGCGATCGGCGTCGTCTGCCCGCCCGGCACCGATCCGGCCCTGGTGCTGGGCCGGCCCGGCGAGGCCGGGGAGGGTCCAGCCGTGATCGATCTCGCGGCCGCGCTCGGCCGTTGTTCCGGCGCGCTCGGCGTGCTGCAGGCGGTCGCCGCGATTGGCTGGTTCGACTCCGGGCGCACCGGTCCGGTGCTGGCCACGGCGGCTGACGCGGACTCGGCCGGTGCCCTGCTGCTGACCGGGCGTAGGTGAGCGTGGTGCCCAGCCCGAGCAGTGTGACGGTTCGGCCGGCACCGGGTTTCCCGGCGCCGCGCGGCGGAGCCGGCCGGGTGCTGTTGCTGCCGGGACTGGCCGGTGGCGCCCGGATCTGGCAGCCGCTGGCCGCCCGGTTGCGCGGGACCTGTGATGTCTACGAGGCGGCTTTGCCGTGGAACAGCGGCGGCGACCCTGACTGGGCGCTGAGCGGCGATCCGGTGGCGGCCCTCGGCGCGGCGATCGACGGCGTCGGCGGCCGGTGCGAGGTCGTCGTCGCGCACTCGTACGCGGCGACGCTCGCGCTGCACCACCTGGCCCGTCGGCCGGCCGGCCCGCCGCCGGCACTGATGCTGATCTCGCCGTTCTACCGAGCGCACCCGACCGACTTCGAGTGGTCGGACATCACCTACTACCTCAACGACTTCCACCGCATCCTCGAGGCCGGGCTGACCGTCCGCTCCGGCGGCCGGGTCAGCGGCGAGCTGCTGCACGACCTCGGTGCGCGCCTGCGGGAGGTGATCGGCCCGTACGGCTGGATGCGGTTCTTCGACGCCTACCTGCAAACCGCATCGCTGGACCTGAGCGCCTGGCCCGGCCCGGTGGTCGTGGTCGCTGGCGCGGACGATTTCGCGGCCCGACCGTCCGACGCCGAGGCGCTGAGCCGCCACCTGCCGCACGCCGTCCTACACGTCCTGGCGGACTGCGGACATTTCCCGATGGCCGAGCGGCCCGACGAGGTCGCCGCCCTGCTGCTCGCCCACTGCTTGCCGACCCGAGATCAGGAGCTTCGATGACCACCACCCTGCCCGCCACCGCAGACCTGTTGTCCAGCACCGAGACCCTGGTACGCCCGCGCTACGAGGGCTCGAACATCTGCTCCTGGATCGGTTTCAAGCACGTCAACTACCTGGTCGAGGAGGCTGTGCTCGACTACTTCCGGCAGAGCGGCCTGCCGTCGCGGAAGCTCTACGAGCAGCACGCCCTCGGCCTGGACCTGGTGGTGCTCAACACCCGGATCGCGCACGCCTTCCACCTCGACGACCTGGCCCGGGCCACGGTGACCTTCAAGGACGTCAGCGGCGGCGAGCTGGTCCTGGCGGTCACGATCGAGGTCGACCGCGAGTCCGGCCCGGTGCGGGCGGTCACCTCGACGGTCCGGGTCCAGCTGCGGGTCGCCGCCGGGAGCGGGCCGGCCAGTCCGCCGCCGTCCGCGGTTTCGGATCTGGTCACCGACCACATCACCCGCGACGCCGGCCCGGTCGACGCCCGGCGGGCGCTGCCGCTGACGGTGGCCGAACTGGCGGCCGAGGGCAACGCGGTGGTCTGGCGCAGCCGGATCCCCTACTTCTACTGCCATTTCACCGAGCGGCTGCAGATGTCGGGTTACCTGCGCCTGATGGAGGAGGCGGTGGACGTCTTCCTGGCCGAGCGCGGCGCCTCGATCAAGACCCTGCTGGACGAGCAGAACTGGATCCCGGTGGTCCCGCACTCCAACGTGACCATCCTCGACGAGGCACTGATGGAGGAGACGATCTACACCCTGTTCACCGTCGAGCAGGTGTTCAAGCGGGCCACCTACACCGCCCGGCTGGACTGGTTCGTCGAGCGCGACGGCCGGCTGGTGCGCACCGCCACCGGCCAGATCACCCACGGGTACGCGGTCATCCTGGACCGTAGCGACTGGACCCTGGTCGACTTCGACGACCGGCTCTACCACGCGGTCAGCCGGCCGTCCGGCCGGCGGGTGCTGAGCGGTGACGACCTTGCGTAGTGTCGTGGTCACCGGGATCGGCGCCGTCTCCTGCCTCGGCGCGGACGTTCCGGCGTTCTGGCGGGGT
Source organism: Micromonospora sp. NPDC085948 (assembly GCF_040686315.1). Lineage (NCBI taxonomy): Bacteria > Bacillati > Actinomycetota > Actinomycetes > Micromonosporales > Micromonosporaceae > Micromonospora > Micromonospora sp. NPDC085948. The sequence continues at coordinate 635,424 of NZ_JBFBJW010000001.1, read as the reverse complement.
CTGCTGGCGGCGCGCTCGGCACCGTCCGCGATCGGTGACCCGCTGGCCCACATGCCGTACCCGCTGGTCTACCAGGTCGACAACCGGGGCGTGCCGGCCGGGCCGCAGGCGGTGGCCGACGTGCCGCTCGGCCGGGCGGCCCGGTTCGCCGTCGCCGCCGGCCGGGCCGCGGTCGCCGACGCCGGGCTCACCGAACCCGAGACCCGGGCGGCCGCCCTGGTCTTCGGCTCCGAGATGGGCAATTCCGATGTGGACGAGAGCCGGCGGGCCGACGGTGCCTCCGATCCCAGGTCGCGCTGGCACTCGGCCGCGGTGACCGCGGCGGCGGTCAGCACGACGCTCGGCCTGGCCGGAGCGAGCACCAGCATCAGCAACGCATGCGCGGCCAGCGGCTACGCCATGGTGGTGGCGCTGGACATGATCCGCAGCGGCGAGCACGACACGGTGCTGGTCGGCGGGGCCGAGGGCCGGTCGCGGGTGGCCCTGGGCGCCTTCAACCGGCTGGGCGCGGTCGACCCCGACCGGTGCCGGCCGTTCGACCGGCACCGCCGCGGCACGATCTTCGGCGAGGGAGCGGCGATGCTGGTCCTGCAGGACGCCGCGACCGCGCGCCGGCACGGCCGGACGCCGTATGCCGAAGTCGCCGGTGGCGCCTGGAGCTGCGACGGCTACCACGCCACGGCGCCCGAGCCGACCGCCCGGCAGCTGCTGCGGGCGATGGGCGAGACCCTCGGTGAGAGCGGGCTCGGCGCCGGCCAGATTGGCTGCGTGATCCCGCACGGCACCGGCACCCGGCACAACGACGTCATGGAGAGCCGCGCCCTGTGCGAGTTCTTCGGCACGTACCGCCCACCGCTGCTCAGCCTCAAGTCGTCGCTCGGGCACACGGCCGGCGCGGCGATGGCGTTCGCCTGCGTGGCCGCCGCCCTGGTGCTGCGGCACGGCCTGATCCCGCCGAGCCCGCGCCTGGGTGAGCAGGATCCGGAGTGCGACGTGTGGATCCCGCAGGACGAGCCGGTGCCGATCGGCCCGGCGGCGATCCTGCTCAACGCGCTCGCCTTCGGCGGCAACAACGTCTCCCTGCTGATAAAGGGGCTCGGGACGTGAGGACGGTCCAGGTGTGGGGCATCGGCTCGGTCGCGCTGCGGACCGAGGGTGGCGGGGAGCCGGCCGACTTCGACATCACCCGCTCGTTCAGCGGCCGCGGCTACCGCCGGCTGCCCGCCGCCTGCCAGTACCTGCTGGCCGCCGCGCAGCGGGCGGTCGATGACTCGGGCGAGCTGATCGGATCGGTTCCGCCGGAGCGACGCGGGGCCTTCGTGGGCACGAACAACGCCGGCAGCCGCCTGCTCGCCGAGATGGACGAGGCGATCATCGGCGGCAGCTCGGATGACATCAGCCCGATGCTCGCCCCGTTCTTCTCGCTCAGCCTGTTCGCCGGCCGGCTGTCCATCGAGTACGCCCTGCGCGGCGGAAACCTGACGATCACCTCGCCGCGGACCGCCGGGCTGGAGGCCGCCGCGGTGTGCCTGCGCTCGATCGCGGCCGGTCGAGCCGACCTGGCCGTGCTGGGTGCGATGGAGGACAGCCCGCCGCCCGGCGAACCCGGTCACCGCGACGGCGACGTGGGCGCGGTGGCGCTGATCTGCGCCCGGCCCCATCCAGGCGGGCCGGACCTCAACCCGTACGGAAGCTTCGAGGTCGCCACCGGTCACCTCTCGCCGGACCAGCCGGTCGAGCCGGTCCTCGACCGGGTGTGGTCCCGGCTCGGCCAGCCGGAGCTGGCGGTGAGCGTGTTCGCCGACGACACCGCGACCGGTGCGGCGGTGCTGACCTGGCTGGTCCGGCGTCGGCACCGGGTGACGCTCTACCCGCCCGGCCCGGGTTGTCTCACACCGTTGCACCACCTGACCGAGTCGTTTCGCCGGCCGGGCGCGGACCTGGTCGTCGTCGCCGCCGCCGCCGAGGGCAACGTCGCCTTCGCGCGCTCGCGGGTGGCCGTCCGGACCCCGGCACGAAGGCATGAAGGAAGCAGGTGAGATCACGATGCTTGTCCCGCTGCGCGGGTCCTGGGCGCTGATCCTCGGCGTCTCCAGCGGCATGGGCCGGGCCACGGCCCGGGCGCTGGCGGCCGAGGGGGTGAACGTCCTGGGCGTCTACTTCGACCGCGACGAAGGGGAGAAGATGGCCGAGGAACTGGCCGGCGAGCTGCGCGAGCAGGGCGTCGAGGCGCACTTCTTCAACCGCAACGCCGCCTCGTCCAGCACCCGCGAGGAGGTGACCGAGACGGCCGCCCGGCTCACCGGCCCGGCCGGTCTGCGGATCACCCTGCACTCGCTGGCGTTCGGCACCCTGTTGCCGTACCTCGGCGAACCCGGGGCCGAGACGGTGGCGCCGCGCCAGATGGCGATGACTGTCGATGTCATGGCGCACAGTCTGGTCTATTGGACGCAGGCCTTGCACAGCGCCCGCCTGCTCCGGCCGGGCGCCAAGATCTACGCCCTGACCAGCTCGGGCACCTCCCGGATCATGCCGTCCTACGGCGCCGTCTCGGCGGCCAAGTGCGCGCTGGAGTCGCACGTGCGCCAGCTTGCGGTCGAGCTGGCCCCGGCCGGCGTCGCGATCAACGCGCTGCGGGCCGGCATCACCATGACGCCCGCCCTCGAGCTCATCCCGGGCGGCCCGGCCCTGGCCGAGCTCGCGCGCACCCGCAACCCGCACCGACGCATCACCGTGCCCGAGGACGTCGGCGAGGCGGTGCTCGGACTGTCGCTGTCGGACTCCTCCTGGCTGACCGGCAACGTGATCGGAGTCGACGGTGGCGAACTCGTCTCAATCTGACGACCCGCTCTACCCGAGAGGAGCACCCCAGCCATGACCCTGCGGCCGGTCATCTCACACTGGTCCGCGGTGTCGGCGTTCGGCGCCAGCGCCGCCGCCTTCACCGACGGGCTCCGCGATCAGCTCAGCGCGGTCAGCACCCTGCCCGGCGACGGCGCGGCGATGCCGTACCCCAGGGGCGCGGTCATTCCCGGCTTCTCCCCGGCGGCCGCGCTGGGCAAGAAGGGCACCCGCTCGATGGACCGTGTCACCGCCCTGGCCGTGGCGACCGTAGGCAACCTGCTCGCGGACGGCTGCGCCGACCTGGCCGCCGGCGAGGACCCGCTCGGTCTGGTGCTCGGCACCAGCAACGGCAGCCTGCAGAGCATCATGGACTTCACCCGGGATTCGCTGGTGCGCAGCCGGCCGTACGACGTCGATCCGGCACGCTTCCCCAACACGGTGATGAACTGCGCCGCCGGGCAGTGCGGCATCCGGTACGGCCTGCGCGGCCCGAACACCACCATCGCCGGTGGGCGCACCGCCGCCCTGCTCGCCCTGCGCTACGCCATCCGCATGCAGCACGGCCGGTACGCGGCAAGTCTGTTGTGCGGCGCCGCCGAGGAGTTCTCGGACCAGCGGTGCTGGCTCGACTACCACACCGAACGCCCGACCGATCCGCGGGAGCGGGTGCTCGGCGAAGGCTGTGTGATCTTCCTGGTCGAGCCGGAGGGGCACGCCCGGGCCGCCGGGCGCCGACCGCTGGCCGAGGTGCTCGGGCTGGAGTTTGGGGTGCACGGGCGGCACGCGAGCCCGGACACCGTCCTGGCCCGCGTCATCACCCGCTGCCTGGACCAAGCCGGGCTGCGCCCGCACGACATCGATACGGTCGTGCCGTCGCAGCCGGCCGGCGAGCTCGGCCGGCTGGAGTCCGCGGCCCTGCGCAGCGCGTTGCCCGGCACCCGGGCCCGATGGCTGGAGGTGGCCGATCGGCTCGGCGAGACCTCGGCCGCGTCGGCGGCGTTCCAGATCGCCGCGCTGCTGCCGGTGCCCGGCGCGCCCGCGCCGGCGTCCGCCGGGACGGCCCTGGTGACCTCGGTCGACCGGGACGGCTCGCTCGGCTGTGCCCTGGTTCGGGTCCGGGCCGGCGACGAGGCAGACGATGACTGAGCTCTCGCAGCGCGACCGGGTGCTGGTCGGCATCGACGCGCTGCCGGCCGACGTTCTCGGCCTCACCGACCGGATCGCCTACCCCGAGCGGGTGGAGCAGGCCCGGCAGCGGTCCGGCACGACCGAGGCGGCGATCCACGGCCCGGCCCGGGTCGGTGGCCACCCGGTCGTTCTGGTCGCGTTTCACCGCCGACTGCTGCGGCACCCCGAGTTCCGGTCCGGGGCGTACCGCCTCGGACTGGTCGAATCCATGAGCTCCGGTGACGGAGAGAGATGAGGTCGCCATGAGTGACAACACCGAGCCGCTGGTCGACAAGGACGAGCTGCGCCAGCTTATCGCCGACGCTGTCGACGTGGGAGTCGAGGAGGTCGGCGACGACACCGATTTCGTCACCGAGCTCGAGGTCGACTCGCTGATGGCGCTGGAGATCGTGGTCCGGGTCGAGAAGCAGTACGGAGTCAAGATGCAGGAATCCGAGCTGAAGTCGGTCACCTCGCTCGACGCGGTCGCCGAGCTGCTGTCCGGCAAGCTGGCGGCCCGGGCGTGAGCGCCGGCATCCGGTCGGCACTGAGCATCCCGGTGCACGCGCACTCCGGCGCCGACGGGGTGATCATCGCCCGTACCGTCGCCGAGGCCGACCTTCCCCTACTCCGCGGGCACTACCCGGGGTTCCCGGTGTTCCCCGCGGTCTTCCTCATCGAGTGCGCCCACCGGGCGATCACCGCGGTCGCCGGTCCCCGGCGGCTGGCCGGGGTGGAACGCAGCCGGTTCCACAGCCCGGTGCTGCCCGGCGACGAGGTCCGGTTCCGGATCGAACAGACCGATCCGGCCGGGGCGTTCCGCTGCGTGGCCGAAACGGACCGGGGCACGGCGGCCGAGATCCGCCTGCGCTATCAGACCGACCGGGAAGGAGACCGCCGATGAACCTCGGACCCCCCGAGATCGCCGCGGCGCTGCCGCACCGCTATCCGATTCTGCTGCTCGACCGGCTGACCGAGATCGTGCCGGGTGAGCGGTTGACCGCACTCAAGGCGGTCACGTACGCCGAGAGCTGGTACGCGGCCGACCTGGACGCCGTCGCGCCGGGACCCGAGGCCTACCCGGTGGTCCTGCTCGTCGAGTCCTGGTGCCAGGCGGCGGCGCTGCTGGTCGCCTGGGATCGGCCCAACCCGGACGTCCGCACAGGTGCGGTGATGCTCGGCGGCGCGATCAACGGCGTCGAGTTCGGCGGCGACACCCGGCCCGGCGATGTCGTGGAGCACCGGGTCCGGATGCTGCGAGCCACCGCGGACGCGGCCATCCTCACCGGCGAGAGCGTGGTGGCCGGCGAACCAGTGCTGACGGTGGCGCAGTTCGTCATGGCGATGCGCCCGATCGACGTGCTGCGCCCGTCCCTGGCCGGCGCCGGGGAGCCACGATGAGCGCGCGGCCGGTCGCGCTGGTCACCGGGGCCTCGCGCGGCATCGGCCGGGCGGTCGCGCTGCGCCTCGCCGAGGACGGGTACGACCTGGGCCTGTGCTACCACGCCAGTGCGGAGGCGGCGGCCGAGGTGGCCGAGCTCGCGGCCGGCTTCGGCGGCCAGATCGTCTCCGAACGGGTCGACGTCAGCGACGGCGAGCAGATGCGCGCCTTCGTCACCACAGTCGAGGACAAGCTCGGCCCGCTGGCGACGCTCGTGCCGTGCGCGGGTGTGGTGCGCGACCGGGCCCTGGTGATGATGGCCGAGGACGACTGGACCACGGTGTTGCGCACCAATCTGGACGGCGTCTACCACGCCTGCCGGGCCGCGATCTTCTCGATGATGAAGCGCCGTACCGGGTCGATCATCACCATGTCGTCGGTCGCCGGCGTGTTCGGAAACGCCAGCCAGACCAACTACTCGGCCTCCAAGGCCGGGATCATCGGCCTGACCCTGGCGCTGGCCAAGGAATGCGGGCCGTACGGCATCCGGGCCAATGTGGTGGCGCCCGGTTTCATCGAAACCGACATGACCAGGGACCTCACACCCAAGGTCCGGGACAAGGCGGCGGGACAGATCCCGCTCGGCCGGTTCGGCACCGCCGAGGAGGTCGCCGATCTGGTGTCCTTCCTGGCGTCGGAGCGCGCCACGTACATCACCGGCCAGGTCGTCCGGGTCGACGGCGGAATAGCGATGTGAGGTAGGCATGCACTGGTACTTCTCGCTGCGCAGCCCGTACTCGTGGCTCGCGCACCACGACCTGCTGCACCGCTATCCCGAGACGGCCGCCCGGGTCGAGTGGCGGATGTTCTTCGAGCCCGACGATCAGAGCCTGACCGCGCTGCGGTCGGCCCGGGGCGACTTCCCGTACGTGGCGATGTCGCGGGCCAAGCATTTCTACATCCTGCAGGACGTCCGGCGGCTGGCGGCCGACCGTGGCCTCGAGGTGGCCTGGCCGATCGACCGGCAACCGCGGTGGGAGGTGCCGCACCTGGCCTACCTGGTCGCCGCCGACGCCGGCCGGGGCCGCGAATTCATCGACGCCGTCTACCGGGCCCGCTGGCAGCAGGGCCGCGACATCTGTGACCCGGCGACCATGGCGTCGCTCGCCGCCGACCTGTCGCTGGATCCGAAGATGCTGACCGGGGCCGCCGAGGATCCGGAGCGGCGGGCGGCCGGCGTGCGGGCACTGCTGGCCGTGCACCGCGACGGGGTGTTCGGCGTGCCGTTCTTCGTGGCCGGCCGGGAGAAGTTCTGGGGCATCGACCGGCTGCCCGCATTCGTCGCCGCAACCGCCGCCGTGCCGTCCGATGTGGCCGAACCGCCGGCCGAGCCGCACCGGGCGAGCATGGGCGCGGACCAGGGACACGCCGGTGGCTGTGGTTGACCGCCGGGGCCGGCAGGATGGGCTGATGACGAATTCCGGGAACCGGCTGTCCGGTGTGCTGCTGGCACCCCTGGCCCCGCTCTACGCCCTGACCCTCGCGTACCTGATGGTGCACCCGCCGCGCCGCAAGCCCAAGGCCGGCGACGTGCTGGCGCGGTGGCACCAGGAACACTGGCCGGTCCGGGTGCACGGCGGCCGGGTCGAACTCGACCTGCTCGTGCTGCCCGCCGATCCGGCCCGGGTGGTGGTCGTCGGACACGGGATCGGCCTGGACAAGACCTGGAGCCTGCGCCACGCCGCGATGCTGCGCGAAGCCGGCTACACCGTGGTGCTTCTCGACTTCCGCAACCACGGCCGCAGCGGGGACGACCGGTCGGTGACGTCGTTCAGCCGGCGGTTCACCGACGACGTCCTGGCGGTCGTGGACCGGGTGCGTGGCGACGAGAGGTATCACGGCGCGCAGCTGGCCCTCTTCGGCTTCTCGTTCTCCACGTTCCCGATGCTCTACGCCGTGTCCCGGATGACCGAGCCGATCGCGGCCATCGTGTGCGACAGCGGGCCGACGCTCGACGTGGCCGCGGTCGTGGAGAACTTCCTGCTCTCTGGCATCGTGCCGGTGCCGGGTCCGCTGCGGGCCCGACCGGCCTACTCCCTGCTGGCCCGCAGTTACGGCCGGCTCGGGGCGGCGGTCCTGGACTCGCCGGCCGACTGGCCGCCGTCGGTCGAACGGGCCGGGTCGCCGCCGATGCTGATGCTGGTCGGCGATCGGGACACGATCACGCCGGTGGCCGCGGTCGAGGAGATGGCTGCCCGTTACCCGGGCGCGCGGGTCGAGGTGGTGCCGGGCGCGGTGCACCTGCAGGGATTGCGGGCCGGCGGCCCGGAGTACAGCACGGCCGTGCTCGGCTTCCTCGAGCGCGCCATGACCGGATGACCGACGGCGGGGGAGCAACCGATGCGCGTGGTGGTGACCGGACTCGGGGCGGTGTCGTCGCTGGGCGTGGGCGTCGAACCGCTGTGGCAGGGCCTGCTGGCCGGCAAGGTGGGCACCGGCCCGCTGCGGCGGGTCACGGTGCCCGGCCTGCCGGACGCGGTGGGCGGGGAGGTCGTGCCGGCCGGCGTACGGGGTCGTCCGTTGTGCCTCGGCTTCGGACTGCAGGCCGCCGGTCAGGCGGTGGCCGACGCGGGCCTGCCGCCGGGCCGCGACCGGACCGGCGTCTACGTCGGCGCGGTGCTCGGCAACCGCAGCGTGCTGGAGGCGCCGGCGCTGGCCTTCCATCAGGGCGGGGCCGCTCAGCCGGACGCCGGGCCGGTGCCGGGCCCGGGTGAGCTGGCGGCGGAAATCTCGCGGGAGCTCGGCGCCGCCGGGCCCAGCGTGGTGGTCGGCACCGCCTGCGCCGCCGGCAACACGGCGCTCAGCGTGGCGGTCCGGGCGATCCGGGCGGGCCGGCTGGACGCGGCCGTGGTGTGCGGCGTGGACGAGTTGGCGCCGAGCATGTTCATGTTGTTCGGCAGCCTGCGGGCGATGAGCCGGGACGTGGTGCGGCCGTTCGACGCCGAGCGCACCGGCATGCTGGTGGCCGAGGGCGGCGCGGCCTTGGTGGTGGAGTCCGAGGCGTCCGCCCGGGCGCGCGGGGCGCACCTCTACGGCGAGGTCCTGGCCTGCGCGGACACCAGCGACGCGTACCACATCACCTCGCCGCACCCGCAGGGCCGCGGCGCGAAGGCCGCGATGCGGGCCGCCCTGACCTCGGCCCGGCTGGACCCGGCCGACATCGGTCACATCAGCGCCCACGGCACCGGCACCCGGGCCAACGACACCATCGAGGCACAGGCGATCCGCGAGGTCTTCGGCCCGGTCACCGACGCCCTGCCGGTGACCTCGCTCAAGGGTGCGCTCGGGCACATGCACGGGGCGGCCAGCCTGATCGAGGCGATCGGCTGCCTGCTCGCCATCCGCGACTCGGTGATCCCGGCGACCGCCAACCTCGTCCGGATCGACCCGGACTGCCGGCTCGAGCTGGTGCTGGGCGAGCCTCGGCAGGGCCGGGTCGACGTCGCGCTGAACAACGCGTTCGGCTTCGGCGGCAACATTTCCTGCAGTGTCTTCGCGCGGATCGGATCGGGGTACGGCCGTGACTGAGCTGCTGCTGACCAGGGTCCACGCGCTCACCGGCGCCGTCCCGACCGGACCGGAGATCTCGGCGGCCGACACCTACCCCGGCTCGCGGACGACGTGGCCGGTCCGGATTCCGGCCGAGGCGTACCCGGCTCCGGCGCCGCTCGGACGGCGTCAACTGCGCCGGCTCAGCCCCGAAGCGCGCCTGTTGCACCACGCCGCCGACTCGGCCGGCCTGGAGGTGCCTCCGGCGGATCCGCAACGGACCGGTGTCTTCGTCGGGTCGACGGCGGCCGGCCTCGGCATGTACCTCGAGGCCCTGCGCGACGGATTCTGCGCCGGCCCGACGACGCTGAGCCCGGTGCTGGCGCCGCAGTCCAGCTACAACGGCGCCGCCTCCGAGCTGTCCAAAGGGCTCGGCGCTCAGGGCGCGGTGATGACCTTCGCGAGCGGCTCGTGCTCGGGTCTGAGTGCGCTGGTGGCGGCGGCCGACTGTGTGGCGGCGGGTGACCTCGACGTCGCCGTCGTGGCGGCGGTGGACGTCCCGTCGCCGGTCCGCGGCTCTTTCCCGCAGGCCGAGGTGGTGGTGGTGGTGGTGCTCGAGTCGGCCGGCCACGTGGCCGCCCGGGGTGCGCGTGCCCTGGCCGTCCTGGCCGGGGTCGCCGAGACCTGGGACCGCGACCCGGCCGCCGGGGCCCGCCGGGCGGCCGCTGGGGCCGACCCGGCCGGCCGGACCGCGACATTCGTCCCGCGGCCGCAACCGGTCGACCGCGCCGGCGCCGGCGGGCTGCTGACCGTCGCGGAGGCACTGACCGGCCCGCTGCCCGCGGCCACTCTGATCGCCGTGAGCGACCCCGCCGGCCACGCGGCGGCGGTCCGGCTCACCCCGGCTCGGTGACGGCGGCCGCAGGACGAGGCGCTGACCACGCTGCTGTTACGCGCCAACAGCGACTGCAGCCAACCCGAACTCCTACCAACCGTCCTGGCGGAACTCGGCGCTGGCGCTGCGAGCCACCTAGAGCCAGCCCACCAGCCTCGATGCCATCGCCTCTCCGAACCCGCCGACGCTACCGTGCGCTCATGACCACCCGATCGTCGCGCCGGGCGCCGTCCCACCCGGCGGCGACCACTCGTTGACCCGTTGGACGGTCAGCGGTGTTCGAGGATCGCGGCGGTGCGGACCAGTCCGTCGGCGAGCGCGAACCGGCCGGCCACCGTGCTCGGCGGGTCGGCGACGGCCGCCGCGTCGACCCGGGCCGGCGCGATGCGCGCGGTGAACGTACCGGCCTCCGCGTCGATCTTTACCCGGGCGTCGTGGAAGTCCAGCCAACTGCCGACAACCGGGTACCACACCTTGTAGACGGTCTCCTTGATGCTGAACAGCACCATCGGCCAGAAGGTGCCGCCGGGCAACCGCGCGCAGTCGGCCTCCTCCTCGGGCAGCAGGACGAGTCGGCGTACCCCGGCGTTGAGCTCGCGGTGCTGCTCGGCGTCCATGCCGACGGACCGGATGTCGGCCCGGCGGGCGACGGCGGCCGCGCAGTAGCCCTGGGTGTGGGTGATGGCACCGACCAGCCCGACCGGCCAGACCGGCGCCCGGTCGGCGGCGGCCGGCACGGCCGCCGGCGGCAGACCCAGCCCGGCCATGGCCCGGCGGGCGCAGACGCGCCCGGCGGTGAAGTCGCGCCGGCGGCTCTCCACGGCCCGCTCGCCGAGGCAGGCCAGCTCGGCCGCCAGCAGTTCCCCGCCGAAGTCGTCCGGCCGGGCGACGGCCACCGCGACCGTGGCGGGCAGCAGATCACGCATCGCCGCCTCCCACCAGGCATGCCCGGCCCGGCCGCCACGCCAGCACCTGGTCAACCGTCAAATTTCCGACTGCCATGAGGGGTGAAGGTACCGCAGGGATGTAACGCCGGATTTTTCCGCAGCGCTCTCCGGTCGCCACCGGGGGAGGGCGAGCACCATCCGCTCGGCCGCGCGCGACCAAGCGCAGCCGGTTGCTGGAGGAGTACTGGGCCGGCCGGGCGATCCTCAGCGTCTACCCGGGCTCCTGCCTCGCTGCCGCCTCCGAGGATCTGCGCAACACACCGGTGGCCGCCGCCGACCGGCGGCGGCCACCAGGGCGTGCGTGCGGGTCAGCCGCGCCGGGGACGCCGGGTCAGACCGAAGCCGACCACGCCGGCGACCGCGGCGAGCACGCCGCCGATGCCGGTCCAGATCCACCGCGAGCCGAGATCCGGCAACCAGTCCGCCGCGTCACCCTCGCCGTCGGCGTCCGGGTCGGCCGGGGGTACGGCGTTGAGCACCGTGCCCGCCTTGGTGTTCGGCACCAGCGGCGCGGCCAGCTCGCCGTCGTCGGTCGAGGCGCCCCGGTCGGCGATGGTGCCGACCAGCAGGTCCACGTCGATCGGCGCGCCCAGGTCCGGCTCGGGCAGGTCGATCACGGAGAGCCGGACGACGTACGAGCCGGGCAGCGGGTCGGCCGACCAGGGCTCGGCCCACGGCCGCACCTCGCGCAGCGTGCAGCCCAGCGCCACGCTCGTCGCCGTGGCGTCCACGGTCGGGGTCTGCGCCCCCGCCGTGCACGCCTGACGCCGCCGCAGACCGTCGAAGACGTCGACCGTCCAGGTGGATGCGCCGCTGCGCCCCTTCGGGAAGGTGACGGTGGCGCTGATCTCCTGCACCTGACCGGCGGTCGCCGGGAACGACCAGTAGAGGTGGTCGCCGATCGAGGCGTCCACCCGCACCGGCTGTCCGGCGGCGATCGGGGTGGCGCCGAGGAACGACGTACCGGCCCGGTTCACCGGCGTGGCTCCGGGGGAGGGGGTCGGCGCGGCGACGGCCGGGGCGGGAAGCAGCGCGGCTCCGCCTGCGGCGAGCAGGGCCGCCAGCGAACGCGACAGTGCGGTACGCATCAGTTTTCCCTCCAGGTGGCGACCCACCAGCGGGTGAGCAGGCCGGCGAGCAGGCCGGCGAGCAGCCCGACGACGGTGAGCAGGGCGAGCAGGGCCCAACCTCGGCCGAGATCCGGCCCGTCCGGCTCGGGCGCGGCGGCGACCACGTCGATGGTCAACTCCACCGGCATGCCCGGAGTCGCCGCGGTGCCGGGGCGTGGGGCGAACGAGTTGCTCACCACCAGGCAGACGGTGGTGGGTTCGACGACGGGGGTGGCACTCTCCTTGATTCGCGCGGCGTCCTCGTCGTCGGCCGTGGCCGACCAGCGCAGTCCGGCGGAGAGCACGTCGGCTCGCCCGCTGCCGGCGTCCGCGCCCCGGACCAGTTCCCGGCCGTCCGCTGCGGTGGCCCGCAGCAGCACCCCGTAGTCCCGGTTGACCGCTCGGTCCAGCGCCATGCTCACCGATGCGCGAAGTTCCTGCCCGGGGCGTACCGGCACCCGGTAGTAGCGGTGCTCGGAGAACGCCTCCCGGTCGGCGTAGACGCCGGGGGCGAGTAGTGGTGCCGTGTCGCAGGCGTTCGCGCCGCCGACGACCGTCGGCGCCCGGGTGTTGGTGTCGCCGGCCCGCTCGACGAGCTGCTTGATCCGGCCGGTCAGCTCCTCGGCGCTCTGGGCGGCGGTGTAGGTGCCGCCGGTCGCGCTGGCGATGCAGAGCAGTTGACGCCGGACCTTCTCGTCGGGGGCCAGGCCGAGGGTGTCGACGACCAGGCTGGTGCCCTGGGCGGCGAGTTCGCGGGCCACCTCGCACGGGTCCGGCGGCGCGCAGGTGTCCTCCCCGTCGGTGATCAGCACGATCCGTCGGGTGGTGGCCCCGGTGCCCAGGTCCTGCGCGGCCGAGCGCAGTGCCAGGCCGACAGGTGTGAACCCGGTCGGCCGCAGCGTCGCCACCGCGGCCTTGGCCGCGGAGCGGTCCACCGGACCGACCGGCACGATCTGCTGGGTGTCCTGGCAGCCGACCTTCTTGTCCTTGCCACGGTAGGTCGCGCCGAGCACCCGGATGCCGAGCTGGGTGTCCTCCGGCAGCGCGTCCACCACCTCGTTGAAGGCCTGCTGGGCGACCGAGATCCGGCTGCGTCCGTCGATGTCGGCGGCGCGCATCGAGCCGCTGACGTCGAGCACGAGCTCAACCCGTGGAGGCTCGGGAACCGGCTCCTCGTCGGCCTGCGCCGGGACCGGCCCGGCCAGCGCGGTGGTCGCCAACAGTCCGAGAAGGACAGCCGCCGATCGTTTGAAGTTGATCACGGCCCGCAGTGTAGTGAGATCCACTTTGGATGATCACTTGGGATGGCGGGGGTTGGCGGCCCGCCACCCCCGGCCTGAATCGACGAGCCCCGCTGGCCGGCCCCCATCGCGCGCTGGGTCCACGCCAGGTCACCCTCGGTCAACTGCCCGATGGTAAGCATCGGCTCGGCCGCCATCGGTCGGAAATCTGACTTAAGTTGACCCGTTGTGCCGGTGGTGCGCGGTGGTTAAGCTCTTCATGCGCGCCCCAATCGCCCGCTTCCCCCGTGGCAGGCGATCGGGGCGCGCGTCTATGTCAGAAGGGCCCGCACGCTTCGGCGTGCGGGCCCTTCTCCGTCGCGCTATGCGGCGCGTCGCCTGTCGGTGCTTATATCCACCGGCCGTCGAGCCACATTCGGGACAACCAGTCCGCATACGGGATGGTCTTGCCGACGAAAATCGGATAAAAGTACGCGAAGCAGAGCGCCACCAGCAGCACGTACGCCCCGGCCGCGATGCTGCCCACCAGTCGGCGTTCGTAACTCGGGTCACCGGGCACCAGCGGCGTCACCGTGCCCACGTCACCCCCGGCGGGAGCGATGAGCGCGCCCAGCACGTACACCACCGCCAGCACCAGGAAGGGCAGCGCCGGCGCGGTGTAGAACGAGAACATCGTCCGGCCGTCGAGGGCGAACCAGAACCACGGCAGCAGCCCGGCGGCCACGGTGAGCAGGATCGCGCCGGCCCGCCAGTCGCGACGAGCCACGCCCAGCCAGGCCAGCGCCGCCAGGGCGGGCAGGAAGGACCACCAGAGCAGCGGGGTGCCCAACAGCAGGATCTCGGAGGCGCAGGTCGGCGCGCCGCAGGCGCCGTCACCGGTCCAGTGGAACGCCACCGGCCGACCGAGCAGCAACCACTGCCACGGCCACGACTGGTATTTGTGCGCGTCGTCGAGCTGGGCATGGAAGCCGTACGCCGCACGGTGGTACTCGAAGAGGTTGATCAGCGGCCCGATCACCGGGCGGTCACTGAGCGGGGCGGCCGGGTAGGCCGACGCGAGCCGGTAGTAGCCGTCGTCGGTGATCAGCCAGCCCGACCAGGTGGCCAGGTAGGTGCCGATCATGAGCACGCCGGCCAGCACCAACCAGGGCAGCTCGTCGAGCAGGGCGTCCCGCCACGGCCGGCGGACCCCCGCCGAGCGGCGGACGCCGACCTCCCAGAGAATCACCAGCAGCGCGAAGGCCGGGACGAAGTACAGGGCGCTCCACTTCACGGCGCAGGCGCAGCCGATCAGGACGCCAGCAGCCAACCGCCACCACGGCCAGGTGCGCCAGCCGGTCGGCGGTCGGCCGGCCCGGCCCGGCTGGCTCAGGTCGAGCCCGTCGTCAAGCGCCCGTGCCCAGCGGCGGCGGCGGGCGTCCCGATCGAGCACCAACGCGCCGAACGCGGCCAGCACGAAGAAGAGCAGGAAGATGTCGAGCAGCGCCGCCCGGGACAGCACCAGGTGGAAGCCGTCCAGGGCGAGCAGCAGGCCGGCGGCGCAGCCGAGCACCGTCGAGCGGAACATCCGCCGACCGATGCGCACCAGCAGCAACACCGACAGCGTGCCGATCACGGCCGCCGAGAACCGCCAGCCGAACTCCGGCGCGGTGGTCATCAGGTGCCCGGGGACCGAGACCTTCGAGTCGGCGTCCTGGTAGCCGAAGGCCCACTCGCCGAGGCCGATCAGCCACTTGCCCAGCGGTGGGTGCACGACGTACGACGGGCCGTTGTCCTTGTAGTTCCATTCGACGCCCCGGCTGATCAGCCCGTAGCCGTCCTTGGCGTAGTACGTCTCGTCGAAGATCTTGCCCTTGATGCTGGACAGCCCGACGAAGCGCAGGATCGCCGCGATGGCCACGACCACGGCTGTGGCCGCCCAGGAGAACCGGTCCACCTGGCTGTCGATGGTGGCGAACCGTCGCCGGATCTGGGCGGGCACGCCGCCGTCACCGGCGGGCGGCGCCGTCGGCTCCTGGTGTGGGCTGGGCTCGCCCGTCACCTCGACCATCTTGGCAGGATCGGCGCTCGGGCTCTGCGCAGTCGACGCACTCGTCACCCGGCGATCGTAGGCTGCCAAGGTGCTCGGTGGCGCCCGTCGTCCCCGATACCGGTACTCGCTGTCGATGAAGGAGACGAATTCGTGGGTGAAATGTCCGAAGCTGGGCGCCTGATCCTGCTCGGTGCCCCGCTCGGCAACCCCGCCGACGCCTCGGCCCGTTTTCGGGAGGTGCTGATCAGCGCCGACGTCGTCGCGGCCGAAGACACTCGCCGGCTCACCCGGCTGGCCCGCGATCTCGACATCACCGTCGGCGGTCGCATCGTCTCCTACTTCGAGGGCAACGAGGAGCGGCGTACGCCCGAGCTGGTCGAGGTCATCCTCGGCGGATACGTGGTGGCACTTGTCACCGACGGGGGGATGCCGAGCGTCTCCGACCCCGGCTACCGGCTGGTGCGGGCCGCGTTGGACGTCGGCGCGCCGGTCACCGTCGCTCCCGGGCCGAGCGCCGTCACCACCGCCCTGGCGGTGTCCGGGCTGCCCTGCGACCGGTTCTGCTTCGAGGGCTTCCTGCCCCGCACCCCCGGCGCCCGCCGATCCCGGCTGCGCGCCCTCGCCGCCGAGGAACGCACGCTCGTCTTCTTCGAAGCCCCGCACCGGATCGGCGCGGCGCTCACCGACCTGGCCGACACGTTCGGCGCGGACCGGCCGGCCGCGCTCTGCCGCGAACTCACCAAGACCTACGAGGAGGTCGTCCGCCGCCCCCTCGGCGAGTTGGCCCGGTGGGCCGCCGAGGGCGACCCGCGCGGTGAGATCACCCTGGTGGTGGCCGGGGCGCCGGTGACCGCACCGGAGCGCCCCGACGACGACACCCTGCGCGCGGCGGTCGCCGAGCGGGAGGCCGCCGGCCGGTCCCGCCGCGACGCCATCACCGACGTCGCGACCGAGTACGCGCTGCGCCGCCGGGACGTCTACACGATCGTGCACAGCTGACCGAGGGTCCCGGCGGACGGCGGGTTACCAGGCGGCGACCAGGAAGCCGACGGTGATCAGCGCCGGGCCGGTGACGGCGACCGCCACGGCCCAGCGGCGGTGCCGGCGGCCGGGCAGTCGGGCCGACCCGGTCCACCGGACGATGCCGGCGGTGCAGCACAGCACCACCAGCAGGCCGGGCAGCCAGCGCAGGTGCCGGACCAGTCCGGTGTCCGCGTACGCGGTACCGCCGTCGGAGCCGGTCATCCGCGCCGGTAGCGGTGTGCCGGTCGCGTCCGCCCCGGCGGGCACGCCGCTGACGCGTACCCCGTGCGCGACGAACCGCCCGTCCCGTTCCGTGAAGATCCCCCGGCACCGCTGGGTGAGCCCGCCGCCGGTGCACTCGGCGATCACCACGGTGCCCGCTCGCGCGTGCCCGACCGCCAGCCAGAACGGGCCGGCGCTGACCCAGGCGAAGAAGGCCGTGACCAGGGTCAGCGAAACCAGCGCGGCGAGCCCGGGCAGCGGATCCGGCGGTGGGACGCCACGGCTCGGCGCGCGCCGTCGCGCCTGGCGTGAGCCGCGGTCGCGCTGCGGCGACGGGTCCTCCCGGACCGGCGTGCCGTCCCAGTGCACCTGCTCGATCGGCGCCCAGAAGGCGCCGTCGTCGTCCGGTTGGTCACCGCCGGCCCGGAGGCCCCGCTCCCGGCTGCTCTGCTGCCGGACGGGCACCCGACTCGGCACCGCGTCCACCGGCGCCCCGGTGGTCGGCTCCACCTCGACGGCCTCCGCGCCGACCGGTGGGACCGGCGGGTCGGGCCGGGCTGGGCTGGGTACGGGTGCCGCCGGGGTCGGACGGACCGGGGTGGGCGTCGGTGCGGCCGGCGTGGGCCGGGCCGGGGTGGCGGCGAGATTCATGGCGTCGTCGCGTCTCGGCGCGACCGCCCGTCCGGACGGTGTGTGCTGCTGTTCCGCCGGCCGGTCGGCGGCAGTGCCCGGTCGTGCGGCAGTGCCCGGTCGTGCGGCAGCGCCCGGTCGTGGGGCCGGGCTCGGACGGGTGGCAGCGCCCGGTCGTGCGGCCGGGCTCGGTCGCGGCGCGGAGGCCGGGTCGACACCGGGCACCGGCCTGGGCTGGGGCGCGACCCCGGCACCGCGGGGTGCGGCCGGTTCGGGGTCGCCGTCGACCGTCGGGCCGGTGGGAGGGTCCTCGTGATCCCGCGCCGCTCGTCTGCCAGTCACGAGGTTCATTGCACACCGATCGGGAGGGCGGATCGGGCAGTTGAGCCGCGTGTCGGCGACAAATCGGACCAATTGGCGGGGTGGTCGGTCCGGTCCGTCGGCCCGGCACCCCCTATTGGTTCGCGGTCGCCCCGGCCGGGTCACTAGGCTTGCTGCTCATGAGTCACGTTCTCGCGGCAGTGGCCTGGCCGTACGCCAACGGCCCCCGCCACATCGGCCACGTCTCCGGTTTCGGCGTTCCCTCCGACGTCTTCGCCCGGTACATGCGGATGGCCGGCCACGACGTGCTCATGGTCTCCGGCACCGACGAGCACGGCACCCCGATCCAGGTGCAGGCCGACGCCGACGGGGTGACCCCGCGCGAGCTGGCCGACCGGTACAACAGGGTGATCGTCGAGGACCTGCACGGCCTCGGCCTCTCCTACGACCTGTTCACCCGCACCACCACCCGCAACCACTACGCGGTGGTGCAGGAGCTGTTCGAGGGGATGTACCGCAACGGCTACATCGTGCCGAAGACCACCATGGGCGCGATCTCCCCGTCCACCGGGCGCACCCTGCCCGACCGCTACATCGAGGGCACCTGCCCGATCTGTGGGTACGACAGCGCGCGCGGCGACCAGTGCGACAACTGCGGCAACCAGCTCGACCCGATCGACCTGATCGACCCCAAGTCGCGGATCAACGGGGAGACCCCGAAGTTCGTCGAGACCGAGCACTTCTTCCTGGACCTGCCCGCGCTGGCCGAGGTGCTGCGGCAGTGGCTGGACACCCGGGACGGGTGGCGACCCAACGTGCTGCGCTTCTCCCGCAACCTGCTCGACGACCTCCAGCCCCGGGCAATCACCCGGGACCTGGAGTGGGGCGTGCCGATCCCGCTCGACGGCTGGCGGGACCGGTCCGACAAGCGGATCTACGTCTGGTTCGACGCGGTGATCGGCTACCTGTCCGCCTCCATCGAGTGGGCCCGCCGCTCCGGCGACCCGGAGGCGTGGCGGAAGTGGTGGTCGACCGACGGGGAGGGCAAGGACTCCCGCTCCTACTACTTCATGGGCAAGGACAACATCGTCTTCCACTCGGTCATCTGGCCGGCGCTGCTCTCCGGATACTCCGGCGAGGGCTCCCGCGACGGTGAGCCGGGCCAGCTGGGCCGGCTCAACCTGCCCACCGAGGTGGTGTCGAGCGAATACCTGACCATGGAGGGGCGCAAGTTCTCCTCGTCCCGCAAGGTGGTCATCTACGTTCGCGACTTCCTGGACCGCTACGACGCCGACGCGTTGCGGTACTTCATCGCCGCTGCCGGTCCGGAGAGCAACGACACCGACTTCACCTGGGCCGAGTTCCTCCGCCGCAACAACGACGAGCTGGTCGCCGGCTGGGGCAACCTGGTCAACCGGTGCGTCTCGATGGCGGCGAAGAACTTCGGCGCGATCCCGCCGGTCGACCCGGCCGGGCTCACCGAGGCCGACGAGGCGCTGCTCGCCGTCTCCCGGACCGGGTTCACCACGGTCGGCGACCTGATCGGCCGGCACCGGCAGAAGCAGGCCATCGGCGAGGCCATGAAGGTGGTCGCCGAGGCCAACAGGTACCTGTCCGAGCAGGCCCCGTGGAAGCTCAAGGCCGAGGCGGACAAGCCCCGGATGGGCACCATCCTGCACGTCGCCCTCCAGGTGATCAGCGACGCCAACACGCTGCTCACCCCGTTCCTGCCGCACTCCGCGCAGCAGGTGCACGAGCTGCTCGGCGGCACCGGCGTACACGCGCCGATGCCGGTCATCGAGCAGGTCGACGACCTGGACGGCGGTCCGGCGTACCCGGTGCTGACCGGGGACTACACCGTCGGCGCGCGCTGGGAGTCGGTGTCGATCGAGTCGGGCCGGCCGTTGGCCGCGCCGAAGCCGGTGTTCCGCAAGCTCGACCCGTCGATCGTCGACGAGGAGTTGGCCCGGCTGGCCGACTGAACGCGCGACGCCCCGGGCGGCGGGTCATCCTGCCGCCCGGGGCCGTCACATCACGTACCGGGCGTCCATCACCTGGTCGTCGGTCACCTCGGCGCCCGGCGCCCAAGCCTCGTAGACCCCCCGCTCCTGGCACTGCGCACCGGCCGCGACCACCGCGTCCGGGTTCGGGTAGCGCAGCCGCAGCCGCAACCAACCGGCCTCCTCCCGCAGCACCAGGCACGGCACGCCCCGCCACTGGGCGAACCGGACCCGACGGGCGACCGCGCTCACCGGGTAACGGGCCGCCCGGGTCTTCGCCAGCACCCGGAACCCGCCGGGCAGGTCGGCCACCGCCTCGTACTCGCTGTCGCCGTACCAACCGACAAGCTGGGTGGAACGCGGCGCGTCGGCGTTCGGCACGTACTCCTGGTCCGGGGAGAGGCCCGGCACCGCGGCCAGCAGGTGCCGCCACTGCGGGCCCACCATCCGCAGCCAACCGCGCTGCTCGGCCTGGTAGGTGTAGAGCACCACCTCCACCCCCTCCGCCGGATAGGCGATCAGGGCGGCGTTCGCCGGCATCGGCAGGTCGGCGAAGTCGCGGGTGATGAACTCCGGGATGAGGTGACCGTTGCTCGGCACGAAGCCCGTGCCCAGCACCGGCGCGCCGATCCGGTCCCGGGATCCCAGCGCGGTCAGGCCGCGGTGCGCCTCACCCACCGGCACGTCGTAGTCGCCCGGGTCGGACGCCCGCCAGCGCAACGCGTACGCCACCTCCGGACCGTCCCTGCTGACCTCACCGTCGGTCCGCAGCACCGTCGTCGTCGCCGGCGTACGCAGGTGCGCCACGTCGTGTTCGCGGTAGCAGAAGCCGTGCGGCAACCAGCCCCGCACGTACCCGGCGAGTTGCTGGGCGGAGAGCACCTTGACCATCCGGGTGCCCCGCCGGACCACCGCCGACGCCCGTGCCGCGGCCAGCGTCGGATCGGCCGCCGCGGCGGGCTGCTGGCTGAGCTGGTGCAGGTACGCCCAACCCCGCTCGCGGTGCGCGGGCACCATCAGCGGCGTCTCCGGCTCGTCGGAGGGCTCCGTGGCGCCGTGCACCGCGGTCACCTCGGTGACGTGCACGAACCGGTGCCACGGCAGGGCGCTGCCCGGTCGGGGCGCCCACTCGAAGCCGGCCACCTCGTCGGCGCTGAACAACTCGTACGCGGCACCCCGGGCGATCTCCTCGGCCGGGTAGACGCCCCCGCCGAACGCCACGTGCAGCCCGGTGCGTTCTTCGGCCGCGCCGCTCGCGTGGGGTGTGACGCTCACGCCGCCGCCTCGCTTCGCTCGCTCACGCGGCGACGGTAGAGTCGCGCGGCGTAGTCGGGGTGAACGTCGGGTGGCGGGCAGATGGACAGGCCCGGTGTGTGATGCTGTCGCTGATGAGCGAGCCCACTGAATCCCGTCGAGAGCGTGCCGCCCGGCGGGCCGGAGAGTTTCCGCCCGCCCCCGAGCCGCTGCCCCGGCCGGTGCTGGACAGCCACACCCACCTGGACATCACGGTCAGTGAGGCCGGTGTGCCGGGCGGCGGCCCGGCCGACGACCCGGTCGCGGTGGCCATCGCGCTCGCCGCCACGGTCGGCGTGGACCGGCTGGTCCAGGTGGGGGTCGACGTCGCCTCCTCGCGATGGGGCGCGGACACCGCCGACAGGTATCCCGCCGTGCTGGCCACCGTGGCGCTGCACCCCAACGAGGCGCCCCGCCTGACCGACCTCGACGAGGCGCTGCGGGAGATCGAGTCCCTCGCCGCCCGCGACCGGGTCCGGGGGATCGGCGAGACCGGCATGGACTTCTTCCGGACCGGCGACGAGGGGCGTGCCGCGCAGGAGGCCAGCTTCCGGGCGCACATCGCCATCGCCAAGCGGTACGACAAGGCGCTTGTCATCCACGACCGGGACGCCCACGCCGACGTGCTGCGGATCCTCGACGACGAGGGCGCGCCGGAGACGGTGGTGCTGCACTGCTTCTCCGGTGACGCCGAGTTCGCCCGTGAGTGCGTGCGCCGGGGCTACCTGTTGAGCTTCGCCGGCACCGTCACCTTCGGCAGCGCGACGGCGCTGCGCGAGGCCGCCGCGCTCACCCCGCTGGACCAACTACTGGTGGAGACCGACGCGCCGTACCTCACGCCGACGCCGCACCGGGGCCGGCCGAACGCGTCGTACCTGATCCCGCTCACCGTCCGCGCGCTCGCCGCGACCACCGGCAGTGACCTGGACGAGCTGTGCGCGGCCATCTCCGCCACCGGTGACCGGGCCTTCGGCCCGTGGTGAGCCCGGCCCGACGGTCGGCCCCGACCCCGTCGCTACGCTGCCAACCATGACCGGTCTCCTCGGCCCGGCGGAGATCCGGGAACTCGCCGCCCGGCTGGGCGTCGCGCCCACCAAGAAGCTGGGCCAGAACTTCGTGCACGACCCGAACACCGTCCGCCGGATCGTCACCGCCGCCGGGCTGACCCCCGACGACGTGGCACTGGAGGTCGGCCCCGGGCTCGGCTCGCTGACCCTGGGCCTGCTGCCGGTCGCCGGGCACGTGCACGCCGTGGAGATCGACCCGGTGCTCGCCGGGGCGCTGCCGGAGACCGTCGCCCGGCACGCCGGCGCGGACGCCGGCCGGCTGACCGTGCACCGCGCCGACGCGCTGCGCGTCGACGCCGCCGAGCTGGCCGACCCACCGCCGACGGCGCTGGTGGCGAACCTGCCCTACAACGTGGCCGTGCCGGTGGTGCTGCACCTGCTCGCCGTGCTGCCCACCCTGCGGCACGGCCTGGTGATGGTGCAGAAGGAGGTCGCCGACCGGCTCGTCGCCGGTCCCGGCTCCAAGGTGTACGGC
This sequence comes from Micromonospora sp. NPDC085948, assembly GCF_040686315.1. Taxonomy (NCBI): domain Bacteria; kingdom Bacillati; phylum Actinomycetota; class Actinomycetes; order Micromonosporales; family Micromonosporaceae; genus Micromonospora; species Micromonospora sp. NPDC085948. The sequence continues at coordinate 613,228 of NZ_JBFBJW010000001.1, read as the reverse complement.
ATCCCGTCGGTCAAGCTCGCCTGGTACGCCCACGCGCGAAGCGCCGGCAAGGTGCCGCCGAACGTGTTCTGGCCGGTGCCCAACGTCGACTCCGGCCTGGTCGCCTTCACCTGCCACGAGCCGCCCCGCGCCGACGTACCCCGGAAGCAGGTCTTCGCCGTGGTCGACGCGGCGTTCGCGCAGCGCCGCAAGACGCTGCGCGCCGCCCTGGCCGGCTGGGCCGGTGGCCCGGACCGGGCCGCCGCCGCGCTCACCGCGGCCGGTGTCGACCCCGGCGCCCGGGGGGAGTCGCTGACCGTCGAGCAGTTCGCCGCCATCGCCGCGTCGGCTCCGGCCGGTACGCGTACCGCGAAGTAGGCTGACGCCGTGCCCGCCGAGGAGGTGTACGAGTGACCGCGCAGCCGATCGAGCCCACCGCCCAGGGGATATGGGGTCCGGATCCGGTCCGGCAGCGACTGGCCAACCACACCATCGAGGACGTGCTGGCCCTGCCCGACGACGCCCCCCGCGTCGAGCTACGTGACGGAGTCCTCGTCGTGGTCCCTTCCCCCACCTATGACCACCAGAACATCAGCAGCCTGCTCTGGATGTGGCTGCGACAGCACGCCCCGCTGGATCTGTCGCCAGCTACCGCCATCGGAGTGGCGATCAACCACCGCAACACCCTTGAGCCGGACGTGGTGCTGTTGCGCCGTCCCCTCGTTGGCACCAGCCACTACTTCGATGCTGAGCAGGTCATGCTGGCCGTCGAGGTCGTCTCGCCCGGCACGCGTCGGCGGGACCGGTTGGAGAAGCCTGCGGACTACGCCGATGCCGGGATCCCGCACTACTGGCGGATCGAGCAGAATCCGGTGCACGTGTACGCGTACGACCTGGTCGACGGCCGCTACGAGCTGGCCGCCGACTCTGCCGAGGAGCTGATCGTGGCCAAGCCGTTCGACATCCGCCTGCACGTGCGGGACATCACCCCGTGACCGAGGCCTGGCGACCGGACGGCGAGGACGAGCGGCTCGGGGCCATCGGGCCGGTGAAGGTCCGGGTGCCCGCGAAGGTCAATCTGCACCTCGGGGTGGGTCCGCTGCGTCGCGACGGCTACCACGAGCTGAACACCGTCTACCACGCCATCTCGATCTACGACGAGTTGACGGCCCGCCGGGGCGACACGCTCGCCCTGACCATGGAGGGCGAGGGCACCGGCGAGCTGGCGCTCGACGACAGCAACCTGGTGATCCGCGCCGCGCACGCTCTCGCCGGGTACGCCGGGGTGCTGCCGCACGCCCGACTGCACCTGCGCAAGCAGATCCCGCTCGCCGGTGGGCTGGCCGGTGGCAGCGCCGACGCGGCCGCCGCCCTGGTCGCCTGCGACGCGCTCTGGGGCACCGGGCTGTCCCGCGACGAGTTGGCCGGGATCGCCGCCGACCTGGGCTCCGACGTGCCGTTCCTGATCTACGGCGGCACCGCGCTGGGCACCGGCCGGGGCGAGGCGATCAGCCCGGTGCTGGTCCGCCCCACCTCCTGGCACTGGGTGGTGGCGTTCGCCGACGGCGGCCTGTCCACCCCGGCCGCGTACCGGGAGTTGGATCGGCTCCGCGACGCCGGCGCCGCCGGTGACCCGTTGGGCAGCACCGACGGGCTGCTGGGCGCGCTGCGCCAGCGCGATCCCCGGGTGCTGGCCCGGATGCTCGGCAACGACCTCCAGGACGCCGCGCTGGCCATGCGCCCGGCGTTGGCCGACACGCTCAAGGCGGGTGAGGCGGCCGGTGCGCTCACCGGCATCGTCTCGGGTTCCGGGCCGACCTGCGTGTTCCTCGCCGCCGACGCCGCCGACGCGGAGCGGATCGCCGCCGAGCTGACCGCTGCCGGCGTGTGCCGTCAGGCGCGGGTCGCGCGCGGTCCGGTCGCCGGCGCCCGGGTCGGCTGACGGCGCGTCCCACCCGGCCTGCGGGCGCGCGGCGCGGGTGCCCGGGGCGTCCGCGTACCCTTGGGGCAGGCGTCCAGGTGCCCGCCGGCACCCGGACGCCTTGATCATGAAGGGTGGAACGTGGCGAACATCGTCAATCTGGACCGGGTGTCCAAGGGGTACGGCGCGGCAGGGCGACTGCTCACGGACGTCTCGCTCGGCCTGGACGACGCCGACCGGATCGGCGTGGTCGGCCTCAACGGCGCCGGCAAGTCCACCCTGCTGCGGCTTCTCACCAAGCAGGAGGACCCCGACGACGGCCGGGTGACCCACCGCCGCGACCTCCGCGTGTTGTGGCTGCCGCAGCAGCTCACCCTCGCGCCGGATGCCACCGTCCGGGACGTCGTCCTCGGCACCGCCTGGCTCAACGAGGGCATGGGCGCCGAGCACGAGTGGGCCGGCGACGCCGGTGTCCGGGGCATCCTCGACGGCCTCGGCATGCCGCACCTCGGCCTCGACCAGCCGGTCGGCCCGATGTCCGGTGGCGAACGGCGACGGGTGGCGCTCGCCGCGCTGCTCGTTCGCGACTCCGACCTGCTCATCCTCGACGAGCCCACCAACCACCTCGACGTCGGCGGTGTCGACTGGCTGGCCCGGCACCTGGTGGGGCGCAAGGGAGCCCTGGTCGTGGTCACCCACGACCGGTGGTTCCTGGACGCGATCTGCACCAACACCTGGGAGGTCGCCGACCAGACCGTCCGCGCCTACGAGGGTGGTTTCGCCGCCTGGACCCTCGCCCGCGCCGAGCGCGAGCGCGTCGCCGCCGCCACCGAGGCCCGCCGGCAGAACCTGCTCCGCAAGGAGATCGCCTGGCTGCGCCGTGGACCGCCGGCCCGGACGTCGAAGCCCCAGTTCCGCATCGACGCCGCGAACGCGCTGATCGCCGACGTGCCGCCGGCGCGCGACACCATGTCGCTGCAGCGCATGGCCACCTCACGGCTCGGCAAGCAGGTGTACGACCTGGAGAACGTCGAGCTGCACGCCGGCCCGAAGGAGATCCTGCGCGACGTCACCTGGCTGGTCGGCCCGGGAGACCGGATCGCCATCCTCGGCGCCAACGGCGCCGGCAAGACCACGCTGCTGCGGATGCTCGCCGGCATCACCCGCCCCGACGGTGGTCGCCTCGGCACCGGCTCCACCGTGCGGCCCGCGTTCCTGTCGCAGGAGCTCAGCGAGCTGCCCGGGCACCTGCGGGTCCTCGAAGCCGTCGAGGAGGTCGCCCGCCGGGTGCAGCTCGGCGACCGGGAGGTCTCCGCCGCGCAGCTCGCCGAGGTGTTCGGCTTCGACGACCGGCGGCTCTGGACCCCGGTCAGTGACCTCTCCGGTGGCGAACGCCGCCGGTTGCAGATGCTGCGGCTGCTCGCCGGTGAGCCCAATGTGCTGCTCTTCGACGAGCCCACGAACGACCTGGACACCGACACCCTCGCCTCGCTGGAGGACCTGCTCGACTCGTGGCCCGGCACGATCATCGTGGCGAGCCACGACCGCTACCTCATCGAGCGGGTCACCGACACCGCGTACGGGATGTTCGGCGACGGCCGGCTGGTGCACCTGCCGGGCGGGGTCGACGAATACCTCGCCCGGACCGCGGAGCGAGCCGGCTTCTCGCGGGCGGGCGTCACCTCGACCTCGACCTCCGCGCCCGCCTCGGGAGGCGGCATGTCCGCCGCCGAGGTCCGCCAGGCCCGCAAGGAGTTGTCCCGCCTGGAACGGCAGCTCGGCAAGCTCGACCAGCGCGAGACCACCCTGCTCGGACAACTCGCGGCGGACGCCACCGACTATGCCCGGGTCGCCGACCTGGACGCTCAGCTCAAGGATCTGCGCGCCGAGCGGGAGCGGATCGAGGAAACCTGGATGACGCTCGCCGAGGAGCTTCCCGAGAGCTGACCGGGCCGGACGCACCGGCCCGGGGGCCGTGTGCGGCGTCACACCGCCACATGCGGGACAATCGTCGGCGACACCTACCCCACGGCGTTGGAGACTCAGACATGGCCCACACCCCCGTCAACCACCCCGCGCGGCCGATCTACCGGGCGATCGGCGGGCTGACCGGTCTGTACCTGGTGGTCTTCGGTGTGCTCGGCATCATCGCGAGCACCGGCAACGAGATCCTCGCCCAGGATGACACCCGGGTCCTCGGCCAGGGCACGAACCTCGGCTTCTCGCTGCTCAGCGTGCTGCTGGGGCTCGTCGTGCTGGTCGGCATCGCGCTCGGCCGCAACATCGACGTGGCGATCAACCAGTGGCTGTCGTACGCCCTGATGGTGATCAGCCTGGCCAGCCTCGCCTTCATCCGGACCGACGCCAACATCCTCAACTTCAGCATCGTCACCGTCATGGTCGTGATGACCGTCGCCCTGGTGCTGCTCATGGTCGGGATGTACGGCAAGGTCGGGTCGGAGGACGAGGCGGAGGCTTTCCGGAAGGCTCGGCTCGTTCTCTGAGTTTGTTGCTTGGTTGCGGTTGTGGGTTTTCGCCGGAGCCCGAGCTGCTCCGGGCGGTCAGGCTTGATCCCTGCGCAGCTCGGGCTCCGGCGAAAACCTGACCGGGTCCAGCCTTTGGCGGACCCTTTCGGCTTTGGGGTTCTTCGGACAGTTGGTCTTACCTTGGGTGACAATTCCTCCTGAAACGGTCAATCAGGGGGTTGGGTATGCCGCACTTTCCGGTTAACCATCCGGCACGGCCGCTCTACCGGGTCCTCTCCGGTCTGATCGGCGTCTACATCCTGGTCTTCGGCGTCTGGGGTGTCGCCGAGACGATCGGCGACCCGCTGTTCGATCGCAGCAGCACCTGGGCCCTCGGGCTGCGTACCAACCTGGCCTTCTCACTCGCCTCGGTGGTCTTCGGAGTCGTCCTGATCATCGGGGCGTCCCGGCGCACCAACCTCGGCCACTACATGAACCTCACGGCCGGCGTGGTGTTCCTGGTGACCAGCATCCTGATGATGTCGGTGCTGCAGACCGGTGCGAACTTCCTCAACTTCTCGATGTCGACGGTGATCGTGTCGATGCTGTTCGGCCTGATCCTGCTGGGCACCGGCCTGTACGACAAGATCGGCCCACCGGAACACGCCGAGGCGGAGCTGACGAACCGCAAACACCCGGTGGCCGACGTGCACCGACGCTGACGACTGGTCAGTGCCGCCGGGCGGTGATCAGCGTCGGCTTCGCCTCCAGGTGCGACAGCCCGTTCCAGGCCAGGTTGACGAGGTGTGCCGCCACCGTCTCCTTGCGCGGCTTGCGCACCTCCAGCCACCAGCGGCCGGTCAGCGCCACCATGCCGACGAGCGCCTGCGAGTAGAGCTCGGCAAGCTTCGGGTCGTACCCCCGGCTCTTGTACTCGGCGCCCAGGATGTGCTCGACCTGGTGCGCGACGTCGTTCATCACGCTGCTGAAGGTGGCCGTGCCGGACATCAGCGGCGACTCGCGGACCAGCACCCGGAAACCGCTGGTCTCCTCCTCGATGTAGGTCAGCAGCGCCAAGGCCGCCTGCTCCAGCAGCTCCCGCGGGTGCCCGGCGGTCAATGCCGTGGTGATCCGGTCCAGCAGGGCCCGGACCTCCCGGTCCACCACCACCGCGTAGAGACCTTCCTTGCCGCCGAAGTGCTCGTACACCACAGGTTTGGAGACCTTGGCGCGGGACGCCACCTCCTCGATGGAGGTGGCGTCGAAACCGCGCTCGGCGAAGAGCTGCCGACCGGTCGCGATCAACTGCTCGCGTCGCTGGGCCGCCGACATGCGGACTCGGGAGGCGGGTTTGGGTTTTGGCGCCGGGACCGGCGGTGTCACCCGCCGGCCGCCGACACCCTCACCATCAGTGACCTCAGGCATGTCGCCGCCTCGCTGGCGCTCGGTGACGCCCTGCCGTGGAATGGTGCCTCCGCTGTGCCCGTTCACGTCGTCGCCTCACTGGCCGGCGGTCCGGCCGCCCTGCCGCCGTCCGACCGTACCCGGATCGGGTGCGACCCCCGTCTGCCGAGCCGTCCGGTCCCCCCGCGTGGCTCGGTCATCCGGCCATCCTGCCAGGCGGCAACCCGGCGTACCGCCCGGTTTTATCGGGGTGCGACCGGCTTCACCAGCTTCGCGGCGAGGCGTTCCGGCTTCGGCCAGCGCACCTGCGTCGCCGCGCCGGTCTTCTCGAACAACCAGATCACCCGGGCGGAGATGTCCACCTGGCCACGCAGCACACCGTGCCGGGCACTTGTGGGGTCGGCATGGTGCAGGTTGTGCCAGCTCTCGCCGAACGACAGGATCGCCAGCGGCCAGAAGTTCGACGCGCGGTCGCCCTGGCGCATCGCGAACGGGCGCTCGCCGTAGACGTGGCAGACCGAGTTGATCGCCCAGGTGACGTGGTGCAGCAGGCCGATCCGGACCAGCCCGGCCCAGAAGAACGCGGTGAGCGCCCCCTGCCAGGACCAGGTCACCAGGCCGCCGATCAGCGCCGGACCGAGCAGCGAGATGACCACCAGCACGGGGAAGAGGCGGTCGACCCGACTGATGTCCCGGTCGGCGATGAGGTCCGGGGCGAAACGCTCCCGGTTGGACAGCTCTCGGCGGAACAACCAGCCCACGTGTGCGTGGAACAGGCCCCGGGTCAACGCCCAGAAGCTGGTGCCGAAGCGCCAGGGGGAGTGCGGGTCACCCTCCAGGTCGGAGAACGCGTGGTGGCGCCGGTGGTCGGCGACCCACTGGATGATCTCGCCCTGTACCGCCAGTGACCCGGCCACCGCCAGCGACACGCGCAGCCAGCGCTTGGCCTTGAACGAGCCATGCGTGAAGTAGCGGTGGAAGCCGACGGTGATGCCGAGCCCGGAGACGACGTACCAGACCAGGCCGATGACCACGTCGGTCCAGCCCAGCCAGCCTCCCCAGGCCACCGGCACGGCGATCAGCAGGGCGACGAAGGGAATCACCACGAAGGCCCAGAGGGCGGCCAGGATGCCGGGGGCCTGGCTGCCGTCGGTGAGTGGTTTCGGACCGCTGGGGGCCGGGTTCGGATCGAGCAGGGTGGTGGACATGAGACCTCGCAGGGGGACGGTGACGATCACGAAGCTACGCCTACGTCACCGTAACTTACGGCCCGGTAGATCGCACGGGGAAGTTTCGAACAACTCTCGCGCAGCTCGCCGAACTCGCAGGTCAAGTGCCGTGTAGACGGTGGGCCGAGTGCCCCGGGTGCGGCGGGGACAGCCCGCCCGCCCCACCCCGCCCACCCCCACCCCACGCGGTGATCATGAAGTTGTCCGCGCGTGTCGTCGGCGTGTTGGGCGACAACTCCATGATCGCCGGGGTGATGGCGGCGGTGGCTCAGGGCTTGGATGGCCCGACCGCAGTGGGGCTGGGTTGATCAGCGCTCGCCGGGGCGGAGGGATGAGCGATGGCGTCCGGCGACCGGGGCGCTAAGGTGTAGCGGCGGGGTAGCATCCCCCGCGCGATGCCCTCGCGTCGCTGATCGGCCGTGGTGTAATTGGCAACACCCGGGTCTTTGGTACCCGTATTTCAGGTTCGAACCCTGGCGGCCGAGCTGCCCACCTACGTCCGTTTTAGGGTCAGGTGGGGGTAAGAGGGGAAGGTGCCGGGCCTCGCGGCTAGCATGGCCGCGGAAGTGTCCGCCGTCCCGACGGGAGCCACGTCGTGCCCCAGCCCCACCTTCGTACCGTCGTCGTACTCGCCGCCGGTGAGGGCAAGCGGATGAAGTCGACACTGCCCAAGGTGCTGCACCCCCTGCTCGGTCGGACGCTGCTCGGTCACGTGCTGAGCGCCGCCGCGCCGTTGGCCGCGGACCGGACCGTCGTCGTGGTGGGGCACGGCGCCGACCAGGTTCGGGAGCACCTCACCGCTGTCGCTCCGGACGCCACGCCCGTGCTCCAGGCCGAGCAGCTCGGCACCGGACACGCCGTGCGGATCGCGCTGGAGGCCGTCCCGGACGGCGCCGGCACGGTTGTGGTGATCAACGGGGACGTGCCGCTGCTGCGTCCCGAGACGGTCGGCGCGCTGGTGACCGCGCACGAGGAGGCGGCTGCGGCGGCCACCGTGCTGGCCGCCGAGGTGCCCGACCCGACCGGGCTCGGGCGGATCGTCCGGGACGCGGACGGCCGCCTGGAGCAGATCGTCGAGGAGCGCGACGCGGATGCGACACAGCGCGCGATCCGGGAGATCAACGCCGGCATCTACGCGTTCGACGCGGTGCGGCTGCGCGAGGCGCTGAGCAAGCTCTCCACCGACAACGACCAGGGCGAGGAGTACCTGACCGACGTCTTCGGCCTGCTCCGTTCCGCGGGTGAGCCGGTCGCTGTGCACATGGCCGTCGACCACGTCGAGACGTTGGGCTGCAACGACCGGGTGGAGTTGGCGGCGCTGCGCCGGCTGCTGCGCGACCGGGTCAACGAGGTGTGGATGCGTACCGGGGTGAGCCTGCTCGACCCGGTGACCACCTGGATCGACGTGACGGTGGCCCTGGACCGCGACGCGGTGGTCGACCAGAACACCCAGTTGCGTGGCGCGACGGTGGTCGGTGCGGGCGCGTCGATCGGGCCGGACGTCACGCTTGTCGACACGATCGTCGGCCCCGGCGCGTCGGTGGTCCGCAGCCACGCCGTCGGCGCCGAGGTCGGCGCGGGCGCCAGCGTCGGGCCGTACGCGTACCTGCGGCCCGCCGCGCGGCTCGCCGACAAGGCGAAGGTCGGCACGTTCGTCGAGGTGAAGAACTCCGAGATCGGCGCCGGCTCGAAGGTGCCGCACCTGACGTACGTGGGTGACGCGACGATCGGCGAGCAGACCAACATCGGCGCGGCGTCGGTCTTCGTCAACTACGACGGGGTCAACAAGCACCGCACGGTGATCGGCAGCCACGCCCGGACGGGCGCGGACAACATGTTCGTGGCGCCGGTCGAGGTGGGCGACGGCGCGTACACGGCGGCCGGCTCGGTGATCGTGGACGACGTGCCGGCGGGCGCGATGGGTGTCGCCCGGGCGCGCCAGCGCAACATCGAGGGCTGGGTGGCGAAGCGGCGGGCCGGTACGCCGGCGGCCGAGGCCGCGCAGCGGGCCGGCGACGCGAAGGGTGCGCGGCGTTCCGGCGACGCGAAGGGTGCGTCGGAGGGGGCCGGCGCCGCAAGCGACAGTGAGGCAATGCACGGGGTGACCGAGACGGTGGGCGGCACATCCGGCGCGGGAGATACTGCAACCGAATAGTCCCCGACCCACCACCACCGGGTCGGGTACCGCCGACAAAACGGGAGCAGACGGGCCCATGGGCAGCATCGTCGCCGAAAACCGCAAAAGCCTGATGCTCTTTTCCGGACGTGGCTTTCCGGAGTTGGCCAAGGAGATCGGCGAGGTGCTCGGCGTCGCGCCGACGCCGGCCGACGCCTACGAGTTCGCCAACGGCGAGATCTTCGTACGGTTCAAGGACTCGGTGCGTGGGTCGGACGCCTTCGTGGTGCAGTCCGTCACGCACGGGGTGAACACCTGGGTCATGGAGACCCTGATCATGGTGGACGCGCTGAAGCGGGGGTCGGCCAAGCGGATCACCGTGGTGCTGCCGTTCTACCCGTACGCCCGGCAGGACAAGAAGCACCGCGGCCGGGAGCCGATCTCGGCCCGGCTGGTGGCGGACCTGTTGAAGACCGCGGGCGCCAACCGCATCCTCACCGTCGACCTGCACACCGCACAGATCCAGGGCTTCTTCGACGGCCCGGTGGACCACCTCTTCGCGATGGACATCCTGGCCGAGTACGTGGAGCACAAGTACGCCGGCCGGCCGATGACAGTGGTGGCACCGGACTCGGGCCGGGTGCGGGTGGCCGAGCGGTGGACCGACCGGCTGGGCGGTTGCCCGCTCGCGTTCATCCACAAGACCCGCGACCCGATGAAGCCGAACCAGGTCGTGGCGAACCGGGTGGTCGGCGAGGTGGAGGGCCGGGTCTGCCTGATCGTCGACGACATGATCGACACCGGTGGCACGATCGCCAAGGCCGCGGACATCCTCAAGGAGTCGGGGGCGGCGGAGATCGTGGTCGCCTCCACCCACGCGCTGCTGTCGGACCCGGCCACGGAGCGCCTGAAGAACAGCTCGATCAGCGAGATCGTGGTGACCAACACGTTGCCGCTGCCGCCGGAGAAGCAGTTGGACAAGCTGACCGTGCTGTCGATCGCGCCGCTGCTGGCGCGGGCGATCCGGGAGGTCTTCGACGACGGGTCGGTGACCACCCTCTTCGGTGGCCTGAGCTGAGGGGTGCGCCCCGTTTCGTCATTCGACGCGCCGACGGGTACAAAGCTGGCAGTCTGGTGGGAAACGGGGCTGGCACGCCGATGGGAACGCCGTCGACGCGCCGGTCTGGAGCCGTGAACGGGGACTGCCGGAAACCCTGGAAACAGCTCGGGTAGACTGGTGCGGTTGCCACGGCGAGGGTGCCCGGCGGGCCGCTGAAAAGCGCCGCACGGAGGCACCGTCATCGACGCGGTGCTCCGGGCAGTCGTTCATGACGCATGAGCCCCAGCGAGCCCCTCGCCCCAGCACCGCAAGACGACAAGCCGCCGCAGCGAAAAGCATCAGGAGTTTCCCCGTGTCCGAGGTAAAGATCAGCGCCGAGCCCCGCACCGAGTTCGGCAAGGGTGGTGCCCGCCGTACCCGCCGGGCCGGCTTGGTGCCCGCCGTGCTTTACGGTCACGGCGAGAAGCCCAAGCACATCGCGCTGCCGTCGCGGGAGTTCGCCGCGGCGATCCGCAAGGGCGGTGCCAACCAGCTCTTCGCGATCGACATCACCGACGGCACGCAGGTGCTGGCGCTGCCGAAGGCGATCCAGCGGGACCCGATCCGGGACACCTTCGAGCACGTCGACCTGATCCTGGTCCGCCGGGGCGAGAAGGTCACCGTCGACGTTCCGGTGCAGCTGACCGGCGAGGCCGCCCGCGACACCCTGATCGTGCACGACCACGACACCCTCTCCGTGACCGCGGACGCCACCAAGGTTCCGGACCACCTCGAGGCGTCGATCGAGGGCCTGGAGGCGGGCAGCCAGGTCACCGCCGCCGACGTCGAGCTGCCGGCCGGCGTCGAGCTGGTCGCCGACTCGGAGCTGACCGTCGCATCGGTGACCGCTGCCCCCACCGCCGAGCAGCTCGAGGCGACGCTGCCCGAGGTCGAGGTGGCCACCGACGAGGCTGAGGCCGAGGTTGGCGAGACCACCGAGGGCTCCGAGGGTGCGGACACCGCCGAGGGCGGCGAGACCACCGAGGCGCGTACCGAGGCCTGATCAGTTCCAGCTTTGCGACAGGCGCTCCCGGACCTTCGGGGGCGCCTGTCGGCGTATCGGGTGGGATGAGCGTCGGAAGGGACGGGTCGTGACGGACGAGGCGGCGGGACCGTGGCTGGTGGTCGGCCTGGGCAACCCGGGTCGGGAGTACGCCGGGAACCGGCACAACGTGGGGTTCATGGTGGCCGACCTGCTGGCCGGGCGGTTGAGCGCGCGGTTCGGCCGGCACAAGCGGGCGGTGGCCGAGGTCGCCGAGGCGCGGCTGGGATTCGGCGGGCCGAAGCTGGTGCTGGCGAAGCCCCTGACGTACATGAATCTCTCCGGCGGGCCGGTGGCCTCCCTGGCCCAGTTCTATAAGGTGCCGACGACGCAGGTGATCGCGGTCCATGACGAGCTGGACATCGACTTCGGTCAGGTGCGGATCAAGTTCGGCGGCGGTGAGGGCGGGCACAACGGCCTGCGCTCGATGTCGAAGTCGTTGGGGACGAAGGACTACGCCCGGGTCCGGTTCGGCGTCGGCCGACCGCCGGGGCGGCAGGACCCGGCGGATTACGTGCTGTCGGATTTCGGCACGGCGGAGCGCAAGGAGCTGGATTTCCTGGTCGACCGGGCCGCCGACGTGGTGGAGTCGGTGATCGTCAAGGGCGTGGAGCCGACGCAGAACCTCTACCACGGGGGCTGAGCCGGGCGAGGCGTACCGGATCCGAAACGGTTGGCCGGTAGTCTGCGCCTTTCGGCGTGCCGCGCCTGCCGACGCGGGTCGCGGCGAATCGGTCCGTGCGGGCACGGGTCGCGGCGAGGCGACAGGAGCGGGCAGATGACCAGTCCTCCGATGATCGACGGCGCGTTCGCCCGTTGGTTGGCGTCCCGCGCGGGGCAGGCGCTGCTCGACCTGCGCGCCGAGATGGGCTTCGCCGACACTGGCGCGCTGAAGTCGGCCGGGGACAAGGTGTCGCACGACCTGATCCGCACGGAGTTGGCGAAGTGGCGGCCGGGCGACGCGGTGCTCTCCGAGGAGGACGAGGGCTCGCGGTTGGCCTGGGCAGCGGAGGTGAACGCCGGGGCGGTGTCGCGGTTGACCTCGGACCGGGTGTGGATCATCGACCCGTTGGACGGCACCCGCGAGTTCTCCGAGGAGGGCCGCTCCGACTGGGCGGTGCACGTGGCGCTCTGGGCGCGTAGCGCGCCGAGTCCACACGGGCTGGTCGCCGGGGCGGTGGGGCTGCCGGCGCAGCACCGGGTGCTGGGCACGGACTACCCGCCGGCGTACCCGCCGATGACGGTGGAGGCCGCGACGGCCGGCGAGCGGAAGATCCGCCTGGCGGCCAGCCGGAGCCGACCGCCCGTCTTCCTGACCGACCTGGCCGAGGACGTCGGGGCGCATCTGGTGCCGATGGGCTCGGCCGGCGCGAAGATCGCTGCCGTGGTCACCGGCGAGGTGGACGCGTACATCCACGCGGGTGGGCAGTACGAGTGGGACTCGGCGGCCCCGGTGGCTGTGGCGACGGCCACCGGACTGCACGCTTCCCGGATCGATGGTTCTGCGCTGAAATACAACGAGGCGGATCCGCGCCTGCCGGACCTGCTGGTCTGTCGCAAGGATCTCGCCAACCGGTTGCTTGCAGCGCTGCAAAGACATTCCGGGTAGCCTGAGCGCACTTTCTTGACATGTCCGACCGGAAAGGTCTGGAAATCGGATGAGCGAGCGAATCGAGCCGGTGTCATGACCACCCCCGCCGCCTACCGGGTCTCCCACCTGGACGCCCTGGAGGCGGAGAGCATCTTCGTGATGCGCGAGGTGGTCGCCGAGATGGAACGCCCGGTGCTGCTCTTCTCCGGCGGCAAGGACTCGATCGTCATGCTGCGGTTGGCGCAGAAGGCGTTCGCCCCGGCCAGCATCCCCTTCCCCGTCATGCACGTCGACACCGGGCACAACTTCCCCGAGGTCCTGGAATACCGCGACCAGCGGGTCGCCGAGCTGGGGTTGCAGCTCGTGGTCGCGAGCGTGCCGGAGGCGCTGGCCAGCGGCATGGTCCGGGAGTCCGGCGACGGGATGCGCAACCGGATCCAGACGCCGGTGCTGCTGGACGCGGTGGAGAAACACCGCTTCGACGCGCTGTTCGGCGGTGCCCGCCGCGACGAGGAGAAGGCTCGGGCCAAGGAGCGGGTGTTCAGCTTCCGCGACGAGTTCGGCCAGTGGGACCCGAAGAACCAGCGGCCGGAGCTGTGGTCGCTGTACAACGGCCGCCACCACCCCGGAGAGTCGATCCGGATCTTCCCGTTGTCCAACTGGACCGAGTTGGACGTCTGGCACTACATCGCCCGGGAACGGATCCCGCTGCCCTCGATCTACTACGCGCACGAGCGCGAGGTGATCGAGCGCGACGGCATGGTCTACGCGGTGAACGAGTTCTTCCGACCCCGCGCGGGTGAGGAGCGGTTCAAGGCGCAGGTGCGCTATCGCACCGTTGGCGACGCCTCCTGCACCGCGGCGGTCCGCTCCGACGCGGACACCGTGGAGAAGGTCATCGAGGAGGTGGCGGCCACCCGGATCACCGAGCGCGGCGCCACCCGTGGTGACGACCGGGTCAGTGAGGCCGCCATGGAGGACCGCAAGCGGGAGGGCTACTTCTGATGAGCACCGAGATCGCGGCGTCCGCGGATGCGGAGGCCCGGGCTGTTACCGGGGCCGGGCCGGAGGCCCGGGCGATGGATCTGCTGCGCTTCGCGACCGCCGGCAGCGTGGACGACGGCAAGTCGACACTGATCGGTCGGCTGCTCTACGACACCAAGTCGCTCTTCACCGACCAGTTGGCTGCGGTGGAGGCGGTCAGCGCGGCCCGTGGTGACGAGTACACGAACCTGGCACTGCTCACCGACGGTCTGCGGGCCGAGCGGGAGCAGGGCATCACCATCGACGTGGCGTACCGGTACTTCGCCACCCCGCGCCGCAAGTTCATCATCGCCGACACCCCGGGGCACATCCAGTACACCCGCAACATGGTCACCGGGGCGTCGACCGCGGACCTGGCGTTGATCCTGGTGGACGCCCGCAAGGGCCTGGTCGAGCAGTCCCGCCGGCACGCGTTCCTGTGCTCGCTGCTGCGGGTGCCGCACCTGGTCCTCTGTGTCAACAAGATGGACCTGGTGGACTGGTCGCAGGAGGTCTACGAGCGGATCGCCGACGAGTTCACCGCGTTCGCCGCGAAGCTCGACGTACCGGACCTGACCGTGGTGCCGGTCTCCGCGTTGCGCGGCGACAACATCGTCACCCGCTCGGAGAACATGCCCTGGTACGAAGGCCCGTCGCTGCTGCACCACCTGGAGCGGGTGCACATCGCGAGCGACCGCAATCTGGTCGACGTCCGGTTCCCGGTGCAGTACGTGATCCGTCCGCAGTCCACCACGGTCACCGACTACCGCGGCTACGCCGGTCAGGTGGCCTCCGGCGTGCTCAAGCCGGGTGACGAGGTGATGGTGCTGCCGTCCGGCTTCACCAGCCGGATCGCCGCCGTGGAGACCGCCGACGGGCCGGTCGCGGAGGCGTTCCCGCCGATGTCGGTGACGGTACGGCTGGCCGACGAGATCGACATCTCGCGGGGTGACCTGATCTGCCGGCCGAACAACGCGCCGGCGGTGGCCCAGGACATCGAGGCGATGGTCTGCTGGATGGACGAGACGGCCCCGTTGCGGGTCGGCGGTCGGTACGCGATCAAGCACACCACCCGGTCGGCGCGGGCGATCGTGCGCGGGCTGCACTACCGGTTGGACATCAACTCGCTGCACCGCGACGAGTCGGCCGACGAACTGCGGCTCAACGAGATCGGCCGGGTGCGGCTGCGGACGACGGTGCCGCTGCTCGCCGACGAGTACCGGCGCAACCGCACCACCGGAGGCTTCGTCATCATCGACGAGGCCACCAACCGCACGGTGGGCGCCGCCATGATCGTCGAAGCCACCTAACCAAACCCACCCCAACCCACCCCAGCCCCTGTCCATCCGTCCGGTGATCAAGAGGTTTGTGTCAGTCCGAGCCCGGATTTTGACGCAAACCTCTTGATCAACCCGAGTGGGTGTGGGTGGGCAGGGTTACGGCAGGCGGGTGGCGCCGGGGGAGGGAAGGACCGTCACGGTGCCGGGGGCGGTGAAACCTCGCTCGGCGTAGGCGGCCTCGACGGCGGCGGTGACCTCGTCGGCGCGGTCGGCTTCGATCAGGGCCAGGACGCAGCCGCCGAAGCCGCCGCCGGTCATCCGGGCGCCCAGCGCGCCGGCCGCCAACGCCGCCTCGACCGCCGTGTCGATCTCCGGCACGGTGATCTCGAAGTCGTCGCGCATGGAGACGTGCGACGCGGTGAGCAGCGGGCCGATGTCGCGCACCCGGGCCGCGCGCAGCAGAGCCACCGTGTCCAGTACGCGTTGGTCCTCGGTGACCACGTGCCGGACCCGTCGGCGGGTCTCCTCGTCGTCGAGCTGGGCCAGCGCGGTCTCGAGCTGGTCGACGCCCACGTCCCGCAGCGCGGGGACGCCGAGCGCGCTGGCCCCGGCCTCGCAGCAGCGGCGGCGGGCAGCGTACTCACCGTCGGCGTGCCGGTGCGGCGCCCGACTGTCGATGACCAGCACCGCCAGCCCGGCGGCGTCCAGGTCGAACGGGATCTGCTCGACCGACTCGTCGCGGCAGTCCAGGAACAGGGCGTGCCCGGCACGGCAGCGGATCACGGCGGACTGATCCATGATTCCGGTCGGCGCGCCCACGTAGACGTTCTCCGCCCGCTGCGCCAGCCGGGGCTGTAGTTCCGCGGGCAGCTCCAGCCCACCCAGGTCGAGCAGGGCGGCCAGCACCGCCGACTCCAGTGCCGCCGAGGAGGAGAGCCCGGAGCCCAGCGGTACGTCGGAGGCGATGGCCAGCCGTGCGCCCGGAACCCGGTGACCGGCCTCGCGCAGCGCCCAGACCACCCCGGCGACGTACGCGCCCCAGCCGGTCACCCGACCCGCCTCGGCGACGTCGTCCGCCCCGAAGGTGATCGTCTCGCCGGACAGCTCGGACCAGACCGTCCACTGCTCCGCGTCCTGCCGATCGGCGGCGACGACCGTACGCAACGGCAGCGCGAAGGGCAGCACGAACCCTTCGTTGTAGTCGGTGTGCTCGCCGATCAGGTTGACCCGGCCGGGAGCCGCCCAGCGGCCAGCGGCCTGGCCGCCGTACTGCCTGGTGAAGCCGGCGGCGGCCCGGTCTTCCACGGCGCGCGTGGGGTCGGTCACGGCTGCTGCTCCAGGATGTGCGTGCGGTAGAAGGCCCAGGCGTCACCGACCATGTCGTGCAGGGTCGGCTTCTGCGGCACCCAGCCCAGCTCGTCGCGGGCCAACGCGGAGGAGGCGACCAGCTCGGCCGGGTCTCCCTCGCGGCGCGGGGCCACCTCGACCGGCAGCGGGTGCCCGGTGACCTCGCGGACCACGTCGACGACCTGGCGGTTGGTGAAACCGTTGCCGTTGCCCAGGTTGTAGATCCGGTGTTGCCCGCCGGTGGCCGCCCCCAGCGCCAGCAGGTGCGCGCGGGCCAGGTCGGCGACGTGGATGTAGTCGCGGACGCAGGTGCCGTCCAGGGTGGGGTAGTCGTCGCCGAAGAGCTGGAGCTTCTCCCGCCGGCCGGCGGCGACCTCCAGCGCGATCGGGATCAGGTGTGTCTCCGGGTCGTGTCGTTCACCGAGCGCGACGTCGCCGTCGAGGTGGGCGCCCGCCACGTTGAAGTAGCGCAGCGACACGGCGGCCAGCCCGTGCGCGATCGTCTCGGAGGTGAGCACCATGTCGGCGGCGAGCTTGGTGGCGCCGTACGTGTTGGTGGGTGCCTTGACCGCGCTCTCCGGGATCGGCAGCTCGGTGGGGTTGCCGTAGACGGCGGCGGTGGAGGAGAAGACCATGCGGGGCACCCCGGCGGCCCGGACCGCGTCGATCAGGGCGAGTGTGCCGACGGTGTTGTTCTGCCAGTACAGCTCCGGCTTGACCATCGACTCGCCGGCGGCGATCAGGGCCGCGAAGTGCAGCACGCCGTCGAAGCCGGCGTCGGCGGTGAGGACGCGGGCGGCGTCGTGGATGGACGCCTCGACGTGGGTCGCGTCCGGGGCGAGCGCTTCGCGGTGCCCGGTGCGCAGGTCGTCCAGGACGACCACCTCGTGACCCGCGTCGAGCAGCATCCGGGTCACTACGCTGCCGATGAAGCCGGCCCCCCCGGTGACGAGCAGTTTCACGTCGTTTGCCTCCTGCCTGGCCCGCCCGGGACGGGGCCTTCGCTGATCACCCTAGGGTGGCGGTCGGTGCCCGTACCGACGGCACCGCCATCCTCATTCCATCATAAACTCTCATGATTAAACAGACCCGAACATAGGCGGTCCGCTCCGCCCGATCCCCGGTGCGGTGAGCGAACGGTGTCTACCATCTCTGTCATGCGGGAAGCGGCCCGTACCGGGCTCCGGCGACGCGTGCGGGTGCGGCCCCGCCGCGACCCCGGGCCGCTCGCCCGAGCCGTGGCCCGCGTGCTGGTCCGCACCGCCGACGGCGCCTCCCGACTCGTCACCGACCTGCTCGGCGCCGGACCGGCGGCCGGCCGGGAGCGCATCACCGAGGCCGAGTTGCGGGACCTGGTCGCGGCGAACACCGTGCTCGACCCGGACGAACGGCGGATCATCGACGAGGTCCTGGTGGCCGGCGCCAGCCTGATCCGCGAGGTGATGATGCCGCGCACCGAGGTCGTCTTCCTCCCGGCGCGGCTCACCATCGCCGAGGCCGCCCGGCTGGTCCGCGCCGAAACGCACACCCGCTACCCGGTCACCGACGGCACCCACGACGACGTGGTCGGCTTCGTGCACCTCCGGGACGTGCTGCTGCGGCCGGACGCCGACTCGTGTGCCACCGTCGGCGAACTGGCCCGGGAGGTGAAGCGACTTCCCGGAAGCAAACGGGTGCTACCCGCGCTGACCGAGATGCGCCGGGAAGGCCAGCACCTGGCCGTGGTGGTCGACGAGTACGGCGGCACCGCCGGCATCGTCACGCTGGAGGACCTCATCGAGGAGTTGATCGGCGAGATCCGCGACGAGTACGACACCACGTCGGACCCGGTGCACACCGGCCTGCCGGCCGTGGTGGACGGCCGCCTCAACCTCGCTGACTTCGCCGAACGGACCGGGGTGGCTTTACCCGCCGGGCCGTACGAGACGGTCGGCGGGTTCGTGATGGCGGCGCTGGGTCGGCTGCCGGTCACTGGCGACGAGGTGCCGGTGTCCGGTGAGTCGGCCGACGTCGGCGGGCCGGATCCGGCCGCTCCCCCGGGCGGTTGGCTGCTGCGGGTCCTCGCGCTGGACGGCCGGCGGGTGGCCCGGCTCGCGGTCTCCGCCGTCCGGGTGCCGGAACAGCAGCGCCGCGAGCAGGACACCGAGCAGCGCCGCGAGCACCGTGTCGGGCCGGCGCGGGAGACGGTGGCCGGACAGCGCCACGGGTTGCCGGACGGGCCGACGCGCCGGGTCGGTCCGGGCGCGCCACCCGAGGTCAGCACCCCGACACCGGCGGGCCACGGCCGACCCGCCGGCCCGTCATGACGGACCCGGTTGCTTGCTGACAGAATTATCGCCATGTCCGACGTTCCCGCCCGTCCCCGCGTCTTCTCCGGCATCCAGCCGACGGCCGACTCGTTCCACCTCGGCAACTATCTGGGCGCGGTGCGGCACTGGGTGGCGTTGCAGGAAACCCACGACGCGTTCTACTGCGTGGTCGACCTGCACGCCATCACCGCGGGGCACGACCCGGCGCTGCTGCGCCAACGGACCCGGGTGGCCGCCGCCCAGCTCTTCGCGGTCGGGCTCGACCCGGAGCGCAGCACCCTGTTCGTGCAGTCGCAGGTGCCCGAGCACCCGCAGTTGGCCTGGGTGCTCGGCTGCATCACCGGCTTCGGTGAGGCCAGCCGGATGACCCAGTTCAAGGACAAGTCGCAGAAGCAGGGCAACGAGCGGGCCAGCGTCGGGCTGTTCACCTACCCGGTCCTGCAGGCCGCCGACATCCTGCTCTACCAGGCCAACGCGGTGCCGGTCGGCGAGGACCAGCGCCAGCACCTGGAGCTGTCCCGGGATCTGGCCCAGCGGTTCAACTCGCTGTTCGGCCCAACGTTCACGGTGCCCGCCCCGCACATCGTCAAGGACACCGCGAAGATCACCGACCTGCAGGACCCGACGGCGAAGATGTCGAAGTCGTCGTCCTCACCGGCCGGCATCATCGACCTGTTGGACGATCCGGCGCGGTCCGCGAAGAAGATCCGGTCGGCGGTCACGGACACCGGTCGGGAGATCGTCTTCGACGCCGAGACGAAGCCGGGGGTGTCCAATCTGCTGACCATCCACTCGGCGCTCAGTGGCCGCGGCATCGACGAGTTGGTGGCCGCGTTCGCCGGCCGAGGCTACGGCGACCTGAAGAAGGAGTTGGCCGAGGTGGTGGCGGAGTTCGTCCGTCCCGTCCAGGAGCGCACCCGCGCGTACCTCGACGACCCGGCCCAGTTGGACAAGCTGCTCGCCGCCGGCGCGGAGAAGGCCCGCGCGGTGGCGGCGGAGACCTTGCGGTCCACGTACGAGCGGGTCGGGTTCTTCCCGCCCGTGCGCGGCGAGTAGCTCCGCGGGACAGATGAACGGGTCGGTGGCCGGAGGGGCGGCGCGAAGCGTGGATCGCAGTGGCGGGGTGCCGCCGACCGGCGACACCATCCAGATCGGCATCGCGGTGGACATTCCCGAGCCCTGGGGTGCCCAGCTCACCAGGCGCCGGGTCGAGGCCGGCGACCCACTCGCGGTGCCCGCGCACGTGACGTTGCTCGGGCCGACCGAGATCCAGACGACGAGCCTGCCCGCCGTCGAGCGGCACCTGGCCGCCGTCGCCGCCACGCACCTGCCGTTCGCGCTGCACCTGCGGGGCACCGGTACGTTCCGTCCGGTCACCCAGGTGGTGTTCGTCGCGGTGGCAGCCGGCATCAGCGAGTGTGAGTTGCTGGCCGCCGCCATCACCTCGACGCCGGACCTACACCGCAAGGCCCGCTTCCCGTACCATCCGCACGTCACCGTGGCGCAGGACGTGGCACCGGAGACACTGGACCGGGTGTACGAGGATCTGGCCGACTTCTCCGCGATGTTCGAGGTCGATGCGTTCACTCTCTTCTCGCACAGCGGGGAGGCCCGGTGGCAGCCGCGTCGGGACTTCCGCCTCGGCACCTGAACCGTCGGCGACGCGCCGGTCGGTGCGCATCGGAAGCCGGTTGCCACTACGGCGGTGGGAGATCGGCGAGGATGATCGCGTGAACGTGATCGGCTGGATCGAAGCGGGCATCGACCGCTGGGTGAGCGCCGCGCGCCACCGGTCGGGGCTCTTCGATCACGTGTGGCGCGCCGGCACCCTGTACGGCGAGGTGCTGGCCGGGCGGCTGGCCGCCGCGATCGCCTACTACGGCTTCTTCGCGGTGTTCGCCCTCGCCCTTGTCGCGTTCTCCATCTTCGGCGCGATCCTGGAGGACAACGACGACGTCAGTGCGGCGGCAGCCGATTTCCTCAAGGAGAACCTGCCCTTCCTGGACGCCGAGCAGATCGCCAACTCCAGCGGCACGGTCGGTGTGGTCGGCCTGGTCATCCTGGTCTTCACCGGGATCGGCTGGGTGGAGGCCATCCGCTCCTCGCAGCGGCTGATGTACGACCTCAACCAGCAGCCGGGCAATCTGGTGATCCGGCGGCTGGTCGACCTGGGCGTGATGATCGGCATCTTCGTGCTGCTCGGCCTCTCGGTCGCGGCGGTGGACGCGCTGGAGTCGTTTCTGCGTTTCCTGCTGCGCAGCACCGGGTCGGTGGGTCTCACCACGATCAGCGCGGTGCTCAGCGTGCTCGTCAACGCGGTCCTCGCCACCGCGTTGCTCCTCGCGGTGCCCCGGCTGCGGATGAGCCGGTCCCGGTTGCGCCCGGTGGTGCTGTTGGTGGCCGTCGGCATCACCCTGTTGAACACGGTGGGGCGGTACTACGTGGTGCGTACCGAGCGGAATCCGGCGTACACGGTGGTGGCCGGCGCCGTCGGGCTGCTGCTGTACCTCTATCTGCTCAACCAACTGGTGCTCTTCGGTGCCGCGCTCCTCGCCACCAGCAGGAACGGTCGGGTCGTGGACCTGGCGGAGGCCGCCGTCCCGGCGGGCGTGGTCGACGAGGACACCGATCCCGGTACGCCAGGCGGTGCGAGCTGAGGACGGAAGGCGTACAGATGCTGATCTCGGTCGACGCGGACTCGTCGGTGCCGCCGTACGAGCAGGTCAGGGGGCAACTAGCCGAGCTGATCGGCGACGGTCGGCTGCCGGTCGGGTGTCGACTGCCCACCGTCCGGCAGCTCGCCGCCGACCTCGGGCTGGCCGCGAACACGGTGGCCCGGGCGTACCGGGAGTTGGAGGCGGCGGGGTTGCTGGAGACCCGGGGGCGCAACGGCACGTTCGTCGCCCCCGGGCGGGACGACGCCGTCGACCGGCTCCAGCGGGCGGCGGCCGGCTATGCGGCCGAGGCGGCCCGGCTCGGCGTGCCGCCGGCCACCGCGCTCGCCCTGGTCCGCGCCGCTCTGGACGCCGTCCGCCCCGGCTGACCGTCGCCGACCGCCCACCGGACGGGCGGAAACTGAGCCGAAAGCCGCCGACGCTCGCGTTCGCGGACCATGATGAGCCGGTGGGCGCACTCATGACACTGGACCTGCCGGCCGACTCGCCGCTCCTCGGGCTGCCCTGGATCATCACCTTCGGTCCGCTCGGTGACCTCGACGAGTGGGAGCCGGTGGTCTGCGGGCCGTACGAGCGGCCGCACGCGTTGGCGCTGGCCGAGGCGGTGGTGGCCGAGGAGCAACTGATGGCGGTCGTGGAGCCGTTGCTGCCGGCACTGTCCGCCGACGAGATCCGCAGTGAGATCGCCGCCGCGCAGGTCGCCGCCGAGGACGAGGCCCGCCAGGTCGAGGGCGCCGACCTGTACGGCGACTTCGAGGACGTGATCGACGAGGAGTTGGACGCGGCCGCCGACGAGGCCGGCCACGGCGCGCCCACCGAGCCGCCGGACGAGGCCGAGGTACGCGACGGCTTCACCCGGATCGCGGCGCTGCTCACCGCGAAGTGACAGCGGGGGCCGTCAGCGGGTCGGCGGACCGTCCAGCACGCAGAACTCGTTGCCCTCCGGGTCGGCGAGCACCGTGAACCGTTCGGTCCCGGTCTGCCCGACGTCGACGTGCCGCGCACCGAGGCTCAGCAGCCGTCGTACCTCGGTTTCGGGGTCCGCGTCCGCGACCAGGTCGAGGTGCAGTCGGTTCTTGCCCCGCTTGGCGGTGCCCGAGCCCTGCAACCACACGGTGGGGGCGGTGGCCGGCGTCCGCCCCGGTGGCCAGAGCCTGGCGCTGCCGTCGTCGCCCCGTTCGACCTCGTAGCCGAGCGCCGCGGACCAGAACGTGACCATCACGTCCAGATCCTCGACATCGAGCGTGCACTGCGCGATCCGTACCCCCATCGGTCACCTCCGTAGCGACGGTGTCCGATGCGGTACCCACGACGGGTGCGCGCCACACCGACAGCGGCCACACGGACACCGGCGCCACGCGGAGCGAACTCCGCGTGGCGCCGGTGACACCTCACCCCCCACCACAAGGGGTCGGTAGCCCAGCCGCCCGTCGGCGCGGGGCACAACGAACGACCAGGTCGAGTGGTTGTTACCCGTTCAGCGCCGTTGTAACCAGGCAGCCGCGTCAATCGGCAGCAGGTGGTCGCCGTCCGGTCCGGTGAGGGCGTCGCTGGCGACGAGCGGCTGACCGTACCCGTCGATCCTGACCGGCGTGCCGCTGAGGTTGACCACGCAGATCAGCGTGCTGTCGCCGGCGATGCGGGTGAAGGCCAGCACGCCCGGCTCGCTCTCCAGCCAGGTGATCCCGTCGGCCTCGTCGGCCAAGGCCGGGTGCTGGTGGCGGATCCGCAGCGCGGTCCGGTACAGCTCCAACGTCGAGTCGGGCACGCCGGTCTGCGCGCTGACGGACAGTGCCCGCCAGGTTGCCGGGGCGGGCAGCCAGCTCAGCTCGCTGCCGGCCGGGCCGAAGCCGTACGGGGCCAGCTCGCCGCTCCACGGGATGGGCACCCGGCAGCCGTCGCGGCTCTCGCCGGTGCGCAGGAACGCCGGGTCCTGGCGCAACTCGTCCGGAAGATCGAGGACCTCCGGCAGGCCCAGTTCCTCGCCCTGGTACAGGTAGGCGCAGCCGGGCAGGGCGAGCATCAGCAGGCTGGCGGCGCGGGCTCGGCGCAGCCCTTCGACACCGTCGCCGTAGCGGGTGACGTGCCGCTGCTTGTCGTGGTTGGACAGCACCCAGGTGGTCGGCGCTCCGACGACGCTCGCCTCGGCCAGAGCCGTGTCGATCACCTTGCGGAACGAGTCGGCCGACCAGGTGGCGTCGAGGAAGTCGAAGCTGAAGGCCTGGTGCAACTCGTCCGGACCGATGTAGCGGGCCAGGCGCTGGGGCGTCTCGGCCCACGCCTCGGCGACCGCCATCCGACCCCCGGGGTAGCTGTCCAGGATGGGTCGCCAGGCGCGGTAGATCTCGTGCACCTCGTCCTGGTCGAAGTAGGGGAGCCGGCCCCTGCCGAGCAGCTCGACCTGGCGCTGGCCGGTGGTCGTCGTGCTGAAGCCGACGTCCGGCAGCCCCTCGGCCTTGATCATGCCGTGTGCCACGTCGACGCGGAATCCGTCCACGCCCCGGTCCAGCCAGAACCGCAGCACGTCCTCGAATTCGGCACGGACCTCCGGGTGACGCCAGTTCAGGTCCGGCTGGGCGGGGTCGAACAGGTGCAGGTACCACTGGCCGTCGGCGACCCGGGTCCAGGCGGGGCCGCCGAAGATGCTCTCCCAGTCGTTCGGGGGCAGTTCGCCGTGCGTGCCCTGGCCCTCGGCGAAGAGGTAGCGGGCCCGCTCCGGCGAGCCGGGGCCGGCGGCGAGGGCGGCGGTGAACCACGGGTGCGCGTGGGAGGTGTGGTTGGGCACCAGGTCGACGATGATCCGCAGACCGAGGGCGTGCGCGTCGGTGATCATCGCGTCGAAGTCGGTGAGGGTGCCGAACATCGGGTCGACGTCCCGGTAGTCGGCGACGTCGTACCCGCCGTCGATCATCGGGGAGGTGTAGAAGGGTGTCAGCCAGAGCGCGTCCGCCCCGAGGTCGCGCAGGTACGGCAGGCGTTGCCGAATGCCCTGGAGATCGCCGGTGCCGTCGCCGTCGCTGTCGGCGAAGCTGCGGACGTACACCTGGTAGACGACCGCGGAACGCCACCAGCGGTGATCATCGGTGTGCGACGGGGTGGCGGTGCTGATCATCGGAGCAATATGCCGCCCCGGAGCTGCAAGAGTCAAGCAGATCTTGCGTAAGGCAGACGCGCGGTGCTCGGCGCGACCGCGGTGGAGCCGCGCACCACCAGCTCCGGGCGGAACAGGTACTCCGAGTGCGGAGCGCCGTACCCGTTGATCTCGTCCACCAGGGCGCGGACGGCGGCCACCGCCATCGCGGTGACCGGTTGCCGCATGGTGGTCAACGGCGGGTCGGTGAACGCCATCAGCGGCGAGTCGTCGTAGCCGACCACGGAGACGTCGTCGGGCACCCGGAGGCCGCGTTGGCGGGCCGCCCGGATCGCGCCGAGCGCCATCAGGTCGGAGCCGCAGACCATGCCGGTGACGCCGCGGTCGAGCAGCCGGCCGGCCGCCGCCTCGCCACCCTCCACACCGAACAGCGACAGCTCGGCCAGTGGGCCGAGGTTGGCCTCCGCCACACCGGCGAGTCGGGTCATCGCCGAGCGCCAGCCGGACACCTTGCGCTGCACCGGAACGAACCGGTCCGGGCCGGTGATCAGGCCGATCCGTCGGTGCCCGAGCGCGACCAGGTGGGCGACGGCCAGTTCGGCGGCCTCCCGGTCGTCACAGGAGACGAAGGGGGCGCCGACGTCCGGCACGTGTCCATTGATCATCACCACCGGCAGCGGCCGGGCGAGCAGCGCCCGGTAGCGGTCGTGGTTGGCGGCGGTGTCGGCGTGCAGACCGGAGACGAAGACGATGCCGGAGACCTGCCGGTCCAGCAGCATCTCCACGTACTCGTCCTCGGTCACGCCGCCGGCGGTCTGGGTGCAGAGCACCGGGGTGAACCCGCTCTGCGCCAGGGTCGACTCGATGACCTGGGCGAAGGCGGGGAAGATCGGGTTGTCCAGCTCCGGCACCACCAGGCCGACCAGCCCGGCGCTGCGCTTGCGCAGCCGGGCCGGGCGCTCGTAGCCGAGCACGTCCAGTGCGGTGAGGACGGCCTGCCGGGTCTCCGGCGCCACGCCGGGGCGGTCGTTGAGCACCCGCGACACCGTGGCCTCGCTGACTTCGGCCTGCTGGGCGATGTCGGACAGTCGAGCGCGCATGGCGGCACTTTAGCCCACCGGCAAGTTCTTGCCGCGTGCTCTGCAAGCCCTTCCATAATCTGCAACGCCTTGCTGTGCCCCCGCAGCATGCGAGAGCTGAGCTCGGGCTCGCGCCCCTGCTGGTCGGTGCGAAGGTTCGACGCGGGGGTTCAGGACGATCGCGGGGTCGCGCCGAGCAGGGCCGCCACTCCGGTCAGGTAGGTCGCGCGGTCCGGGACGCCGGTCAGCAGGCGCTGGATGAACCAGCCCGGGACCAGGCCGAACAGCGCAGCCCCGGTGGCCTCCGGGTCGGCGTGGGCGGGGAGTTCGCCGGACCGCTGGGCCCGCCGGACCAGGGCCGTGAAGTGCTCACGGAAGCCCGTGTACGTGTCGGCGACGAAGGCAGCCAGTGCCGGGTCGCGCTGCGACTCGCCCCAGACCTGGATCGCGATGCGCAGCGCACCATCCTCGTCGAGCTGGGTCTCGACGTACGCCAGCACCCGGTCGAGCACCGCCAGCAGCGGCAGTGGCGGGTCCTGCCGGGTCAGCTCGGTGAGCACCTGACCCGCGCCGCCGATCGCCTGCTCGGCGATCGCGTTGATCAGGTCGGTCTTGCTCGGGAAGTAGCGGTAGACCGCGCCCACCGAGAGATCGGCCTCGGCGATCACGTCCTGCATCGAGGTGCGATGGAAGCCCTCCCGCAGGAAGCACCGGCGGGCGGCCTCGACGATCTGCCGGCGGCGGGCGGTGCGGTGTTCTTCGGAGACCCGTGGCACGTCGCACAGTGTAAAGCGAACACTCGTTCTTGACGCAGCGGCGGCTCGCGGCGCACTCTTCTACAAAGAACGAGCGTTCGTTTTAGGAGATTGCCATGCCCCCGTCACCCACCCGCAGCCGTTCGCCGTTGCAGCTCGCCCTCCTGGTCGCCCTCCTGGCGGTGGCGGTGCAGGCGCTGCTCGTACCGCTCTTCGCCGCTCCGGCGGCCAACCTCGCCCCCCGCGACCTGCCGATCGCCGTTGCTGGGCCGGCACCCGTGGCCGGAGACCTGGGCGGCCGGCTCGCCGCGGCCCGGCCCGGCGCGTTCGTGGTGACCACCCTGCCGGACGCCGAAGCGGCCGACCGGGCGCTGCGCGACCGCGAGGTCTACGCGGCCTTCGTCGCCGGCCCGGACGGTGTGGCCCTGCACACCGCGCCGGCCGCCAGCCCGATGGTCGCCGTACTTCTCGCTGAGGCGGCCGGGCAGGTCTCCGGCGGCCGGCCGGTCCCGGTGGTGTCGGTGGTCCCCGCCGATCCGGACGACCCCCGGGGTGCCGGATTCGCCGCCGGCTTCCTGCCGTTCGCCATGACCAGCCTGCTGGCCGGTGCGCTGCTGACCCTGCTCGTGCGCGGGCGGACCGCCCGGCTGGCCGGGTTGGCGGCCTACGCCGTGCTCGCCGGGGTGGCGGGGGTTGTCGTGCTGCACGACTGGCTTGGCGTGATCGACGGGAGCCGGCTCGCCGAGGGGGGCATGATCGGCCTCTTCACACTCGCCGCCGCGGCCACCGTCGCCGGGCTGGGTGCGGTGCTCGGCCGGCCGGGGATCGGCCTCGGCGCGCTGCTGGTGTTCCTGGTCGGCAACCCGCTCTCGGCTGTCTCCGCCGCTCCCGAACTGTTGCCGCAGCCCTGGGGCGAGATCGGGCAGTGGCTGCCGGTCGGCGCGGGCGGCACCGCGCTGCGCTCCGCCGCCTTCTTCGATGGCGCCGGTGCCGGGCAGGCGGTGGCGATCCTCGCCGGGTACGCAGTGGCGGGGCTGCTCCTGGTGCTACTCGCCCGGCGGGCCGGATCGGCGCCGGTGGTCGGCGGTCCGGCGGCGGCCGAGCGCTCCGCGGTGGCCGCGGCCTGATCGGTCCGGCCGCAGGCCGGGTGCCTGCTCGTCGGGCGGGGCGTGCCGGGTCGGCGCGCCCCCCTACTACAAACTGTCGTTGATAGGGAAGGATGAGCGACGTGGAAGCACTGCGACTCATCCTCCTCTATGTCCATCTGATCGGCTTCGCCCTGCTGCTCGGCGGCTCGATCGCCCAGTACCTCAGTGGCCGGATCCGGATCAACCCGGCGATGCTCTGGGGGGCGGTGATCCAGTTGCTGACCGGGCTCGGCCTCTCCGCGCCGCTGCGCGACGGCGACGAGCCGGCGCCGGCGAAACTTGTGACGAAGTTGGTCATCGCGCTGCTGATCTTCGTCATGGTCTTCTTCTCCCGGAAGCGGGACGTGGTAAACCGTGGTCATTTCCTCGCGATCGTCGGTCTGACCCTGGTCAACGCGGCGGTCGCGGTCTTTTGGCGGTAACGTCCGAGGGGGGGACCGGCCCCGAAAATCCGGACGTTGCGGACGCCCTGGGACTCGCTTACCAGCACGAAGCGTGACTTGCCCCACGCAAGGGTTACACCCGGGTAACAGGCGCTCAACAGTCGTGCACGATTGTCGGCCGGTGGGTGGGCGCGGGCGTACGCTCCCGTCCGTAACGTGGGACAGCCGGCGGCACACCGCAGGTCGGCTGATGGGCTGCCACCGCACTAGGCGCGGTGAGCAATGGGAAGGAGACGTCTTGCGCTCGGTGCGTGGGATGCGGATCGCCTCGATCTTCGCGGTGGGTGGGCTCGCGCTCACCGCCGCCGCTTGTGGCGAGGCCCCCAAGGATGACAACAACGCCGGCAGTGGCGCCAAGAAGTTCAGCGCCTGCATGGTGACCGACGTCGGCGGCATCGACGACAAGTCGTTCAACACCTCGGCCTGGAAGGGTCTGCAGGAGGCCAAGGCCGCCAACGACAACATCGACATCAAGTTCGTCGCGTCGAAGGCCGAGGCCGACTACGAGCCGAACCTGACGCAGTACGTCAACCAGAAGTGCAACTTCATCCTGGCGGTCGGTGGCCTGATGGCCAACGCCACCAAGAAGATCGCGACGGCGAACCCGAACCAGGAGTTCGGCATCGTGGACTCCGGCTCCGAGCTGGAGAACGTCTACCCGATGCAGTTCGACACCGCGCAGGCCGCGTTCCAGGCCGGCTACCTGGCCGCCGGAATGACCAAGACCGGCAAGGTGGGCACCTACGGTGGTCTGCCGATCCCGCCGGTCACCATCTTCATGGACGGCTTCGTCGACGGTGTGAAGTACTTCAACACCACCAAGGGCAAGAACGTCCAGGCGCTGGGTTGGAACAAGGAGACCCAGAAGGGCTCCTTCACCAACGACTTCGCCAAGCAGGACGAGGGCAAGAAGGTCTCCGACGCGCTGGTCGCCCAGGGCGCGGACATCATCATGCCGGTCGCCGGCGGCTCCGGCCTCGGCACCACCGCCGCGGCCAAGGCCTCGGGTGGCAAGTACAGCACCATCTGGGTGGACGTCGACGGCTGCGAGAGCACCCCGGACTGCTCGGCGATCATCACCACCGTGGTGAAGAACATCCCGGACGCCGTCAAGGAGGCGGTGGTCAAGGCCGCCGCCGGCGACAAGCTGCCGGCCAAGCCGGGCTTCGTCGGCACCCTGGCCAACAGTGGTGTCTCGATCGCCCCGTACCACGACTTCGACAGCAAGGTTCCGGCCGAGCTGAAGGCCGAGGTCGACAAGATCAAGGCGGACATCGCCGCCGGCACCATCACCGTCACCTCGAAGGCCCAGCCGACCAAGTGACGACCGGCTGGCCCCTCCAATGAGATCATCGGGGGGTCGGCGGGGGACAGGTACGACCGACCGGCCGCTCTGGCCCCGCGGGTGACCGTGGGGTCGGAGCGGCCGATCGCGCACCACGTCAACCGGCCGCTCCGGTCGGGTCGACGGCAGCTAGGCTGCACCATCGCTCGCACTCCAGGAGGTTGCGCTGAGACTCGAACTGCGCGGCATCACCAAGCGGTTCGGTGATCTGGTCGCCAACGACCACATCGACCTGACGGTGGAGCCTGGAGAGATTCACGCCCTGCTCGGCGAGAACGGCGCGGGCAAGTCGACACTGATGAACGTGCTCTACGGGCTCTACCAGCCCGACGAGGGCGAGATCCTGGTCGACGGCAAGCCGTTGAAGCTGAAGGGCCCGTCCGACGCGATCGGCGCCGGGATCGGCATGGTGCACCAGCACTTCATGCTGGTGCCGGTCTTCACCGTCGCCGAAAACATCATGCTCGGCGCCGAGCAGACCCGGGGCGGCATCGCCGGCTTCCTGGACCGCCGTCGCGCCCGGCGCGAGGTCACCGAGGTGTCCGAGCGCTACAACCTGCGGGTCGACCCGGACGCCGTGATCGAGGACCTGCCGGTCGGCATCCAGCAGCGTGTCGAGATCGTCAAGGCGCTCACCCGCGACGTCGACCTGCTCATCCTGGACGAGCCGACCGCCGTGCTCACGCCGCAGGAGACCGAGGAACTGTTGACGGTCATGCGGTCGCTCAAGGCGGCCGGCAAGTCGATCGTCTTCATCACCCACAAGCTGGGCGAGGTCAAGGCCATCGCCGACCGGATCACGGTGATCCGACGCGGAAAGACCGTCGGCACCGCCTCGCCGCAGGCCAGCCGGGACGAGCTGGCGGCCCTGATGGTCGGGCGCAACGTCCGGCTCACCGTGGACAAGACCCCGGCCACGCCGGGCGACCCGGTGCTGGAGGTGGCCGGGCTCGTCGTCGACGACGACCGGCAGATCCGCGCGGTCGACGGCATCGACCTGACCGTGCGCGCCGGTGAGGTGCTCGGCGTGGCGGGCGTACAGGGCAACGGTCAGACCGAGCTGATCGAGGCGATCATGGGCCTGCGCCCGGTGCTCGCCGGCACGGTCAGCCTGGTCGGGGACCGGATCGACGGCTGGAAGCCCAAGAAGGTGCTCCGCGCGGGCGTCGGCTACGTGCCCGAGGACCGGAGCGTGGACGGCCTGGTCAAGGAGTTCAGCGTCGCGGAGAACCTGGTGCTGGACATCTACGACCGGCCGCCGTTCGGTGCCGGGCTCGCGCTGAAGCCGGAGGCGATCGCCGCCTCGGCGAAGGAGCGGATCGAGCAGTTCGACGTCCGTACCTCATCGGCCGACGCGGCGGTCGGCACCCTCTCCGGCGGCAACCAGCAGAAGGTGATCGTGGCCCGGGAGTTGTCCCGGCCCCTGAAGCTCTTCATCGCCGCCCAGCCGACCCGTGGCGTCGACGTCGGGTCGATCGAGTTCATCCACAGCCAGATCATCCGCGAGCGGGACATCGGCACCGCCGTCATGGTGGTCTCCAGCGAGCTCGACGAGGTGATCGGGCTGGCCGACCGGATCGCCGTCATGTACCGCGGTCGGATCATCGGGATCGTCGGCCCGGACACCCCGCGCGAGGAGATCGGCCTACTGATGGCCGGCATCAGCCCGGACGCGGCCCACGAGCGCGACCCGGACGCCGTGCCCAGCGACGGGCCGGCCACCGACGGGAGCCCGGCGAGCGACCCGGGCTCCGCGAGCGAGGACGAGGCATGACCAACCCCCCAACCCCGCAGCCCGGCTCGCCGGACAAGGAGCCGGCGAGCGAGGCGCAGGCCGCGCAGAACACGCTCGGCAACACCGAACGGGCCGAGGTGGCGACCGAGCCGGGCGGCTCAACGTCCACGCCGGAGCAGAAGCCGAGTCTGGGCCGGTTGTTCATGGACAACCTCTGGGCGGCCAACACCTTCACGGTGACCCTGCTGTCGCTGGTGCTGGCGATCGTGGTCGGCGCGGTGCTGATGATCATTTCTGATCCGACCGTGCTGTCCACGTACTCGTACATCACCTCCCGACCGTCCGACGCGATCAACTCCAGCTGGACGCTCGTCAGCGAGGCGTACGCCAACCTGTTCAAGGGCTCGGTCTTCGACCCCGAGGCGTTCTCCGGCTGGGTGAACGGCACCGGTAGCTGGCAGGCCGTGCTCGCGCCGATCTCGGAGACGCTCACCTACGCCGCGCCGCTCGTCTTCACCGGCCTGTCGGTGGCGCTGGCCTTCCGGGGCGGCCTGTTCAACATCGGCGCCCAGGGTCAGGCCACCATCGGTGTGATCATGGCGGCCCTGGCCGGCTTCCTGCTGCCCCTGCCGCCCGGCCTGCACCTGCTGGTGGCGGTGCTGGCCGGCGCTCTGGGCGGAGCGATCTGGGGTTTCATCCCCGGCATCCTCAAGGCCCGTGCCGGCGCGCACGAGGTGATCAACACGATCATGCTCAACTACGTCGCCACGTACTTCCTCACCTGGTTGATCGTGCAGAACGGCGTGCAGGACCCGAACCGTACCGACGCGATCAGCAAGGCGGTGGACACCTCCGCCCAGCTGCCCCGACTGCTCGGCGACAACCTGCGGGTGCACGCCGGCATCCTGATCGCCGTGCTGGCCACCTGGGGGGTCGCCTGGCTGCTGAACCGTTCGACGCTCGGCTTCGAGCTGCGGGCGGTCGGCGCCAACCCGGACGCCGCCCGCACCGCGGGCATCAGCGTCACGCGGACGTACATCCTGATCATGGTCTTCGCCGGCATCCTGGCGGGCCTCGGTGGCTCGAACATGGTGCTGGGCTCGACCGCCAGCGCGTTGACCCCGCTGGTGGTCGCGCAGATCGGCTTCGACGGCATCCTGGTGGCGTTGCTGGGGCGGGTGAAGCCCTGGGGGGTGCTGCTGGCCGCGTTGCTGTTCGGGGCGTTGCAGGCCGGCGGCAACCGGATGCAGTCGTACTCCGGGATCTCGCTGGAGCTGGTGACCGTGCTCCAGGCGCTGATCGTCATCTTCATCGCCGCGCCGGCCCTGGTGAAGGCGATCTTCCAGCTCCGGGCCGCGCGCGCCGCCCGGTTGCAGACGAGCCTGGCGAAGGGCTGGTAACTCATGTCCACCATGGCTGTCCCCGACATCGCGGTCGCCCCGGTCGACGAGGGCTTCTGGACGCGAAGCCGCAAGGTCGGCCTCACACTGCTGGGGCTCGGCCTGCTGGCCGCGGTGCTCTTCGGCGCGCTCGCCACCGACCAGCAGGCCCGATTCACCCTCAGCGACGACGCGGCCGGCGCCGCACTGGAGATCAACGGCACGATCGGGGCGATCCTGTTCGGGATCATCGCGATCGCCGCCGGCGCGGCGCTGCTCGCCGGGGTACCGAAGCGGTGGTTCCTCCCGGTGCTCGGCGTCGGGCTGGTCGGCTTCGTGCTCTCGTTCCTCTGCTGGCAGGTCTCCGCCGCGCCGGCCGGGCAGAACTTCATGCCGCTGGTCAACATCATCCGGGGCACGTTCATCCTGGCCCTACCGTTGATCTTCGGTGCGCTCGCCGGGGTGCTCTGCGAACGCTCCGGCGTGGTCAACGTGGCCATCGAGGGCCAGTTGCTGATGGGCGCCTTCAGCGGCGCGCTCTTCGGCAGCATCTCCGGCAGCGTCTGGGTGGGACTGGTCGCCGCCGCCATCGGCGGCGCGTTCATCTCGCTGCTGCTGGCCGTCTTCGCGATCCGCTACCTGGTCGACCAGGTCGTCATGGGCATCGTGCTGAACCTGCTGGCGGTCGGCGTCACCGGGTTCCTCTACGAGCGGCTGATGCAGACCGACGCGGCGAGATACAACAGCGCGCCCCGCTTCAGCAACTGGGAGATCCCGTTGCTGAAGGACATCCCGGTGCTCGGGCCGGCGCTGTTCCGCGGCAACATCTTCCTCTACCTGGGCCTGCTGCTGGTGCTGGTGATCCACATCGGGTTGTTCCGGACCCGGTGGGGTCTGCGGACCCGCTCGGTCGGCGAACACCCGATCGCCGCGGACACGCTCGGCGTCAAGGTGCTGCGGGTGCGCTACCGCAACGTGCTGCTGGCCGGGGTGGTCGCCGGCATCGGCGGCGCCTCCTACACGCTGGCGCTCTACTCGTTCACCAAGAACATGATCGGCGGTAAGGGCTTCATCGCCCTGGCCGCGCTGATCTTCGGCCGGTGGAACCCGACCGGCGCGCTGCTCGCCGCGCTCTTCTTCGGGTTCGCCGACCAGCTCGCCACCTACCTGGGCGCGATCAGCAGCTCGATCCCCAGCCAGTTCCTGGCCATGCTGCCCTACCTGGCGACGATCCTGGCGGTCGCCGGGCTGGTCGGCCGGGTTCGGGCACCGGCCGCCGACGGCAAGCCGTACATCAAGGGCTGACGCGCGAAGGCGTGCCCGGCGGGACGTCCCGCCGGGCACGCCGCAGCGCGCTCGCCCACCCGGACACGTCCCGGGTACGCCGTGGTGCGTCAGGCCGCCGCCGTCGCTCCGATGCGCTCGGAGAACTCCACGAGGCGGTTGGAGAAGCCCCACTCGTTGTCGTACCAGCCGAACACCTTGACCTGGTTGCCGACTGCCTCGGTCAGCGGCGCGTCGAAGATCGACGAGTAGGGGTTGCCGACGATGTCCGCCGAGACCAGGGGCGCCTCGGAGTACTGCAGGTAGCGCCGCAGCCCCGGGGATGCGGCCGCCTCGCGGAACGCCGCGTTGACGTCCTGGACGTCGGCGCGCTGGCGGAGGACCACGGTGAGGTCGGTGATGGAGCCCGTCGCGACAGGTACGCGCAGTGCGGCGCCGGTGAGGCGCCCGTCGAGCTCCGGGATGACCTTGCCGATCGCCTTCGCCGCGCCCGACGACGTCGGGATTGTCGAGAGGGCCGCCGCGCGGGCGCGGCGCAGGTCGGAGTGTGGCGCGTCGTGGAGCCGCTGGTCGCCCGTGTAGGCGTGGATCGTCGTCATCAGTCCCGACTCGATGCCGAACGAGTCGTTGAGCACCTTCGCGAGCGGTGCCAGCGAGTTCGTGGTGCAGGAGCCGTTGGAGAAGACGTCGTGGCTGTCCGGGTCGAGGCTCTCGTCGTTCACTCCGAGAACGAACGTGGGGACGTCCCCCTTGGCCGGCGCCGAGATGATGACCTTCCTCGCGCCGCCCTTGAGGTGGGCCGCCGCCGCGCCGCCGTCGGTGAAGTGGCCGGTGGACTCGATCACGACGTCGGCGCCGACGTCCCCCCAGGGGATGGTGGCCGGGTCGGACTGCGCGAAGACCCTCATGCGCGTGCCCTGAACGGCGATCGCGTCGCCGTCGTAGGCGACGCCGTCCAGATGGCCGGAGACCGAGTCCCACTCGAGCAGGGTGGCCAGCGTGCGGGCATCGGTGAGGTCGTTCACCGCGACCACCTCGACGTCGGCGTTGTTGGCCAGGGCCGCGCGCAGGTAGGTGCGCCCGATCCGTCCGAACCCGTTGATGCCGATGCGTACCGTCATGGCTTCAGTTCCTCCTGTTGTTCTCGTGGGCGAGCCCGGCTGGTGCTGCCGCCCGAAGAAGGCTGAGAGCGCCTTCGCGGGCATCGTCGAACGGGCCGGGGTCCTGCTGGGCGATCGCGAGCACGTAGCCGCCCTGTAGGACGGCCATCAGGGTGTTGGCGAGTTGCTCGGGGTTGAGGTCGTCCCGCAGTTCGCCCGCCGCGACGGCCTCGCGCAGCACCGTGACCCAGCGGGCGCGGGCCTGGGCGAACGCGCGCGCCACCGGGGCGAGCAGCACCGGGTCCTCGCGGACCTGCGGGTCCTGGGTCATCCGGCCGACCTTGCAGCCCTTGAGGGCGTCGCGGGGACGCATCAGGTATGCCTCGATCCGAGCCATCGGGTCGCCCGGACCGTCGAGTTCGGACGCGGCCGGCAGCAGGTCGGCGACGTTGCGCTCAAGTGCGGCGAGCGCGAGATCCCGCTTGGTCGGGAAGTGGTGGTACATGCTGCCCTGGCCCACGCCGGACCGTTCGCGAACGTCACGCGGGCTGGTGTCGGCGTAGCCGCGCTCCCACATGAGCTGCCCCATCGTGTCGACGAGTAGTTGTCGCGAGTCCATGGCGTCACTGTACATACCAGTAGGTACAGTCCGCCTGCGGACCCCGCCCTGCCCGCTCCTGACCTGGGCTGCTTGGGCAGAATGGTGGCATGACCGACATTGACTGGGCGCGCTTGCGGGCCGCCGCCACCGACGCGATGCGGCACGCGTACGCGCCGTACTCGACGTTCCCGGTCGGCGCGGCCGCGCTTGTCGACGACGGCCGCGTGGTGGTCGGCTGCAACGTGGAGAACGCCGCGTACGGGGTGACCCTCTGCGCCGAGTGCGGGGTGGTCTCCAGCCTGCACGCCACCGGTGGCGGTCGACTCGTCGCGCTGTCCTGCGTCGACGCGACAGGTGAGCCGCTGATGCCGTGCGGTCGCTGCCGGCAGCTGCTCTGGGAGCACGGCGGGCCGGAGTGCCTGATCGAGAGCAAGACCCGCCCGCTGCGGATGGCCGAGCTGCTGCCGCACGCCTTCGGTGTGGAGGACCTGGAGGCCGTCACCGGGGAGACGCCGGTGCCGGTGGTCCCGGAGCGGCTGGCCGCCTGGCGTGGGCGCGGCACCGTCTTCGTGCATCCGGACATGTCCGCCGGGCAGCAGGTCTGGACGGCGTACTGGGAGCGGTCGGCCGGCGACGACGTCGGTGCCGAGACCGGTGTGCTGGAGGAGGCGCCGAGCTGGGACGACCCGGCCGAGGCGATCACCTGGGGTCTGGCCCGGACACCGCGTGTGGTGGTGGTCGACGCGACCGGCACGATCTTCTGGGCTGGCGAGGGTGAGCCGCCTTTGGAGATCCCGGTTCGCTGGGGTTGATTGTGGTTGCGGTTGGGGGCGGGGGCCGACCGTGCCCGGCTCCGGGCGGTCAGGCTTGATCCCTCCGCCGGGCACGGTCGGCCCCCGCCCTGACCTGGGCACGGGCCGCCGGTCTGGATCTGCACGACGACGTGAGAAGGAACCACAAAGTGAGCGGTTTTGCTGCTGTTGACGTTATTCGGGTCAAGCGGGATGGCGGGGTGCTGTCGGACGCGCAGATCGACTGGGTGGTCGACGCGTACACCCGGGGGGTCGTCGCCGACGAGCAGATGTCGGCGCTGGCCATGGCGATCCTGCTCAACGGCATGACCGCCCCGGAGATCGCCCGGTGGACCGCCGCGATGATCGCCAGCGGTGAGCGGCTGGACCTGTCGGCGGTACGCCGGCCGACTGTCGACAAGCACTCCACCGGCGGCGTGGGCGACAAGATCACGCTGCCGCTCACCCCGTTGGTGGCGGCGTGTGGCGCGGCCGTGCCGCAGCTGAGCGGCCGAGGGCTCGGGCACACCGGCGGCACGCTCGACAAGTTGGAATCCATCCCGGGCTGGCGGGCCACGGTGAGCAACGACGAGTTCATCGCCCAGCTCGACGAGGTCGGCGCGGTGATCTGCGCGGCCGGCGCGGGGCTCGCCCCCGCCGACCGCAAGCTGTACGCGCTTCGCGACGTGACCGGCACCGTGGAGGCGATCCCGCTGATCGCCAGCTCCATCATGAGCAAGAAGATCGCCGAGGGCACCGGCGCGTTGGTCCTCGACGTCAAGGTCGGCTCGGGTGCCTTCATGAAGTCCGTCGACCAGGCCCGCGAGCTGGCCCGCACGATGGTCGAGTTGGGTGGCGCGCACGGCGTGCGAACTGTCGCCCTGCTCACCGACATGTCCACCCCGCTCGGTCTGGCGATCGGCAACGCGGTGGAGGTGACCGAGTCGGTCGAGGTGCTGGCCGGTGGTGGACCCGCCGACGTGGTGGAACTGACCCTCGCCCTGGCCCGGGAGATGCTCGACGCGGCCGGCCTGCCCGACGCCGACCCGGCGGCCGCGTTGCGGGACGGCCGGGCGATGGACTCCTGGCGGGCGATGATCCGTGCGCAGGGCGGCGACCCGGACGCGCCGATGCCGACCGCCAACGAGGTCGAGGTGGTCCGGGCCGAGCGGGACGGACACGTCGCCGCCGTCGACGCGTACGCCATGGGGGTTGCGGCGTGGCGGCTCGGCGCGGGTCGGGCTCGCAAGGAGGACCCGGTCAGCGTGCCGGCCGGTGTGGTGTTGCACAAGCGGCCGGGTGACCCGGTACGGGCCGGTGACCCCCTCTACGAGCTGCGCGCCGAGGACCCGACGCGGATTCCGGCGGCGCTGGCCGAGGCCGCCGACGCGGTACGGATCGCGTCGACCGCCGCGGCCGCGACGCCGCTGGTCATCGAGCGCATCGGCTGACCGGACCGGGGGTCGGGGTGCCATGGTGCCGGTCACCTGGTAGCGCTATTGTCGCAGGCCAAGGGGGGACAACCGGCCTTGAGCCGGCGCGAGCAGACAGGAAGACCCGCCGTGACCGTTGCTGCTCCCGACCCACGCGAGGTGCGCGAGGCGAGCCTGGACGAGCTGTCCCGGCTCGGTCTGCCGTTGCCGCCGGCCCAGTTCCCGCTGGTCTGGGAGCCGGGTGACGAGATCGACCTGCGCCCCACTGTGGAGATCGAGGCGCGGATCGCCGTGCTGCACCTGATCTTGGCGCGCTGCTTCGGGATGCCCCCGGAGGCGGCGATGAGCTGGCTGCTCGGCTCGCACCTGGTCGAGATGGTCACACCGCCGGAGTGGCAGTTCGTGATGGGCGGCAAGGGCGACCACCGCTCGTTCGTGCTGCACCACGACGCGCTCTTCGCCCTGGCCTGGGTGCTCGGGTTGAGCAAGCAGCTCGACCCGACGCTCGCCGTCGACGAGCGCCTGGTCGAGCGGTTGCCGCACATCGCCGAGGGAGAGACGTTCCCGCACTGGCGGTCCCGGATCCTCACCGCGCCACAGCACCCGGCCGA
Organism: Micromonospora sp. NPDC085948; assembly: GCF_040686315.1. Classification (NCBI taxonomy): domain Bacteria; kingdom Bacillati; phylum Actinomycetota; class Actinomycetes; order Micromonosporales; family Micromonosporaceae; genus Micromonospora; species Micromonospora sp. NPDC085948. The sequence goes on along the minus strand of NZ_JBFBJW010000001.1, from coordinate 574,953 downwards.
CGCGGCCGCCCTGCTCGACCTGCACTACTGCCTGGACTGGGCGTACCTGGAGACCGAGCGCGGTGGCCTGCGGGCGCCGGGCCTGATCGACGCGAACGCGATCGGGCAGCGCCGCTGGGCGCTGGAGTGGGCGGTGATCCTGCGCGGGCCGTACCACGACGAGCCGCCCGGCTGGGAAGAGGTCGACCTCTCCACCTGAGCTCAGCGGGGTCGGTAGGCGTCCACCCGCACCGCCACGGTGACCCGGACCGGTTCGGGCAGCGCGGCCAGCCGGGTGGCGAGCGCGGCCGGATCGGTGTGCCACGCGCTGGGGCCCATCCCGACCACGGTGGCGACCTCCGGCCGGGTCAGGGCCAGCTCCGCCCGGTGCACCGCCGAGCTGACCGCGGTGAAGTGCCCGCCCAGACTGCCGGTCACCCGGTCGGCCTTGTCCGGATCCACCCGCAGCAGGCCCAGGGCACCCACCAACTCGCTGAGGTGGTCGGTGTCGGGTGTGACCACCAGCAGGGTGCCGGCCGGGTCGAGCACGCGGTGGAACTCCGGGCCGTTACGCGGGGCGAAGACGTTCAGCAGCACGGCGGTCGAGGCGTCCGCGAGCGGCAGCCGCTGCCAGGTGTCGGCGAGCGCCGCGGCGGCCCGGGGGTGCGCGCGGGCCGCGCGGCGCAGCGCCGGCTTGGACACGTCCAGGGCCAGACCCACGGCGTCCGGCAGCGCCGCCAGCACCGCGCCGAGGTAGCGGCCCGTGCCGGCGCCGGCATCCACCACCAGGGGGTACGCCCCGACGTCGGGCGCGGCCCGACTCGCGGCGGCGGCGAGGGCGGCCGAGATGACGTCGTAGTGCCCGGCGGCCTGGAATTCCGCACGGGCGGCGACCATCTCGGCGGTGTCACCGACGTGCGGGGACCGACCGGTGAGCAGGTTGACGTAGCCCTGGCGCGCGATGTCGAAGCTGTGCCGGCGCGGGCAGCGCAACGCCCTCGTGTCGGTGGCCTGCCCCAGTGGGTCGCCGCAGACCGGGCAGCGCAACCGGTCGAGGATGCGTGGGTCCACGTCAGGCCGCCGCCGAGCGGTGTCGCGGGCGGCCCCTCACCGCGGTGCTTCCATGCCGTTCAGCCTAGTTCGGGCCGATCCGGGCCGGGTCGGGACCTCAGGCGACCTGCCACCCCCGGTCACCGCCGTCGCTGGCTAGGGTCTGAGGATGGTCGCAACTATCCGGTACGAGGACATTGTCAAGGTTCCGAAGGCGCTGCTGCACGACCACCTGGACGGCGGGCTACGGCCGGCGACGATCGTCGACCTGGCCGCGGTGGTGGGCCACGAGTTGCCCACCACCGATCCCGAGGCGCTCGGACGATGGTTCGCGGACGCCGCCAACTCCGGGTCCCTGGAGCGTTATCTCGAGACGTTCGCGCACACCGTGGCGGTCATGCAGACCCCGTCCGCGCTGCGTCGGGTCGCCCGCGAGTGCGCACTGGACCTGGCCGCCGACGGGGTGGTCTACGCCGAGGTGCGCTTCGCCCCCGAGCAGCACCTGGAGCAGGATCTGACCCTGGACGAGGTCGTCGAGGCGGTGCTCGCCGGGTTCGCCGAGGGCACCGCCCAGGCCGTCGAGGCGGGCCTGACCATCCGGGTGGGCACACTGCTCACCGCGATGCGCCACGCGGCCCGCTCGCAGGAGATCGCGGAGTTGGCCGTGCGGCACCGGGACGCCGGGGTGGTCGGCTTCGACATCGCCGGCGCCGAGGCGGGCTTCCCACCCACCCGGCACCTCGACGCCTTCGAATACCTGCAACGGGAGAACTTCCACTTCACCATCCACGCCGGCGAGGCGTTCGGTCTGCCGTCGATCTGGCAGGCGATCCAGTGGTGCGGGGCGGACCGGCTCGGCCACGGGGTCCGGATCGTCGACGACATCGCCCCCGACGGCTCGCTCGGCCGGCTGGCCGCGTACGTCCGGGACAAGCGGATCCCGCTGGAGCTGTGCCCCTCGTCGAACGTGCAGACCGGTGCGGTGGCCTCGATCGCCGACCACCCGATCGGCCTGCTGCGGGACCTGCGGTTCCGGGCCACCGTCAACACCGACAACCGGCTGATGAGCGGCACCTCGATGTCGCGGGAGATGTCGCTGCTGGTGGAGACGTTCGGCTACGGCTGGAAGGAGTTGCAGTGGTTCACCATCAACGCGATGAAGAGCGCGTTCATCCCGTTCGACGAGCGACTGCGGATCATCGATGAGGTGATCAAGCCGGCGTACGCCGAACTGCTGGCCTGATCCCGCTCAGCCGTGCGGGTGGCCAGCGAGCAGGCCGGCCACCCGACGCAGCACCTCCCGGGCACGGGCCGCCTCCGCACCCAACCCGGTCTGCCGACGCAGCACCGCGGGCTCGGCCCGCAGCAGCGCCACGCCGCGTCGGACCAGCACCCCAGGCGCCTTTCGCTGCTCGGACAGGTCGCGGGCCAGCCGGCGCAGGAAGGTCGCACCGCGCGGCCGGCGCAGCGCGTACGCCCCGGCGAGCAGCCCTCGGCGTCGGCACTCCTCGACAATCTCCGCCGCGAAGATCCCTTCGGCCACGAAAAGTGGCGATCCGGCGAGATCAAATGACCGGGTGGCCACCCGTCGATCTGCGCCGATCGCATAAACCGGCACATCGGCTCGACCGTCGCGAGCTAGTCGAGCAATGATTTCCACCGCACTGGGGGCATCCCAGGACTGTGGTGATTCCCAATCCACCTGGTCGTTTCGTCGTGGCAACGTAGGGTCATCGCCGTCTTTGTAGAAGTCGTCCAAGCAGAGCACCGGTAAGCCGGTTTGCTGCGCTATGTACGACTTCCCGGACCCCGAAGGGCCGGCGAGCAGGACAACGCGGTGCGGATGTTTCATTACCTTCAGTTACTCCGGCCAGACGGACTGCTATCAAATCGCATCAACATCTCATCACACCTTCGGTAGGTGACAACCTGGGCTTTCTTCTTGTCGACGGGCGTGATGGAATCTCGGGGGTCCGACCCGCCGGGTCGGTCGCTGGGCGTTGCCCGGAGGCAACGCGTTCAAGCTGTAATCGCGAGGGCGGTGACGTGAGCAAACGGCCAAAGACGGCGGGCTCCTTCCTGTCGCGGCTGCGCCGGCCGGCCAGCCGGCTCCGGGACATGCCGATCTGGTCCAAGCTCGGTCTCATCATGATCGTGCCGACCATCGCCACGGTCGTGGTGGGCACCAGTGGTCTTGTCGACCACGTGGAGACGCTCAACAATGCCAACCGAGCTGGCGACCTGGCCAACCTGTCGAGTTATTCAGGTGACCTGGTCGACGCTTTGCAGGATGAGCGGACCGCCGCCGTGCTGCTGCTGGCTGCCGACGGAACGCAGCCGACGGCGCAGTACCAGGAGGCCTACAACCGGGTGAACTCCCGGGTGGACCAGGAGGCTGGCCCCTACCGGGAGCAACGCGCCGAGGTCGAGGACCTGCCGGGCAGCCTCGAGACGCTGCTCGACGGCATCGACCAGAACCTCCAGGACCTGTCCGGCGTCCGCAGTCAGGTGTTCAACGGCAAACTCGCGCTCACCGAGACCGTCCAGGCGTACGAGGGTCTGATCAGTGACCTGCTCGCCATCCGGGACTCGGCCACGCAACTCGCCGGCGACAACGACCTGAGCGACCGGATGCGCGCCGCCGCGGCGGTCGCCCGGGAGAAGGAGTTCCTCGCCGCACGCCGGGTCGTGGTGCACCGCGCGCTGGGCGTCAAGGGTGGTCAGCGCCTGACCCCCGCGCTGCGCACCGACTACATCGCCAGCGGCACCGGCCAGCAGCAGGCGCTGCAGAGCTTCAAGGCCGTCGCCACCCCGGAGGACGCGAAGTTCCACGACCAGACGGTCGCGGGCGGTGACCGTCGGGAGGCCCAGAACTACACGGGCTGGATCGACGGCAACACCACCGGCGACATGCGCGGTGCGCCGTTCGGACCGGACCAGTGGGAGGCCGCCATGACGGCCAACGCCAAGCTGATCCGCACCGTCGAGAGCAAGCTCGACGGCGAAGTGGTCACCGGGGCCGACACCCTCCGCTCCGACGTCCAGCGCCAGGTGTTCGTGGAGACCGGCCTGCTGCTCAGCATGCTGCTGCTGGCCATCCTCTTCGCGTACCTGGTCGCCCGCTCGATGGCCCGTTCGCTGCGTGAGCTGCGGCAGGGTGCCCTGTCCGTCGCCCAGTACGGCCTGCCCCAGGCAGTGGCCCGACTGCGCGACCCGCAGGTCGTCGGCCAACTCTCCCCGGTGCAGTTGGCCAACCAGATCGCCGAGCCGCTGCCGGTCCGCAGCAAGGACGAGTTCGGCCAGGTGACCGAGGCGTTCAACGCGGTCCACCTGGAAGCCGTCCGGACGGCCGCCGAGCAGGCCGCGCTGCGCGCCTCCGTCGCGACCATGTTCGTCAACCTGGCCCGCCGTTCACAGATCCTCGTCGACCGCCTCATCGGGCACCTCGACCGGCTGGAGCGCGGCGAGGAGGACCCGGACCGGCTGGCCGAGCTGTTCCAGCTCGACCACCTCGCCACCCGGATGCGCCGCAACGACGAAAACCTGCTGGTGCTCGCCGGCGCCGACTCCACCCGCGTCCAGCGGGAGCCGGCCGCGCTCATCGACGTGCTGCGCGCCGCGCAGTCCGAGGTCGAGCACTACACCCGCATCGAGTTCGGTGTCATCGACCGCGACATCGAGGTCGCCGCGCACGCGGTCAACGACCTGGTGCACCTCGTCGCCGAGCTGTTCGACAACGCCACCGCGTTCTCGCCGCCCGACTCGCAGGTGATGGTCGAGGCCCGCCGGGTCGGCGACCGTTCCTCCCTCTACGTCGAGGACCGCGGCATCGGCATCAGCGCCGAGCAGTTGCAGGACCTCAACGAGCGGCTCGCGACGCCGCCGCAGGTGGACGTGGCGGTGTCCCGGATGATGGGCCTCGTCGTGGTCGCCCGGCTGGCGTCCCGGCACGGTGTCCGGGTCGAACTGCGCCCCGGCTCCGACCGCGGCACGGTCGCCGACGTGACCCTGCCCACCTCGGTGCTGGTGCCCCGGGCGCTCTCCGGCCGGGTGCAGCAGCCGCCGGCTCTGCCTGCGGCTGGCGGCCCCCAGCACGGTGGGCCGGCGCCGGTCTTCGGCGCGCTGCCCGCACTGGGCAACCACCCGCGCTCCAGCGAGTCCGGCAACCAGGTCACCCTCGGCGGTCGACCGTTCGAGCCCGCGTCGCGAAACGGTGCCGGCGTCCCCGCGAACACCGGTGCGTACGGTTCGATGCCGGCCTGGTCGGATCTGACCGGTGCGGCCGGGACGAACGGTGTCAACGGCGGCGACGGGTTCACCCCGCGGCCGGCCGGCGACGGCTTCACCCCGCGGCCGGCCAACGGCCAGCCGATCGATCCACTGCCGCAGCGCCGCTCCGGGGACGACACCCCGTCCACCGGCCAGCAGCCGTCAATTCCTCGGCAGTTGCCGAGTAGCCCCGAGACGCACCCGTACTCGGCGCCGCCGGTCTCGGCCCAGCCCTACCCCGGCGCGCCGGTCTCCGCCTCGCCGGCCTCGGGCCAGCCGTACTCCGGGCAGCCGTACTCGGGCCCGCCGTACGGCGGTCCGCCGGTGTCCGCCGCCCCGGCCTCCGGTCAGCCGTACGGCGGTCCGCCGGTGTCGGCGTCACCGGTGTCGGCGTCGCCGGCCTCCGGTCAGCCGTACCCGGGTCAGCCGTTCTCGGTGCCACCCGCCTCCAGCCAGTCGTTCAGCGGGTTCGCACCCCGATCCGCGCCACCGGCGCAGGCGCCCAACGCCCCCGCACCGCCGGCCTGGCCGCCGGTTCCGGGCGGCGACCGGGACGCGGTGACCCCGCCGGTGCCCGAGCGGTTCGCCGCCGCTCTGGACATGACGACGGAGCTGCCGCGAGTGCCGCGACCCGGCGAGCAGCCGGCCGCCGCAGCCCAGCCGCCGGTACCGGCGCCCGCTCCGGCACCGGCACCGCAGACCCGGCCGGCGCCGCAGCAACCGCAGGCGCAGAACCGGCAGCGGTACGCGGACGAGACGATGGAGCTGCCGATCTTCCGGGAGCTGGAGTCGGCCTGGTTCCGTACCCGTCGTCCGGGCTCGGAGGAGTCCGCGACTGGTGCCCAGCCCAGCACGAACGGCGACACCGCGACCCAGCAGTTCGCCACGGTCGAGGCCACCGGTCGGACAGTCCACAAGACACCACCCGGGACGACAGGTAACACACCGATGGCAGACACTCCGATGGCCGGAGGAGCGCCGCGGGACAACGGCTCGACAGCGAGCGAGGGCACCCGCCCCAGCCTCGCCGAGAGCCTGCCGAACCGCCGGCCCCAACCGCAGAGCAACGGCTGGCAGACCGCAGCTGACGATGGCTGGCGTGCCGCCTCGGCAGCGGCCGGCGCGGTGCCGGTGAGCGAGACCACCACTACCGGCCTGCCGAAGCGCAAGCCGATGGCGCAGCTCGTGCCGGGTGCGGTGGAGAAGCCCGCCACCTCGGTCCAGCGCCGTTCCCCGGAGGCGGTCCGTGGACTGCTCTCCGCCTACCACCGGGGCGTGCAGCGAGGGCGTAGCACCTCGGACAACCCGACCAGCCCGGAGGCGACTCCGGGAGGGCAATCCTCGCAGTCTGGCTCAGGCCCGGTGGCCGGGAGCGGGCAGAAGGAGCAAGAAGGATGACAACTACGCAGGATCTTGGTTGGCTACTGGCCAACTTCGCCGACCGGGTGCCCGGCGTCGCGCATGCGGTCGCCGTCTCGGCGGACGGCCTACTCCTCGCGTCGTCACGGGATCTGCCGCGCGACCGGGCGGATCAGCTTGCCGCGATCTCATCGGGTCTGGTCAGCCTGACCCAGGGTGCAGCCCGCTGCTTCGAGGGAGGGGCGGTGTTGCAGACCGTCGTGGAGATGGACAATGGCTTCCTGTTCCTGATGTCCATCTCGGACGGATCGTCCTTCGCCGTGCTGGCCGCCCGCAGCTCCGACGTGGGCCAGGTCGGCTACGAGATGGCGCTGCTCGTCGACCGGGTGGGCGACGCGCTGACCCCGCAGCCGCGTGCGGCTGCGGGCATGCTGGGCTGACGCCTCGCCGATCGTGAGGTCGGCACGACTGCAACGACGACAACGACGGGTTTCACCGGTGGGAGCCGGAATCGGGTACGAAGGAGGTGAGCGGCGAGATGGCCGATCGTGACGAACCAACCGGAGCGTTGGTCCGTCCATACGCCGTGACCCGTGGTCGTACCCGTCCCCGGCTCGACATCGCGCTGGAGGCGCTCGTCGAGACGACGGTGCGCGGCCGCACCGCTGCCAATGGCAACGGTGGTGGTCGCGAACACCAGTACATCGCCGCGCTGTGTGACGGTCGTGTGCAATCGCTCGCGGAGATCGCGGCGCGGATGCAGCTCCCGCTCGGTGTGGCCCGGGTGCTCATCGCCGACATGGCGACGGACGGCCTGGTCGCGGTCCACGAGCCGACCATTTTGGACGACTCCGACGACGCGGTGGGCACTGAACTGCTGGAGAGGGTGCTGAGTGGACTTCGCAGGCTCTGACATGTCGCACCGCCCACCGAACCCGAGTGGGCGCGTGACGTCGGCGAAGATCGTTATCGCCGGTGGATTCGGCGTCGGCAAGACGACGCTGGTCGGCTCGGTCTCGGAGATCACGCCGCTGACCACCGAGGCCATCATGACCTCCGCCGGCGTGGGCGTCGACGACACCCGGCAGGTGCCGGGCAAGACGACGACCACGGTGGCTATGGACTTCGGCCGGATCTCGATCGACCGTGACCTGATTCTGTACCTGTTCGGTACGCCGGGTCAGACCCGGTTCTGGTTCATGTGGGACGAACTGGTCCGGGGTGCCATCGGTGCGGTCGTGCTGGTGGACACTCGCCGGCTGGCCGACTGCTTCGCGGCGATCGACTTCTTCGAGCACCGACGCCTCCCGTACCTGGTGGCGATCAACTGCTTCGACGGGATGCAGTACCACGACCCGCAGGACGTTCGGGACGCCTTGGCGATCTCGAGCGACGTGCCGGTGGTGGCGTGCGACGCCCGTAACCGGGAGTCGACGAAGCACGTGCTCATCTCGCTCGTCGAGTACGTGCTCACCATGCGCCGTACGCGCGCGGTGGCCCCGGCCTGATCGGGCACCGCAGGCCCGGTGGTGGCTCCGGCCGCCACCGGGCGTTTCGCCCTGCCCGTCGTGCTGCTCGTGCCGGCGGGCGCCACACGCCGCCCTCCTGAGATCTGGAAGATGTCCGCCTCGCTTCGGGGCGTGTCTCTGCCGCGGTCTTCGAGGGGCGGCGTCTTCGTGTCCACCGGCCCGTCACGCTGACGCGACCGCGCCCCCAGTCGACCGACTGGGGGCGCGATTCGTGTGGTGGAAAGTGCTGACGGTCAGGACTGGTAGCCGGCGGAGCGGTACTCGTACTCCCGGTCGTCGTCACGGTCGCCGTGGTCGCGGCTGAAGTCCCAGCCGCCGGCTGCCTCGCGGCCCGGCCGACCGCCTACCGCGAAACCGCCGATCTCCTGCCCTCGACGCCAACCGCGGAAGTAGCCCGTGGTGTTCTCCGCGAGGCTTGCCGCATCACGCACTATCCGCAATGGGCGCTCCTCGCGCAGCGGGGAACCAGGGACCAGGTTGGCCTGTGGCACGCGCTTGGGCAGCCCGGCATTGGTCTCGGCACCCACCGCGGGGCGAGCTGCCTGCTCGGCGGCCTGCCACCCGGTGTCGGCCATTGTCGACCAGTCCAGGTCGGTCTCCTCGGCCTGCCCCACGAACCAGGCCGACTTGGCCTGCGCGAAGATCAGCAGGTCGCCGTCGCCCTCGTCGGCGACCGGTGGGGGCCGGTGCTCGACCGGCGGCGGACGGTGCTCCAGCGGGGGTGGCCGGTGCTCCAGCGGTGGAGGCCGGTGCTCCACCGGGGGCGGTGGCCGGTGTTCGGCAGCCCGTGCGGCTGCCCGGCTGTTGCGGGCAGCCTGCTCCCGGTCGACCAACCGCAGTGGAGGCGTCTCCAGGTGCGGGTCCGCGGGCGGGTTGAGCCCCTCGCGCAGCGCCCGGTCAGCGAGCGGCGGTGGCTCCACCAGCCGCAGCATGGGGGGCTCCTGGGGCAGGTCGTCCGCCAACCAGGGCGGGGTGACCCGACCGTCGGCGCGACCCGGGTCGGTGGCAGCGTCGATGCCGCGGCCGCCGCCGTAGGAGTAGGCCGCCGGGTTCTTCGGCGGACTGTCGGCCGGGTCCTCCGGGTTGTTGACGAGCGGCCAGTTGGCGCGGGAGCCGGGCGGCGCCGACTCCTGACCAGGCCGGGGGGTCGGCACCGGAATGCTGAGATCGGTGGCGCTGAACCCGCCTGTCGGCGGCTCGTCGACGGGGCGCTGCAGGTGGCTCGGCCGGGGCTCGCCGTTGGTCTTCGGACGGGGTGGGATGACCGTACGCTGCCGTTCCGCGCGCGCGTGGTTGATCGCGGCGGTGGTCAGCGTCGGCCGGAACGGCTCACCGGCCTCTGCCGGGGGCACCAGGCCCCGCTGCGCGGGTGCGATCGGAGTGATCCCGGGCGGCGGGGGAGGCGGAGACGAGACCGGTCGGTTGGTCGGACCGTCGATCCGGTTGGAACTCTGCTCGGTGCGCCCGGGCAGCGTGGGCGTCGGCGGACCGGCCATCGCTGCCGGTGCCACCGGTGCGGGTGCCACCGGCGGAGGCGTGACCGGCGGTGGGGCGACCGGCGGCGGCCCGAGTGGACGGGGGGACGCCAGCGGTGCGTTACCGGGAATCGGCTCGGGTCGGCTGCGCCGTCCGACGGCGGGCGCGGGCTCGACCGCGGGCGGGGTGGGTCGGACCGACCGCAGACCGGCGCCGGTGCCGGCCAGGCCGGTAAGCCCCGCGTTGTTGCCGGCCAGGCCGGTCAACTCGCCGACCGACTCGCCGCGACGGGCAGCGGCACGGCGACCAGGCGCCTGGGCGGGCGTGCTGACCCGGGAGCCGAGCGCGCTCACCAGCGCCTCACAGCCCGCGTCACAGGCCCGCACGGCGGCGACGGCCTGGCGGACCGTCTCGGCCACCGCGGACGTGAGCGCCCGGTTGACCGCGGCGCGGCGCGGCGTCTCGGAGATGGCGACCCGCAGTGCGGTGACCGCCTCGTTGATCTCCTCAGCGTCGGCGACCCCGTCGGCGGCGAGGTGCGCGGCGATCGCATCCGCCGCCACCGACACCTCCCGGCCACGGGCGACGGTGCCGCCGAGCATGCCCGGCTCGGGCAGCGCGTCCAGCACCGCCAGCGAGACCGGCTCCGCCGGATCCGGGTACGCCCGCAGGGCCGCCGGGTAGAGCTCACGCAGCACCTCACGCAGCGCCACGGCGGCGGAGTGTCGACCGCTGGCCAGGGCGGCGTGCGCGGCGAGCACCTGCTTGTAGCCGGCGAGGTCCCGGGGTGCCGGCAGGGTGACCGCGGAGAGCGCGCCCGCCTGCAACGCGCGGGCCAGGCCGACGGCCCGTCGTTCGGCCGGAGGCGACTGCATCTCCTCCAACGAGTCGTCGTCGGCGAACCGCTCGGCGAAGTCGTCCACCGAGTCGTCGTCGGCAATGGCCAAAGGTCGACCCGCCGCGCTCAGCAGCGAGGTGACCGTGTGGTCGTCGCTGTCGGCGGCGATGGCCGCACCGCTCGGCCCGCCTGACCGCTCCACGAGCAGCGCGACGAGCTGGGCGTAGCCAGCGGCGTCGTCGCTGATCTCGCAGACATGCAGCAGACGGCCTGCGTCGTCGACCACAGCGGACGTCAGCGTCGAACCGGCGGAGGCCGGTCGGTCAGCCGGATCCGCCGAGGCCAGACCGCAGTAAACGCGCACGAGCGCCACGGCGTCGTCCTCCTCCCGGGACAGGTCTTTCCTCTGCCAGCAACTGATGCTCCCCGGTACGGGTCAGTCGCGCCAGTCCACCACCGCAGAGATCTTGCCGACAATGGTGCGCCAACCCAAACTCGCGGTCTGCGCGCCGATCTTCTTCAGCCGCCGCCGACCCATGAAGGCGCCGATCCCACCGTTGGCCGTGGCCCGCAGCGCCTCGTCCAGGTCGTCGAGGCTGGAACCGGCGGAGAGCATGTCCAGGACCGCAGGCAGCCGCAATGCGTACGAGATGTCACGTGCGACCTCGCCGGCCTCGATCAGCAGGGTCGAATCCCAGGTGTCGTGACCGCCGCGCAGGTTCTCCACGACCAGGTCGAGTTCGTAGGTGTCCTCGTCGAGCGGAGCGATATCGGCCGGCTCCACCCGTTCGGCCAATTCATTCCAGCTGTCCAGTTGGGACAGATCATTGGGAGCGCCGGACCGGATGAAACTGACCAACGACTCGGGGGTCTTGAACAGCAGCAGCTTGCCCCGGTTGCTGAGGAAGACCGGCACCTCCTCGTCGTCCTCGTCGTCGGCCTCGTCCGCGTCGGCCTCTTCCGCCTCGTCCTCGGCCGTGGCCGTGGTGGCGTCGCGGCGGCGCGTCGACTCGTCCTCGTCGCTGTCGGCGAACTCGTCGGCCAGGTCCTCGTCGAGGATGACGACGGTCTCGTCGTCCTCCTCCTCGACGACCTGACGGCGGGCCAGGAACGGGTCGTCCTGGTCGCGTTCGGTCACGTCGGTCGGGGTCAGCGAGCTGGCCGGCCGGTACGCCCGCAGCGTGAAGCCGGTGCCGGCGGGCAGGGCGATCTCCACCGGATCGATGCGCAGCTCGTCCCAGAGCGACCGGTCGACCGAAGCCGACGGGCGGTCGGTCTCCTCGGCCTCATCTGGCTCGGCCGCGCTGGTGGTGTCGTCGAGCTCGGGCTCGTCGGCGTCGGGCCGTTGGGGCGACTGGCGGGCCACGCTGACCTCCGTGTGCTTCGGGTTGCCCACCCGCCGGGGTCTCTGTCCGACGAGTGACTCTGGGCACATACCCTAGTCGGCGGCCCTGGGTGACCGATGCCCGCACCCCGGTGGCCGGCTGGCGCACGGGTTCGACCTGCTGGCGGCTGGCGCTGGCGAACGGGCCGATCGACAAGTAGCGTAGCTACGCATGAAGGCCCAGTCGTTGCACGGCCATCTCGACGCTCTGCTGCTCGCCGTGCTGGAGCAGGGCGAGCAGCACGGCTACGCCATCATCGAGGCGCTGCGTGAGCGCAGTGATGGCAGCCTGGATCTGCCCACCGGCACGATCTATCCCGCGCTGCGTCGCCTGGAACGCGCGGGGCACGTGGCGAGCACCTGGAGCACGGTCAACGGTCGGGAACGGCGGACGTACCAGCTCACCGACTCCGGCCGCCGCACGCTGGCCGGAGAGCGCGCCGGTTGGCACGAGTTCCAACTGACCGTCGGCCGGTTCCTCGATCCCGGCGGCCCACCCGTCACCCCGGCCTGACCCGGTCCGTCGAGTTGGCGTCGACCGGCCGGGCCGTGCCCGACGCGGGCGAGAACGGTCCGGCCGGCGCCGGCCGGGCGGGCATGGCCAGCGTGCGGGGTAGGGCAGGCGGCGCGGGTCAGCGGGCGACGGCCAGCAGCCAGCCGCGCGTCGCGCGGGTCAGCGAGAAGTACGCAGCGCCCACCAACACCGCGCCGATGATCATGGGTGGCCAGCTCAGTGCCGCATCCCAGAGGCTGAGGGACCAGGTGAAGAGGGCGCAGCCGGCCACCATGGCGAGCGCCAGCAGGCCGGTCAGGCCGGCGCCCACCGCGCGTTGCGCCACGAGCAGGCCCGGCCGTGTCGAGCGGGCGCTCGCCGCGACCACCAGCAGACCGGCCACCGAGAGCAGCAGCGTGCTCATCCAGATCCAGTCGACCGAGTTGGAGAGCAGCAGGTAACCGGCTGGCGGGCGAGGGCCGTCGCTCCAGCTCGCCCCACGCCAGGTCAGATCGCCGGCGGCCACCCCCACCCCGGCAACGGCCAGCATCCGCAGCGAGAGGCCCCGCAGCGCGCCCACCGCCAGCTCGGCCTGCCAGGAGGGGAGCAGCTGCGCCGGTGAGCCGAACTCGACCACCGCGCGGCGCTGCGCCTCCGTGGGCGGCACACCGCTCTCCTCGTACGCCTCGACGGCGTCCAACAGCCCGTGCCGGGCCTCGGTCAGCAGGTCGGACTTGAGTCGCGCCGGCCCCTGCAACCGGGCGGCCAGATCCCGCAGGTGCTCGTCGACAGACACATCCTCACAGCGCGGCATGCCACCACCCTGCCACGGACTCCGGAGCCCCGACGTCGGGGAGAACCCTGGTCCGTCCCCGAACCCCGGTCAGGGCGTGAGCGCCAGATAACCCCGTTCGGCCGCCGCCTGGAGCAGCCACTGGTCCCGGTACCAGCCGTCGGTGACGACCAGCTCGGCGTGCCGACCGCGCTGGATCACCCGACCGCTGTCGAGGACGACGATCTCGTCCAGCTCGGCGAGCCCGCTGAGCCGGTGGGTGATCAGCAGCACCGAGTGCCCGGCGGGGGTGGCGGTGAGTGCGGACGCGAGCACCGTGTCCGCGGCGGACGGGTCCAGCCCCTCGGTGGGTTCGTCGAGTACCAGCACCGGCGGCGCCGCGAGCAGCGCCCGAGCCAGCGCCAGCCGCTGCCGCTGGCCGCCGGAGAGCTGCCCGCCCTCCTCGCCGACGAGCGTGTCCCAACCTGCCGGCTGGGCGCGTACCCACTCGAGCAGGCCGGCCGCCGCGGTGGCCGCGGTCAACTCCTCCTCGCCGGCCCCGGCCCGTCCGAGCAGCAGGTTCTCCCGCACCGTGGCATGGAAGACGTACGCCTCGGCGAGCAGCCCGCCGACCGCGCGGGGCAGGGCCTCCTCGGCGTACGCCGACAGATCTTGACCGTTCAGCGTGACCCGGCCGGACACCGGCCGGACGGTGCCGGTCAGTACGGCGGCCAGGGTGCTCTTGCCGGCGCCACTCGGGCCGACCACCGCGATCCTCCGCCCGGCCGGCAGGTCCAGGCTGACGCCGTCCAGGGCGGGTGCAGCGCCGGCCCGGTACCGCACGGTCACGTCATCGAAGCGCAGCTCGGATGGGCCGGCCAGGTCGGTGCTGCCGTCGGTGGCCGGTCGACTCGGCGGGCCGGCGTCGAGCAGAGTGGCCACCCGGGCCAGGCCGGGCCGCAGTTGTGTCCACTGCCGGGCCGCCGCGACCAGCGCCAGGGTCACCTCGACGGCTGCCAGCGCGCCGACGGCGAGGACGCCCACCAGCACCCCGGGCACGTCGGCGGCCAGCGCGGCCAGCACCACCGCCGCGGCGGTCAACCCGGCGGTCAGCACCCCGGCCGCGTCCACGGCGAACCCGGTGGCGGCCAGCCGTCGTTCCAGTCGGGCCAGCCGACCGGCGCGCTCCTCGGCGGCGTGCAGCGCACCGTCGGTGGCCCCGAACGCGGCCAGGTCGGCAGCGCCGTGGGTGAGGTCGATCGCGTCGGTGGCCAGTGCGCCGCGCAGCGGGGCGACCTCGGCAGCGCTGCGGCGGGTGACCGCGGTGGCCAGTGCGGGCAGCGCCACGCCGGCGATCAGCAGGCCGACGGCGAGCGCTCCGGCGGCCGGGGGCGAGATCAACGCGGCCCCGGCGACCGCCACCACACCGACCAGGGCCGCCGCCGAGCCCGGGACCAACACCCGCAGCAGCAGGTCCTGGACTGCCTCGACGTCGGAGACGAGCCGGCTCAGCACGTCTCCCGAGCGGTGTACGGCGCTGCGGCGGGCCGCGAGGGTGGCGAAGACCTGGGCCCGGACGTCGGTGATCATGCGGAGTACCGCGTCGTGCCCGGCGAGCCGCTCGGTGTAACGCAGCACGCCCCGACTGATCGCCAGCGCCCGGACCGCGACGATCGCCACGGTGAGCCGGTCCAGCGGGGGTTGACCGGCAGCGCTCATCAACAGCCAGGTGGCCGTGGCCATCAGGGCCAGCCCGGCGAACTCGGTGGCCGCCGCGAGCAGCCCGGCGCCGACGAGGCGGCCCAGGTACGGCCGGGCCAACCGCAACACGGCCCGCTCGGCGGCGACCCGCCCGCGCGGCGCGGTGTCGGCGGTGCCCGGCACGAGCGGCACGGTGTCGGCGGTGCCCGGCACGAGCGGCGTCGGGTCGACGGCCGGCGTCGTGTCTGCCGGGTCCGGCCCGGGTGCCGCGCTCATCGGGACACCTTTCCGGTCGGCTCGGGTGTCAACTCGGTGACCTGGCCGTCCTCGACGCGCAGGATCCGGTCGGCGTCGGCGAGCAGCGCCGGTCGGTGTGCGACCAACAGCGCGGTCCGCCCGGCGACCAGACGGCGGGTGGCGTCGAGCACCACCGCCTCGGCGGCGGTGTCCAGCCGGGCGGTGGGTTCGTCGAGCAGCACCACAGGTGCGGCGCGCAGGAAGGCCCGCGCCAGCGCGACCCGCTGCCGCTGCCCGCTGGACAGCCCGTGGCCGCGTTCGCCGAGCAGGGTGTCCAGGCCGTCCGGTAGGCCGGTCACCACGTCGTCCAGGGCGGCGTCGCGCACCGCCGCGGCCAGGACGTCGGGTGGGGTGTCCGGTGCGCCGAGCCGGATGTTGTCGGCCAGCGAGGCGGCGAAGAGATGTGCCCGCTGCGGTACCCAGGCGAGCTGCCGACGCCAGGCGTCCGGGTCGGCGGTGGCGAGGTCGACCCCGTCCACGGTGACCCGACCGCTGGTCGGGGTCACGAAGCCGAGCAGCAGACCGAGCAGGGTGCTCTTGCCGGCGCCGCTGGGTCCGATGATGGCGATCCGTTCGCCGGGCCGGATGGTCAGGGTCACGTCCCGCAGCGCGGTGGTCCGCTCGTACGCCACGGTCACGCCCTCGAACCGGATCTCACGCCGGGCGTCGGGAGTGGTGGCGCCCTCGGCGGCGCGGGGTGCGGCGGGCGCGGCCGAGATGGTCAGCGCCTCGTCCAGCGCGGCGAGCCCCTCCATGCTGGCGTGGAAGCGGCTGCCGGCGGACCGCAGCGGCAGGTACGCCTCCGGGGTGAGCAGCAGCACCAGCAGCGCGGTCTGCAGGGCCAACCCGCCGCCGAGCAACCGGATGCCGACCGGCACCGCGACAAGTGCCACCGAGAGGGTGGCGACCAGCTCCAGCACCAGCGCGGAGAGGAACGCGATCCGCAGCGTCTTCATGGTGGCGACGCGGTGCCCGTCGGCCATCCGGCGCACGATGTCGGTCTGTGCCCGGGCGCGCCCGAACGCGCGCAACGTGGGCAGCCCGGCGACCATGTCCAGGAAGTGGCCACCGAGCAGGGACAGCCGCCGCCACTGCCGTTCGGTGGCGGCCTGCGCCTGCCAGCCGAGCAGTGCGCCGAAGACCGGGATCAGCGGCAGGGTCAGCGCGATGATCACCGCCGAGCTCCAGTCGGCGAAGACGACCCGGGCCAGCACCGCCAGCGGCACCGTCACACTGAGCACCAGCTGCGGCAGGTACCCGGTGAAGTAGGCGTCCAGCGCGTCCAACCCGCGCCCGGCCAGGGTGGCGATCTCACCGGCCCGCTGCCCGGCCACCCAGCCGGGGCCGTGCCGGCCCACCGCGCCGAGCAGGTCGGCCCGCAGCGCGGCCTTGACCGTGGCGGCGACCCGCGCCGAGACCGTGCCCTGCGCCCAGACCAGCGCCGAGCGGGCCGCGACCGCGATCACGAAGCCGGCCAACGCCTGCCGATCCAGCCGACCGTCGATGGCGGTGGCCAGCACCGACGCGAGCGCGGTGGCCTGCGCCACGATCAACCCGGCGGCGACCACACCCAGCACCGCGAGCACGGCAAGATCGCGCCGGGCCGCGGGGACCCGGCGCAGCAGACGCGGGTCGAACGGACGGCGGCTCACCAGTACACCGGTGCCCTACCGTCGGTCCGTCCTCGGAATACCCACCAGCACATCGCCTGGAAGCCTAGTAGAGCCGGAAGTAGCGGCAGCGCCACCCAGCCCAGCAGCCGCAGTGTCGGTGCGCTGGCGGCCGCGTCGGCCACCGTCAGCGAGGCCCCGGGGTCGGTTGTGGACACCAGCACGTAGGGCCAGAGGGCCGCGCCTACCAGCACCACCGGCAGCGCCAGGGCCGCGCCGGTGGCGACCAGAGCCCACCCCGGCCGCCGCCGCGCCAGCGCCGCGCGGGCCGCCAGCAGCGCCGCCACGAGGAGCACCGGCAGGAGTACGGCCAGCGTCGGCCGCTGGACCGCGTCGCGTACCCGGGCGGAGAGCAGGCCCACGACGGTGGCCAGCGCGACCGCGGTGAGCGCCACCGGCACCAGCCGGCGGGCCGTGCGGTCGACCACGGCGGCCTCGGCGGCCGGCAGTCGCAGGGTGAGGAAGGTCGCACCGTGCACGGCGACCAGGGCGACCATCGCCAGCCCGGCGGCGGCCGCGAACGGGGTGGCGAGGTGCGAGACCCCGGCGACGTGCCCGTCGGCCTGACGGGGTACGCCCTGGAGCAGCGCGGCGAGCACCACACCCCAGCCCAGTGCGGCGA
Source organism: Micromonospora sp. NPDC085948 (assembly GCF_040686315.1). NCBI lineage: Bacteria > Bacillati > Actinomycetota > Actinomycetes > Micromonosporales > Micromonosporaceae > Micromonospora > Micromonospora sp. NPDC085948. The sequence continues at coordinate 557,514 of NZ_JBFBJW010000001.1, read as the reverse complement.
GTGCGCTGCCGATCGTCACGATGCGGTCCCAGCGGGCGCGGATCCGCTCGTCGGCGTGCCGGCTGCGCAGTTGCACCCCGGCGGTGACCAGGATGACGCCGACCAGAGCGCCGGCGACGGCCGGATAGCAGCCGGCGAGCAGCTCACCCTCCAGTACCGGAAACGCGCCGAACAGGATGCCGACGGCGGCCACCAGCCACACCTCGTTGCCGAGGAAGAACGGGCCGAGCGCGGTGAGCGAGGCCCGCCGCCCGGCCGGGCTTCCGCCCCGCGCGAGCAGCAGTCCGACGCCGTAGTCGTAGCCGGCGAGCACCAGATAGCTGGCGAAGAAGAGGCCGAGCAGGGCGTACCAGGCGAGGTCCACGGTCTTCTCCTCAGATCCTCAGACGAGTGCGGGTTCGGGACAGGCCGGCTCGCCGGGCGGCAGCGGCGGGCGGCCGAGCGCCGGGTCGACCGCGCCGCGTTTCGCGTACCGGGCGAGCAACACCCAGTTGGTGACGGCGAGGGCCCCCAGCAGCAGGCTGAAACCGACGAGCGAGGCCAGCATCACCGGGGCGCCGACCGGGGAGACCGCCTGCTCGGTGGGGAGCAGCCCGTACGCCACCCAGGGCTGCCGGCCCACCTCCCGGGAGATCCAGCCGAGGATCACCGCGACGAACGGCAGCGGCAGGGCCAGCAGGATCAGCCAGAGCGGGAAGCGCAGCCGGACGATCCAGTCGCGGAAGAGCAGGGGCAGCAGCAACCAGAGACAGCCGAGCGTGAGTCCGGTCAGGATCATGAAGCCCAGCCCGACGCTGGCCAGCACCGGTGGGGTGTAGTCGCCGGGGCCGAACCGAGCGGTCCACTCGGTGATCTGCGCCTGGGCCTCCGGCCCGTTGCCGCCGAACTTGGTCGGCTGCACGCTGCCGACCGGACCGAACTGGGCGAAACCGAAGCCCTGCACCAGGCTGATCGCCAACGCCGAGGTGACCAGGCCGATCCGCAGCGACGTGCGGAAGAGCGCGAAGTCCGGGGTACGCCGGATCAGGTGCCACGCGCTGACCGCCGCCATCAGCATCCCGCCGATCAGCAACGCGGCCGACACCACGTGCCCGAACGCCATGCCGAGGGTGGGGTTGGTGAGGAGCGCGCCGAAGTCGGTGAGGTGGGCGATCCCGTCGCGGACCTCGTAGCCGACCGGGTTCTGCAACCAGGAGTTCGCCACCATGATCCAGAAGGCCGACGCGTACGCGGTGATCGCCACGCCCCACAGCAGGGCGAGGTGGACACCCTTGCGGAGCCGGTGCCAGCCGAAGATCCACATCCCGAGGAACGTGGACTCCAGGAAGAACGCCACAAGCGTCTCCAGGGCCAGCGGCGCGCCGAAGACGTTGCCGACGTAGCGCGACAGGCCACTCCAGTTCAGCCCGAACTGGAACTCCATCACGATGCCGGTGGCGATGCCGAGCACGTAATTGATCACGTAGAGCTGGCCCCAGTAACGGGTCAGCCGCTCCCACTTCGGGTTACCGGTGAGCACCCAGGCGGTCTGCATCCCGACCAGCAGGGTGACCAGCCCGAGCGTGACGACCACGAACAGGAAGTGGATCGAAGTGGTGGTGGCGAACTGCAGGCGGGCGAGGAGCAGGGTGTCCATGGCCGGCTCTCCGTACTGTTGGCTCCCTTGTCGTAGCCACCCTACACGTAGTTTCTCTACATGTCCGACTACTACGCGGTGTCGTAATGGAGTCTACGACATCACGTAGTAGATGTACGAACGGCAAGATCGCGCTCGAACCAAGATGTAGTGGCCTCGTCGGCCGTGGATGCCACTCGATCCTGGATCGAGCGCGATCTTCAGCTCAGGAAGAGAGTGATCGGGAGGGCGGCCAGAGTGGTGGCGACCGCGAGGGCGGTGGCGCCGAGCACCCGGGGTGGCCGGTCGCTGACCAGGAGACGCTGGACGCGTACGTCAAGATCGCGGTCGCCCAGGCCCAGCGCGCCGGTCGGGGTGATCCGGTGACCGGCGGCGGCAAACCGGCGTAGCGCTCCCGCCAACGGCGCCTCGGCGTGCAGCTCGCGGGCCTTGTCGTCGGCCCGCATCTCGACCAGGAGGGCGACCCGCTCGTGCGCGTCGCGAACCCAGGCGAACCACGGCAACGCGCGGCACAGCGCGGTGAACGGCAGTAGCACCAGGTCGTGCCGCTCGTGGGCGTGCGCGCGCTCGTGGCTGAGCACCGCGGCCAACTCGGCCCGATCCAGCAGGTTCAGCGTGCCGGCGCTGACCACCACCTGCGGCTTGACGCCGGGCAGGCAGTACGCGGCGGCACTCGGATGGTCCAGCACCAGCGCGCCGGGCGCGGCTGGATCGTCCCGGGCGACCAGGGAGAGCAGGTCCCGGTGCCGACGCTGGGCGCGTACGGTGCCGTGGATGCTGCGCGCGGTCGTGGTGACCAGCACCGCGCCGATGCCGAAGCCCACCCCGACGCCGGCAAGGTGGAAGGTGCTCATCCCGGCTGGCAGGGTGCCGTGTCCGAGGTCGTTGGCGAGGGCGAGCAGTGCGCTTCCGGTCGGCAGGTCGTACGTGCTCAGCCCGAGCGCCATCGGCAGGCCCATCGCGGAGAGGCCGAGCGCCAATCCGACGGCCTGCCAGCAGATGATCGCGACTCGGGGGCTGCGCCACGTCCAGGTGGAGCGGGCCAGCACCTGAGCCGTCAGATAGCAGGCCAGCATGGTGGCGGCGAAGTGCACGGCGTAGGCCATGGCGCTCGCCCTACCGCTCCGCTGCCTCGCCGGCAGGTCGCCGGCCCGCCGGCCCGTCCACCCGGTCGGTCAGGTCGGCACCCGACCCGGCCGGGCTCGGCGCGTTCGGTCCGGCGGCACCCGTGCCACCGGCGGCGGTGCCCAGCCCGGCCTCGTTCCCCAGCGCCGCGCGCAGCACCTCGGCCTCGGTGCCGGTGACCGAACGGGCGAAGCGCACCAGCGCGGCGTCCCGGCTGCCGCCCAGGTCGAGGGCGTCAAGCATGAGTTGGGCGATGTGCGCCTCGCGGCTGGCCGCTGGCCGGTACCGCCAGGCCCGACCTTCGCGCTCGCGCTGCACCATGCCCTTGCCGGCGAGCCGGTCCAGCACGGTCATCACCGTCGTGTACGCCAACTCCCGGCCATCGAGCGCGTCGGCGACCTCGCGCACGGTCACACCATCCGACGTGCCGGGGACCACGTCCCACAACACGTCCATCACCGCACGCTCAAGATCGCCCAACCGAGTCACACCGTAATCCTACCCCCGGTAGTAGACCCCCACCCCTCCCACCTCTCGCCAACGGTGATCATGAGGTTGACCGGGCCGAGCGAGATCAAAAACCCCGTCAACCCCATGATCGCCACCGCAACCCAATCCGAGGCAGAACCCGTGAGCTGACCCACCCGACGAACCCGGCCCAGGTCAGGTTTTCCGGGGAGCCCCACCCGCGCAGGGATCAAGCCTGACCGCCCGGAGCGGGTGGGGCTCCCCGGAAAACCACAAGGCCGGGAACGACATCACACCCCCTTGGGGTGCCACACCGTCTTCGTCTCCAGCAGGACTGTCATCCGGCCCAGACCCGGGTCGGTCGACCAGTCGTGGTCGGCGGGCGCCGGTCGGAGGACCCGCTTGAGGTTCTCTGCCGCCCTGACCTCCAGGTCGGTGGCGAGCGCGGCGTCGGTGACCCCGGTCAGGTCGATCGCGTTGACGTCCATGTGCGCGGCCAACGCCGGCGCGGTCTCGGTGATCGCGCCGGTGAGGATGTTGACCACCCCGCCGGGCAGGTCGGAGGTGGCCAGCACCTCGGCCAGTGTCACCGCGGCCAGTGGCTCCGACGGGGACGCCGCTACCACCACCGTGTTGCCGCTGACGATCGCCGGGGCGATCACGCTGACCAGGCCGAGCAGCGCCGGGCGTTCCGGGGCGACCACCGCGACCACGCCGGTCGGCTCGGGCGCGGAGAGGTTGAAGTACGGGCCGGCGACCGGGTTGGCGCCGCCGTACACCTGGGCGAGCTTGTCGGCCCAGCCGGCGTACCAGACCCAGCGGTCCACCGCGGCGTCCACCTCGTCGCCGGGGATGCCCAGGGCGACGAACTGCTCGCGGCGGCCCTCCAGCATCTCCGCGGCCCGGTAGAGGATCTGACCCCGGTTGTACGCGGTCGCGCCGGCCCAGCCCTTCACGGCGGCGCGGGCGGCGACCACCGCGTCCCGGGCGTCCTTGCGGGAGGCCAGTGACACATTCGAGGACTGCACGAGATACGACCGTCCCGACTCGCTGCGCGGGAACTTCCCGCCGATGAAGAGCTTGTACGTCTTGCGTACGGCGACCCGCTCAGACATTGAGGTACCCCTCCAGCCCGTGCCGGCCGCCCTCGCGACCGTAGCCCGACTCCTTGTAGCCACCGAACGGCGAGGTGGGGTCGAACTTGTTGAACGTGTTGGCCCAGACCACGCCGGCGCGCAGCCGGTCGGCCATCCACAGGATGCGGGAGCCCTTGTCGGTCCAGATGCCGGCCGACAGCCCGTACGGCGTGTTGTTGGCCTTCTCGACGGCCTCAGCCGGCGTGCGGAACGTGAGCACCGACAGCACCGGGCCGAAGATCTCCTCGCGGGCGATCCGGTGGGCCTGGGTGACCCCGGTGAAGATGGTGGGCGCGAACCAGAAGCCCCGGTCGGGCAGCTCGCACGGCGGTGACCAGCGCTCGGCGCCCTCGGCGGAACCGGCGTCGGACAGTTCGCGGATCCGCTCCAACTGGGCGGCCGAGTTGATCGCGCCGACGTCGGTGTTCTTGTCCAGGGGGTCGCCGACCCGCAGTTGGGCCATCCGCCGCTTCAGCGACTCCAGGACCCGGTCGGCCACGTTCTCCTGCACCAGGAGGCGGGAGCCGGCGCAGCAGACGTGCCCCTGGTTGAAGAAGATGCCGTTGACGATGCCCTCGACGGCCTGGTCGATGGGCGCGTCGTCGAAGACGATGTTGGCGGCCTTGCCACCCAGTTCCAGGGTGAGCTTCTTGCGGGTGCCGGCGACGGACCGGGCGATGGCCCGGCCGACCTCGGTGGAGCCGGTGAAGGCGACCTTGTCCACGCCGGGGTGCTCGACCAGGGCGCGACCGGTGTCGCCGGCGCCGGTGACGATGTTGACCACACCGGCCGGCAGGTCGGCCTGCTGGCAGATCTCGGCGAACAGCAGCGCGGTGAGCGGGGTGGTCTCGGCGGGCTTCAGCACCACCGTGTTGCCCGCGGCGAGCGCCGGGGCGATCTTCCACGCCAGCATGAGCAGCGGGAAGTTCCACGGGATGACCTGCGCGGCCACGCCGATCGGCTGCGGGTTGGCGCCGAAACCGGCGTGCGGGAGCTTGTCGGCCCAGCCGGCGTAGTAGAAGAAGTGCGCGGCGACCAGCGGCAGGTCGACGTCCCGGGACTCCCGGATCGGCTTGCCGTTGTCCAGCGACTCCAGGACGGCCAGCTCACGGGACCGCTCCTGGATCAGCCGCGCGATCCGGTACAGGTACTTCGCCCGGTCGCGGCCGGGCATCGGACCCCAGACCTTGTCGTACGCCTTGCGGGCCGCGCGCACCGCGCGTTCCACGTCCTGGGCGCCGGCCTCGGCGATCTCGGCCAGCACCTCCTCGGAGGCGGGGTTGATCGACTTGAAGCTGCCACCGTCGGTCGGATCGACGAACGCGCCGTCGATGAACAGCCCGTACGAGGGCTTGAGGTCCACCACCGAGCGGGACTCGGGGGCGGGGGCGTATTCGAACATCGGCTATCAGTCCAGGGTGAAGTAGTCGGGACCGGAGTAGACGCCGGTCGTCAGCTTGGTGCGCTGCATCAGCAGGTCGTTGAGCAGGCTGGACGCGCCGAAGCGGAACCAGTCCGGGTCGAGCCAGTCCGGGCCGACGGTCTCGTTGACCATCACCAGGTACTTGATCGCGTCCTTGGTGGTCTTGATGCCACCGGCGGGCTTCACACCCACCTGACGCCCGGTCGCCTCGCGGAAGTCGCGGACCGCTTCCAGCATCACCAGGGTCACCGGCATCGTCGCCGCGACCGGGACCTTGCCGGTGGAGGTCTTGATGAAGTCGCCGCCGGCCAGCATGGCCAGCCAGGAGGCCCGCCGCACGTTGTCGTAGGTGGCCAGCTCGCCGGTCTCCAGGATCACCTTGAGGTGGGCGTCCCCGCAGGCCTCCTTGGTGGCCACGATCTCGTCGTAGACCTCCTGGTAGCGCCCGGACAGGAACGCGCCCCGGTTGATCACCATGTCGATCTCGTCGGCGCCGGCCGCGACGGCGGCCCGGGTGTCGGCCAGCTTGATCTCCAGCGGCGCCTGGCCCGACGGGAAAGCGGTCGCCACGCTGGCCAGGTGCACAATGCCAAGTCCGGCCGGCGCGGCGCCGCCCGCACGTCCCGGCTCGCCGGATGGCCGCCCGGACCCGGCAGCAGAACCGCGCAGCACCTCGGCGACGTACGGGACCATTGCCGGGTAGACGCAGACCGCGCCGACGTGCGGGCAGGACGGGTCGGCCGGGTCGGGTCGCAGCGCCTTCGCGGCGAGCGCCCGCACCTTGCCCGGGGTGTCCGCCCCTTCCAGGGTGGTGAGGTCGACCATCCGGATCGCCAGGTCGATGGCCTGGGCCTTGGCGGTGGTCTTGATGGATCGGGTGCCGAGCTGTGCCGCCCGCTGCTCCGCGCCGACCTGGTCCACGCCCGGTAGGCCGTGGAGGAAGGTCCGCAGAGCGGTCTCGGATCGTCCCAGCTCGGAGAGCTCCGACCGGGCCGACGTCGTTGTCGCCGTCATGCCCCGAAGTCTACGCACCGGAAAGCCGCGTGATCTTGCTCACAGCGGCTCGCCGGACGTGAGCGGCGTCGCTGGTCCGACCGCACCCGCACCGGCGGGACGTGCGGACCGGTAGGTTGAGCGATCGTGGACGTACACGTCATTGACCACCCGCTGGCCCAGTCGAGACTGACCGCCATGCGGGACGCGCGCACCGATTCCTCGACGTTCCGGGCGGCGCTGCACGAACTGACCACCATGCTGGTGTACGAGGCGGCGCGCACCTTCCCCGTCGAGCGGTACCCGGTGCAGACGCCGGTCACCGGCACCGAGGGCACCCGGCTGGCCAACCCGCCGCTGCTGGTCCCGGTGCTGCGGGCCGGCCTGGGCATGGCGGACGCCGCGCTCGGCCTGCTGCCGGAGTCCTCGATGGGCTTCGTCGGTCTGGCCCGCGACGAGGAGACCTACGAGCCACGCGCGTACATGGAGTCGTTGCCCCGCGACCTGGCCGGACTGCCGGTGCTGGTGCTCGACCCGATGCTGGCCACCGGTGGCTCGCTGGAGCACTCCTGTCGGCTGCTGGCCGACCGCGGCTGCACCGACATCACCGTGCTCTGCGTGCTCGCCGCGCCGGTCGGCATCGAGCGGCTGGAACGTTCTGGCCTGCCGTTGCGCCTGGTCACGGCCTCGATCGACGAGGGGCTCAACGACCGCATGTTCATCGTCCCCGGGCTCGGGGACGCGGGCGACCGCCAGTTCGGCGGCATGCCCCGGTTCTGAGGGCGGTACACCCGGTCGGTGTCGGGTCGGGCGGGTCCGTGCGCGGTGTGCACGGACCCGCTACCGTCTCCGGCCATGACTGGTGTTGCTCTCGCCAAGGAGCTGCTGCTCCTCGCCTACGACGACACGACCGGCAAGGCGACCATGCCGCGAATCAGCCTGGACCTGGGCATGGCCGCCGCGGTGCTGGTCGAGCTGGCCCTGGCCGGCCGGATCGCGTACGCCGACGGTTCGTTGGCAGTGATCGACCCGACGCCCACCGGCGAGCCGGTCGCGGACGAGGTGCTGGGTCGGGTCGCGGCCGACACCCCGCACAGTCCGGCTTCCTGGGTGCAGCGCCTGCGGCACGGCCTGCGGGACCGGATTCTCGGCGACCTGTGCAGCCAGGGTGTGGTCCGCGACGTCGACGAGACCGAGTTGGGCTTCATCCACGTGCACCGCTACCCGGTCGTGGACGCCACGGTGGAGGCGGAGACCCGGCAGCGGCTGGCCGAGGCGCTGACCGGCGCGGCGGCCCCGGACGAGCGGACCGCCGCGCTGGCCACCCTGGTCGTGGTGCTGCGGATGGAGTCCGCGCTCGGGGTGGACGGCGAGACCGCCGCGGACGCGCGCCGCCGGCTGGAGGAGATCGCCACCGGCGCCGGCTTCTCCGGCGAGGTGAGCACCGACGACTCGGTGGTCCGCCCCTCGGTCGGCCTGGTCGTCGCCGCCCTGGGCCGGGCCGTCGACCAGGCCCTCGGCCCCCGCCGCTGACCCCGCCGGTCAGAGTCCCAGAGCCGCGGCGATCTCGGTGCGCAGCTGCGCGATCGCCGACTCCGCGCGGGCCCGGGCCGCGGCGACGTCGCGGTCGGGCACCGGCTCCACCACCTCGAGGTACGCCTTGAGCTTCGGCTCGGTCCCGGATGGGCGGATCACCACCCGGGCCACCGCGGTCCGCAGGATCACCACGTCCGACTCGGGTAGCAGGTCCCGCACGCTGTCTACCGGCTGCCCGAGCAGGGTGGTCGGGGTGGCCGCCCGGATCCGGGCCATCGCGTCGGTGATGACTTGCAGGTCGTCCACCCGGGCGGAGAGCTGGTCGGTGTGGTGAACGCCGAACTCGGCGGCCAACTCGTCCAGCCGGTCGGTCAACGTGCGGCCCTGCGACTTCAGGCCGGCGGCCAGTTCGGCCACGGTCAGCGCCGCGGTGATGCCGTCCTTGTCCCGTACGTGCTCCGGGGCGACGCAGTAACCGAGCGCCTCCTCGTAGCCGAAGACCAGCGGTGCGCTGCCGCCGCCGGCCCGCACGATCCACTTGAAGCCGGTGAGCGTCTCGTCGTAGGGCAGGCCCCGGGCCGCGCACATCGCCCGCAACAGTGACGACGACACGATCGTGGTGGCGTAGAGCCCGGTCACCCCACGGCGCATCAGGTGGTCGGCGAGCAGCACGCCCACCTCGTCGCCGCGCAGCATCCGCCAGCCCTGCCCGCCGCCCGTGCTGTCCCGGACGACCACCGCGCACCGGTCCGCGTCCGGGTCGTTCGCGATGGCGAGGTCCGCGCCGGTGGAGTCGGCCAGCGCGATCAACCGGTCCACCGCCCCCGGCTCCTCCGGGTTGGGGAACGACACGGTGGGAAACGCCGGGTCCGGCTCGGCCTGGTCGGGCACCACACCGGGCACCGGGAAACCGGCGCTGGCGAAGGCGGCGGTGAGCACCGCCGCGCCCACCCCGTGCAGCGGCGTGTACGCCACGGTCAGGTCCCGGGGTCCGTCCGGGTCGATCACCGCGGTGGCCCGTTCCACGTACGAGGCGACCAGGTCGTCACCGAGCACCTGCCCGGGTGGACCCAACGGCACCTGGGTCAGTGGGCCGACCGCCCGGATGGCCGCCTCGATACCGGCATCGGCGGGCGGCACGATCTGCGCGCCGGCACCCAGCTCACCGCCCAGTTCCGCGCCGAGGTAGACCTTGTAGCCGTTGTCCTGGGGCGGGTTGTGGCTGGCCGTGACCATCACTCCGGCGACCCCGCCGAGCTGGCGTACCGCGTACGCCAGCACCGGGGTGGGCAGTGGGCGGGGCAGCAGCAGAGCCGGCCGGCCCGCGCCGGTGGCCACCTGGGCGGTGCGTTCGGCGAACTGCCGGGAGCCGTGCCGGGCGTCGTACCCGATCACCAGAGGGCCGGTGCCACCCTGGGCCGCGAGCCAGCCGACCAGGCCGGCAGCGGCCTGGGTGACCACGGCGAGGTTCATGCCGTTCGGGCCGGCGCGCAGCGGTCCGCGCAGGCCCGCCGTGCCGAAGGTCAGCGGACCGGCGAACCGGTCGGCCAGCTCCGGGGCGCTCGCCGGCAGCCGGTCGAGCACCGCCGTCAGCTCGTCCCGGCTGGCCGGGTCGGGGTCGTCGGCCAGCCAGCGCCGGGCTTGCTCGCGAATGTCGTCGATGTCAGTGGTGTCCGCCGCCATGCCTCTTGATAGCACGGCGGCGGATCACCGCTGTCGGTTCCCTCGGCTCAGCCTGCCCCGGTGAGCTTGAACGTCCTGGCCATCTCGTCGAAGATCGGCTTGCTCTCCGCGAACTTGGCGTTCGTCGAGGTGAGGTAGAACGAGTACGCCTTGCCGCCCTCGGCCACGCCACGCCAGACGCCGTGCCGCATGACGTCGCCCTCGCCGCAGGTGTACTCGAATTCGGCGGCCGGCTTGCTGTCCAGTTGGGTCTCGGTGGCGTTGAGCTGCTGGTACGGCTTGACGCAGGAGGTGCTCCGGGTCATGAGACCGTTCGCTGCCGTCTCCGCCCAGCGGTTGGCGTCGCTCGACCACTTCTCGGTGATGATGCGGACCTTGCGACCGCTGTCCTCCGGGTCGGTGTAGTCGGTGTACGAGGGGCCGGTGGCCTTCTTCCAGCCCTTCGGCACCATGACCTGGATGCCGCGGGCCACGTGCTCCTGCATCTCGACCGTGGAGGCCGCCGGGGCGGACGCGGTCGGCTGCGCCGCCGGGGTGTTCGGCGGGGGATCGTCGCCACTGGTGAGGGCCACCACGGTGAGCAGCAGCACGACGGCCAACCCGCCGGCCGCGGCGAGCTGCACCTTGCGGGGCCAGCCCTTGACCGTGCTGACGAGCTGACCACCGGTGGCACGGGCCTTGCCGAGGGCGCCGCCGCCAGCAGGGGCGGGCGAGGTGGCCCAGGGCTGGCCGGTGCCGGGCACCGACCACTGGTTGCCGCCGCCGTAGGTGCCGCCGATGCGCTGGGTGGCCTCCGGTGCGCCGCCGTACCCGACCTGCTGGGTGGCATCGGCGGGGCTGCCGTAGTTGACCCGCTGGGTGGCGTCCGGGTGCCCGCCGGCGTCCACCCGCTGAGTGGTGTCGGCGCTGCCACCGTAGGTGTGCCGGGGAGGTGGCTGGCCGGGGCCGGGCATCGCGCCGGTGGGCGTGTGCAGTGGGCCGGCCAACACGTCGGCGCTGGTCTCGTCGAACCCGGTGGCACCGGCCGCGGTGGCCGGCCGGGGGCGCTCGCCCCGGCGCAGCGCGGCGAGCCGATCGGTCAGGGACTCGTCCGGGGCCAGCATCGCCGGGCCACCGATCTGCTTGTCCGACTTCGGCTCCGCCGGGGGCGGCGGGAGGACCGGCACCGGAGGGCGCTGCTGCACCGGCACCACCGCGTACGGGTCGGTGACCGAGTGCACCGCGGTCGCGGTGCTGCCCAGCGGGCCGGCGAGCAGCTCGCGCAACATGGCCCGGGAGGTGTGCACATCCAGTCGGCGGGCCGGGTCCTTTTCCAGCAGGCCCATCAGCACGCGGGTCAGCGGGCCGCTGCGCTGCGGCGGGGCCGGTGGGTCCTCGACCACGGCGTGCATGGTCTCGATCGGGTCACCCTTGTCGAACGGGGGTCGCCCCTCCACCGCCGTGTAGAGCGTCACACCCAGCGAGAAGAGATCGCTCGGCGGACCGAACTCCTGGCCCATGGCCCGCTCGGGCGAGATGAAGTGCGGTGAGCCGAGCACCATCCCGGGGGTGGTGAGCTGCACGTCGGTGGGCATCCGAGCGACCCCGAAGTCGGTGAGCACGCACCGCCCGTCGGAGCAGATCAGCACGTTTGCCGGCTTGACGTCGCGGTGCAGGACGCCGATCGCGTGCGCCACCTCCAACGCGCCGAGCAGCGCGATGCCGATCTTGGCGACGGCGCGGGGCGCGACCGGCCCGTCCTCGATCACCATGTCGGCGAGGCTGCGGGCGTCCAGCAGCTCCATCACGATCCACGGCCGGCCGGCCTCGGTGACCACGTCGTACACCTGCACCACGGCCGGGTGCTGGATGGCGGCGGCGGCCCGCGCCTCGCGCAGGGTGCGTTCGTACATGGCGTCGCGGTCGCTGGGGGCCAGCCCCGGAGGCAGGACGACCTCCTTCACCGCCACGTCACGGCGCAGCAGGGTGTCGGTGGCACGCCACACGGTGCCCATGCCGCCGTTGCCCACCGAGGACCGCAGCGAGTACCGGCCACCGATGGTGGTGCCGGGTGCTGCGCGGCCGTTGGCGGGACTGACTGGTCCGCCGCTCCACGTCGGGATCTGAGTCACAGAAAAGCCACCGGGGGAAATCGAGGGGGGCTGGGACACAACCCCCCTATCTTGCTGGTTCCGACGCCCGATGCGAAAGCCGACGCGACGGACGTTTGTCGAAGTCGACAGAAAGTGCCATGCGGTTCACCTGCTGTCGACGGCTCGGAACGGGCTGTGCGGTATCCCTCACCCGATGCCGTGCCCGCACGACCTACCATCCGGGGATGAACGAACGGCGGTCAAGCGAGTCCGGTTTTCCGATCAAGGGCGTCTACACGGGCGCGGACCTTCCGGAGGACCTGGACTCCCGGCTGGGCGCCCCCGGCGAGTTCCCGTACACGCGGGGGGTCTACCCCACCATGTACACCTCCCGTCCGTGGACCATGCGCCAGTACGCCGGCTTCGGCACCGCCACCGAGTCCAACGCGCGCTACCACCAACTGTTGCGGGCCGGCACGATGGGCCTCTCGGTCGCGTTCGACCTGCCGACCCAGATGGGCTACGACTCCGACGAGTCGATCGCGCACGGCGAGGTCGGCAAGGTGGGTGTCGCCATCGACTCCATCGAGGACATGCGGCTGCTCTTCGCCGACATCCCGCTGGACAAGGTCTCCACCTCGATGACCATCAACGCGCCCGGCTCGGTGCTGCTGCTGCTCTACCAGCTCGTCGCCGAGGAGAACGGGGTGCCCGGCTCGGCGCTCAACGGCACGATCCAGAACGACATCCTCAAGGAGTACATCGCCCGGGGCACGTACATCTTCCCGCCGAAGCCGTCGCTGCGCCTGGTCGCGGACACGTTCGCGTACTGCCGCAAGGAGGTGCCGAAGTGGAACACCATCTCCATCTCCGGCTACCACATGGCCGAGGCCGGCGCGACGCCCGCGCAGGAGATCGCGTTCACCCTGGCCAACGGCGTGGAGTACGTGCGGGCGGCGCTGGCCGCCGGGCTCGCGGTGGACGATTTCGCGCCCCGGCTGTCGTTCTTCTTCGTGGCCCGCACCACACTGCTGGAGGAGGTGGCGAAGTTCCGCGCCGCCCGGCGGATCTGGGCCCGGCTGATGCACGACGACTTCGGCGCGAAGGATCCGAAGTCGATGATGTTGCGTTTCCACACGCAGACCGCGGGCGTGCAGCTCACCGCGCAGCAGCCGGAGGTGAACCTGGTCCGGGTGGCGGTGCAGGGGCTGGGCGCGGTGCTCGGCGGCACGCAGTCGCTGCACACCAACAGCTTCGACGAGGCGATCGCGCTGCCCACCGAGAAGGCGGCCCGGCTCGCGTTGCGTACCCAGCAGGTGCTGGCGTACGAGACCGACCTGACCGCCACCGTCGACCCGTTCGCCGGGTCGTACGTGGTGGAGGCGATGACCGCCGAGATCGAGGCCGCCGCGCTCGAGTTGATGGAGCGGGTGGCCGACCACGGCTCGGCGGTGGACGCGATCGAGGCCGGTTTCCAGAAGCGGGAGATCGAGCAGTCCGCGTACCGGATCGCGCAGGAGATCGACTCGGGTGAGCGGGTGGTGGTCGGGCTCAACCGGTTCGCCGTGGACGAGGAGGAGCCGTACGAGCCGCTGCGCGTCGACCCGACGATCGAGGCGGGTCAGGCCGAGCGGCTGGCGCGGCTGCGCTCCGAGCGTGACGGCGCGGCCGTGACGCGGGCACTCGCCGACCTGCGGGCCGCCGCGGAGGGTTCGGACAACGTGCTCTACCCGATGAAGGAGGCGCTGCGGGCCCGGGCCACCGTGGGTGAGGTGTGCGGGACGCTGCGCGAGGTCTGGGGGCTGTACCGGCCCACCGATCGCTTCTGACCCTCGCGGTCGCGGTGTGTCCGTCGGGCTGGGCGGGTACCGGATCGGAGGAGCGCGGACGCACACGGTGTGCGCCCGCGGTGGGCGGCTACATGTGAGCGTCCCTATCCGGCTGGTTGCGGGTGTGGTCGGCTAATTGTCGGAGTGTCAGTTCATCACCCCGACTAATGCGACAATTTACACCTGGATCCGCGCGTGTTCCGCCAGATCCTGGGCCGCCGCGATTGGTTACGCGTTGTAGGAGGTGAGGGGCGGATGTCGGCGTTCGACAGCGATCTACCTGCTGTCCCACACATCTCCGAGCGCTCCGAACAGGGCGTACCTGACGCTGCGCGGTCTGATCATTACCGTAACGAGGTTGCGCAGCGTCACCGTCGGAGGTCTAGGCTGTCTGCTGTCCCCGATGATCCATCCATTTCTAGTGATCGAGAATTCGACGTGACGAGTGCGTTGACGCTGCCCACAGGTGGCCAGCTGGCGTCGTCCTGGCTGGAGACGCCGCCAGGCTCCCAACCGCTGCCCCGCGAACTGGACCACCTCCTCGCCCTCCGCGTACCGGGGCTGATCGCTACGCGCCGTCACCTCCACTCGCACCCAGAGCTGTCCGGCAACGAGTTCGAGACGGCCGCCCTGATCGCCCGCGAGCTCTCGCTGGCCGGGCTCAACCCGCGCCTGCTGCCCAAGGGCAACGGCGTGATCTGCGACATCAACGGTCGGCCGGACGGCCCCGTGGTCGCGCTGCGCGCCGACATCGACGCCCTGCCCCTGGACGACTCCAAGGACGTGCCCTACCGGTCGACCGTGGCGGGCGTCTGCCACGCCTGCGGCCACGACGTGCACACCACGATCCTGCTCGGCGTCGGCATGCTGCTGGCCCAGCTCGCCGACCTGGGTGAGCTGGACGGACGGGTCCGGCTCATCTTCCAGCCGGCCGAGGAGATCCTGCCCTGCGGCTCGCTGGAGGTCATCGAGGCCGGCGGCCTGGACGACGTGGTGCAGATCTTCGCGCTGCACTGCGACCCGAACCTGCCGGTGGGGAAGGTCGGCCTGCGGGTCGGCCCGATCACCGCGGCCGCCGACAACGTCACCGTCCGGCTCTCCGGCCCGGGCGGGCACACCGCCCGCCCGCACCTGACCGTCGACCTGGTCGACGCGCTCGGCCGGCTGGTCACCGAGGTGCCCGCCCTGGTCAGCCGCCGGGTGCCGGCCAACAGTGGCCTACTGCTGGTCTTCGGCCACGCCTCGGCCGGCACCCGCTACAACGTCATCCCCTCCGAGGCGAGCGCCTCCGGCACCCTGCGGGTGATGGACCGCGACACGTGGGAGTTGGCCCCCAAGATCGTCGCTCAGGTGGTCCGGGACGTGATCGCGCCGACCGGCGCCACTGTCGACCTGGAATACCTGCGCGGCCGGCCGCCGGTGTCCAACGACGCGCGGGCCATCCAGGTGCTGACCGCAGCCACCGCCGCCGCGCTCGGCCCGGAGGGGATCGCCGAGACGCCGCAGAGCATGGGCGGCGAGGACTTCTCCTGGTATCTGGAGTACGTCCCCGGCGCCCTCGCCCGGCTCGGGGTGGGTCGCTCGGGTCCCAACGTCGACCTGCACCGGGCAAGCTTCGACGTGGACGAGCGGGCCATCCCCGCCGGCGTACGCGTCATGGTGCAGACCGCGCTGCGGGCACTGGCGGCGGCGCGCTGACCGGAGCGGTCGGCATCGAGGTCCTCTTCCGGCGACGCAGCACCAACAGCAGCACCGCCACCGGTACGCCGATTGCCAGCAGCCACGGCAGCAGTGCCCCCAGCACGGTGAGCAGGACGGTCAACGAGGCCACGAACGCCCTCCAGCCGCCCTTGAGCCCGACCAGGAAGCCGGTCTCGGCTTCCTCCTCGGTGGCCTTGGCCGCCGGCCCGACAAGTGTCACGGTGATCGTGGAGAGCGCGGTCAGGTCGGCCAGTCGTCGTTTCTTGGCCTCCAACGACGCCAGGTCGGCCTCGCGGCGACCCAACTCGTTCTCCAACGACACCAGGTCGGTGATCGAGCTGGCGCGGGCCAGCAACCGGCGGGCGCTCTCCACCCTGGCCCGCTGACTGGTGATACGCGCGTCGAGGTCGACGATCGCCTCGGTGGCGTCCTCGGTGCTGATCTCCCGGCTCTGCTGACTCCCGCGCTTCGCGATCTCGTCCACCACTTCGGTGAACTTCTCCGCCGGCACCCGCAACTGCAACTCCGCCACCGCGTCGGCACCGGCACTGCGCCGCTGGTCACCGCCGATGAAGCCACCGGCGCGGGCGACCAGGGCGCTCACCTCGCGGGCCTTGGCGTCCACATCGTCCACCTGCACCCGCATCGAACCGGTGTAGATGATGGCCCGCTGGTCGACCCGCAGGTCCGGTGCCCCGGCGCCGGCCTCCTGGGGCGCCCCGGCCCCGGCCTGCTGCCGGTCCCCGGCCTTGGCCGCCTCGGGCGCTACCGCCGCGTTGTCCCGCGCAGCGTCGCGGTCCACCGCCGGTGGGGCGGCCGCGGTGTCCGCCGTTCCACTGTCGCCGGCCCCGCACCCGGTCAACACCAGCGCCGCCGCCAGCGCCGTTACCGCCAGCAGTGTGCCGCGTCGTCGTACCGCCTGTCCGTCCATCCCCGCTCCCCTCGTCGTGATCCGGTGTGGCGATAGCTCGGACGTGGCGCACACGTCGGCTGGTTCCGGCAGACTGCGCTGAGGACGTCACGATTCGATAATCGAGGAGTCACGATGCGGCTCACCAAGTACGCCCACTCCTGCCTCCGGGTGCAACACGACGGGGGAGTGCTCGTCGTCGACCCCGGGGTGTTCGGCGACTCCGCGACGGCGTTGGATGGCGCGGACGCGGTGCTGATCACCCACCTGCACTCCGATCACCTCGACCTGGCCGCGGTGCGCCAGCAGCTCGACCGGCGACCGTTCCCGATCCACGGGCCGGCCTCACTCGCCGAGACCCTGGGCGACACCGCCGAGGTGTTGCACCCGGTCACGCCCGGCGAGTCGTTCACCGCCGCCGGGGTCGCCGTCCGGGCGTACGGGGGGCGACACGCGGTGATCCACCCCGACATCCCCGTGGTGGACAACCTCGGCTACCTGATCAACGACGTGGTCTACCACCCGGGCGACTCCCTGGTGGTGCCCGACGAGACACCCGTCGACACGCTCTTCGCGCCGATCCACGCCCCCTGGTCGAAGTTCTCCGAGGTGCTCGACTTCATCCGCGCGGTCGCGCCCCGGCGGGCGTACGCCCTGCACGACGGCCTGCTCAACGACAACGGTCTGCGCGTGCTGAACGGGCAGTACACCGCGCTGTCCGGCACCGAGTACCAGCGGCTGGAGCCCGGTACCCGGGTGGACGTCTGATCCGATGCCCGGCCCGTCAGCGGAGCTAGTGCAGCAGCTCTACCGCATCCCACCGGACCGGTTCGTGGCCGCCCGGGACGCCGCCGTGGCCGAGGCCCGCCGTGCCGGCGACCCGGGCACCGCCCGACAACTGGCCCGGCTACGTCGCCCGACGGTGGCGGCCTGGCTGGTGAACCTGCTCGCCATCCAACGCCCGGAGCTGGTCGCCGACCTGGTCCAGCTCGCTGATGCCCTGCGGACGGCCCAGCGGGAGCTGCGCGGGCCTCGACTGCGGGAGTTGTCCGCGCAGCGCCGGGCGGTGGTCGGCGCCCTGGTCGCCGAGGTTCGCAAGCTCGCGGTGGCGGAGTCGGACGCGCCACCGGCCGGTCGGCTGCCACTGGCCGAGGTGGAGTCGACGCTGAACGCGGCGTTCTCCGACGTCGACGTCGCCGAGCAGGTCCGGGCGGGCCGCCTGCTCCGGGCGGCCAGCTACGCCGGCTTCGGCGAGGTGCCCCGCCCGCAGCTGAGGTTGGTCACCGGCGACGACGAGGAGGAGCCCGAGGAGGAACGCCCCGCCCGCCGACCGGGTACCCAGCGGGGGCGTCCCGAGGCGGTGCCCCGCCCGGATCGGGCCGCGGAGCGCGCCGAGCAGGCCGCGCAGCGGGCCGCCCGCGCGGAGCGGGCACGGCAGCGCCGCGCCCTGGATCGGGAGTTGGCCAAGGCCCGGACCGACCAGCAACGCGCGGAGGCCGAGCTGACCGAGGCGGCCGGACAGGAGCGGGACGATGTTGCCGTACTCGATGGGATCGAGGCCGAACTGGCCGAGCTGGAGCGGCGGCGGGCGGTCGCCGAGCAGGATCTCAGTCGGGCCAAGCTCGCTCGGCGAGCCGCCGAGCGAGCGGTCACCGTGGCTCGGCGGCGCGCGGGCGAGGTCGAGGCGGCGGTCGAGGCGTTGGCGGCCGAAGAGGGGGATGCGGACGAGGGCGGTGGCGCGGGAGACTGACCATCGATGGACGACGACGAGTGTGCGGGCCGTCCAGGGCGGGTGACCCCGGATCGGGGCCTCGTCGTGGTCGATGGATCGGGTTGCCCGAGAGGGCGGCTCGGATGACACCGGAGCAGGTCGCTGCCGCCAGCAAGCCGGTCGTGCTCGACCTCGGCGACGCGTTCACCCGGGATCCGGCCACGTTGCGCCGTGCCCGACTGCTCGGCATCTCCGGCTGGGCGTTCTACATCAGTGGTCGGGCTGGCGCGCTTGGCGATGTGCGGGCCGAGACGGCCGCCGCGGCGCTCGGGTTCATCGCCCCGGACGCGGTTGCCGACGGGTGGGACGCCGCCGCCCGGATCGTCCCGCCGATCGAGGTGGCGACGGCGAGCCTCGCCGAGTGCTGCCGCTGGGGCGCGCAGCAGCTCGACGCCCGGCCCGCCATCGAGCGCCTGGCGTTCCTCGTCGAGCGTGCGGTGGTGGCGGCGGACGCCAGCGCCATGCCGCTCTTCGCCGCGTGGCGGGCCATGCCGCTGCCGGATCTCTCCGCCGGCGCCCGCAGCGCCGCCGGGCTGCGACTGCTCCGGGAACACTTCACCGGTGCCTACCTGCTGGCGGTACGCGCCGCCGGGATGACCCCGCTGGAGGCCGTGCTCGCCGGGCCGGAGGGGGAGGCCGGGGCGGTGGCCTGCGGCTGGTCGCCGCCCTACCCGCCGATCGGACCGTTGGTGCGCCGGCGACTCTGGGCGGAGGCGGTGACCAACCGTCTCGTCGCGCCGGCGTTCACGGCCCTCGGTCCGGCTGCCGGCGCCGAGCTTGTCGAGTTGCTGCACCGCACCCGGGCCGACCTCGCCGCCGGTGTGTGATTGACGACCCTCGTCGCACCCGATCCGCGCTCCGCTCAACGGCGGGAGCAGACTGGGGAGGTGCGATACGCGCTGCTAGGCCGACGCGGTGCCGGTGGGGCGGGACCGCAACTCGGTGACGTAGTCGTCCGGGGCGCCCGCCTTCTCGGCGGCGTTCGCGATCTCGGACAGATACCACGACGTCGGCAGGCCGCCCTCGTACCCGTTGAAGACGTAGATCCACGCGGTCACGTCGCCGTCGAGGGTGGAGACCCGGACGTGCAGCTTGCGGTACGTGCCGGCGGTCACCCCCTCGATCTGGTCGAGCTGACCCGCGTCGTACGGGTGGATGTCGTAGAGCGCGACGAAGACCCGGTCACCGGGCGACTCGACCAGGGTGCTGACCGCACCCTCCCAGCCGATCACGTCCGCTCCGGCGAAGGTCAGCCGCCAGCCTTCCAGCCAGCCGGTGCCCACCATCGGCGAATGCGGACAGTAGGCGCGCATTCGGGCGGGATCGAGATTTGAGCCGTAGGCGGCGTGATGACGCACGGCGATGACGATAGCCCGGCGGACGGGTGGGGGAGAATACGACAGTGCGTGTCGAATGCGCTCGGGAGAACAAAGTCACTGTGAAATTGGACGAAGGGCGAACGCTGTGAGCCGGATCGTGATCATCGGTGGGGGGCCGGCCGGGTACGAGGCGGCGCTGGTCGCCGCCCAGCTGGACGCCGATGTCACCGTGGTGGAGGCCGATGGTGCCGGCGGGGCCTGCGTGCTCTCCGACTGTGTGCCGTCGAAGACCTTCATCGCCAGCTCCGGGGTGGTCACCGGTTACCGGGACACCGAGGAGTTCGGGGTGCACTCGGACGGCCTGGAGGCGGTCACCGTCGACGCCCGGGCCGTGCACGAGCGGGTCAAGCGACTGGCGTTGGCGCAGTCCGCCGACATCCACGCCAAGCTCCTCAAGGCCGGCGTCACCTTCGTGGCCGGCACCGCCCGGCTCGGCGAGGACGCTCTCGGGCACACCCATCTGGTCGTCGTGACTCCCGCGGACGGCGGGGAGGAATACTCCATCGCGGCGACCACCGTGCTGGTGGCCACCGGCTCGACACCCCGCCAGCTACCCACCGCCGTACCGGACGGTGAGCGCATCCTGACCTGGCGCCAGGTGTACGACCTGCCGGAGCTGCCCGAGCACCTGATCGTGGTCGGCTCCGGTGTCACCGGCGCGGAGTTCGCCAGCGCGTACCTGGCCATGGGGGTCCAGGTGACCCTGGTGTCCAGCCGGGACCGGGTGATGCCGCACGAGGACGCCGACGCCGCCTCCGCCATCGAGCGGGTGTTCCGCAACCGGGGCATGGAGATCCTCAACAACTCCCGGGCCGACGCGGTCCGGCGTACCGCCGACGGCGTCGAGGTGGAACTCTCCGACGGCCGCAGGGTCACCGGCTCGCACGCGCTGATCACCGTCGGTTCGATCCCGAACACGGCCAACCTGGGCCTGACCGAGTATGGCGTCGAGCTGGGCCGGGGCGGCTACGTCACCGTCGACCGGGCGTCCCGGACCAACGTGCCCGGCATCTACGCCGCCGGTGACTGCACCGGGGTGCTGCTGTTGGCCAGCGTCGCCGCGATGCAGGGTCGGATCGCCATGTGGCACGCCCTCGGCGAGGCGGTCCGCCCGTTGCGGCTGCGTACCGTCGCGGCGAACGTCTTCACCGACCCGGAGCTGGCCACCGTGGGCGTCTCGCAGGACGAGGTGGACGCGGGCAAGACCCCGGCCCGGCAGGTGATGCTGCCGCTGTCCGGCAACGCCCGCGCGAAGATGGACGACCTCTCCGACGGCTTCGTGAAGTTGTTCTGCCGTCCGGCCAGCGGCCAGGTGATCGGCGGTGTGGTGGTCGCCCCGAAGGCCAGCGAGCTGATCCTGCCGATCACGATGGCCGTGGAGAACAACCTGACGGTCAACGAGCTGGCCCAGACCATCACCATCTACCCGTCGCTGTCCGGCTCGATCACCGAAGCAGCACGCCAGCTGATGCTCCACGAGCTGGAGTGACCCTCCGGGTCTGGATCACCGCCACCGTGGCCAGGACGGCTACCTCGGTGAGGATGAGCAGGCGTTCGGCCAGTCCGATGAGCATTCGGTCGCCGGGGTAGGCGGACCAGATCATGGCCGCCGCCAGGGCGAGGCTGAGCAGGACGAGGGTGCGGAGCGTCCGGGCCGCGGGGGCCAGGGCCGGCCGGCGGGCGAGCAGCCAACCGCTGACCGGTAGCGCCAGGAAGGCGACCACCGAGGCGTACCGGTGCAGGTAGGCCTCGGTGGTCATGGCGGTACCCGGCTCGTTGGTCGGCACCACCGCGGCGAGCAGCAGCCCGGCCACCCACGCGCCGAGCAGCAACTCGGCCGTCCCGGCGCGCGGTCGGGGTGGGCCGGTGCGGCGCAGCCCGCACAGCAGCGCCACCGTGGCGAGGGCGAGCACCACCATGGCCACGTCGATGACGCCGCCCCGGTCGGAGACCGCGAAGTCGCTGATGGTCAGCGCCCAGGGGCTGAGGTCGTCGTTGACTTCGAGGTGACCGATCACGGTGAGCAGCGCCGCCACGGCGATCCCGCCCAGGGCCAGCAGACCGGTGTTCCGGGTTCCAGGCATGCCTCAGCCTGTCGCCGCGACCACCCCAGCCGGATCCGGGAAGCCCACCGAAATCGCCCCGAGGAACCACCCCTAGAGACCCCCGGCCCACCTTCCGCGATCTTGCACTTTCGGTCGCCCTTATGCGCGACACGCCCCAAATGCGGGGACACCAAGTGCAAGATCGCGGGGCAGGCGGGGGCGGGGCGACACTTAGTCGATGGGGACGTCGACTGCGGCGGCGCGGGCGTGGCGGGCGCTGACCAGCGTCATCGCCCATCCCGCTGCGGCGAAGCCGACCGCGGCGGCGGTGGCGATGATGGCCAGGCGCCACGCCGACTCGGTGAGCGCGGTGCCGCCGAGGTGCCCGACCAGCGCGCCGTAGGTGGCCCAGCCCAGCGCGGCGACGGCCTCGTAGAGCACGAACAGCCGATACGGGTAACGGCTGCGACCGGCCGAGAAGCAGGCCGCCATCCGGCCGCCGGGCACGAACCGGCAGAGCAGGATGACCATCGGCCCGGGTTGGCGGAGCCCCCTGGTGACCCGACTGGCCATCCGACGGGCCCGGCTCAGCTCGGCGTGCCGGGGTGCCCGCCGGTCCGGTGCGTTGCGTCCGAGCAGGTAGCAGGCCAGGTCGCCGGCGAAGACACCGAGTGCGCCGACGGCGATGGTGACCGGCAGGTTGAGCCCGCCGTAGACGGTGAGCGCACCACTGGTGATCATGACGATCTGGGTGGGGATCACCGGGACGAAGGCGTCCGCGATCAGGAGGGCGAGCAGCACCAGGTACGCCCACGTCGGCGATGCGACGTCAGTCAGTAGTTCGGGCACGCCTGCCACCTCGCCGGATGCGGCCGATTGGGTGTCTTGAGCCTGACGGCGTGTCCGGCGTCACGGAGGACAGGCCCGGTCCGTCGTGACGGTCGACACGACGGGGGCCACCCAGGTACAACGAGGTCAACCGATCTCGGGTGACGGGTGCGACGCCCGTCCCACCCGTCCGGTACCGGGCGGCAGAACGGCGCACGTCGGCGTACCGTTGACGGGCGCGGCCCACGCCCGTCGGGTCCCCCGTTCCTGACGATTCGGGCCGCCAGGGCCGCCGGCGGGTCCCGCGCCGGCGGCCCACCTCTCTGCTCGCCGCCGCAAATCCGGGTGCGTCCCCGGTTGCCCCGCGAGTACGGTCGCCGTATGCGCAGCGCGGTTGTGGTGACCACGACGCCGGGAATCCCCGGCGCGCCGCTCTGACGTAACCACAGTCGACCAGGCCCCGGGGCGATCCGCCCCCGAGGGCCGCGCGCCGTTCGGAGCCCAGGTCGCCTCCGGGTCGTACCCGATCCAGGAGCCCGACATGATCGACCACCGTAGGCTCGGCCGTGAGCTGGACCTCTTCGTCTCCGATCCGCTGGCCGGCGCCGGCCTGCCGATCTGGCTGCCGGCCGGCGCCGCCGCCCGGCACGCCGTCGAGGAGTACGTCCGGGAGTTGGAGCGCCGCTCCAGCCACCAGCACGTCTACTCGCCGCCGCTGGGCAAGCGCGAACTCTTCGAACTCTCCGGCCATCTCGGCTACTTCGCCGACGACATGTTCCCGCCGATGCGGCTCAGCGCCGACGACGAGTTCGTGCTCCGCCCGGCGCTCTGCCCACACCACGCGCTGGTCTTCCGGGCGCGGGGCCGTTCCTACCGGGAGCTGCCGCTGCGGATCGCGGAGCTGGGCGGGATGTACCGCTCGGAGCGTTCCGGGGTGCTCGGCGGGCTGGCCCGGGTACGGGCCATCTCGCTCAACGACGCGCACACCTTCTGCGCCCCCGAGCAGGTGGGCGGGGAGGTCGTCGAGATCCTCCGACTGATCCGTGCCGCGCACGCCGCGCTCGGCGTCCGCCCGGCCGGCTTCCGGCTCTCGTTGCGCGGGCCGGGGGAGAAGTACGTCGGCGACGACGCGCAGTGGGCCCACGCGGAGGAGTTGCTCCGGGGCGCGCTGGCCGGCGTGGAGTACGTCGAGGCGCCCGGCGAGGCTGCCTTCTACGGCCCGAAGATCGACATTCAGATCGTCGACGCGGCCGGCCGGGAGTCGACCATCTCCACCATCCAGCTGGACTTCGACAAACCCGAGCGGTTCGACCTGTCGTACACCGACTCGGACGGCAGCCGGCGTCGCCCGGTCATGGTGCACCGCAGCCTGGTCGGCAGCATGGAGCGGCTCTTCGCGTACCTGATCGAGGTGCACGAGGGCGCCTTCCCGGCCTGGTACGCCCCGGTGCAACTGGTGTTGCTGCCGGTCGGCGACGGCCAGGCCGACGCGGCGGCCGACCTGGCCCGCCGGGCCGTCGACGCCGGCCTGCGGGTCGAGGTGGACGGCGCCGGCTCGCTGGGTGCCCGGATCCGGGACGCGGCCCGCCGCCGCGTCCCGTACCTCGGGGTGTTGGGTGCCCGGGAGGCGGCCGACGGACGCCTCGCGCTGCGCCTGCGCGGTGGCCGGGCCCTGGACCCGATGCCCGCCGACGCGGCGTTGGCCCTCATCGGCGGGCAGGTCGCCGCGCGCGCCGCCGAGCTGCTCCCGGGGGGCTGACCCACCCGCCGAGCCGGGGTGGGTCGCCGTCGGTCGCGTGGCGCGCACGGCGGCGACCCGCCCCTCAGACCGACGCCGGCTGGGCGGCGGGCTCGGCCGGTTCCTCGTCGGCCACGGCACCGGTGAACTGGGAGCGGTAGAGCCGGTGGTACGCGCCGTGGGCGGCGAGCAGTTGCTCGTGGGTGCCCTGCTCGACGATCCGGCCGTCCTCCATCATCAGGATCAGGTCGGCGTCGCGGATGGTGGAGAGGCGGTGCGCGATGACGAAGCTGGTCCGGTCCGAACGCAGCGCGGCCATCGCCCGTTGCAGCAGCACCTCGGTACGGGTGTCCACCGAGCTGGTGGCCTCGTCCAGGATCAGCAGCGACGGCTCGGCGAGGAACGCGCGGGCGATGGTGATGAGCTGCTTCTCGCCGGCACTGACGTTGCTGCCCTCCTCGTCGATGACCGTGTCGTAGCCGTCCGGCAGGCTGCGGACGAACCGGTCCACGAACGTGGCCCGAGCGGCGGCGAGGATCTCCTCCTCGGTGGCGTCCGGCCGTCCGTAGGCGATGTTGTCCCGGATGGTGCCGCCGAACAGCCAGGTGTCCTGGAGCACCATGCCGATCCGGCCGCGCAGGTCGTCGCGGCGCATCGTGGTGATGTCCACCCCGTCGAGGGTGATCCGGCCGGCGTCCAGCTCGTAGAAGCGCATGACCAGGTTGACGAGCGTGGTCTTGCCGGCGCCGGTCGGGCCGACGATCGCCACCGTGTGCCCCGGCTCGGCGACCAGCGACAGGTCGTCGATCAGTGGCTTGTCCGGCTCGTAGCGGAACGAGACGTGCTCGAACTCGACCCGCCCGTGCGGGTCGGCGACCCGGGCCGGCTCGACCGGGTCGGGGGTCTGCTCGTCCGCGTCGAGCACCGCGAAGACCCGCTCGGCCGACGCCACCCCGGACTGGAGCAGGTTGGCCATCGAGGCGAGCTGGGTGAGCGGCTGGGTGAACTGCCGGGAGTACTGGATGAACGCCTGCACGTCGCCCAGACTCATCGTGCCGGAGGCGACCCGCAGCCCACCGACCACGGCAATCGCCACGTAGCTCAGGTTTCCGATGAACATCATCGACGGCATGATGATCCCGGAGACGAACTGCGCCCCGAAGCTCGCCCGGAACAGCTCCTCGTTCTTCGCGTGGAACGCGGCCTCCACCTCACGCTGCCGGCCGAAGACCTTCACCAGCTCATGACCGGTGTACGCCTCCTCGATCTGGCCGTTCAACTCGCCGGTGTGCGTCCACTGGGCGATGAACTGCTTCTGTGAACGCTTGGCGATGCGCTGGGTGACGAGCACCGACAGGGGCACCGCGACCAGGGCCACCAGGGCCAGCAGCGGTGAGATCCAGAACATCACGGCCAGCACGCCGACGACGGTCAGCAGCGAGGTGAGCAGCTGGCTCAGCGTCTGCTGGAGGCTCGTCGAGATGTTGTCGATGTCGTTGGTGACCCGGCTGAGCAGTTCGCCGCGGGGCTGCCTGTCGAAGTACGGCAGCGGCAGCCGGTTGAGCTTCTCCTCCACCTCGGCGCGCAGCCGCAGCACGGTGCGCTGGACCACCCCGTTGAGCAGCCAACCCTGCCACCAGGACAGCACGCTCGCGGCCAGGTAGAGCCCGAGGGCCAGCAGCAGCACCCGCTTCAGGGCGGCGAAGTCGATGCCCATTCCGGGCACCACGTCCATCCGGGCCAGCATGTCGGCGAAGCTGTTGTTGCCGTTGGCCCGCGCCGCGGCGACGGCCTGCTCGGCGGTGGTGCCGGCGGGCAGGTCCCGGCCGATCACCCCGGTGAAGATCAGGTCGGTGGCGTGGCCGAGGATCTTCGGGCCGGCCACGCTGAACCCCACGCTCACCAGGGCCAACGTGATGATCGCGGCCAGGTGCAGCCGGTGCGAGCGCAACCGGCCGAGCAGCCGGCGGGCGGACGGCCCGAAGTTCATCGACTTCTCGGCGGGCATCCCGGCACTCATCCACGGCGGACCGCCGCCCGGACGGCCGGGCGGCAGCCGCTTCGGCGTCGCCGCGCCGCCGGCGGGCGCCGACGCGTCCCCTCCCGGTGTCCGTTCGTCGCCGGCCGGCTTCTGACTGGGTACGGCCGCGGTGCGCGGCTCGTCGCGCTCGCTCACGCCGCCACCTCCGTCGTCTGCTGGGACGCCACGATCTCGGCGTACGTCGGGCAGGTCTCCAGCAGTTCCGCGTGTCGTCCCACTCCGACGACCCCTCCGTTCTCGAGAACGATGATCTGGTCGGCGTCGATGATCGTGGAGACCCGCTGGGCCACGATCACCACGGCGGACTGCGCGGTGATCGGCCGCAGGGCGGCTCTGAGCCGCGCGTCGGTGCCCAGGTCGAGCGCCGAGAACGAGTCGTCGAACAGGAAGATCTCCGGCTGTCGGACCAGCGCCCGCGCGATGGCCAGGCGTTGCCGCTGCCCACCGGAGACGGTGGTGCCGCCCTGGGCGATCGGTGCCTCCAGGCCGCCGGGCATCTGGGCCACGAAGTCCCGGGCCTGGGCGATCTCCAGTGCCGCCCACAACTCCTCGTCGGTGGCGTCCGGGTTGCCGTAGCGCAGGTTGCTGGCGACCGTCCCGGTGAACAGGTACGGCCGCTGCGGCACCAGACCGATCCGCCGCCACAGCTCGTCCGGCGCCAGCTCACGCACGTCCACCCCGTCGACGAGCACCGCACCGGCGGTGACGTCGACCAGGCGGGGGATCAGCGACAGCAGGGTCGTCTTGCCCGCGCCGGTGCTGCCGATGATCGCCGTGGTGGTGCCCGGGGTGGCCCGGAAGGAGATGTCCCGCAGCACCGGCTCGACCGCGCCGGGGTACTGGAAGCGCACCCCGCGCAGCTCCAACTCGGCCCGGGTCGCCAACTCGCTGACCGGCTCGGCGGCGGGGACCACCGAGGAGTCGGTGTCCAGAACCTCGACGATCCGCTCGGCGCAGACCGCGGCCCGGGGCACCATCATCAGCATGAAGGTGGCCATCATCACGGCCATCAGGATCTGCATCAGGTATTGCAGGAACGCGGTGAGCGCGCCGACCTGGATCGCGTTGGCGTCCACCCGCTGCGCGCCGAACCACAGCACCGCCACGCTGGAGACGTTCAGCACCAGCATGACCACCGGGAAGATCAGCGCCATCAGCCGGCCGGTCCGCAGCGCGGTGGCGGTCAGGTCGGCGTTGGCGACGCCGAAACGGTTCGTCTCGTACGGCTCGCGGACGAACGCGCGGACGACCCGGATGCCGGTGATCTGCTCGCGCAGCACCCGGTTGACCGTGTCGATGCGGGTCTGCATCAGCCGGAAGCCCGGCACCATCCGACGGATGATCGCGCCGAGCGTGACGGCCAGGACCGGCACGCTCACCAGCATCAGCCAGGAGAGCCCGACGTCCTCGCGCAGCGCCATCACCACGCCGCCGACGCTCATGATCGGCGCGGCGACCAGCATGGTGCAGCTCATCAGGACGAGCATCTGCACCTGTTGGACGTCGTTGGTGTTGCGGGTGATCAGCGAGGGTGCCCCGAACCGGGCCACCTCCCGGGCGGAGAAGCGGTTGACGTGCCCGAACAGCGTGGCCCGTACGTCCCGGCCGAAGCCCATCGCGATCCGTGCGCCCAGGTAGACCGCGGCGATCGAACAGGCGATCTGGATCAGGCTGACCAGCAGCATCCACCCGCCGGTGTGCACGATGTAGTCGGTGTCGCCCCGCGCCACGCCCTTGTCGATGATGTCGGCGTTGAGGCTGGGCAGGTAGAGCGAGGCCATGGTGCCCACGAACTGGAGCAGCACCACCGCCAGCAACTGTCGTTGGTAGGTGCGCAGTTGGTTGCGCAACAGTCGGATCAGCACGCCGGGTCCTTCGGATCGGTAGGGCGGCCGGTCATCCGCGGGTCGTCCCCGCTGCCGATGACCTCTAGCAGGAACTCCCGGATCACCTGGGCCTTTGCCGGGTCGGCGTCGACCGAGGTGATGGGGCGTCCGGAGTGGATCATGGCCGTGAGTGCCGCCACCCGCTCCCGACCGGCAGGGGTGATCGCGAGTCGGATGCTGCGACGATCGCTGTCGTCGCGCTGCCGCTCGACCAGCCCGTCCCGGGCCAGCGTGTCCACGATGCCGGTCAGGGTCGCAGGGCGGACGAAGCCCATCTCGGCGACCTCCCGGTGGGGTAGCTCGCCGTGGCGGGCGAGCGTCATCAGGGTCACCATGCCGGCGTGGGTGAGACCGTGCTCCTCGGCGAGGTAGCGGTTCCAGCGCTGCTCGACGAGGTGCCCGGCCACCAGCAGCAGCCGGCCGAGCGGCACGTCCTGGAGGGTCACGATGTCCACAGGAGGCACCTTAGCTCCCTGATAGTCAGGGGCCAAACGAAATTACCGCGGCAGTGGCCACGAACACGATCTGCAGGACCGTGCGCTGTGGGAGCGGGGTCACCGGACGCCCGGCGAGGGTCAACCTCCGGCGGGCAGCCGAGACGTTGGCGGGGAACATCGCGAGCATGAGCAGGGCGAGCCCGGCCGCGGCCGGGCGGGCGGTCGCCGGGATCAGTAGCCCGACGGCGCCGGCCAGTTCGAGGACGCCGGTGAGGGTCACCAGCAGAGCCGGGTGGGGTAGTCGGGGCGGGACCATCGCGATCAGGTCGGCGCGGCGCTGACCGACGAAGTGCGCGACGCCGGTCAGCACGAACAGCAGGGCCAACCCGACCCGCAGTGCGGGGTGCCAGCCGTCCAGCGCGGAGATGCCAGCCAGGCCGGCCAGTCGGGCCAGCGCGCTGCCGGCGAGCAGAGCGATCAGGGGTGCCATCGGAATCCTCCTTCGCACAATCTTGTCGCTGGCAAGATTGCGTGACGAGGTAGCATCTTGTCAACGACAAGTTAGGATTCGGTCATGACTGAGACGCGCGGCTACCACCACGGCGACCTCCGTCGCGCGCTGCTCGCGGCCGCGCTCGACGCGATCGAGGAGGACGGGCAGGCCGCGCTGAGCCTGCGTGACCTGGCCCGTCGGGCTGGCGTCTCGCACGCCGCACCCGCGCACCACTTCGGCGACAAGGCCGGCCTGCGCACCGCGCTCGCCACCCAGGGCTTCGACCTGCTGGCCCAGGAGTTGACGGCGGCGGGGGACGACCTGTTGGCGGCCGGAGTCGCGTACGTCGACTTCGCCGTCCGACACCGCGCGCACTTCGAGCTGATGTTCCGGCCGGAGCTGTATCGGGCCGACGACCCCGAACTGGTCGCCGCGCGGGGCCGGGCCAGGGCCGCTCTGCGGGCGGGGGTGGCCTCGTTGCCCACCAACGGCACGCCCGCCGACACCGATCGGGACGCGCTCGCCGCCTGGTCGATCGCGCACGGCTTCGCGACCCTCTGGCTGGCCGGGGCGCTCCCGCCCCGGGTGGGCGACAACCCCCGGGACGCGGCCCGCGAAGTCCTGAGCCGCCTAGCGCGCGAACCGTTCCAGCCGGACCAGCCGATTGCCGGAAAATGATCATCCACCGAGGGGTCATCGCGCATGATTCCCTCGCTCGCCCCGAGCAACGACCGCCGCTCTGCTCTCGGCACCGGCTCCGACAGCCACCGGGCGGGCGCGCCGAGGCGCCCGCCCGTCCGGGCAAGATCAGAGTGTTTGACCGACTCGGTCGACGACGGCAAGAGCCAGCGTGGCTGACGATCCCGCCGACCCACCCACCCCGAGGAAGGCGTAGGTCTCGGGATGGAAGACCAGCACGATCTGTCCCGGGCCGCCCGTCGACGACCAGGTGATCCCGATACCCGATCGGCCCGCGCCGTCCTTGGCGTGCTCCACAGCCCGCAGGCCCGGCGTCGCCGCCGCCGCCTCGTAGAGCGCCGCACGTGATCGAGGGCGTAGGTAGCCCTCGCTGAGGTAGTAGAGGAGGTCCTTGCCGGCAGCATTGGCGTCACCCGGTTCACCGCTGCGATTCTTCGTCAGGAAGGCCCGCATGGCGGCGGCGTCGGTGGGCATGTCGGCACGGTAGGCGGGCGTTGGAGTGCACTGCTCGGTCTCGCCCGGCACCACCTGGCCGCCCCTGGTCACCGCGGACCTTCCGTTCCGGCAACCGGGCAGGATGGTCTCCGTGCGGCCATCGGTAGCGGTCTCGATGATCAGACCGTCCCGGACTCCGTCCACCGACTGCCAACTCTCCCGGATCTCCGGCCCCTCCTGGCTGCGTGAGTAGACAAACTGATGTGGCCGGGGATTGACGTCGGGCAGCTCCAGCGCAGCGGCCGCCGCGTTCCGGAGAACCTGGGCCGCATCGGCCCGGGCGGCCGGCGTGCTGCCACCGAGCCGGTCCGGGGCAAGAACCAGTACGGCAGCCAGCGACGCAGCCACGCTGGCCGCCGCCACCCCGCTGAGCACGAGCCGCCAAACGGGCTGCCGCGAGCGAGGAGGCGCCGGAAGTACGATCGTCGTCACGGGTACGGAGGCCAGGGCGGTCATCTCGGTCGTCAGCCGGGCACGGGCCGGCTCCAACCGCTCGATGGTCGGCAGCCCGGTCTCGCCACCGAGTTGCTGGAGCAGCCGCATCTCATCCATTGCTCAGTGCCTCCTTGATAGTGCCGGCCGGTTCGCCGCCCAACCGCTCACGGAGCAGCCGGCGGGCTCGGTTGAGTCGTGATCGCACGGTGCCGACCGGAATCGTCAGAGCGGCGGCAACCTCGTCGTAGGTCAGGTCCTCCCACGCGACCAGCAACAACACGTCGCGGTCTCCGTCGGAGAGCACGGCCAACGCATCCAGAAGGAGTCGACGTAGCGATTGCGCGGTCACCACATTGGCGACCCGGTCGGCGTGCTCCGTCTCGCTCGTCGGGGGGACGTACGCCTGCCGTAGCCGGTACTCCCGTTCCTCATTGCGCCAGTGTTGGCTGACGATGTTGGCTGCGATCCCATACAGCCATGGCCGGGCGTTCGAGTGGGTGACGTCGAATCGATCCCGACGACGAAATCCCGCCAGAAACGTCTCGGCAACCAGGTCGTCCGCCGCCGGCACGCCGAGACGACGGGCCAGGTAACGATGGATGTGCGGCGCGTGTCGGTCGAAGATGACCGAGAAGATCTCTGGTTCCTGCACGGACCGGGCGATAATCGCTCCGTCCGCCATCGCACCGACATCGACATCTTTTGCTCGCCGCAGGTGCTTCATATAAAGCCTTTCGCGGAGCGGGATGGGTCACCTGTTATCCGCGTCCGGCGGCCAAACGGTTCATGGGCGGCGCGAGCAGCGCCGGCACGGCGCAGGCCGATCCCGCTCGCCGCGCAGCTCTCGGCACGCCCGCCCGGGCGTCGTTCATTGGAATGGTGGTGGTTTCGCCCATTGCCGCCCGTCGAACAAGGCGGCGCAACTCCATGGTGACGCGGGCGGGGCCGGGGTCACCAGCTCGTGGGCAGGGGCATTCCTTCGGTGAAGCCGGCGGCGCTCTGGACGCCGACGACCGCCCGTTCGTGGAACTGCGTCAGGTTTCGCGCGCCGGCATAGGTGAAGGCGCTGCGTACCCCGGCGATGATCTCGTCGATCAGGTCCTCGACGCCGGGTCGGACCGGGTCCAGGTACATCCGCGCCGAGGAGATGCCCTCCTCGAACACCGCCTTACGAGCTCGGTCGTAGGGACTGTCGTCGGCGGTACGGGCACTGACCGCCCGAGCCGACGCCATCCCGAAGCTTTCCTTGTACCGCCGACCGTCCGGCTCGGTGTAGAGGTCGCCGGGGGACTCGTAGGTGCCGGCGAACCACGAGCCGATCATCACGTTCGACGCGCCGGCGGCCAGCGCGAGCGCCACGTCGCGGGGGTGCCGTACGCCGCCGTCGGCCCAGACGTGCCGGCCCAGTTGCCGGGCCGCGGTCGCGCAGTCGAGCACGGCGGAGAACTGCGGCCGACCCACGCCGGTCATCATCCGGGTGGTGCACATCGCGCCCGGCCCGACGCCGACCTTGATGATGTCCGCCCCCGCCTCGACGAGGTCGCGTACCCCCTCGGCGGTGACCACGTTGCCGGCCGCGACCGGCACCCCCGGGTCCAGCTTGCGGACCGCCTGGAGCGCCGCGATCATCCGCGACTGGTGGCCGTGCGCGGTGTCCACGACCAGCGTGTCCACCCCCGCCTCCAGCAGCGCGGCGGCCTTACCTGTCACGTCGCCGTTGATCCCGACGGCCGCCGCGATGCGCAGCCGGCCCCGGTCGTCCACGGCCGGCGTGTAGAGGGTGGCGCGCAGCGCGCCCTGGCGGGTCAGCACCCCGACCAGCCGACCGTCGGCGTCCACCACCGGGGCGAGCCGGCGACGGCCCGCGGAGAGCAGCTCGAAACCGGTACGCGGGTCGGCGTCCGCCGGGACGGTGTGCAGCTCCGTGGACATCACGTGGCGGAGCTGGGCGAACCGATCCACTCCCGTGGTGTCCGCCTCGGTGACCACACCCAGCGGTCGGCCGGCGTCGTCGACGACGATCACCGCGGCGTGCGAGCGCTTGGGCAGCAGATGGATGGCGTCACCCACGGTCTCCGTCGGACCCAGGGTGATGGGCGTGTCGTAGACCAGGTGCCGCTGCTTGACCCAGGCGACGACATTCGCCACCACCTCGATCGGGATGTCCTGCGGAATCACCGCGATCGCGCCCCGGCGGGCCACCGTCTCGGCCATCCGCCGGCCGGCGACCGCGGTCATGTTCGACACCACGAGCGGGATGGTGGTGCCGGTGCCGTCACCGGTGGACAGGTCGACGTCGAGCCGGGAACCCAGGTCGGAGCGGGCCGGCGCCATGAAGACGTCGGTATAGGTCAGGTCGTGCGCGGGAGCCGCGCCGTGAAGGAACCGCACCCGGCAATCATTCCCGCTCGAGGTCCATTCCACCGCCGGTGGTCGCGGAAAACACTCGCATCGTCGTTGGTCCTGGTCCCGGTGGCCTTGTCGGTGCTCGCCGGATGGGGGCGGGCGGAAGTGCCACGGCGAGTCCGGCCGGGTACGAACCGGTCAGCCCAGCAGGAGTGCCACGGCGAGCCCGGCCATCACGACGGCGATGAGCGCGTCCAGCACCCGCCAGGCGGCGGGGCGGGCGAGCAGCGGCGCGAGACGCTGCGCACCGACGCCGAGGGCGGTGAACCAGACCACACTGGCCAGGGCGGCGCCGGCGCCGAAGACCCACCGGTGCGGGTGTTGTTGGGCCACGCTGCCCAGGAGCAGCACGGTGTCCAGGTAGACGTGCGGGTTCAGGTAGGTGAAGGCGGCGCAGGCGAGCAGGGTCGCCCCCAACGTGGCCGGCGGCCGCTCGGTGGGCAGCAGGGCGCCCTGACGCAGGGCGCGGCGGGCGGCGAGCCCCGCGTAGCAGAGCAGGAAGGCCGCACCGCCCCAGCGGATCGCCATCAGCAGGCCCGGTCGGCCGGTCACCAGCGAACCGACCCCGGCCACTCCGGCCACGATCAGCAGTGCGTCCGACGCGGCGCAGGTCAGCACCACGGGTACGACGTGCTCGCGTCGCAGGCCCTGGCGCAGGACGAAGGCGTTCTGGGCGCCGATGGCGACGATGAGCGCGATGGAGATCGAGAAGCCGGCGACGGCGGAGGTGAGCACGATGTCGACGCTAGGACCGCGGGTGTCCACCAGTCCAACTAAAGATTTTGACGCAACTTAAGCTCAGCTAATGGATGGTCTCGACTCGGCGCAGCTGCGGACACTCGCGGCGGTGGTGGCAGAGGGCAGCTTCGACGCGGCGGCCCGGCTGCTGCACGTCACGCCGTCGGCGGTGAGCCAACGGATCAAGGCGCTGGAGGAGACCGTCGGCCAGGTGCTGGTCCGCCGCGCCCGTCCGTGCGTGGCAACCGACGCCGGCCGCCCGCTGCTGCGCCTGGCCGGCCAGCTCGCGCTGCTCGAACGGGAGGCGCTGACCGAGGCCCGCGGCCCCCTGGCTGGCGGTGGCCGGATCCGGGTCGCCGTGGTGGTCAACGCGGACTCGCTGGCCACCTGGTTTCCCGCCGCGCTGGCCCAGTTGCCGCAGCGGGCCGGGCTCTCGTTCGACCTGCGGCAGGACGATCAGGACCACACCGCCGAGCTGCTCCGTGACGGTTCGGTGATGGCGGCGGTCACCGCCCAACGGGAGGCCGTGCAGGGCTGCCGGGTGCTGCGGCTCGGGGCCATGCGCTACCGCGCGTTGGCCACCCCGGAATTCGCGGCCTCCCACTTCGCCGGAGGATTCACCGCAGCCGCGCTGGCGAGCACCCCGCTGGTGGTCTTCGACCGGAAGGATCGGGTGCAGCACCGGTTCATCCGGGCGGTGGTCGGTCGACCGCTCGACCCGCCCGTGCACTACGTACCGTCGGTGCCGGCGTTCAGCGAGACGATCCGGCTCGGGTTGGGCTGGAGTCTGGTGCCGGAACAGATCGCCCAGGCCGACCTGACCGCCGGTCGTTGCGTCGACCTCGCGCCGGGCCGACACCTCGACGTTCCGCTGTACTGGCAACATTGGCGGCTGGAGTCTGACGTGCTGAACTCCCTGACCGCCGCCGTCCGAGCGGTCGCCGCCGAAGCCCTGCGCTGACCGCCCGCCGGGCGCTCCGGCGATGGTGCGGAGTCGGGCGCTCAGGCGATGGTGCAGATGGGGGCACCGGCGGTGATCACGGCGCCGACCTCGGCGCTGAGGCCGCTGACCGTACCCGCCTTGTGCGCGTGCAGCGGCTGCTCCATCTTCATCGCCTCCAGCACCACCACCAGGTCGCCCTCGGCCACGGTGTCGCCGTCGGCCACCGCGATCTTGACGATGGTGCCCTGCATCGGTGAGGTGAGCGCGTCGCCGCTGACCGGGGCACCGGCCTTGGCACCGCCGCCGCGCCGGGTCGGCTTGCGGGAGGCGGGTGCCGCGGTGGTCGTACTCCCGCCGAAGCCGGCGGGGAGGCTGACCTCGATGCGCTTGCCGCCCACCTCGACCACGACGGTGTCGCGTTCGGCCGGCGCCTCGGCGGCGCCGGCGGCGGCGGTGAACGGCGGCACGGTGTTGTGGAACTCCGTCTCGATCCACCTGGTGTGCACGGTGAACGGCTCCGCGGTGAACGCCTCGTCCCGCACCACCAGCCGGTGGAACGGCAGCGCGGTGGCCATCCCGTCGACGATCATCTCGTCCAGTGCGCGGCGGGCGCGTTCCAACGCCTCGGTCCGCGTCTCACCGACGATGATCACCTTGGCGAGCAGCGAGTCGAAGTTGCCGCCGATCACGTCGCCGGCCGAGATGCCGGTGTCCACCCGGACGCCCGGGCCGCTGGGCAGGCGCAGCGCGGTGACGGTGCCCGGGGCGGGCAGGAAGTTGCGGCCCGGGTCCTCGCCGTTGATCCGGAACTCGATGGCGTGCCCGCGCGGCGTCGGGTCCTCGGTGGTACGCAGCTTCTCGCCGTCGGCGATCCGGAACTGCTCGCGGACCAGGTCGATGCCGGCGGTCTCCTCGGTGACCGGGTGCTCGACCTGGAGCCGGGTGTTGACCTCCAGGAAGGAGATGGTGCCGTCCCGGCCGACCAGGTATTCGACAGTGCCGGCGCCGTGGTAGCCGGCTTCCCGGCAGATCGCCTTGGCGCTGTCGTGGATCTGTGCCCGCTGGGCGTCGGTGAGGAACGGCGCGGGGGCCTCCTCCACGAGCTTCTGGTGTCGACGTTGCAGCGAGCAGTCCCGGGTGCCCACCACGATCACGTTGCCGTGCTGGTCGGCGAGGACCTGCGCCTCGACGTGTCGGGGCTGGTCCAGGTAGCGCTCGACGAAGCACTCGCCCCGGCCGAACGCCGCGACCGCCTCCCGGGTGGCCGACTCGAGGAGCTGGGGGATCTCCTCCATCGTCCGGGCGACCTTGAGGCCGCGCCCGCCACCGCCGAAGGCGGCCTTGATGGCGACCGGCAGGCCGTGGTCGGCGGCGAACGCGATCACCTCGTCCGGGCTGGCCACCGGGTCCGGGGTGCCGGGGACCAGCGGCGCACCGGCGCGCTGGGCGATGTGCCGGGCGGTCACCTTGTCACCGAGGTCGCGGATCGCCTGCGGGGTGGGGCCGATCCAGGTCAGCCCGGCGTCGATGACCGCCTGGGCGAAGTCGGCGTTCTCACTGAGAAAGCCATAACCCGGATGTACGGCGTCCGCGCCGGCCCGTGCGGCGACGTCGAGCAGTTTGTCGATGCGCAGGTACGTCTCGGTCGCGCTGTCCCCGCCGAGCGCGTACGCCTCGTCCGCCAGGGTGGTGTGCAGGGCCTCGCGGTCGGAGTCCGCGTACACGGCGACGCTGCCCAAGCCGGCGTCGCGGCACGCACGGATCACCCGGACGGCGATCTCGCCGCGGTTGGCGATGAGTACCTTGCGCACCTTCGTGGCTCCTCCCCGGCAGGTTACTGACGGGGAGTGTATCGGCCGCCCCGGTCACCCTAACGATCGCTCAGTGTGGAATGCGGCACTCACCATAGTCAAACTTGGCTATTACGCTTGTCGGGTGTCTGCGACTCGAATGATGATCCTCGGTCTGGTGCGGTGGATGCAGCCCGTGCACGGCTACGACGTGCGCCGCGAGCTGTTGAGCTGGAGCGCCGACAAGTGGGCGAACGTGCAGCCCGGTTCGATCTACCACGCGTTGCGCAAGCTCACCGAGGAAGGGCTGCTCCGAGCCGTCGCCACCGAGCAGGTGGGATCCCGTCCGGCCCGCACCACCTACGAGGTGACCCCGAAGGGTGAGGACGAGTTCGAGACGCTGCTGCGCAACCTCTGGTGGAACCTCGGCGAGCAGTCCGACCCCTTCGCGGTGGCCTTCTCCTTCCTGCCCGCCCTGCCGCGCGACGAGGCCGCGGCGGCCCTGCGCAACCGGGCCAATCTGCTGCGCGCCGGTGTCGAGTCGATGCGCGCCTCCCTGGAGTCGGACTGGGTGCGTAACCGCAAGCCGGTGCACGTGGGTTGGATGTTCGAGCTGTGGGCGGCGCGGGCGGAGGCGGAGATGGGGTGGTGCGACCGGATCGCCGAGCGGATCGACTCCGGAGTGTCGTACCTGCCTGCTGAGCTGGCGGACGTCGAGGGTTGGTCGGGGTGGAAGGGACGTCCCGAGTCGACGCCTCCGACGCAGGCGTAATAATCAACGTTGACTACAAGAGTTATATCGCGTTAGCCTGCTGGTGGCACAGCGGGGGAGTGCGCCGTCCGGCGTCGTCCCACTCCGACGGCCGGCGCGGCCGGCCCGAACGACCAGGAGCAAAAATGATCGAGACCAGGGGGCTGCGGAAGTCGTTCCGCTCCCGCGCGGGTCGAGAGACGAAGACGGTGGACGCCGTGCGCGGCGTCAACCTCGAGGTCGCCGAGGGCGAGATCTTCGGCTTCCTCGGCCCCAACGGCGCCGGCAAGACCACCACGCTGCGGATGCTCGCCACGCTGATCGAGCCGGACGGCGGCGAGGCCACCATCGCCGGGGCCGACCTGCGCAAGGACCCGGCCGAGGTGCGTCGGCGGATCGGCTACGTCCCGCAGGGCGGCAGCACCTGGGACGAGTCCACCGCTCGCGACGAGCTGGTCCTGCATGCCCGCATGTATGGCATCGGCAAGGCCGACGCGCAGCGCCGCGCCGTCCGCGCGCTGGAGGCCTTCCAGCTCACCGAGTACGCGGACCGCAAGTGCAAGACCTACTCCGGTGGTCAGCGTCGGCGGGTCGAGATCGCGCTGGGCATCATCCACGAGCCGAAGATCGTCTTCCTGGACGAGCCGACCACCGGCCTCGACCCACAGAGCCGTGCGCACATGTGGGACGAGATCCGGCGGCTACGCCGGGACGGGATGACCGTCTTCATCACCACGCACTACCTGGACGAGGCCGACGCCCTCTGCGACCGGATCGCGATCATGGACAACGGCGAGGTCGTCGCCGAGGGCACGCCGGCCGAGCTCAAGCGCGAGATCTCCGGCGACGTGGTGCTTGTCGGTCTCGACCTGGCCGCCACCCCGCAGGCAGCCCAGGTGCTCGACGCCGAGCCGTACGTCAACAAGCTGGAGACCATCGACGAGGGCGGCCTACGCCTCTACGTCGACGAGGGCGCCGTCGCCATCCCGCAGGTGCTGCGCAGGCTCGACCACGCCGGGCTTGACCTGCGCTCGATCGAGCTGCACCGACCCAGCCTGGACGACGTCTTCCTCACCAAGACCGGTCGCTCGCTGCGCGAGTCCTGACAACCCGGAGATCACTCATGAAATTCGCCCGTGACACCTGGCTGATCTTCCAACGCCAGACTCAACTCCTGCTGCGCAACCCGGTCTGGGTCTTCGTCGGCGTGTTCCAGCCGGTCATGTACCTGCTGCTCTTCGCCCCGCTGCTCAAGCCCGCGCTGAACGCGCCCACCCAGGCCGCCGCCTACAAGATCTTCGTACCCGGTCTGTTGGTGCTGCTGGCGATCTTCGGCGGGCTGTTCCAGGGCTTCGGCCTGATCGCCGAGCTGCGCGCCGGCGTCATCGAACGCTCCCGGGTCACCCCGATCAGCCGACTCGCCCTGCTGCTCGGTCGCTCGCTGCGCGACGTTGTGTCGCTCGTCGTGCAGGCGATCATCATCACCCTGCTGGCGCTCCTGTTCGACCTGCGGGTGTTCATCGGGGACCTGCTGCTGGCGTACCTGATGCTCGCCCTGATCGCCCTCATGACCTCGGCCGTCTCCTACGGCGTCGCTCTCAAGGTCAAGAGCGAGGACGCCCTGGCCCCC
Organism: Micromonospora sp. NPDC085948; assembly: GCF_040686315.1. NCBI lineage: Bacteria > Bacillati > Actinomycetota > Actinomycetes > Micromonosporales > Micromonosporaceae > Micromonospora > Micromonospora sp. NPDC085948. Next base: position 518,497 of record NZ_JBFBJW010000001.1, on the reverse strand, counting down.
CTGATGAACACCGTGGCGCAGCCGGTGCTGCTGCTCTCCGGCATCCTGCTGCCGCTCACCTTCGCACCGGGCTGGTTGCAGGGCATCGCCAACTGGAACCCGTTCTCCTGGGCTGTCGACGGCACCCGGGCGCTGTTCGCCGGTGACCTGGGCAGCGACAAGGTCTGGCAGGGCCTGAGCATCACGGCGGTCCTCGCCGCGCTGGGCGTCTACTGGGCCGCCCGCCAGTTCGCCCGCAGCGTCCGCTGACCCGACCTGGACTCGACCAGCCTCGGCTGGTCGAGTCCAGGTCGCCCTGGCCTGGTCGACCCGGCGGCGGCCTTGGCGTGATCGGCTCGGCGGCGGCGGTTGGCTTGATCGACTCGGTTTCCTGGAAGTCGGGGTGTCCTACCGGGTGGGATGCCGCGACTTCCAGGAACTCGAGAGGATCAGAGCCGGCCGGGCGTTGGCCGTCAGCGCACCCGGGCGAGGGTGAGGCCGTCCGCGATCGGCAGCATCACCGGATCCACCCGCACGTCGGCCACCACCTCGTCGTTGAAGGCGGCCATCGCCCGGTCGCCCTCGTCCTGCGGCGCGACGATCCGACCGCCACGCAGGACGTTGTCGACCGCGATCACCCCACCGGGCCGCATCCGAGGCACCAACTCGGCCCAGTAGACCGGGTAACCCGTCTTGTCGGCGTCGATGAACGCGAAGTCCAGGTAGCGCTCGTGCGGCAACTCCCGCAACGTCTCCCCGGCCGGGCCGATGCGCAGCTCGATCCGGTCCTGCACGCCGGCCCGAGCCCAGTAGCGCCGGGCGATGCCGGTGAACTCCTCGGAGATGTCGAAGCAGGTCAGCCGCCCACCCTCGGGCAACCCGCGGGCGATCGCCAGCGACGAGAGCCCGGTGAACGTGCCAATCTCGACAGCCTGCCGTACGTCGAGTAGCCGGGTGAGGAACGTCAGAAAGGCGGCCTGCTCGGGCGCCACCTGCATGGTGGCGTGTTCTGGCAGCACCGACCGGGTCTCCTCGGCCAGGTCCCGAATGATCTCGTCCGGCGGGGAGCCGTGGGCGACCAGGTAGGAGTGCAGTTCGTCAGTCAGCGGGATCGACTTGGTGGTCATGAGCGGACGTTACCGACCGACTCGACCGACTGGCCCCCGGGCGCGACCTTCGTCCACAGGTCGGTGATCCGTAGGTCGAGTTCCGCGAGGAGTCGACGCAGCAGCGGCATCGACAGCCCGACCACAGTGCCCGGGTCACCCTCGATCCGCTCCACGAACGGCCCGCCCAACCCGTCGATCGTGAACGCGCCGGCCACCGCCAGCGGCTCGCCACTCGCCACGTACGCGGCGATCTCGTCGTCGCTGATGTCCGCGAAGTGGACAGTGGTCGAGGCGACCGCCTCCGCGCGCCGCCCGGCGGAAACGTCGATGAGGCAGTGCCCACTGTGCAGGACGCCGCTGCGCCCCCGCATCCGCAGCCACCGCCCGGTGGCGTCCGCCGGGTCCGTAGGCTTGCCGAGGATCTTCCCGTCGAACGCGAGCACCGAGTCGCAGCCGATCACCAGCGTCCGCTGGCCGGCGCCAGGGCTCAGCCGGGTCAACACCGCCTGCGCCTTGAGCCGCGCCAACTCCAGGCACAACTCCTCAGCCCGATCGGTCACCACCAGCGACTCATCCACCCCGCTGACCAGCACATCTGGCTCAATTCCAGCAGCCTGGAGGATCTTGCGACGGGCAGGGCTCGCCGAGGCGAGCACAAGGCGGAGCGGCAGAGTTTCGGGCACCCGTCCGACGTTACCGGCAACCACCCCCACAACGCCTCCCACCACGCACCGACCCACGCGACCGGACGCACGCACCGACCCACGCACCGCCGGGCGTGATCGACTCGCCCTCGTTGATACCGGGCTGTCCCACCGCCCCGGACACCGCAACATCAAGGAACCCGAGTCGATCGCCGCGCTGTCGCCCAATCAGCGACTAATCCTGGGCGGCGGATCATCGCCGCGCCGGCGGCGCCGCGCCACCGCCGCCCATCCGACCCCCGCAGCCAAGATCACCCCAAGCGTGACCAGGCCACGCGCGGTCGCGCCACCCTCGTCGTCACCCGGCTGGGCAGCAGCCGTCGTCGGGCCAGCCGACGCGTTCACAGATTCAAACCCCAGCGGCGGTACGTCCGCCGTCAGCGCCGCCACCAGATCGATCACGCCGTAGCCGTACTCGTCGTCACGCCCAGGCGCGCCCTTGTCGATCGCCGTCGCCGTGAGCCGGTGCGCCACCTCGCGCGCGGGCAGGTACGGGTACTTGGACCGGATCAACGCAGCCGCCCCCGCCACGATCGCCGTGGCGTCAGAGGTCCCAGTGCCTTTGCGGTACTTGCCATCGATGCTCGTGCTGTAGATATCGACCGCAGGCGCAACCACATCAATCTCCGGCCCGACTGCCGAGAAGCTGGCGTGGTTTCCGTCTCGATCAGTTCCACCCACCGCGATAACTCCGGGGTAGGTCGCAGGAAATCTGACGAGTTCGTCGCGGGGCTTGTTCCCCACCCCTGCGACCACGACGATATTGGCCTGTATTGCAATTCCTATTGCGTGCTGTAGTCGGATACTTGGTCCGGCGACAGAGGAGATGCTGACAACTGAGGCGCCGCGGGTGACGGCGTATTCAATTGCAGCCGCAAGCTTGTCGCTGTCGCCATCATCGTCTGCCTGCTTGTTTCGAATGGGCAGGATGCTAGCCTCTGGGGCGATGCCGAGAGCGCCGATCTCACCCGACTGCCCGTGCGCTGCGATTATTCCAGCCATTCCGGTACCGTGGCTACTCTGATCCTGCTGGCCGTTCCCGCCGTCGGAGGCGAGGTCAGCACCATCTAGAAGATTTACGCGAAGATCTGGGTGAGGTGCCACGCCAGTATCCGGCACGGCCACAATCACCCCTTTTCCTCTGTTGATTTCGTGCGCCTGCGCAACGTTAAGGTAGCTTAGGTGCCACTGATCCTGCCGTATTCGTTCAACCCCAGCCGAGGTCAGGTTGCCTGCGACCTGTGTTGGTTGAGGTGGTGGAACGGCCGTGAGGCTGACGCTTGCTAATAGAATTCCACAGGCCGCTAGGATCAACGGTCCAGACCAATGGCCGGGCCGGGATCGACTGGGCCTTCTTCATTTGGTGGTCGAACAATCGGGGGTAGGCCTTCGCTCGTCTCCCATGGATGGTCGGGATCCCAGCGGTTCTCCGTCTCGCCCGGCACTCCTCGGGCGTCACGTCGCGTAGACGCGATGCCACTAGGACTTATGCCGGTACCGCCGTTGAAGCCGGCACCGAACGGGGGCATCCCGTGGAGGTTGCTTGAGCCTCGGCTGCCCCCGGGGCGAGAGCCTGCGCCACCAGTGGGTCCCGTTCCGGCACCGCCGCCTCCAATTAGGCCGCCCACCGGGTTGATGCGGCGAGGTTGGCTATCGCTGGCCCCGGGTTGGCCGAGTCCCATGCCGGGCGCGCCACCGATCAAGCCGCCGGGCGGCATCGGGCGCGGTGAGGTGGCGGGAGACCCCTTGGCGCCTGTGCCGTTGCCGGCTGGGTGGGCCGGGTAAGGCTGCGAGCGCGGGGGCTTCGGTCGATCGCCGCGCGCAGGAATGACAGGTGGTAAAGCCGGTGCCCCAGCGAAACCAGGCGTTGAACCAAGTTGTGTTGGGAATGTAGTGCTGACTGGTGGGAGCGGGGTTGTGGGGCCGGAGGCGAGTACGCCACCTGCGCCGCCAAGAACTGGCCCTACGCCGGCGCTCGCAGATGTTCCCGCCTGACTCGCGACGGTGCTTGGTTTAATCCTCAGAGTTGGCGCAAGTGGTACTGGGACTACCGGAGGAATGACAGGAGCGGCATTGTAGACGTCTGAGTCGCTTTGATCGATTCCGGGATTGCTCCGTGGTGCTGCTGGTGGTTTTTGAAGGGTTGCTTGGGCTTGTTGGAGTTCGCCGCTGAGGTTGAACATCGCCGCTCGTGCCTGAACGTTGAGCCGTTCCAGGTCCGCATCACTGACGGGCGATTCGGTGACCCGGTTGCCCATCACCGCTTTCGGGTCGGCGGCCATCGACTCGTACGCCTGCTTCTTCTGGGACTTGGTCGCGTACTCCTCGTGGATCTTGCGGAGCGCGGCGCGGGTGGTGCCGATGGCCTGGGTGGCGGCGGACAGGGCGGTGTAGTTCGCGGCGGCGGCGTTGTGGGTGCGTTGCACCTTGTCGATCAGCTCGTCGAGTTCGGCGAGGTAGGTGCTGGAGGCGGCGCTGGTTTCGGGTGGCCACGCCTCGGCGAGCCCGCGCCGGTATTCCTGGAGGCGGCTGAGGTGGGTCTGCGCCAGGTCGCAGACCTTGCGCCAGCCGGCGACCTGCTTCCAGTGGTTGTCGGTCTCGTGGTCCTGGAGGCAGGCCCACATGCTGTTGACGTCCATCAGGTGCCAGTCGGTGAGGCCGGAGGTGCGGCCGGAGTCCCGTTTGATCATGGCAGCACCACCGGCCCTTCGGTGTCGGCGTCGGGGCCGGTCGGGTCGGTCAGCATGGGTGTCGGGCCGCCGGGCAGCATGCTGGTCGGGTCGGCGAGGGCCTGTCGTACGTCCACCACTCGCGCGGCGGTGAAGGCGTCGCTGTCGGCGTACCGGGTGGCGACCTGATCGGCGGCGGCGGCCAGGTGGCCGGTGGCGCCGCGGACGGCGTAGACCATGTCGGCGGTGGCCTGTTGCGTCTCGTGGTGCGCGTGTAGGAACGTGACCAGCTCGACGAAGGCGTCGCACGGGTTGGGTAGCCGCGCGGACATGTCTTCGGCGATGTACGGAAGGTGCGGCGCGTAGTTGCTCTCGACCTCGGCGGCGAGTCGGTCGGCGAACTCTCTGAGCTGGCTGATGTCGGCCTCGATGCCACCGTAGCCGCGCAGCCAGGGCGCTGGGCGGTCCTCGTCGGGGATCACGGGTCCTCCCTCGCTGTCACGGCACCGTCTCCCTGAGTGAGGGTAACGTCTGCACGCACCGCTGGCAGCCCCCGTCCGGAGGGTCGGTTCAGCGAGGCAGGCCGGCGGCGCGCCACCCACCGGAGCTGGAGGGTCGACCGCTGCGGGCCCAAGCGGACGCGGTCGTCGGCGTGGGCGCGGCGGCTGGGCGGGATCGCACGATGATCGCCCCTACCAGGGCGGCCAACTCCTCCGCGGTGGGCACGCCCCGGACGACCCGGAACAGCGGCTCTTCGGCAGACATGACGCCAGGGTACGCGGCGCGAAGTTACCGGAAGCGCACAGTGGCGTGCCGGCGGTGTGAGCGTCGGTGGGTCCGGGTACCGTCTCACCGATGTCGAACGCGCTTCCCCAACTTGTCGCTGACCGATACCGGCTTCTGACGCCGCTCGGCCAGGGTGGCATGGGCCGGGTGTGGAAGGCGCGCGACGAGGTGTTGCACCGGGACGTCGCCATCAAGGAATTGGTGCCGCCGCCGGGTCTCACCGACGAGGAGCGCCGGGAGATGCGTGAGCGCTCCCTGCGGGAGGCGCGGGCCATCGCCCGGCTCAACCACTCGAACGTCGTCCGCATCTTCGACGTGCTGCGCACCGATGGTGATCCGTGGATCGTCATGGAGTACGTGGCGTCGAAGTCGTTGCAGGACACTCTCGCCGAAGACGGTCCCGTGTCGGTGGCCCGCACGGTGGAGATCGGCCTCGGCGTGCTGGGCGCGCTCAGTGCCGCGCACAAGGCGGGCGTCATGCACCGCGACGTCAAGCCCGGCAACGTGCTGCTGGGCGAGGACGGCCGCGTGGTACTGACCGATTTCGGTCTCGCCACGATCCCGGGCGACCCGAACGTGACCCGCACCGGCATGGTGCTCGGCTCACCCGCGTACATCTCGCCGGAGCGGGCCCGGGACGGCACCGCCGGCCCGGAGGCCGACCTGTGGTCGTTGGGCGCGACGCTCTACGCGGCGGTCGAGGGTAAGTCGCCCTACGCCCGCCCGTCGGCGATCGGCACCCTCGCGGCGCTGGCGACCGAGCCGATTCCGCCGCCGAAGAACGCCGGTCCGCTCAAGGCCGTGCTCAACGGGCTGCTCCGCAAGGATCCGCACGAGCGGATCACCGCCGAGGTGGCGGAACGCCTGCTGCGCCGCGCCGGTGGCAAGCGTGCGCGCGGGATCTCACTGCTGGATGGCGTACGCCGGCCGGGGCCGAACGGCCCGCGCGAGCCGCGCCCGCCGCACGTCCCCGCCCCGCGGCCGGCCGAGAGTGCCGACCGGCCGGTGTCACCGCCGCCGGCCGCTACCTCCGCTGCTGCCGCGACCACCTCCGCCGATGCCACGCCGACGACAGTCGTTCCCTCCGGCGAGCATTCCGACCCGACGGCACCGGTGCCAGCCGACCCGACCGCGGTGGTGCCGGCCGAGCCGACCGCCACGATCGACAGCCCGTCCGATGCCGACCCGACCGCGAAGGTCACGGCCACGGCCGACACGACCGGCGACGGTACGACGAGCGTCGGCGACGGTACGGCGAACGTCGACGACGAACCGACTGTGGTTGACGGACCGCCGGTGGCCCCGGAGCAGCGCAAGCCGACGACGCCGACGTCGCTCATGCCGCCGTTGAGTCCGGCCGGGCGTGCGGCGGTCCCGCCGTCGGACGGCACGAAGCCGAACAACACCCGACGCAACGTGCTGATCGGGGCGCTTGTGGCCCTGCTGCTGATCGGCCTCGTGGTGATCGTGCCGATGCTCACCAAGGGCGACGACAACGAGACCCCGCAGGCCGGCCCGACGACCGGTGCTGCCGCGACGTCGGCGCCGGCGCAGTCCTCGGCTCCGGCGGCGCCTCCGCCCACCACGGGCGCACCGAGTGCGTCGCCCTCGGCCACGCCGTCGACCGACCCGAACGCGCTGCCGGCGGGTTGGAAGCTGTACGAGGGGCCGACCCTCTCCATTCCGCTCCCACCCGGCTGGAGCGGCCGTCAGACCAGTTCGGACACGGCCGTCTTCAACCAGTCCGGCGGGCCTGGCAAGATGCTGGTCCAGTGGACCTCCAGCCCGGAGAAGGACGCGGTCGCCGACTGGAAGGAGAAGGAACCGTACCGCAAGAGCCTGGTCAAGAACTATCAGTTGGTGGGCAGCATCAAGGCCTGCGACTGGTACCGGACCTGCGCCGACTGGGAGTGGCTGGAGACCCGGGACGGCACCCGCATCTATGTGCGCAACCGGGGCTTCGTAACCGCCACCAACCGGGGTTACGCCATCCGGTGGGAGATCGCGGAGAAGGACTGGCAGGCCAACCTCGCCAACTTCGACCAGATCGTCAAGGGCTTCAAGCCCGATCGGGTCAACTGACAGGCGTTCCGCACCTGCGCGAACCTCTCTCGCATGTTCTTGCGTCGTTCGGGGTATCTGATCTCCAACGACGGAGGGAGGTGCGACATGGGTTACCGATACAGGAACGCCCGGCCCCGGCTGGCACTGTGGATGCTCGTCGCACTCGGCGATGTGGCACTGCTGCTGATCAGCATTGGGCTTCCGGTACTCGTCGCGCTGTTCGGCGTCGTTGCCATCACCATTGGTGCGGTGGGCGTCCGGCGGCTCAGCCGGCGGGACGCGCTGGTCCGCGAGGATGCTCCGGTGATGGTGCCGGCGTTGAGCCGACGGCGGGTCTGACCCGTACCCGGTGTGTGGCGGCAGCCGGACCGATTGTCAACCAGGTGGTGACCGTCGATCCCGCTGCCGCCAACGGCACGATCAGGTGTTGTTGGCCAGCGCGATCAGTCGACTGCGGTCACCGTTCCAGTAGTTGCGGTCCACGTTGCCGCTGATCCCGGAGACGACGCCGGTGCTGGTGTACTGCCAGAAGCTCCACACCGGTGCCCCGGCCGGCAGAGCGCCGGGCGTGCTCGACCAGCGGGCCAGCCACAGCGGGTGGTTCGCCCACGGGCCGGTCCAGCTGCCGGTGCACTGGTTCCACCAACTCGTGGTGGTGTAGATGACGGCGTACCGGCCGGTGCGGGAGCGGTAGGTGTTCAGGAAGTCCTGTACCCAGTTGCGCATGCCGGTCGTGCTCAGGCCGTAGCAGTAGCCGCCGCTGTACGGGTTCGCCTCGATGTCCAGCGCCGCCGGCAGGGTGCGGCTGTCCGCCGACCAGGCGCCGCCGTTGGAGGCCAGGTAGTTGGCCTGGGTGGAGCCGGCGGAGATGTTGGGCCGGGCGAAGTGGTACGCCCCGCGGATCACCCCGGCGTTGTACGAGTTGACGTAGTTGGCGTTGAAGTTCGGGTCCTTGTAGGTGGTGCCCTCGGTCGCCTTGATGAAGGCGAACTGGATGCCCGCGTTGCGGACGCTTGTCCAGTTGATGGTGCCCTGGTAGCGGGACACGTCGATGCCGGGTGTGGTGGCGGCGGCCGCCGGTCCGGCGGTCGCGACCAGGGCCGCCGCCGCGGTGGCGAGGACGGTGAGGCTGGCCGCGAGCACGCGGCGCAGCGATGACGAGGTACGGGCCATGAATGCCTCCAAGGACGTCGCTCTATCGACAACCATCTTTGGAGGTAAGTGCCCTAGATCACAAGGGCGACTGAAAAAAGCTTCATCGACGGGCGTGTGTCGTCCCGGTTGCGGGAGTCGGACGGATCAGCCCAGCGCGGCCGGGTCGAGCTGCCAGCGGAACGGCTCGACGATGGTCAGCGTCTCGCCGGCCTTGGCCACCTGGTCCTCGACGTAGTGCTCACCGTCGAGCCGGTGCAGCCGCAGCGAGTGACCCTCGCCGTCCTGCTCGACCAGCAGATACCAGGGGATTCGCGCGATGGCGTAGAGCTGCATCTTGACCAGCCGGTCCGCAGCGGCGTTGCCCGGCGGGACGACCTCGCCGACGAGCGACACTCGGTCCGAGTCGAGCTGGGTGCCGTCGTCGTCGGCGTCGGTGACGACGAGATCCGGAACGACGACCCGGTCGACACCGAGCCGGACGTTGATCGCGTCATAGACCAGGAGACCACGAGGCTCTGCTGCCGCCTCGATGCTGTTCGCCAGCCGGCGCGACACCCGTTGGTGCCGTCGGCTCGGTACAGGGCTCACGATCAGGCTCCCGTCGAGCAGTTCGATCCGGTCAGGCGTCTCGCCCAGAGCGAAGTAGTCAGCCTCGGTCCACAGGCCGACGTGCGGCTCCAGGAGGGCTGCGCTCACTTGCGCTCACCTCTCGCTTCACTCGCCACCCGATCAGTTTCCCGGGATACGAGGCGGTGCTCCGGGAGCGACACGGAACGCCGCCGGTAGGCTCGCGCTCCATGATGTCGATCGACGGGCTGGGCGAGACCTGGGACACGCTGTTCGGCGCTCAGCCGGACCCGCCCCCGCTGCTGGTGCTGATCACCGCGGCCGTGGCGCTGGTGGTGGTGTCCACCCGGCTGCCGTGGCGGATCGCCCGCAACGCCATCACCATCGCGCACGAGGGCGGGCACGCACTCGTCGCCCTGCTCACCGGGCGCAAGCTGCGCGGCATCCGGCTGCACTCGGACACATCGGGGTTGACGCTCTCCGCCGGCCGTCCCACCGGGCCGGGCATGATCCTCACCCTGCTCGCCGGGTACGTCGCCCCGCCGCTGGTCGGGCTGGCCGGTGCCTGGCTGCTCGGCGGCAACCGGATCACCCTGCTGCTCTGGGTGGCGGTGGCGCTGCTGCTGGCCATGCTCGTCCTGATCCGCAACGTCTTCGGAGTGGTGTCGCTGCTGGTCACCGGCGCACTGGTGTTCGCCGTCTCGTGGTACGCCCCGCCGCAGGTCCAGGCCGCGTTCGCGTACGTCGGGGTGTGGTTCCTGCTGCTCGGTGGGGTGCGACCGGTGGTGGAGCTGCAACGGCTGCGGTCGCGGGGGCGGATGCCCGCCTCGGACGCCGACCAACTCGCGGGGCTCACCCCGTTCCCGCCGCTCTTCTGGGTGGGGGTCTTCGCGCTTGTCAACCTGGCCGCCCTGGTCGCCGGCGCCCTGCTGCTGACCGGCCCCATCCTCACCAGCGCCGGCCTGGCGCTCTAAAACCGACCTCCGCACGGGTCGATCATGGAGTTGTGGTGGGCCGCGAAAGCCGCAATACCCCCGCAGTCAGGCACCACAACTCCATGATCGACGGCGGGAGGGATGGGGGCGGGCAGAATGAGGCCATGCGATACGTGATCATCGGGGCGGGTGCGGTCGGCGGGACCATCGGCGTACGGCTGGCCCAGGCCGACCGGGACGTGACAGTGGTGGCCCGCGGCGCCCACCTGGACGCGATCCGGGCGCACGGGTTGACCCTGCGGCAGCCCGACGGCGAGGTCACCGCCCGGCTCGCGGCGGTGGACCGGCCCACGGACCAGCCGCTGCCGGCGGACACCGTGCTGATCCTCACCGTGAAGTCGCAGGACACCGCCGGCGCGCTGGCCGCCTGGGTGGACGCGCCGGTGGCCGGCGGTGGCACGGCGGGCGAACGTCTGCCGCTGGTGACCGCGCAGAACGGGGTGGCCAACGAGCGGGCCGCGCTGCGGCTCTTCGCCGACGTGCACCCGGTCTGCGTCTGGCTGCCGGCCACCCACCTGGACCCGGGCGTGGTGGTGGCGAACGGCTACCCGCACCCGGGGATGCTCCACATTGGGCGCTACCCCCAGGGCGCCGACGACACCGACCGGGCGATCGCCGCCGATCTGAGCGCCGCCGGGTTCGTCGCGCCGGTCCGCGAGGACGTGCTGCGCTGGAAGTACGGCAAGCTGCTCAGCAATCTGGGCAACGGCCTCCAGGCGCTGCTCGGTCGGGACATCCCGGAGGCGTTGGCCGAGCGGGTACGCGCCGAGGGTGTCGCCGCGCTCGCCGCCGCCGGGATCGCGCACACGTCCCCGCCGGAGGAGAAGGCCGAACGCGGCGACCTGGTGCAGCAGCGCCCGGTCGACGGCGAGGCCCGCTCCGGTGGCTCCACCTGGCAGAGCCTGGCCCGGGGCACCGGCTCGACCGAGGTCGACCACCTCAACGGTGAGATCGCGCTGCTCGGCCGGTTGCATGGCGTGCCGACGCCGGCCAACGTCGCCGTGCAGCGGGCCGTACGTCGGGCGGTGCGGGAGCGGATCGCGGCCGGCGCGTTCCCGCTCGCCGAACTGGAGAAGATGATCTCCTGATCGGGGCAACCGATGACCCGGCCCGGCGCGTGTTCCCTGCGACCGACACGGGGAGGCAACGGGTGCCGGACGTCGACGAGTTCGACGAGTTCTACCGGGGGAGCCGGCAACGGCTGCTCGGGTTCGTCTACGCCCTGACCGGGGACCGGGTCGAGGCTCAGGACGCCGTGCAGGAGGCGTACATCCGGGCGTGGCAGCGCTGGTCGACGGTCCGTGGGTACGACGATCCGGAGGCGTGGGTGCGGGTGGTGGCCAGCCGGGTCGCGGTCAGCCGCTGGCGCAGCCTGCGCAGCCGGGCCCGCGCGTACCTGCGGCACGGTGCCACCGAGAGCGTTCCCGGCCCGGGCACCGACACCGTCGAGGTGGTCGCGGCCCTGCGTCGGCTGCCCGAGGAGCAACGCGTCGCCATCGCCCTGTACTACCTGGTCGGCATGCCGGTCGCCGACGTGGCGCGGGAGACCGCGGCCCCGGTGGGCACCGTCAAGGCTCGACTGTCCCGGGGGCGCACCGCGCTCGCCGGCCTGCTCGCCGTCTCTGACCTGGAGGAGGCTACCGATGCGTGACGACGACCTGGCATTCGTCGAACGGGTCCACCGGGACCTGCGTGACGTCAGGTGGCCGGAGCCGGAGGAGATCCGGGCGACGGCCCGCAGGCGTAGGCGTCGCACGGCCGCGTTCGCGGCGGTCGCGGTGCTCGCGGCGGTGACCGGCCCGGCATACGCCCTGACGGAGCGCACGTCGGCTCCGCCCACTACCGCCGTGCCTGTGGCGACGCAGAGCCCCGCCCGGGCGGAGATCCCCCTCGACGCCCTGCTGGCTGTCACCGAGGTGCCGGTGAAAGGCGCCGTGCAGCTCGGCGACGCCGGCCTCGGTGAGGTCGTCCGACTGGATCCAACGCTGCAGAGGTGCGGCGACGGTCGTGGCCTGCCCGCGGTCCCCGCGTACTCCCGTTACTCGCGGTCGCAGACCCTGTTGTCGCCGACGGGGGCCGGCAGGGCACCGACCAGGGTCGAACTCAGCCAGGACGTCTACCGGGTCGATCCGTTGGTGAGCGCGCGACTCTTCACTCACCTGAGGGCGCTGCTCGACGCCTGCCCCGAGTGGCATGTCGTCGAGAACGTCGTCGCCGCGGGCGAGACGACGCCCAACGAGAGCAAGCACGCCTGGGAGACGGCGGCGAGCAACTTCGCCGGTGACGAGTCGATTCTGGTGCGGCATGTGCCGTTCGCCCCCCGTGGCCCGGCCTCGGGAAGGACACTCCAGCGTTCCAGCCCGGTGGGGATGACCGTCGTGGTCCGGGTCGGCGACCTGGTCACCGTGCTGGTGCCCGACCCGGGCCTGGGCCTGGGCGACGCGGATCTTGAGGCGCTGGGCCGGACGGCCGCTCGGCGACTGTGCCCCGAGGCCAACCCGGCCTGCTGACCCTTCTTGATCCGCGCAACGTCAGGGATGTTGCTGCCTCCCGGTGCCGGGAGGCAGCACTTTCCCCGAAGTTGCGCGGATCAAGCGAGCAGGGGCCACCCGCTCAGAGCGGGATGTTGCCGTGCTTCTTGGGCGGCAGGGTCTCCCGCTTGGTGCGCAGGACGCGCAGCGCCCGGACGATCTGGGTGCGCGTCTCGTGCGGTGCGATCACCGAGTCGATGTAACCGCGCTCGGCCGCCACGTACGGGTTGGCCAGGGTGTCCTCGTACTCGGCGATCTTCTCGGCCCGGATCGCGGCCGGGTCCTCGGCGCTGGCCAGCTCGGAGCGGTAGAGGATGTTCACCGCGCCCTGCGCCCCCATCACGGCGATCTGGGCGGTGGGCCAGGCGAAGTTCAGGTCCGCGCCGAGGTGCTTGGAGCCCATCACGTCGTACGCCCCGCCGTACGCCTTGCGGGTGATCACGGTGACCTTGGGGACGGTGGCCTCGGCGTACGCGTAGATGAGCTTGGCGCCCCGGCGGATGATGCCGTCCCACTCCTGGCCGGTGCCGGGCAGGAAGCCGGGCACGTCCACGAAGGTCAGCACCGGGATGTTGAACGCGTCGCAGGTGCGCACGAACCGGGCGGCCTTCTCCGAGGCGGCGATGTCCAGGGTGCCGGCGAAGTGCATCGGCTGGTTGGCGACGACGCCCACCGGGCGGCCCTCCACCCGGCCGTAGCCGACCACGATGTTCTGCGCGTAGAGCGGCTGGACCTCCAGGAACTCCCCGTCGTCGAGGACGTGCTCCAGCACGGTGTGCATGTCGTACGGCTGGTTGGCCGAGTCCGGGATCAGCGTGTCCAGCTCCCGGTCCTCGTCGCTGATCGCCAGGTCGGCGGGCGCGTCGAAGACCACCGGCTCGTCGAGGTTGTTCGACGGCAGGTACGACAGCAGCGCCTTGACGTAGTCGACCGCGTCGTCCTCGTCGGTGGCGAGGTAGTGCGCGTTGCCGCTGCGCGTGTTGTGCGTGCGGGCGCCGCCCAACTCCTCCATGCCGACGTCCTCGCCGGTCACCGTCTTGATCACGTCCGGGCCGGTGATGAACATGTGCGAGGTCTGGTCGACCATCACGGTGAAGTCGGTGACCGCCGGGGAGTAGACCGCACCCCCCGCGCAGGGTCCCACCACCAGGGAGATCTGCGGGATGACGCCGGAGGCCCGCACGTTGCGGAAGAAGATCTCGCCGTAGAGGCCGAGCGAGACCACACCCTCCTGGATGCGGGCGCCGCCGGAGTCGTTGATGCCGACCACCGGGCAGCCGATCTTCATGGCCAGGTCCATCACCTTGACGATCTTCTCGCCGAAGACCTCACCGAGCGAACCACCGAAGACCGTGAAGTCCTGCGCGAACACGCACACCTGCCGGCCGTCGACAGTGCCGTAGCCGGTGACCACGCCGTCGCCGTACGGGCGGTTGCGCTCCAGCCCGAACGCCGTGGACCGGTGCCGGGCCAGCTCGTCGAGTTCGACGAAGGAGCCCTCGTCGAGCAGCATCCCGATCCGCTCGCGGGCGGTCTTCTTGCCCCGCGCGTGCTGCTTCTCGACCGCGCGGGCCGACCCGGCGTGCACCGCCTCGTCGACCCGGCGCTCCAGGTCCGCCAGCTTGCCCGCGGTGCTGTGGATGTTGGTCCCGGTCTCGGTAGTCACCCTGGGAATATAACGATGGTTCAGGTCGGTGCCGCTGTGCAGTACCCCTCAGTGTCGGCGCCGCCACCGCCGTAGGCTGGCGGAATGTCGGGCTCCCCGTACACCGATCTGGACCGTCCGCCGCTGTCGGCGGCGCGGCTGCGTCGCGCGTTGGTCTCGCCGAACGGGCCGTGGACCCGCCTGGAGTTGCACGCCGAGACCGGCTCCACGAACGCCGACGCGGCCGAGGCGGCCCGGGCCGGCGAACCCGAGGGTCTGGTCGTGGTGGCCGAGCGGCAGACCGCCGGGCGCGGCCGGCGCGGTCGGGTCTGGCAGTCGCCGCCCCGGGCCGGCATCGCGACGAGCGTGCTGCTGCGGCCCGGCGTGGCCGTGCCGGACCGCGACTGGCTACCCGTGACACCCCCCGGGTACGGGTGGCTGCCGTTGCTGGCCGGCGTGGCGCTGGTGGAGGCGGTGGCCCGGCTGGCGGAGCTGGACGCCACCCTGAAGTGGCCCAACGACCTGCTGATCGACGACGCGAAGTGCGCGGGCGTGTTGGCCGAGGCGGTGCCCGGACGGGCGCCGGACCAACCGCCGGCCATCGTGCTCGGCATCGGGCTGAACGTGACGCTGCGCGCCGAGGAGCTGCCGGTGAATCCGACCGGGCTACCGGCCACCTCGTTGCAGTTGGCCGGTGCGGCGGCGACCGACCGGGACCCCCTGTTGCGGGCACTGCTGCGCTCGGTCGCCGACTGGTACGACCGCTGGCGCTCGGCGGGTGGCGACGCGGTCGCCAGCGGCCTGCGCGACGCCTACCTGGCGGCCTGCGCGACGATCGGCCGTGAGGTACGCGTCCTGCTCCCCGACGGCGAGACCGTGATCGGCACCGCCACCGGAGTGGACCCGGACGGCCAACTTCAGCTCACCACGCCGACGGGCGCCCGAACCCTGGCCGCCGGAGACGTCCTGCACCTGCGCTGACCACCACCCCTTTTCGAAACACGTGCAAGATCATGGACAGCGGGTGGGGCCGCGCGGCGGATGTCGTGGTGGGGCCTGGGGGTTTACCGTCTGCGCGTCGGAAAAATGGCGATGGAGGTTGTCGTGGCGTTTCCTGAAGACGTGCTCACCGCGGACGAGCATGTCGTGCTCCATCTGCACCCGCACTGGAAGGCGCTGATCCGGCCGATCGCGGTGCTGGTGCTGGCCATCGCCGCGGTGGTGGTCGGCGTGCTCCTGCTGCCCGAGAGCGGTGGCGGTTCGGTCGCGCTGGCCGTGATCGGAGTGATCGCCCTGGTCGGGGTGCTCTGGCTCGGGCTGTGGCCGTTTCTGGTCTGGCGTACCACCCACTACCTGTTCACCAATGAGCGGGTGCTGATCCAGCAGGGTGTCTTCTCCCGCGACCGGCGCGACCTTCCGCTCACCCGGGTCAACGACCACGCGATGAACCAGCGGTTCGTCGAACGTCTGCTCGGCTGCGGCACGCTCACCATCGAGTCGGCAGGTGAACGCGGCCAGTCGGTGCTCGCCGACGTGCCGAGTGTCGGAAGGGTGCAGACCACCCTGTACGAGCTGGTCGAGGCGCAACACGACAAGCACTCGCTCGGCGACGGGGAGATGCGCGACATGCTCGCCGACATGCAGGACGGCAAGCCACTGCGGGACACCACGACCTGATCCGGGTCGGGTGCCTCGGCGGCCCGCCGCCGCAGTGTGTCGGGGCGGGTCAGCCGGGTGGTTCGGCCCGGGGTGGGCCGTTGGCGGGTCGCTCCGGGCCGGTCTCGGCCGAGCCCGCGTCCGGCGGCCCACCCGCCGGCTTGCCGGCGTCGGACGGTCCGCTGCCGGGTGCGTCGGCTTCGGCTGGGTCGGCCTCGGGCGCGTCGGCCTCGGCCGGGTCGGGCGCGTCGGCTTCGTCAGGGCCGGCGTCAGGCGCGTCGGCGTCGCCTGGGCGGACGGCGAACCAGCCACGGAAGCGGGTCCGCAGCACCTCCTGCTCGGGCCGATCGTCCGGGCCGAGACGCAGCATGGTGCCGGTGAGGCTGACGGTACCGAGCCCCGGGCGGGCGCTCGACGGCCGGGCGCCCATCACGTCGACCCGAACGGCGAGCCGGTCACCGGCGCGCACGGGGGCGAGCCAGCGCAGCTCCTCCAGGCCGGGGGAGGCGTCCGCGGCGGCCCGGGACAGCAGGTGGTCGACGTACGCGCGCATGAACAGGCTGACTGTGTAGAAGCCGCTGGCGATCAGCCCACCGTGCCGGCTGGCCCCGGCCAGGTCGGCGTCGACGTGGTACCACTGCGGGTCGAAGCGCCGCGCGAAGGCGACCATCTCGTCGCCATCCACGGTGACCACACCGAGGTCGACGGTGAGCCCCGGGACAAGATCCTCGAAGAACAGCTCGGCGGGTTGCCCGGTGCCGGAGCGGGCGTCGGGTGTCGTCACCGGCGGGGCGCGCGGCGGGTGCTGACGTGCAACTCCGCGGCGAGCTCCGCGTCCAGGTCGGCGGCGGGGCTGACGCTCAACCGGGGGCGGCCCTGGGTGGGCGCGCCGGCCGGTGGGTCGGCACGTCGCGCGGACTCCGCCTCCTCCAGCTCCGACACGGATTCGGCCAGTTCGGCGACCGGGTCCATCTCGGCCATCGTGTCCCACTCGTCGCGGGGGATGTCGTGCCAGGTGGGCTCGGGCTTCGCCTCGTCGTCGGCGACAGCGACGGGCTGGAACACGAAGGTCCGGTACGACCAGAACCGGAACAGCGTGGCCAACAGGACACCCGCGGTCTTTGCCACGTTCAGTGCCAGCAGGCCGTGAACGCCGAGGCCGTACTTGGCCGCCGCGACGGCGCCCAGCTCGATGAGCAGGCCAGCCCCGTTGAAAAGGAAGAAAAGGACGTACTCCCGGCGCATCGCCGATTTCGGGCGATCCCGGTACGTCCAGTGCCGATTCATGAGGTACGACGTGATCGTGGCGACGACCGTCGCAATCACCGTCGCCTTCAACTGACCATTGACGAAAACGGTCAGTGCAAGGGCATTGAACACTGCGTAATTGATGACGGTGTTGATGCCACCGACGATGCCGAACTTGAGCGCCTCGTGGATGAACTTCTGCCAGCGCTCAGGCAGCAGGCGGACAAGACGCATGCGAAACACCTTAGGGCAGTCGGTGTGACCGGCGATCACCGGCCAAACGGGGTGAGCGGCAGGTCACGCCCTGCGGTCGGGGTCGGGTCTTACCTGCGGAACGGTCCGGGTTCCCGCTTCGACGAAGACGAACCGCCGGTACGACCAGAATCGGAACAGCGTGCCGAGGCCCGTGCCGACGATGTAGCTGGCGACGTTGTCGGCCAGGGTCGTCTGGAACACGGCCGGCCAGACGCTGCCGAGCCCGTACCTGCTGATCGCGAGGCAGGCCACCGCGATGCCGAGACCGACGACGTTGAAGAAGAAGAACAGCGCGTACTCGCGGGCCGGGTTGCTGCGCTGGCGGTGCCGCCAGGTCCAGAACCGGTTGCCCACGAAGGCGACGGAGGCCGCGATGATGGTCGAGATCGTCTTCGCCGTCAGCTGCTCGACGTCGCGCGTGCTCGTCAGGTAGTTGAAGAGCGCGAAGTCGACGAGGAAGGCGACGCCGCCCACGGTGGCGAACTTGCTCATCTCGCGGACGAGGTGACCGAATCGGTCCAGCAGCTTGCCAACCAGACCCGGTCGGGTCTGCCGGGGACCCGGTTGCTCCCCGGTCATCGTGGCGGCCACGGAGCGAGCCTACCGGCTCCGGGCCAGTCCGAGGGGGAGCTATGGCAAGCGGGCGTGGTCGCCCGGCGCAGCTGATCACCGTGTGCGAAACCGTCGTACGCAGCGTAACCAATTCGGAGGACTGACGCGCCTCGGAACGGGAATCCACGCACCGGTCGGCGGGGCAGGTCCAAGGCCCGACCGCCACAAGCGTCCGCCGGGGTGCACAACAAGATTTGCGTGAAACTGCGCAGGAAAGCGGGTATCAGATCGTGATGCCGCAGCGTGGCCGTAGCTTGTGCAGTTCTTCACAACCAGTCCCACTGACTCGGAAGGCTGCCCGGTTTACGCTGAGGCCAATCCCAGGTTTCCACGAA
Organism: Micromonospora sp. NPDC085948; assembly: GCF_040686315.1. Classification (NCBI taxonomy): domain Bacteria; kingdom Bacillati; phylum Actinomycetota; class Actinomycetes; order Micromonosporales; family Micromonosporaceae; genus Micromonospora; species Micromonospora sp. NPDC085948. The sequence goes on along the minus strand of NZ_JBFBJW010000001.1, from coordinate 500,187 downwards.
GGCGACGCATCGCGCCGCTGAGTCTCGTGCATCCCATAGATCGGTCAGCGTCGACCACAAGGAGATGTGTCATGGTTGCTCCGGCTGTTGTGCGGGGTATTGATCAGGCCCCGACGTCCCATCCGAAACTGCTCGCCTGGGTCCGTGAGGTCGCGGAACTGACCACCCCCGACCGGGTCGTCTGGGTGGACGGGTCCGACGAGGAGTGGCGCCGCCTCACCGACGAGCTGGTCGAAGCCGGCACGCTGATCCGGCTGAACCCGGAGAAGAAGCCCAACTCGTTCTACGCGCGTACCGACCCGACGGACGTCGCCCGGGTCGAGGAACGCACCTACATCTGCTCCGTCGACGAGGCGGACGCCGGCCCCACCAACAACTGGATGGCGCCGGCGGAGATGAAGCGGACGATGACCGAGCTGTACCGCGGCTCGATGCGGGGCCGGACCATGTACGTCATCCCGTTCGTCATGGGTCCGGTCGAGGCCGAGTCCCCGATGTTCGGTGTCGAGATCACCGACAGCCCGTACGTGGTCGCCTCGATGCGCATCATGACGCGGATGGGCACCCGCGTCCTCGAGGCGTTGGGCGACGACGCGGACTTCGTGCACGCGTTGCACTCGATCGGCGCCCCGCTCGCCCCCGGCCAGCAGGACGTCGCCTGGCCGTGCAACGAGACCAAGTACATCTCGCACTTCCCGGAGAGCCGGGAGATCTGGTCGTACGGCTCCGGTTACGGCGGCAACTCGCTGCTCGGCAAGAAGTGCTACTCGCTGCGCATCGCCAGCGTCATGGGTCGCGACGAGGGCTGGCTCGCCGAGCACATGCTGATCCTCAAGATCACCTCGCCGGAGGGCAAGGTCCACCACATCGCCGGCGCGTTCCCCTCGGCCTGTGGCAAGACCAACCTGGCCATGGTGGAGCCGACCATCCCGGGTTGGAAGGTCGAGACCATCGGCGACGACATCGCCTGGATGCGGTTCGGCCCGGACGGCCGCCTCTACGCCGTCAACCCGGAGTACGGCCTGTTCGGTGTCGCGCCCGGCACCGACTGGAAGACCAACGCCAACGCCATGCGCACCCTGGACCGGGGCAACTCCGTCTTCACCAACGTGGGCCTCACCGATGACGGTGACGTCTGGTGGGAGGGCATGGGGGAGCCGCCGGCGCACCTGATCGACTGGAAGGGCAACGACTGGACGCCGGAGAGCGAGGGCCTGTCCTCCCACGCGAACAGCCGGTTCTGCACCCCGATCACCCAGTGCCCGATCCTCGCCGACGAGTACTTCGACCCCAACGGCGTGCCGATCGACGCGATCCTCTTCGGTGGCCGTCGCAAGGACACCATCCCGTTGGTGACCGAGGCCCGCGACTGGGTGCACGGCGTCTACATGGGTGCCACGCTCTCGTCGGAGACGACGGCCGCCGCGTCCGGCGCGGTCGGCGTGGTCCGCCGGGATCCGATGGCGATGCTGCCGTTCATCGGCTACCACGCCGGTGACTACTTCCGGCACTGGATCGAGATGGGCAAGGGCACCGACGGCGACGAGGCGAAGCTGCCGAAGATCTACTACGTCAACTGGTTCCGCAAGGACCCGGACGGTTCCTTCCTCTGGCCGGGCTTCGGGGAGAACTCCCGAGTGCTCAAGTGGGTCGTCGAGCGGATCGAGGGCACGGCCGACGCGGTCGAGACCCCGGTGGGCATGGTGCCGACGCCCGAGTCGCTGGACGTCGAGGGCCTGGACATGACCCCGGAGGACGTCCGGATCGCCCTGAAGGTCGACCCGGACGAGTGGCGCGACGAGCTCCCGATGATCACCGAGTGGTTCGAGAAGTTCGGTGACAAGCTGCCGGGCGTGCTCTGGGCCGAGTTGGACGCGCTGCGCGCCCGCCTCGACGCCGCACAGCCGCAGCGGTAGGTGTGAAGAGCGCCCCTCGCGGGCAACAACGGATCCCATGACGACGGCCGCCGAGACCCAGGTCCGGCGGCCGTCCGCCGTCCGGGTGCTCACCTTCCTGCTCGCGACGACGGCGGCGGCCACCGTCGTGGTCGAGCTGCTCAATTGGTGGTACGCCCCGGAGCAGGGCTTCGGGCTGGCCGTACGGACCGGCTGGGCGATGCTGCGCTCGTTCGGCTTCCTGCTGCTGATCGGGCACGTGCGCCGGGGTCGAACGGTGGCTCGCCCGTTCGGGCTGATCCTCGCGGTCACCACGGTCTTCGCCGTGGGCCGGTTGATCGTGCCCCGGCAGGGGGTGCCGCCGCTGCCCGGCCTGCTCGGCTTCGCCGTGCTCAGCGCGCTCTGTGTGGCGGTGGTCTGGCTGCTGTACCGCTCGTCGGCGTTGGCCGGGCACCTGGTCCGGCACCGGCCCCGCCTCGTCATCGACCGCGAGGGCGTCTCCTGGCGGGAGACCCCTCCGCGCCGACCGCAGGCCAGCGCCTGGCTGCTGACCAGCCGGGTGGCGGCGTTCACCTACAGCCCCCTGATGCTGGTGCCGGCCCTGGTGGCCGGGGGATCCATCCTGGACGGGCGGCTGACCGCACTACCGGCCGTGCTGCTCTGGTTCGGCGCCGGCATCGTGGCCAGCTACGCGGTGCTGTTCTGCACCGCGTTCCTGATGCGGGGCAAGGACTGGGCGCGGGGCCTGTTGGTCGGCGTGACCCTGGTCGTGCTCGCCGTGGATCTGCCGCTGTGCTGGTGGCTGCTGGGCGTGGACGGCCTGGTCCGCGACGGCGCCCCGCTGGTCGCCGCCGCAGGGTTGGCGCTCTACGGCCTCCGCCGCGCCGCCCGCGCCCCCGACGTCGTTGCGGCCTGACCCCGGCCTGCCCCGGGACATTTGTCATCACGCACCCGGTACCGGTGGCACTGCCGGAAGGGCTTCAACCCTTCGTAGCGTGCTGGGCATGGGTGACATCGTCGTACGTCTCACTGGACTTACCCGGTCGTTCGGGTCCGTGCGAGCCCTTGCCGGCATGGACCTGAGCGTCGCGCGGGGCAGCATCGTCGCACTGCTCGGGCGCAACGGCGCGGGCAAGACGACAGCCATCTCGATCCTGCTCGGTCTCGCCCCGGCCGACGCCGGGACCGTGGCCCTGTTCGGCGGGTCTCCTGCGGAGGCGGTCCGGGCCGGCCGGGTCGGCGCGATGCTGCAGGGGGCCGGGGTCGTCTCCGCCGCCACCGTCCGAGAGGTGATCGAGTTGGCCCGCGCGCTGTATCCGCATCCGTCGCCGACCGATCGGATCCTCACGACGGCGGGACTGACCGGCCAGGCGAACCGTCGGCTGGACCGGCTCTCCGGTGGGGAGGCACAGCGTGCCCGGTTCGCGTTCGCGTTGGCCGGCGGCCCGGAACTGCTGGTCCTCGACGAACCCACCGCGAGCATGGACGTCGCCGCCCGGCGGGAGTTCTGGGCTGCCCTCCGCCGGTACGCCGCCGAGGGCAACACCGTCCTGTTCAGCACGCACCAGTTACCCGAGGCGGACGAGTACGCCGATCGGGTCGTGGTGCTGGCCGCCGGTCGGGTGGTGGCCGACGCGCCGCCCGCCCAGCTCCGTGCCCTCGCGGGCAGCCGTACCGTCGCCTTCGACGTTGCCGGTGCGTCCGTCACCGGGCTGGACCTGCTGCCCGGTGTCCGGTCGGTGGAGGTGCGGGGCGACCGGGTGGTGCTCACCACCGACGACGCCGACGCCACGGTCATGGCGTTGGCGGGCACCCGCGGTTTCCGCGGACTGGAGGTCTCCGTCGCACTGGAGCCCGCCTTCCTCACTCTCACCACCGCCGGAGGGGAGCACTGACATGCGCGCCTATCTACGATTCGAGCTGCGTCGGCTGGTCCGGGACCCACGTCTCATGCTGTTCTCCGTCCTGGGGCCGGTGCTCACGTACCTGATCTTCTCCGGGTTCGCCGGACGCGGTGACCAACTGGAGGGTGTGGCCGCGCCCGCCGCGCTGATGGTCGGCCTGGCCGGCTACGGCGCCGTCGCGGGCGTGCTCTCAGTGGGGTCGTCGGTCGCGCAGGAGCGGGCGGTCGGCTGGCTGCACCAACTCCGCGTCACCCCGTTGCCGCCCTGGCAGGCTGTCGTGACGAAGGCGCTGGTCAGCACGCTGACCGGGGTGCCGTCGGTGGTCGCGGTCGGTGTCGCCGGGCGGTTGCAGCAGGACGTCCACCTGGATGCTGCCCGCTGGACCGCGTTACTGCTGCTGTTGTGGGCCGGCTCGGTACCGTTCGCCCTGCTCGGGCTCGCCATCGGCTACGGGCTCGCCCCGCAGTTGGCCCAGGTGGTCAACTTCCTGGCCTTCCTCGGCCTGTCGGTCCTCGGTGGCCTGCTGCTGCCGGTGACGTACTTCCCCGCCGCGTTGCGGCACCTGGCGCACGCACTACCGACGTACCGGTACGCCGAACTCGGCTGGCGGTCGGTCGCCGGGCTGGCACCCACCCCGTCCGGGTTGGGCCTGCTCCTGGCCTGGACGCTGCTCTTCGCGGCAGTCGCGGCATGGGCCTACCGGCGCGCGGCCGTGGGCCGTTGACCACCGCTACGGTTTCCACCATGCCTGGTGTCGCCGACCTGCCTGGTGCCGCCGAGACGACGGCGTCCGTCGACCGTGGTCGGCGGCGCCGCGGCGTCGTGCTCGTGCTGGCTCACACGTTGTGGCTGTGGTTGCTGCTGCCGCCGGCCACCGCGATCGTGCGAGGACAGGTCCACCCGGTGCCGGTGGCAGCGGCCGGGCTGACCCTCTTCGCCCTGCTCTATCTCGCCCTGGTGGCGGTGCCGGTGGCCGGACTGGCCGTTCGACCGCTCCTGTTTCGTGCCGGGCTGGCACTGCTCGCGCTGCTCGGGGTGACGCTCGCTGCCGCGTACGCCGGTGCCTCGGAGGGCTGGCTGGCCCTGCTGATGTACGTGTGCTCCGCCGGCGCGGTGGGACTGGTCCAGGTCGGCTGGGGCTTCGGCTGGGTCGGTGGCAGCGTCGTGGCGGTGCTGGTGATCGGGGTAGCCCGACGCCTGCCGGCCGACAACATGGTCCAGATCGCGCTGGTCACGTTGCTCGCGGGTGCCATGACGCTGGCGTTCGCCCGGGTGGCCCGTCTGGTCGACGAGTTGCGCCGCACCCAGCGGGAGCTGGCCCGCACGGTGGTGGAGCGGGAACGACTCCGGTTCGCCAAGGACCTGCACGACCTGCTCGGCCACACGTTGTCGCTGGTCGTGGTGAAAGCCGAGGTGGTACGCAGACTGGCTCCGACGGACCCCGAGCGGGCCACCGTGGAGGCAGCCGACATCGAGCGGATCGGTCGCACCGCCCTCGCCGAGGTGCGGGAGGCGGTCACCGGCTACCGCGAGCACAGCTTCGGCCGGGAACTGGACAACGCCCGTACCGTCCTGGCGGATGTCGGCATCGCGGTTACCGTGCGGACGGACGGGCAGCTCGATGTCGAGACCGACGACGTGTTCGCCTGGGTGCTCCGGGAGGGGGTGACGAACGTGCTGCGACACAGCCGGGCGTCCCGGTGCGACATCAGGGTCGACGCCGACGCCGACGGGTCGGTGCTGACCGTTCGGGACGACGGGGTGGGTGGCCGGCCGGCCTTCGGCAACGGTCTGCGTGGTCTGACCGAGCGGCTGGAGCAGGCGGGCGGCACCCTGGAGGTCGGCCCGGCGCGCGACGGGGGTCTGCTGCTCACCGTTCGGGTTCCCACGAGCCGGATCGCGACGGTGACCGGATGATCCGGCTGTTGCTCGCGGAGGACCAGGGCATGATGCGCGGCGCGCTGGCCCTGCTGTTGAACCTCGAAGACGACATGGAGGTGGTCGCCGAGGCCCGCACCGTGGCCGAGTCGTTGGAGGCGGCCCGGACGAGCCGTCCGGACGTGGCACTGCTGGACATCGAGATGCCCGACGGCAGTGGTCTGGACACGGCGGCGATCCTGCGGGAGCAGTTGCCCGAGTGCCGGGTGCTGATCCTCACCACGTTCGGCCGGCCCGGTTACCTGCGCCAGGCGATGGAAGCCGGCGCGGCGGGTTTCCTGGTCAAGGACGGGCCGGTGGAGGAACTCGCGGTGGCCGTCCGCCGGGTACTGGCCGGCGAGCGGGTGATCGATCCGGCGCTCGCGGCGGCGGCGCTGTCGGCCGGGCCGAACCCGCTCACCGACCGGGAGCGGGACGTGCTGACCGCCGCCGTGGACGGTGCCACCGTCGCCGACATCGCCGCCCGACTGCACCTGTCCGAGAGCACCGTCCGCAACTACCTGTCGGCGGCCATCGGCAAGACCGGCACCCGCAACCGGATCGAGGCGGCCCACCACGCCAGAGCCAACGGCTGGATCTGACGCCCGGCCCTCGTCAGCCCGTGCCGGACCGCGCCGATCATGGAGTTGTGGTGCCTCACTTGCCCTTTTACGCGAGTTATGTCGTCCACCACAACTCCATGATCGACGGCGCGGGTCCGGGTGCGGCGCCGTGCGGCATCGGTCTGGGTGAGCGGGCAGCGGGCAGGATGGCGGGTGACGCCGGTCACCGGGGTCGATGTCGGCGGCGCGGGCGGGGCAGGAGCGGGCCGCCCACCGAACGGAGGGAGGCGCGCGGTGAGCGACGAATTCGACGTGGTGGTGGTGGGAGCGGGGCCGGCCGGGGCGGCCGCCGCGTTGACGGCGCGGCGGGCGGGCGCCAGCGTGCTGCTGCTGGACCGGGCCGACTTCCCCCGGGACAAGGCGTGTGGCGACGGGATCGCCGCGCACTCGGTGGATGTGCTGACCGAGTTGGGGGTGACCGAGGCGGTGGCGGGTTACGCGCCGCTGCCCGCGTTACGCATGATCTCGCCGGGTGGCGGTGCCGTGGCCCGGGCGCTGCCCCGACCCGCGTACACCGTGCCCCGGGAGGTCTTCGACGCGCGCCTGGTGGCGGCGGCCGTGGCGGCCGGCGCGCAGTTGCGCCGGCACACCGTGCGCCGGGTCGAGCCGCGCGCCGACCGGGTGGTGCTCGACGGGGAGGTGTCCGGGCGGGTGGTGGTGGGCGCCGACGGCGCCGGGTCGGTGGTGCGTCGGGCGCTCGGCCACCCGCAGAATCCCGACCGGCACCTGGCGCTTGCCATCCGGGGATACGCGCCGGCGCTGCCCGGCCCGTCCGAGCAGCTCATCGTCACCTCGAAGGCGCGCTGGCCGGCGTACGCCTGGTCCTTTCCGATCGGCGACGGGCGGGCGAACGTCGGGTACGGGGAGGTGCTGCGCGGTGAGTCGCTGAGCAGGGCCTACCTGCTGGACCGGCTGGCCGCGCTGCTGCCCGGCACCGACCTGGGGACGGTGACCGCGTTGCGCGCCCATCACCTGCCGCTGTCCACCCACCGGCCGGCACCGGGGCGTGGCCGCACGTTGCTGGCCGGGGACGCGCTGTCACTGATCAATCCGTTCACCGGCGAGGGCATCTTCTACGCGCTGCTCTCCGGTGCGCTCGCCGGTGCGGCGGCGGCCGAGGCGCCCGAGTCGGCAGCCGGCAGGTACGCGCACGGGTTGCGTCGCCGCCTCGGCACCCACCTGCGGCACAGTTCGGTCGCGGCCTGGTTGGCGCGCCGTGGCCGAGTGGTGGACGCGGCGGTCCGGGCCGCCCGGCGCGACGACCGGGTGTTCTACGACGTGGTCGAGCTGGGACTGGGTGACGGACGCCTCACCGCCCGTACGCTGGCGATGATCGGCATCGGTCTGGTCGGCGGGGATGGGGCTCCGAGGCGGTGATCTGGGCGAAGGGTCGCTACGCTGCTAGGTGATGACGCTGCGGGACCTTATCTACTCCGTGTACGAGCGCCGGCTCACGGCGAAGCTCGCGGGTAAGCCGGTGCCCCGGCACGTCGGGGTGATGTGCGACGGCAACCGCCGCTGGGCGAGGGAGATGGGCTTCGTCGACCCGAACGACGGACACCGGGTCGGCGCGGCGAAGATCAAGCATGTCCTCGGCTGGTGTGACCAGGCCGGCGTGGGGCACGTGACCCTCTACCTGCTGGCCACCGACAACCTGCGCAGACCGGCCAGTGAGCTGGACCCCCTCCTCAAGATCATTGAAGACCTGGTGGTGGAGCTCTCCGAGGAGGGCAACCCCTGGCGGTTGCGCATCGTCGGGGCGCTCGACCTGCTCCCGGCGCAGACCGCGGCGGCGCTCAAGGGCGCCGAGGAACGCACCCGCGAGCGCACCGGCGGCGCGGAGGTCAACATCGCGGTGGGCTACGGCGGTCGGCGGGAGATCACCGACGCGGTCCGTTCGCTGCTGTTGGAGCACGCCGCCTCCGGCGGCACCATCGAGGAGTTGGCCGAGGTGCTGGACGTCGAGCACATCGCCGAGCACCTCTACACCCGTGGTCAGCCCGATCCTGACCTGGTCATTCGCACCAGCGGGGAGCAGCGGCTGTCCGGCTTCATGCTCTGGCAGTCCGCGCACTCGGAGTTCTACTTCTGCGAGCTCAACTGGCCGGATTTCCGGCACATCGACTTCCTGCGCGCACTGCGCTCGTACGCGACCAGGCAACGCCGCTACGGCGCCTGAACCGGCGGCGGGCGACGTGTCCGTCGCCGCGCGGCCGGGTCAGGGCAGGTGGGTCAGTGCCTGGGTGAGGAAGTCGCCGAGGGCGGCCGGGGACTCGATCGTCAGGTCGGCGGCGTTTGCCACCTCGTGGCCGGTCTCCGGGTTGGCCACGGCCACGCAGATGCCGAGGAAGTCCGGGTCGGCGGCGGCGCGGGCGCGCAGCGCGGCGAAGGCCTTGATGTCCGAGACGTCGTCACCGAAATACCAGGCGCCGGTTGCACCCTTGATCGCCTCGCCGATGACCATGCCCTTGTCCCGGTCGACAGGCGGTTTGAGCTCCAGCACCATCCGCCCGGCCTGCACGCGCAGCCCCAGGCGGTCGGCCTGCGCCTGCCCCCACTGCTGCACGGTCGAGCCGAGCTGCGGGGCGGTACGCCAGTGCAGGGCGACCGAGAGCCGCTTGTATTCCACGAGCGTGCCGGGTGGCAGCTCAGCCCGCGCGAGGTCGGCCAGCTCCGTCATGGTCGGCACCCAGGGCAGCGCGGCCGGCTCGGTGACGGTCTCCCCGCCGGAATGGCTGTGCTCCAGCCCGTAGAGGCCGTAGAGGTCCACGCCGGTGAGCCCGCCGAGCTGATCCCGAAGGAACTCGACGGGTCGGGCGGAGACGATCGCGACCCGCTGCACGACCGGGGCGAGTGCCTCGATCGCGGCCAACGCCTTGGGAGCCGGGCGTACCGCGGTCGGATCGTCGTCGACGGGCGCGAGCGTGCCGTCGAAGTCGAAGAAGAGCACGGTCCCGGCCGCCCGGCTGGCGGTGGTCCGCCAGGCCTGGTCGGCGTTCAACGGGGTTCTCGGCTGATGATTGCCCAGATTCAACGGCGGCACGCGCGTCAGCGTACCCCGGCGACGAAGGCTCATTCCTGGCCGAGCGGACCCGTTACGCGGTGGGCGATCAGCGTTCGGCGGCTCCTCGTCCACGTCGGCCGAACGGCACCACCGCCGCGTCCTGGCCGTGGCTCAACAGGTAGCCCTCCACAAACCCGGTGTTGCGATCGCCGGTGTGGTTCTCGATCTCGTTGAGCCGTGCCACCAGGAACTCGGTGAGCGCGCTGATCCGGTCGTTCATCCGCTCGTGCAGCTCGGCGACGACGGCCAGGATGACCGCGGTGCCGGCGGTGATGAGCACGAAGAGGTTCACGAGCAGCGGAAGCTGCCCGCCGTCGACCGCGAGGGTCACCGCGTTGCCGGTCGCCCACAGTGTCATCGACACCGTCGCGACCACGACTGCCAACCACTTCAGGGTCATGGACAGACCCCTCCTTTTGTCCCGCAGGGCTGGGTTCGGCCTTGTCCCGTCCCCCCGCCGATGACGAGCCCAAGCAGTACGAGTACGGACGCTAGCGTGCCCGTTCCGGCCCCGGAGGCAAACGAATGAACCTGACCAGGCGTTCTTTCGCCATCTGAGGAACTACCCTGCTTGATTGCCTCTATTTCGGACATCGACCGGCAGCGTTGGGCGGTATGCGAGATATCTGATGGTTTCGCGGATGTGGAACTTCTCCGCGTCCGAGACGTTCGGGTCGACCAGGCGGCGGAGCAGGGCCTCCACGTCCGGGTCCATCGGAGGGGCGGGCTGGCCACCGCGGGGGCCGGCCGCGGTGCGGTCCCAGCCGAGTGCGGCGAAGGCGGCCGCCGGGTTCAGCCCCAGGCCCTCGCAGAAGGCGACCACCCGTTCGGCTTCCGGGTCGCTGGCCCAGTCGCCCCGGACCCACCGGTTGATGGTCTGCCGGGAGACCCCGGTGCGCCGGGACACCTCGGTGCCACTCCAGGCTCGGGTCGCTCGTGCCTCGTCCAGGGCGCGGCGGACGAAGGTGGCGAAGGCGATTTTCCGCGCATTGGCCGTCTCGGTCACCCCGTGACCGTACGGCCAGCCGGTGACGAGCGCGCGCCCCGGCTCGCCACTGTCACGCCTACGTGACGGTAGCTTCGGATTTCCGGTAAACGATTCAGTGCCACTGTCGAGGGGTGTCACGCGGGCAGAATAGATGCCCGTAGTGGCAAGCGTAAGCGGACGAAAAGCTGATACTGTCACGCCCATGGGACAATCTACGGTGTGTCACGTGCATGAGACGATTGGTGCTCACATGCGTCACACCCCCGGTTCGGAGGGGGTGTGGTGACCGAGCTCGCCACCCGCGCCCAGGCCTTCGGGCTGATCGCCGAGGGGGTGGCCGCGGGGCTGACCGCCCCTTGGCGCCTCTACCTCGCCCGAGGCTGCCGCTACCTGTCGCTGAGTGTCGGCGACCGCGCCGAGTGGAACGCCTGGCGTACCCACCTCGGCTGCCCGGAGCTGAGCGTCCGGGTCTACGACGCAGGCGGCGAGATCCGCCGTTCCTCGGTGGCCGAGATCATGCTGGACGGCTGCCGGATCAGCGTCGAGCTGGTCGAGGAGGTCAGCACCGACGACCTGGACCGGCTGCTCGTCGCGGATCCCACCACGATCGAGCCGGAGGAGAAGTGACCGGGCGTCCGGGCCGGGCCGGGGTCGCCCGATGAGCCCGTTTCTCGCGGTATTCCTCGTCCTGGTGCTCGGCGCGACCAGCTACGCGGCCGGCCGGTTGCACGGGCAGCTCAGCTACCGCATCGGCTACCGCTTCGGCTACCGGCAGGGCTACTTCGACGGTGACCGGGGCGCCTGGAACCGCCGTCGCCGCGACGCCCAGGCCGCGATCGCCTCCGCCCTGTCGGTCTCCCCGGCGGGCGTCGTCCGCTCGGCCAGCACCGTCGCCCGCCCCGGCACCACGTACACCGGCTCGTCGTTCAGTGCGCCGGCCGCCCCGATCACCGGGCGGCACCCGACCGGCACGCTCGTTCGACGTACCGGTTGAGGTCGGTCGGCGGGCACGATCCCGCCGACCGACACCACCGACGCGGTGCGTCGTCCGCGGCGGACACGCACCGTCGGGGTCACGTCAGACCGGTGACGGTGACCCCAGACCGGCCGGGGTGCGCGCAGGGGGCATGCATCCCGGCCGGTTCCGCCGCGCCCACCGCCGGCCTTCCCGGTGGTGCGGGACCCCGCGAAGCCGTGTTCACACGCCCGTCTAGGTAGATCCACGTCGGCCCCCTAGCCGGAAGGGTCCGGCGGGGCTAGCGTCTAGGCATGGCACGGGGTTCTCCCGAGCCAGCCGGTCCGCCCGGATCTGCGACCTCGCGCATGGGGTTCCGCATCCGACCCCGTGTCCCCGGGCACCGGAGGAGCCGGAACACGGGTGGCGGATGCCCATCCGTCGGAGCAGGCCTGTGACGACTCGCCGTACCACCGCCGGTGCCGACCAGACCCCGGCCGCGACTGCCACGAACCGCCGTGCCACCAGGAGCCGCCGCACGGCGGCCGCCGCGCCGGCCGACCCGAAGGAGCCGCGACCAGCCGGCCAGGCCTTTGTCCTGGACACGTCCGTGCTGCTCTCCGATCCGGCGGCGTTCCACCGGTTCGCGGAGCACGAGGTGGTGCTGCCTCTGGTGGTCATCACCGAACTGGAGGGCAAGCGGCACCATCCGGAGCTGGGCTGGTTCGCCCGGCAGTCGCTCCGGATGCTCGACGACCTGCGGGTCCGGCATGGTCGACTCGACCGACCGGTGCCGGCCAACGACGTCGGCGGCACCCTGCGGGTGGAGCTCAACCACACCGACGACGGCGTGCTGCCACCCGGTTTCCGGACCGAGAGCAACGACGCCCGGATCCTCTCCGTCGCGCTCAACCTCGCCGGCGAGGGCCGGGAGGTCACCCTGGTCAGCAAGGACATGCCGCTACGGGTCAAGGCGGCCTCGGTGGGCCTGCGGGCCGACGAGTACCGCCACGGTCAGGCCAGCGACCCGACCTGGACCGGCATGTCCGAGATGGACCTGACCGAGGAGCAGATCGGGTCGTTGTACGCCGGCGAGACGCTCGACCTCGACGAGGCGGCCGGTCTGCCCTGCCACACCGGCCTGGTGTTGCACTCGGGGCGGGGCTCCGCGCTCGGCCGGGTGCTGCCGGACAAGTCGGTCCGGCTGGTGCGGGGTGACCGGGAGGCGTTCGGGTTGCACGGCCGCTCGGCCGAGCAGCGCATCGCCCTCGACATGTTGCTCGACGAGTCGATCGGGATCGTGTCGCTGGGCGGCCGGGCGGGCACCGGCAAGTCGGCGTTGGCGCTCTGCGCCGGGCTGGAGGCGGTGATGGAGCGCCGCCGGCACAAGAAGGTGATCGTGTTCCGCCCGCTGTACGCCGTCGGCGGCCAGGAGCTGGGCTACCTGCCCGGTTCGGAGTCGGAGAAGATGTCGCCGTGGGCGCAGGCGGTCTTCGACACGCTCGGCGCGGTGGTGCACGAGAACGTGCTGGAGGAGGTCACCTCGCGGGGCATCCTGGAGGTGCTGCCGCTGACCCACATTCGGGGTCGCAGCCTGCACGACGCCTACGTGATCGTGGACGAGGCGCAGTCCCTGGAGCGCGGGGTGCTGTTGACGGTGCTGTCCCGGATCGGGCAGGGCTCCCGGGTGGTGCTCACCCACGACGTGGCCCAGCGGGACAATCTGCGGGTCGGTCGGCACGACGGCGTGACGGCCGTCATCGAGGCGCTCAAGGGTCATCCGCTCTTCGCGCACGTCACCCTCAGCCGTTCGGAGCGGTCGCCGATCGCCGCGATGGTCACCGATCTCCTGGAGGACATCCCGATCTGACGGGTGCTTTTGTGGGCTTTTGTCCGCATTAAACGTGTGGCGCAGATCACAAAGGCGCCGGTCGGTTTCCCATCGGCCTCACTGTGCGCAATCGTGTCCCACGAGCGTCCACGCACCACCCGGATCGTTGGTGATCGTTCGTCGCGAGGCGGGCGACATCGGCGGCGGTCGGTGTGTCGGCGCGACCGGCAATCGGTCGGGACGCTCGTGGCACGGTTGGCAGCCCACCTGTGGCCCGGCCGCGCCACGTCCTTGCTCCCGACGAAGGGACCACTTCGTGAGTCGGCTGTGGAGCCGGTTGGGTGCCCGTACGGCTGCTGTCGCCCTGCTGTCCGTGGGCGTTGCCGGCGGCTTCTACCTGGGCGAAGACCGGGAAACCCAGCAACAGGGCCTGACCGAGCAGGTTAGCCGCGAGATCGACCAGGCCGACCTCGCGTACCAGCGGGAACGGCAGGCCGCCCACCAGGTGCAGGTCTCCAAGCAGCGGGCCGCCGAGTACCAGGCCAAGCTGCGGGCGGCGCAGGCCGCGAAGGAGGCCGCCGAGCGGGCCCGTCGGGCCGAGGCCGCCGCGGCGTCCCGCAAGCGCGAACGCGCGGCCGCCAACGCGCCCGCCAAGCCGTACGACGGACCGATCCCGGCGTCCTGCGAGGAGTACAGCGGCAACCGCAAGATCGGCTGCGCCCTCATGATCGACTCGGGCTTCGGCATCTCCGAGTTCCCCTGCCTGGAGAAGCTCTGGACCAAGGAGAGCGGCTGGAACCACAAGGCCGCCAACAACTCGTCCGGTGCGTACGGCATCCCGCAGTCCCTGCCGGGCAGCAAGATGGGTTCGGTCGCCTCCGACTGGCGGACCAACCCGGCCACCCAGATCAAGTGGGGCTTGGGCTACATCAAGGGCAGGTACAAGACGCCCTGCGGCGCCTGGACCTTCTTCCAGAACAACAACCACTACTGACAGCTCTCGAAGGCGGGGCGGGTGGGTCTCCACTCGCCCCGCCTTCGCGCGTACTTCGGACGGGACGTGAGTGGCGGTCGGCCGCTTTTGCTGATAGCAGTTGTGGAGTGACCCTGCACCCGTCAAGCGGCGACCCCTACCGGTTCGGCACCGAGGCGTTCTACGCCGCGCTCGGCCGGGCGTTCGTCGCCATGTGCGCGGTCGTCCCGTTCCTCTTCCTCATCGAGGCCGTCGACCAGGGGCTCGCGTTCGGCCTGGACGCCAACGCCGGCATCATCCCGCAGCGCATCGAAGGGTTGGACGGGGTCTTCTTCTCCCCGTTCCTGCACCACGGCTTCGACCACCTCTACAGCAACAGCATCCCGCTGATCCTGCTGGGCACGTTCGTCCTGGCCGCCGGCGCCCGCCGCTTCCTCTGGTCGACCCTGGTCATCATCCTGGTCAGCGGGCTCGGCGTCTGGTTCACCGGCTCGCCCAACTCGGTGGTGGTCGGTGCCAGCGGCGTCATCTTCGGCTACCTGGGCATCCTGCTCACCCGGGGCATCGTCGAACGCAGCTGGTGGAACTTCGCGGTCTTCCTGCTGGTCGGCCTGCTCTACGGCTGGCAACTGGTCGGCATCCTCCCCACCGACGAGCGGATCTCCTGGCAGGGTCACCTGTTCGGCCTGCTCGGAGGGGTGGTGGCGGCGATCCTGTTCCGCCGTCGACGCCCAGCGTTGGATGGGCCGGACTACTCGGGTGACACCCTCCGCCTGCCCTGACCAATTCCCCGGCGCGCCCCGGAGGGGTGCTTGCCGGACCACCGACACCCGCCTACCGTCGAAGATCAGCCTGCGTTGATCCGTAAGCGGAAAGCGACGGTACGCCATGCGCGAGGTCGATGTCGCCGTGATCGGGGCCGGTCCGGCCGGTCTCTTCGCCGCGTACTACGCCGGGTTCCGAGGTCTGTCGGTGGCGGTGATCGACGCGCTGCCCGAGCCCGGCGGTCAGGTCACCGCCATGTACCCGGAAAAGTTGATCCTCGACGTGGCCGGCTTTCCCGCTGTCAAGGGCCGGGACCTGGTGGCCAACCTGGTCGCACAGGCCGCCCCGTTCGCACCGCAATACCTGCTCGACACCCGTGCCGAGAAACTCTCGTACGTCGACGACCGCCCAGTGCTCGGCCTGGCCGGGGGTGCGCAGCTCGGTTGCGGTGCGGTGGTGGTCACCGGCGGGCTCGGCAGCTTCAGCCCGCGGCCGCTGCCGTGCGCCGACGGCGCTCCCGGCACCGGGATCGTCTACTTCGTCACCGAGCCGGCCGCGCTCGCCGACCGGGACGTGCTGATCGTCGGTGGTGGCGACTCCGCCTTCGACTGGGCGTTGGCGCTGCAACCACTGGCCCGTTCGGTGACCCTCGTGCACCGCCGGGAAAAGTTCCGGGCGCACGCCTCGACTGTCGCCCGGGTGCTGTCCCTACCGGTGCGGGTGGTGGTCAACGCCGAGGTCAGCCGGCTGATCGGGGAGGGCGCGGTGACCGCCGCCGAGGTGACCGTCCGCGGTGGTGCCACCGAGACACTGCCGGTGGACACCGTGGTCGCCGCGCTGGGCTTCACCGCCGATCTGGGACCGCTCGCCGAGTGGGGGCTGCGTCTGGACCGCCGGCACATCCTGGTGGACAGCGCGATGGCCACCAACCTGCCCCGGGTCTTCGCGGCGGGCGACATCACCGAATACCCGGGCAAGGTGCGGCTGATCGCCACCGGCTTCGGCGAGGCGGCGACGGCTGTCAACAACGCGGCCGTGGCCATCGACCCGAGCGCACACCTCTTCCCGGGGCACTCCTCCGACGCCGGCTGACGGTCGGTATCGGACCCAGACCGACCTGAGTCCGGATCGAGACAGGTCGACCGGATCCTGTCCGGATGACGGGTTCCGAGAAACCGCAGGATGGCGCACCCACCACGCTGTCCTGGCTCTGCCATCCCGCCACCGTGATCGCCCTGGTCCTGCTGCTGCTCAACGACCACGTACTGAAGGCGGCCCACCCCGGCCTGCTGACCGGCAAGCTGAGCGACCTCGCCGGTCTGGTGCTCGCCCCGCCGCTGGTCGCGGTGCTGCTGACCCTCCTGGTGCCGCGGATGCCGGCCCGGGCCGCCGCGCTGGCCGGTCTGGTCGCGGTGGGCGCCGGGTTCGCGCTCGTCAAATCCAGCGGGTACGCCGCCGAGTTGGCCTCGTCGGCCTGGACCGTGCTGGCCGGGCCGTCGCTGGTCCGGGCCGACCGGACCGACCTGCTCACCCTGCCGGTGCTCGGCCTGGCCTGGTGGAGTTGGAACCGGTCGCGCCGCCGACCGGTGCGCCAACGGACCGCCCGGCTGGTCCGACTGCTGGTGGTGCTGCCACCGGCGGTCCTGGCGGTAGCCGCCACCAGCCCGATCTACTACCCGTACGCGGTGAGCACCGCGACGCTCGACGGCCACCCGGCGATCTCGGTCGGCAGCGGCTACAGCAACTCGGACTGGCCGGCCAGCCCGTTGGACGGGCAGTGGGCGGTCAGCGAGGACGGCGCGGCCACCTGGCGGCCGGCCACGGAGGACGAGCAGCGGCGACTGTCCCGCCAGGAGGTGGGGCAGCAGCAGGCGTGCGCGTCGGACGCGCCCCGGCGTTGCTATCGGATCGTCACCGGGCACCTACGGGTCGAGGAGAGCGACGACGCCGGCGCGACCTGGCGGGTGGCCTGGGAGGTGCCCGACGGGCAGCGGGAGGAGTTGGCCCGCCGGTCGCCGAACCCGGGCGATTTCCAGCGCCACTTCGCCTCCCGCGATCTGGTCGTCTACCCCCACGCCGGGGGTGGGCACGAGGTGCTCGTCGCCAACGGGCGGGACGGGTTTCTCCGCCGCCTGCCCGACGGTGGGTGGCAGCGCGACGGGTTCCTCTTCGAGGAGCTCGGCGCGTCGTGGGACGAACCGCCCCGGCTGGGCGGTGGCGGACCCGGCGACCGCCAGCTGGACCTGTTGCTCGCCGTCACGCTGGCGCTGACTCTCGGCTGCGCGGTCACTGCGCTCGCCGGTCATCTCGTGATCCGCCGTGGTGGAGGTCCGCGCTGGTGGGGGGTCGTCAGCAGTGCGTCGATGCTGGTCGCGGGGATGGTGTTGACCGCGGCCTGGGAGCGCGACGACGACACCCTGGCGTTCATGGCCGTGCCGTTCGTGCTGGCGGTGGGCGTCCTCACCGTGGTGGCCATGATCGTTCGAGCCTCCTACCAGGGCGCTCTGCGGCGCTGGATCGGCTGGGCGCTCACCGGGCTCCTGCTCACCGCGCTCCTGGCTGTGCTGCCGCTCGTCGGTTGGCTGTACGGCACCCCCTCGCGGACCCGGTTCGCGGTGGCGCTCGCCCTGCTGGCCACGGTGCCGGGCGTGCTGCTGGCCACCCGGATCGCGCGGCTCGTGGATCCGGCCCGTGGGTTCGAGCGCCGGTACCCACCGCGCCCGCCCTACCCACCGCACGTGCCCTATCCGCCTGCGCCCTACCCTGCGTACCCACCGAGGGTCCCTGATCCGCCGTACCCGTCGCAATCGCCGCCGCCGTGAACCTCCGACATGCGGCTGCCCCCCGGCGGGCGGGTGGTCAGCGGCGGGCGGGTGGCGCCAACGCGGCGATCAGCACCGCAACCATGGTCAGCGCTGCCCCGAGCAGGGTGTTCACACCGGGGTGGGAGGCCGCCGTGGGCAGCACCAGGTCCAGCAGGACCGCCCCCACGATCTGGCCGGCGATGGTGGCCAGACCGAGCAGCAGCACACCGGTGAAGCGCACGATCGCGGCGGCGATCGCGATGAACACGATGCCGATCGGGCCGCCCAGGTAGAACCACGGCTCGCTCGGCAGGTCGCCGTTCGGCAAGCCGCGGACGGCGATGTCGATGGCGAACGCGACGAGCAGGGTGACGGTGCCGACGGCGAAGTTGACGAGGGTGGCGGTCAACGCGCTGTCGGCCGCCGCCCGGACCCGGCCGTTGACGGCCTGCTGCCAGGCGATGCCCACCCCGGCGAGCAGCGGCAGCAGGGCCAGCGCCAACGCGCCCGGGTCGCCGAGTCGGTCGCCGACCGCCAGGCCGACCGCCAGCACGGTGAGCACCGCGCCGGCCAGCCGCTGCCGGGTGACCGGCTGCCGGCCGGTCGGCCCGATCCCGGCCCGGTCCACGGCGAGGCTGCTGCCGGTCTGGCCGGCCACCACCGCCACGGTGAAGACCGCCACGCCGAGCGTGCCGATGGTGAGCCCCTGGGTGGCCACGAGGAAAGCCCCGCACATCCCGCCGAGGCACTGCCACGGCCGCAGCGTTCCCGTCGCCAGGGCACGCCGCGTCGCGGCCAGCCCACGCCGCCCACCGGGGGTGGCGGGCACCAGCACCAGGAGCACCAGCAGGCCGATGCCGAACGAGACGACCGCGGCGGCGAAGCCGTCGGCGAGGCGTACCCCCAGTTCGCCGTTGATCCGGGACTGCACCGCCACCGCGACCCCGGAGACGGACGCCAACGCGACGCCGGTGACCCGGCGGGCGGCCGACAGGATCTGCGGTGTCTCCGTGTTGGTGGCTGTCACTCCTGCTCGGCCAGCGGACGACCGTCGAAGTCGACAGCGGAGTAGAGCGCCAGCTTCTCCAGCCGGTGGTACGAGTCGATCACCCGGATCGTGCCACTCTTCGACCGCATCACGATCGACTGGGTGTACGCGCCGCCGGCCCGGTACCGCACCCCGCGCAGCAGATCTCCGGAGGTGACCCCGGTCGCCACGAAGAAGCAGTTGTCACCGGTGACCAGATCATCGGTGCCCAGCACCCGGTCCAGGTCGTGCCCGGCGGCGAGCGCCTTCTCCCGCTCCTGCTCGTCGCGGGGCCAGAGCTTGGCCTGCATCGCACCGCCCATGCACTTCAGGGCGCACGCGGAGATGATGCCCTCCGGGGTGCCGCCGATGCCCATCAGCACGTCGACCTCCGACTCGCCGCGCGCGGCCGCGATGGAGCCCGCGATGTCGCCGTCGGAGATGAACCGGATGCCCGCCCCGGTCCGGCGGATCTGGGTGACCAGGTCGTCGTGGCGGCTCCGGTCCAGCACACAGACCGTCACCTCGGAGACGTCGGTGCCCTTGACCTTGGCGATCCGGCGCAGGTTCTCGGCCACTCCGGCGTTGATGTCGATCACGTCGGCGTACGCCGGCCCGACGGCGAGCTTCTCCATGTAGAAGACGGCGCTGGGGTCGAACATCGCGCCCCGCTCGGAGACGGCGAGCACCGCGACGGCGTTCGGCATGCCCTTGCTCATCAGCGTGGTCCCGTCGACCGGGTCGACGGCGACGTCCACCTCCGGGCCGGTGCCGTCGCCGACGTGTTCGCCGTTGAAGAGCATCGGGGCGTTGTCCTTCTCGCCCTCGCCGATCACCACCACGCCACGCATCTGAATCGAGTTGATCAGCTTGCGCATGGCGTCGACGGCCGCGCCGTCGCCACCCTCCTTGTCGCCCCGGCCCACCCACCGACCGGCCGCCATCGCGGCGGCCTCGGTGACCCGGACCAGGTCGAGGGCGAGGTTTCGGTCGAGATCCTGTGGGATCCGCGTCCTGGTGTTGGTCATGACGGCTGCTCCTCCTCGCGACGGTGCGGGGACGACCGGCGGCGGGGCGGTCCCCGCTGCCGGCTCTGTCGCTGATCCTCACACGATGGCCGACCGGGCGTTGGCGCGGGGCGGTGATGGCCTGGATACCGCCGGTCGGGCGGCTGCGAAGATGGAGGGGTGGAGCCCGCACAGCCAGCCGACCGCGTACCCGCCGACCGCACGCCACCCGACGGTCAGCCGCCGGTCGACGTCCCCGTCGCCCCCGGTGGTGAGAGCGCCGGCGATCACCCGACGCCACCGCAGCGGGCGGCGCCCGCCAAATCCGAGCGGTCGCCGAAGGACATGGCGATCTCGTTGCTGGTGCTGCTCGTCCCGATCGCGCTGCTGCTGGCGTTCTACCGGGGCTTTCTGGGTGGTGATCAGGCCACGACCGTCGATCCGGCCCCGGCCATCGAACAGGCCCGGTCGGCGAACGTGTTTCCGGTGAGCCAGCCGGAGGGGCTCGGCTCCGACTGGTCGACGGTCAGCGCCCGCTACCAGACCGTCGACGGCGGTGCGAACCTGCGGATCGGCTACCTCACCCCGGAGGGGCGGGGCGTCCAACTCCTGCAGAGCAGTGTGCCGGCCGAGCGGCTGCTCCCCGCCGAGCTGACCGACCAGGGTCAGCCCCAGGGGCCGACCGAGTTGGCCGGGCGGACCTGGCAGCTCTACGCGGCCCGGGGCAACCAGCAGGCGTTGGTCCTGCTGGAACCGACCCGCACGGTGATCGTCGTCGGTGATGCCGGGAACAACGAACTACGCGAGCTGGCCGGCTCGCTGCACTGATCGGACAGAAGGGCGATTGTCCGACCCGTCGACAGGGAACAGAGAGGGAGTGATCCGGGCGCGCTGACTCGACCCGGATCG
Source organism: Micromonospora sp. NPDC085948 (assembly GCF_040686315.1). Lineage (NCBI taxonomy): Bacteria > Bacillati > Actinomycetota > Actinomycetes > Micromonosporales > Micromonosporaceae > Micromonospora > Micromonospora sp. NPDC085948. The sequence continues at coordinate 479,525 of NZ_JBFBJW010000001.1, read as the reverse complement.
CGCGTCGCGGCCGACGGTGCTGCCGCGTCGCCCGGTTTCCGGCGCCGTCCAGGTCGTCGGGTGACCCTCTTGGGAGACACGTATGACTGTTCGACGACTCGGCGCCGGCCTGGTAGCCGCCGCTCTGCTCACGCCCGCCCTGGCCGCCTGCGGCAGCGGTACGACCGGCAGCGCCGGATCGACCGCCACTCCGACGGCGACCGCCTCCGGCACGGCGAGCCCGTCTGGTGCCCCGGCGGCGGGCGACGCCAAGCAGGCCCTGCTCGACTCCACCAAGGAGATCAGCAACGGGAACTTCCGATTCACCCTCGCCGGCGCCGGCTCGACGGCGGAGGGCCAGGTGCACCAGCCGAGCCAGAGCGCGACGATGAAGGTCGCGATCGGCGGACCCTCGTCCGACCTGGCAATGAAGCTCGACGTGATCCACTACAAGCCGGACAGCTGGGTCAAGCTGGAGCTGAGCGGCGCCACCGCCGACAGCCTGCCCACCATCAAGCAGCTCAACCTCGGCAAGTACCAGCACCTGGACCAGTCCCGGATCAAGGGCAACCGCAGCCTCGGGTTCGACTTCGAGAAGGTCGACCCGGCCGGTAGCGCGGTGCTCACCCAGGGCATCACCGAGGTCCGCAGCACCGGCACCGGCGCGTACGCGGGCACCATCGACGTCACCAAGGCCGCCGAGGCGGGCTCGCTGAACGCCGCCACGATCGCCGCGCTGGGCACCCAGGCGAAGACGGTTCCCTTCACCGCGAAGGTCGACCCGCAGGGCCGGCTCAGCGAGCTGGTGCTACAGCTGCCGGCCGCCGGGCAGACCGCCGCCCAGGAGGTCAAGATGACGTACGCCGACTACGGTGCCGCCACCGCTGCCCAGAAGCCGCCGGCTGCCGAGGTCGTCGAGGCGCCGGCCGAGCTGTACAACCTGTTCAACTGACGTGTCCGGTGGGGCGGCTCCGGCCGCCCCACCGGCGGTCGGTCAGGAAGCGGGCTCCTGCCGGGCGGCGTCGATCCGCGCCCGCGCCCCATCCAGCCAGCGTTGGCAGATCACCGCCAGCGCCTCGCCGCGCTCCCACAGCGCCAGCGACTCCTCCAGGGACGTGCCGCCGGCCTCCAGCCGCTCGACCACCGAGGCCAGCTCGGCGCGGGCCTGCTCGTAACTGAGCCGTTCGTCCGGCCCGGCCTTCGTGTCGTCAGTCATCGCACCCATCTCAGCACACCGCTCGCCCGGTCACCGCGTCGCCACTGCGCCGTCGACCGTGGCGGCCAGTTCACCGTCGGCCAGCCGTACCCGTAGAGCGTCGCCCTTGCCGACCTCCGCCGCCGCGCGCACCACGTGGCCGTCCGCGCGCTGCACGATCGCGTACCCCCGGTCCAGGGTGGCGGCGGGGGAGAGCGCGCGCAGCCGGGCGAGGGTGTGGCGCAGATCGTCGTCGGCGGCGACGAGCCGGTGCTCCAGGCAGCGGCCGGCCCGCTGGCGCAACGCGGTCAGCTCGGTCGCCCGCTGGTCCACCATCACCTGCGGTCGGGCCAGCACCGGCCGGGACCGCAGCCCGTCGAGCCGGTGGGTCTCCCGATCGACGAGGTTGCGCACCGCCCGTTCCAGGCGGTGCCGGGCCTGACCGATGAGGCGTACCTCCTCGGTGAGGTCGGGGACGACCCGCTTGGCCGCGTCGGTCGGGGTGGAGGCGCGGACGTCGGCGACGTAGTCGATCAGCGGCGCGTCCGTCTCGTGACCGATGGCGCTGACCACCGGAGTACGGCAGCCGAACACGGCACGGCAGAGCGCCTCGTCGGAGAAGGGCAGCAGATCCTCGATGCCGCCGCCGCCGCGGGCGATGATGATCACGTCGATGCTCGGGTCGGCGTCCAGCACCCGGAGCGCGTCGACGATCTGCGGCACCGCGGAGGGGCCCTGCACGGCCACGTTGACCGTGCGGAACTCCACCGCCGGCCAGCGCCGCCGGGCGTTCGTCAGCACGTCCCGCTCCGCCGCGGACGCCCGACCCGTGATGAGCCCGATCCGGCCGGGCAGGAACGGCAGCCGGCGCTTGCGGGCGCGGTCGAAGAGCCCTTCGGCGGCGAGCAGCTTCTTGAGCTTCTCCAGCCGGGCCAGCAACTCCCCGAGCCCCACCTGACGGATCTCGTCGGCGCGCAGGCTCAACGTGCCCCGGGCGGCGTAGAACTCCGGCTTGGCGTGCAGCACGACCCGGGCGCCCTCGCGCAGCTCCGGTGCGCCGGCGTCGAGCACGTCCCGGTTGGTGGTGACGGTCAGGCTCAGGTCGGCCGACGGGTCACGCAGGGTGAGGAAGACAGTGCTGGCCCCGGGGCGGCGGCTGATCTGCGCCACCTGCCCGTCCACCCACACCCAGCCCAGCTTGGCGATCCAGGCCCCCACCTTCTGGCTGACCACCCGAACCGGCCAGGGCTCCTCCGCGCTGCTGCGCGCCCCCTCAGTCACCCGCCCACCCTACGGACCCTCGCGGTGATCAAGAAGTTTGCGTCAGCATCGGGCGCGTTTCTGACGTAAACCTCTTGATCACCGGGGCTGACCGGCGGCACGTACGATGGGGGGGTGACTGAGGCTGAGGCGACTCCCCGGACCGGTAAGCGCGTGCTCCTGGCGAAGCCCCGGGGCTACTGCGCCGGTGTCGACCGCGCCGTGCAGACGGTCGAGGAGGCACTGAAGCTCTACGGTGCCCCGATCTACGTGCGCAAGCAGATCGTGCACAACAAGCACGTCGTGCAGACCCTGGAGGCCCAGGGCGCGATCTTCGTGGAGGAGAACGAGGAGGTGCCGGAGGGGTCCACCGTCATCTTCTCCGCGCACGGCGTCGCTCCCGAGGTCTACGAGCAGGCCAAGCAGCGCTCGCTGAAGGCGATCGACGCGACCTGTCCGCTGGTCACCAAGGTGCACCACGAGGCGAAGCGGTTCGCCGCCGAGGACTACGACATTCTGCTCATCGGCCACGAGGGGCACGAAGAGGTCATCGGCACCGCCGGCGAGGCCCCCGCCCACATCCAACTGGTCGACGGCCCGGACGGCGCGGACAAGGTCACCGTCCGGGATCCGGAGAAGGTCGTCTGGCTCTCCCAGACCACGCTCTCGGTCGACGAGACGTTGGAGACCGTGGCCCGGCTCAAGCAGCGACTGCCGCTGTTGCAGTCGCCGCCCAGCGACGACATCTGCTACGCCACGTCCAACCGGCAGCACGTGGTCAAGGAGATCGCCCCCGACTGCGACGTGGTGATCGTGGTCGGCTCGACGAACTCCTCCAACTCCATCCGTCTGGTCGAGGTCGCCCTGGACGCGGGCGCGCGCGCCGGCCACCTGGTGGACTTCGCCCACGAGATCGACGACGCCTGGTTGGAGGGGGCCACCACGGTCGGCCTGACCTCCGGCGCGAGCGTCCCGGACGACCTGGTCCAGGACGTGCTGGCCTATCTCGCCGCGCGGGGCTTCGCCGACGTGGAGGAGATCACCACCGCCAACGAGCGGCTCGTGTTCTCGCTCCCGCAGGAACTCAAGCGGGACATGAAGGCCGCGGCGGCGCGCGGCTGAGCACGGGAACGAACCCGGCCCGGCGTACGTCAGATCTGGCATGAGAACCCTTCGGCTCGTCGTCTCCGCGCTGACCATCTGCGTGGCGCTCAGCGCCTGCGGCGGCCAGGACGCCGAACGCGGCAACCCCCCGCCGATGCCGACCGGGACGCAGCCGGTGACCAACTCGCCCACCCCCGACCCGACCAGCACGCCGTCGATCGTCGACCCCGCACCGACCGCCCGGCAGTCGAGCCCGAAGCCGGGCGGGCCGAGCACGCCCCCGGGGGTCCGGGCCACCACCGTGACCGGGGTGGTGCAGAGCGGGGTGGAGCCCAACTGCGTCCTGCTCGGCGATTACCTGCTGCTCGGAGGGCCGCGGGACGTGCTGACCCCGGGCGCGCGGGTGGAGGTCACCGGTCGGGCCGAGCCCGACATGATGACCACCTGCCAGCAGGGCATCCCGCTCGTCGTGTCGAACGCCATCCGGTCCTGACCAGCCCGGCTAGCGGGCTGCGACCTCGTCGTCGGACGGATCAACCAGCTCGGGCGCCTGCGGCTGCCGGGGCGTCAACTCGACCTGCGCGGGCGTGGCCAACTCGTCGTCCGACACGCCCAACTCGGCGAGCTTGCGCGCGCTGACCAGCACCCGGGCCTCCAACGAGCCGACCGCCCGGTTGTACGCGGTCACCGCCCCGGCCAGCGAGGACCCGAGCTTGCCCACGTGGTCGCCCAGCGTGGAGAGCCGACCGTACAGCTCGCGGGCGAGGGTGTGCACCGCCAGCGCGTTGCGGGCCAGCGCCTCCTGCCGCCACGAGTAGGCGACAGTGCGGAGCAGGGCGACAAGCGTCGCCGGCGTGGCCAGCACCACGTTGCGGGTGAAGGCGTGCTCCAGCAGCGTCGGGTCACGCTGGAGCGCGACGTCGAGGAACGGGTCGGCGGGGACGAACAGCACCACGAACTCGGGTGAGTTGTCGAACGCCGACCAGTACGACTTGGCAGCCAGCGCGTCCACATGCCCCCGCAGGTGCCGGGCGTGCGCGTCGAGGTGGGTGTCGCGACCCCGCTCGTCACGGGCCTCCATGGCCGTCAGGTACGCGTCGAACGGCGCCTTGGCGTCCACCACCACCGATCGGCCGCCGTGCAGCCGGACCACCAGATCCGGTCGGACGACCTGCTGGTCGGTGGCGGCGGTGACCTGCTCGGAGAAGTCGCAGTGCTCCAACATCCCGGCCGCCTCGACGATCCGACGCAACTGGTGCTCACCCCACCGGCCCCGCACCTGCGGCGCGCGCAGCGCTGCCACCAGTTGCTTGGTCTCGGTGCGCAGCTCACCGGAGACGGCGGTCATCGACCGGACCTGCTCGCGCAGCTCGGCGTACGCGTCGACCCGGTCGTGCTCCAGCTCGGCCACCCGCTGCTCGTAGCGACGCAGGGTGTCGTGCAGCGGCGCGACCGCTCGGGCCACCGCCTCCTGGGACTGCGCGGTGGCCTCGTAACCCAGCGCCCGCATGGACTGCTCCAGCCGGCCCTCGCCCTCCCGGGTGGCGGCCAGGGTGGCATCGAGGCGGGCGATGTCGGCCGCTGACCGGGACCGGGCCGCCAGCCAACCGACCGCTCCGCCGGCGCCGAGGCACACGACCACCACGAGCAGCGTCGAGACGTCCATCACCGGAGCTTGCCAGACCGGTACGACGTGCGAGGCGGGGGTACGTTCGTTGGCATGGAACTTGTGCTCTGCCTCGTCGTCGTGCTGGTCGGCGCGCTGGGCGCCGCGGCGCTCGTCCGCGCCCAGGCTGGGGCTCGCCAACGGACCGCGCTCGGCGACGCCCGCGCGGAGGCGCAGCGGTGGTACGAGCGCCTCGGCGGCCAGTTGATGAACCTGCACGGCGAGGAGCCAGCGGTACGTCAGGCGCTGGCCGACGCCGGTGAGCGGTACAACGCGGCCGGCTCGCAGTTGGAGCAGGCGCGTACGCCGAACCAGTTCGCGCTGGCCCGGGAGACCGCGCTGGAGGGGCTCGCGTACATCCGGGCGGCGCGTACCGCGCTGGGCATCGACCCGGGTCCCGAGGTGCCGGCGCTGGCCGCCGCCCGTGGCGTGGGCCAGCTCACCAGGGAGCGCGAGGTCGACGTGCAGGGGCAGACCTTCCGGGCCGGTCCGCAACCCGGCCGGGAAACGCCCTACTACTACCCGGGTGGGCGTTATCAGGGTCGACCGGTGCCGGCCGGCTGGTATTCGACGCCGTGGTGGAAGACGGCGCTGGGGGCGGGCGCCGGTGTGCTCGGCGGCATCCTGATCGCCGACGCGCTGTTCTCGCCGGCCTTCGCCGACCCCGGTTACGGCTATGACGCCGGCTACCAGGAGGGCTTCGGCGACGGTTTCGATCAGGGCGGCGACGGCGGCGACCAGGGCGGCGACTTCGGTGGCGGCGACCAGGGTGGGGACGTCGGCGGCGACTACGCCGGTGGCGACTTCGGTGGCGGGGACTTCGGCGGTGGCGATTTCGGCGGTGGAGACTTCTGACCGTCGGGCGGATCTGACGAAACGGACCCCGGTCGCAGCGACCGGGGTCCGTTCCGCGTTCGGCCTGATCAGCCGGTGTTGCGCATCCCGGCGGCGATGCCGTTCACAGTGGTGAGCAGTGCCCGTTCCAGGGCGGTGCCGTCGCTCGGTGCGCGTCGGCCGCCCGGCGCGGTGGCGATCGCCCGCCCGGCGGCGCCGGACTCCCGGTACTGCCGCAGCAGCGCCACCTGGAGATGGTGCAGCGGCTCGAGGTAGGTGTCGCGGACGGCGAGGGTGCGCTGGAGCACCGGCGAGTTTTCCAGCAGGGCGGGCGAGGCGGTCACCGCCAGCACCTCCCGCTTGGTCAGCTCGTACTCCTGCTCGATCTGCTCGAAGATCGGGTGCAGCTTCTTCGGGACCAGGGTCTCGACGTACCGGCGGGCGATGCTCAGATCGGTCTTGGTCACCATCATCTCGACGTTCGACAGGAACGTGCGGAAGAAGTGCCAGTTGCGGTGCATCTCGGCCAGCACGTCCGCCAGCCCGGCCTCGCGGGCGGCGGCCAGCCCGGAGCCCACGCCGAACCAGCCCGGCACGATCTGCCGGGTCTGCGTCCAGCCGAACACCCACGGAATGGCCCGCAGACCGGACAGCCCGGCGCCGGTGTTCGGGCGCTTCGCCGGCCGGGAGCCGATGTTCAGCGCGCCGAGCAACTCGGTGGGGGTGGACGCCCAGAAGTACGCCGGCAGGTCCGGGTCCTCGACGAGCGAGCGGTAGGACCGGTACGCCGACTCGGACACCACGTCCATGGTGGCGTCCCAGCGTTCCAACATCTCGGCCGGCTGCCGTGGTGCGGTGTGCAGCAGGGTCGCCTGGAGCACCGCGGCCAGGGTGAGCTCCAGGTTTTCCCGGGCCAGGGACGGCAGGGTGTACTTGTCGGAGATCACCTCGCCCTGCTCGGTCACCTTGATCGCGCCGTCCAGCGTGCCGTACGGCTGAGCCAGGATCGCCTCGTGCGTCGGCCCGCCGCCACGCCCCACGGTGCCGCCCCGGCCGTGGAACAGCCGCAGGTGCACCCCGTGCCGGGCGGCCACGTCGCGCAGCGCGCGCTGCGCCCGGTGGATCGACCACTGGCTGGTGGTGATCCCGGCCTCCTTGTTGGAGTCGGAGTAGCCGAGCATGACCTCCTGCACGTCGCCTCGGGCGCTCACCAGCGCCCGGTACGCGGGCAGCGACAGCAGGTCGTCGAGGAGTTCGCCGCCGGCGTTCAGCTCGGCCGGGGTCTCCAGCAGCGGTACGAACCCGACCCGGGCCCGCCCGCTGTGCACGTCCACGAGGCCGGCCTCACGGGCCAGCACCACCGCGGCCAGCACGTCGTCGACGCCCATGGTCATCGAGATGATGTACGACTCGATCACCTCGGTGCCGAACCGGTCCTGGGCCTCCCGGATCGTGCTGAACACGTCGAACGTCTTGCGGGTCGGCTTGGTGAGCGGAGTGTCGAGGGTGGACAGCGGTCGACGGCCGGTCAGCTCGTCGGCCAGCAGCTTGGTGCGTTCCAGCCGGGTCAGCGACGGGTAGTCGGAGACCTCGCCGACGGCCTCGTAGAGCTGGGCGAGCACCGCGTGGTGCGCCTCGGCGTGCTCCCGGACGTCCATGGTGGCGAGGTGCAGGCCGAACGCGGACACCGTACGGATCGTGGAGGCCAACCGACCGACGGCGGTGAGCTGCCCGGAGTTGCGGGCCAGCGAGGCGCGCAGCAGATCCAGGTCGGCGATCAGCTCGGCGGAGCCCCGGTAGTCCCGGCCCGGCACGTGCGCGGTGCCCTGGCGCAACCGCTGCCGGGTGTTGGCGAGCTTCGCCTTCACGCAGCGCGCCTTGAGCCGGTACGGCTCCTCCGCGTTGACCCGGCGGAACCGCGTCGCCACCTCGGGCAGCGCGTCCAGGTCGGCGGCGAGGCTGGCGGAGAGGTCGAGCGACACCCCGCGCAGCCGGCGGGAGACGGACACCTCGTTGATCAGGTGGTCCATCGCCTTCTCGGTGGCGGCGATGCCGTGCTCGTGCTGGATGGTCAGCACGTCGCGGGTGACCGCCGGGGTGACGAACGGGTTGCCGTCGCGGTCGCCGCCGATCCAGGTGCCGAAGCTCAGCGGCCGGGCCGTCGGTGAGGTCTCCACGCCGAGGGTGCGCAGCGTGTCGGCCAGGTCGTCGAGCACCTGCGGGGCGGCCTCGGCGTAGAGGTCGCGCAGGTAGTAGATGGCGTTGCGGGCCTCGTCGGTCGGGTCCGGCCGGTCGAGGCGCAGCTCGTCGGTCTGCCACATCAGGTCCAGCAGCTCGGCCAGCCGGCGGTTGGCGGGACCCTCGTCGCTGGCGCCGTAGAGGATCGCGTTGGCGGTCTCGGTGTCCAACTCGTCGGCGATGGCCCGCAGCTTGGACAGGATCGAGCGGCGGGCCGCCTCGGTCGGGTGGGCGGTGAAGACCGGGCGCACCGCCAGCCGGCGTGCCGCGTTGGCGATCTCCTCGGCGGGCACCCCGCGCTCGGCGATCATCTTGGCGGCCTGGTCCAGCCAACCGCCCTGTACGGCGCGGCGGCGGCGCAGGTCCCGCGCGCGGTGCACCTGCTCGGTGATGTTGGCGAGGTGGAAGTAGGTGGAGAAGGCGCGGGCCAGCTTGGTGCCGGTGGTCACGTCGAGCCCGCCGAGACGCTGGGCGGCCGCCGGGGCGTCGGTGCGGACCTGGGCGCGGATCTCCTCGACGAGGTCGAGCAGCGGCCGACCCTCCTGGCGGGCCAGCGTCTGCCCGAGCAGGGTGCCGAGCCGGCGGATGTCGGCACGCAGCGCGGCGTCGGGGCCGTCGTGGTCGTGCTGGTCAGTCACGGTGCGCTCCCTCACGTGGATACGAAGGACAGCGCTGTCCGACTTACTGGATGGTATCCGCGCGCACCGGGTGTCTGGAGGGCCCCCTGGTGATCCACTGTCTCCGAGGTGGTGTTTCCGGGCGTGATCTCAGCCACCGTCGCGGGCTGATCCGGGGCCGTCGGAGGCGGACCCGGCGGCGGGGCGGGGCGACCCGGGGCCGGCGGTGGCGGTCCGGCGGCCCCGCACCAGGCTCGCGCTGACCAGGCCGAGTGCGCCGAGCACCGCCCAGAGGGTGAGGGCGATCGCCGGCCAGCCGGCCGATCGCCAGTCGAAGTAGACCGCGGCCTTGGTCAGGTCGTTCGCGAGCCCGGGGATGTTCCACCGGTGCATGCCGCGTAGCAGGCCGGGCAGGAACTCGGGCGCGTAGATGCCGCCGGAGCCGGGGTTGCCGAGCACCACCAGGAGCAGGATGACAAGCGCGGTGCCCGCGACACCGAGCCAGCCCTGGATGGCGCTGGCGATCAGCGCGGCGGCGAAGACGGCAAGCGCGCCGATGGCGGCGATCGTCGGTACGTCGTGGTGCCAGATGTCCAGCACCGGCCCGACCACGACCGCGCCGGCGAGGCCGAGCAGCACGCTGTAGACCGCCAGGGCGGCGATCCGCAACCCGGCCCGCCGTGCCGTACGCGGGGTGGTGCCGACGGATATCCCGAGCACGGTCGAGGCGAGGTAGCCACCGAGCACGAAGCCGACGTTCAGGTAGAAGGGCACCACCCCGCGCGGGTCGGCCGAGGTGACGGGCACCCGGTCGACGATCTGTAGCGGCGTGCCGCTGCGGGCGGCGGCGGTGGTGAGCACCTCCCGGATCGCACTGGTGGCGGAGGGACCGGAGGCGCTGGCGACGGTGAGGAGCAGGCCGTTGTCGGGGCCGGTGCTGAGCACCGCGTACACCCCGCGGCTGAGCAGGCCGTCCTCGGCGGCGCCAGCGTCGTCGTACCGGATTGGGGTGATGATCGTGCTCTGACCCCGGACGGCGTCCAGCGTCGCCTGGGCGCGCTGGTCGCCGAGGGCGACGCCGACCGGCAGGTCCCGCGGGGTGGGCTGGTGCAGCGCGCCGACGTAGGCGGCGATGAACGCGGTGGCCAGCGCGAGGGTGCCGAGCAGCAGGCCGATGCTGCGTGGTGCCCAGTCCCGGGCTCGACCCTGCGGATTTTCAGCCATATTGTCAGCGTATGGGTAGGTTCGCTGTTCGCCGGGCGAAAACCGTACGGGGCGCGATCCGGGTCGACGCCGTCGACCGCCGGATCTCGGTGCGTTACTGACGGACCTGCGCGCGGCGCACGCACCCCGTCGGGAGTGCGTGCGCCGGAATCCGCAGGTGTCAGTCGGTCGCGCAGAACACCGATCGCAGCGCGGCCAGGGCGCCCGCGCTCGCCGGCACCGGCGGCAGCCCCCGAACGTCGGCGTCGATGTCGTAGACGTTGCCGGCGAGGACGAACTGCCGGGAGTTGTCCAGGCTGGTCGCCGCCAGGCTGGTGAAGCCCGGCCCGCCGCCGTCGGTCGTCCACACCGACGTCGGGCCCTCGGCGCAGGGGACAGTCATGCGTTGCACGCCCAGCCCGTACCCGTCCGGTCCGTCGTCCGTGGCCACCAGCGTCTCCAACGCCCGCTGCTGGGCCGGCGCGAGCAGTCGCCCGCCGAACAGCGCCCGGTGGAACCGCGCCAGGTCCGCCACCGTCGAGATCATCGCTCCGGCGGTCCAGTCGTAGGACGGGCTGAAGGTGGTCACGTCTCGCCCGCCCAGGTCGTAGCCGTGCAGGTGCCGGCCGTGGATCTCCGGGTCGGTGATCGGGAACGAGGTGTGCCGCAGATCCAGCGGACCGATGATCCGCCGCCGTACCTCGCTTGCCGCGTCCCGGCCGGTGACCGCCTCGATGATCAGACCGGCCAGCAGGTAGTTCGTGTTCGAGTAGCCCCACGAGGCGCCGGGGGCGAAGTCCGGCCGGTGAGCCACCGCCAGGGCGATCACCGTGCGGGGTGCGATGACCCGGTCCCAGTCGTGGTCGTCGAGGTACGGCGCCCAGAAGCTCCGTTCGCCGGTCGGGTCCCAGATGCCGCTCGTGTGGTTGAGCAACTGCCGGACGGTGATCGTCGAACCGTCGTTGCCGTTACCCCGCACGACCCTCGGCAACCACCGCTCGACCGGATCGTCGAGGGTCAACCGACCCTCACCCACCAGCTGCAACAGCACCGTCGACACGAACGCCTTGGTGTTGCTGGCGATCCGGAACCGGTCGTCCGGCCGGGCCCGCGCCCCGGTGGCCCGATCGGCGACGCCCGCCGCGACCTGCCACCGTCGGCCGTCCACCCGGCCGTACGCCACCGCGCCGGGGAAACCGTCGGCGACCAGTTGGTCGAGCGCGGCGGCCATCGCCTGACGTTCCGCCCCTGGTGGGCCGGCATGGGCCGGCACCGGTGCGACGGCGAGTGCGGTAACCAACGAGCCGACCGACACCACCACGGTCCACAGCTGACGAATCATGACCTTGCTCCCATCGACGTGACGACTTCTGTCCCCGTCGACCCTGTCGACCCACGGCCCGCGGGTGAATGCGGCTCTCCCGCCGGTCGGGTGGGGTTAACCCGACAGATCACGACGGGTTGACCGGCTGGGCGGGTGGCGTGCGCGCCGAGCATGCTCGGCGGGGCACCCGGCGCTGGCCCCCGTCCGGGACGATGGCAGCCGGCGTGCCGTCGTCCGGCAGGTCGGGAGGATCAGATGACACGTCTCCGGCAACTCCGCCACCAGGTTGGGTACGTGCTGGCCGGCCTGCCGCTGGCGGTCGTCGGCTTCGCGTACGCCGCTCTCACGGTCGTGGCCGGCGGCCTGTTCTCGCTGACGCTGCTCGGCCTGCCGCTGCTGTCCTCCGGCGTCCTCGGCGCTCGCGGCTGGGGCCGGCTGCACCGCGCTCTCGCCCGCGCGGCGCTCGGGCTGCGGGTCGACGCGCCACGCCCGGTCCGCCGACGGCCCGGCCCGGTGGGGTACGTCCGCACCGGCCTGGGCGATGCCACCGGGTGGCGGGCGATGGCCTATCTGATCGTCAAGCTGCCGGTGACCGTGCTCGCGGCGGCGGTGGTCGCGGTCTTTCTCTGCTACCCGGTGTTCCTGCTCAGCCATCCCCTCTGGTGGACGTTCGTCCAGCCGGTCAACACCGACAGCCTTGGCCGGCCGCACCGCGCCGCCCTGCAACTCGGGGACTTCTTCTTCGACACGTGGCCCCGATCGTTCCTGCTGGCCGGGATTGGCGCCGGGATGCTTCTCGCCGGTCCCTGGCTGCTGCGCGGCGTGCTGTTCCTGGACGAGTTGCTGATCCGCAGCCTGCTCGGCCCGACCAGCCTCGACGACCGGGTCGACACCCTCGAACGGACCCGTGCCCTGGCCGTCGACGACGCCGCCGCGCTGCTGCGCCGCATCGAACGCGACCTGCACGACGGCACCCAGGCGCAACTGGTCGCCCTGGCCATGAAGTTGGGAATGGTCAAGGAGAAGCTCGCCGACGGCGCCGGGCCGGAAGCCAGGGCACTCGTGGAGACCGCCCACCGGGACGCGAAGACCGCGATCACCGACCTACGGGACCTGGCCCGGGGCATTCACCCGCCGATGCTCGACAACGGGCTGGAGGCGGCGCTGGCCACCCTGGCGGCCCGGGGCGCCGTACCCGTGGAGGTGCGTGTCGCGTTGCGTGCGCGACCGTCGCCGGCCGTGGAGACGATCGTCTACTACTGCGTCGCCGAGTTGCTCACCAACGTCGCCAAACACTCCACCGCCCGGCGGGCGACAGTCGAGGTACGCCAGGAGCGCGGCCTGCTGCGGGTGCAGGTCTCCGACGACGGTGCTGGAGGCGCCAGGGTCGGGTCGACGGCCCACGCCCTGCCCGGCGGCGGGCTGGCCGGCCTCCGTGACCGAGCCCGTACCGTGGACGGCACGATGCGGATAGACAGCCCACCCGGCGGGCCGACGCTGGTCACCGTGGAACTCCCGGTACGGCCATGACCGGGCTGCGAGTGGTCCTCGCCGAGGACTCCGGGATCCTGCGTGACGGGCTCACCTACCTGCTCACCGACCGGGGACACCTGGTGCTCGCCGCCGTTGCCGATCCGGAGGCGCTACGGGCCGCCGTCGACGAGCACCGGCCGGACATCGCGGTGATCGACATCCGGATGCCACCCACGTACACCGACGAGGGGCTGCGGGCGGCGCTCGCCGTCCGCGCGGCCCATCCCGGCACGCCGGTGCTGCTCTTCTCCCAGTACGTGGAGACCCGGTACGCGGCGCAGCTGCTCGCCGGTGGTGCCGGGGGCGTCGGTTACCTGCTCAAGGACCGGGTGGCCGAGGTCGGCGAGTTCGTCGACGCGCTCACCCGGGTCGCTGCCGGGGCGACAGTGCTCGACCCGGAGGTGGTGACCCAACTGCTCGGTGCGGCTCGCGGTGGCGAGGACCTGGCCCGCCTCTCCGAGCGGGAACGGACCGTCCTGGCCCTGATGGCCCAGGGGCGCTCGAACGCGGCGATCGCCGCAGCGCTGTTCCTCAGCGTGGGGGCGGTGGAGAAACACATCACCAGCATCTTCGGCAAGCTCGGCCTGCCCCCGTCCGAGAGCGATCATCGCCGGGTCATCGCGGTCCTGCGTCACCTTCGGTCCGGCTGAGGGGCGGATGGTCGCGGCTGGCGGTTCAGCGATCGAGGCTGGCGAAGGCGCGGACCGGGAAGGTGCCCATGCCGGCCACCCTCGGTGGGGCCGCCGTGAACCGGAATCCGCTCGGCGGCAGCGCGTCCAGGCCGGTCAGGTGCTCCACGATCGGGATTCCGGCGGCGAGCAGGGCGCTGTGCGCGGGGCGTACGCCGCCGGCCGCCGGACTCATGTCGTCGATGTTGATCGAGTCGATGCCGACCAGGGCGGCGCCGGCGTCGGCCAGCGCCTGGGCGGCGTCCCCGGTCAGGTACGGCGCCTCCGGCGCGCCGTACCGTTCGGTGCCGAAGTGCACGTCCCACCCCGTCTGCAGCAGCACCGCACACCCCGCCACCTCGTACGGCGCCAGCATCAGCCGGTCCACTGCCCGTGTGCCGGCCGGCACACGAACGACCACACCGGGCAGGTCGGCGAGGCGGCTCAGTGACACCCCGGCCAGGTCGTCACCGCCGGCCCAGCGGTGGGCGGGGGTGTCCAGGTACGTGCCGGTGTTGGCGATCATGTCGATCCGGGCCACGTGGAACTCGGTGCCCGGCGCGTAGTTCGCCCGGGACGCCGCGAAGGTCAACCAGTCACTGATCCGCGGGGCCGGCCAGCCCGGCAGGGTGATCATCCCGTCGCTGATCACGTGGCTCAACTCGACGAGTCGACGATCGGAGCCGGACTCCTCGACCGCGACGCCCCGGCCGCCCTTGTGCGGCTCTTCGATGATCGTCTTCGCGCTGATCCGGACCTCGGCGACCATCAGCAGCCCGAGGTGCCGGACGAACAACGCCGCCAGGTCGTCGTCGCTGATCTCCGGACCCGGAATGTCCAGCCGGAACTCCTCGGTACGGAGTCCGCCGCCGTTGGCGAAGCTCACCTGCGCGTCGAACTGTGCCCGCCACTGCCGTTTCACACCCGCAACCCGACCACGGCAGCCGCCGATCGGTCAAGATCTACGTCCGGCCGTGCCGCGCTGGGGTATGTGTCCGCCGTTGTCCGAAGTCCGCCGTTCTCCAGCTGGCCAAGATCGTGCTCGATCCAGGAAAGAGTGGGATCCGCCGGCTTCGAGACCACTACATCCTGGATCGAGCACGATCTTGATCGGTGATGCCCGCGCGAAGGCGGCGGCGCGGGATCGCGGCGCGGCGTGCGTGCGCGCGCTCGGCGGGGGCCTGGCGCGGACCTGGGCGAATGGGTCCGCGGGTGGGGTGTCGAGCGCGACGCGACGCGGACCTGGGCGGAAGGGGGTGTGTGTCGGTGGACGGGGATAGGCTTGCGTGGTGCCCCCCCGTCCGGCTGGACGAGGGGCCGCCGTCGTGTGCGTCGACTCCCCGGAAAGGTCTCTCTTGCTCACCGGTCTGTTCTCCGCAGCCCTGGCCGACCCCGGGCTGACCCGGGCGCGTGACCTGGCGCGCTCCGGTGCCGCCCAGGTCGACGGCCTCGACATCACCGCCCCCGCCGCGCTGCGCCCGTTCGCGGTCGCGGCGGTCGCGGCCGACAACGACGGGGCCGGGCGGCCCGTGCTGGCGGTGACCGCCACCACCCGCGAGGCCGACGACCTGGCTGCCGCGTTGGGTGGGCTGCTGCCGGCGGATCAGGTGGTGGTCTTCCCCTCCTGGGAGACGCTGCCGCACGAGCGGCTCTCCCCACGCTCGGACACCGTGGGTCGCCGGCTGGCTGTGCTGCGCCGCCTCGCGCACCCCGAGTCGACCGACGCGCACGGCGGCACCGGGCCGCTGCGGGTGGTCGTGGCCCCGGTCCGTTCGCTGCTCCAACCGCAGCTCAAGGGGCTCGGCGACCTGGAGCCGGTGCAGCTCGCCGCTGGCGAGGAGGCCGACCTGGAGGAGGTCGCCCACCGCCTCGTCGACATGGCGTACGCGCGGGTCGACCTGGTCACCAAGCGCGGCGAGTTCGCCGTGCGCGGCGGCATCCTGGACGTCTTCCCGCCCACCGACGAGCACCCGTCGCGGGTCGAGTTCTGGGGCGACGAGGTGGAGGAGATCCGCACCTTCGCCGTCGCCGACCAGCGGACCATCGAGCAGGTCCCGTTGCTCTGGGCGCCGCCGTGCCGTGAGCTGCTGCTGACCCCGGCGGTCCGCGACCGGGCCGCCGCCCTGGCCGAGCAGCACCCCGAGCTGGCCGAGATCCTGGACAAGCTGGCCGAGGGCATCCCGGTGGAGGGGATGGAGTCCCTCGCTCCGGTGCTGGTCGGCCCCGACTCGCTGGAGCTGCTGCTGGACGCCATGCCGGCCGGCACCCACGTGCTGCTCTGCGATCCGGAGCGGATCCGCACGAGGGCGCACGATCTGGTGCGTACCTCGGAGGAGTTCTTGCAGGCCAGTTGGGCCGCCGCCGCGGTCGGCGGCCTGGCCCCGGTGGACGTCGGCGCTGCCGCCTTCCGCACCCTCGGCGAGGTACGCGCCGCCGCGGGCAGGCTCGGCCAGCCGTGGTGGACGCTGTCGCCGTTCGGTCTGGTCGAGGGGGAGACGGCGGCCGAGACGCGGCAGCCCTGGGAGGACGCGCCGGAGCAGGCCGCCGTCACCCCGGACGACGCCATCGCGGTGACCCTCGCCGCCCAGCCGGCCCCGCTCTACCACGGGGAGACCTCGCGGGTGGTCGAGGACCTCAAGCGCTGGGCCGGCGAGGGATGGTCGATCGCGCTGGTCTTCGAGGGGCACGGCCCCGCCCAGCGGGCGGTGGAGGTGCTGCGCGACGCCGGCCTGGGCGCCCGGTTGACCGAGGAGGTGCCGACCGCGCCCGTCCCCGGCGAGCTGGTGGTGACCTGTGGTGCGCTGAGCAGCGGGTTCGTCGACGAGGCGTCCCGCTTCGTGCTGCTCACCGGCAATGACGTGACCGGCGGTCGGGGCACCTCGACGCGGGACATGCGCAAGATGCCGAGCCGGCGACGCAACACCATCGACCCGCTGGAGTTGAAGGCCGGCGACCACGTGGTGCACGAGCAGCACGGCATCGGCCGGTACGTCGAGCTGGTGCAGCGCACCGTCAACGGCGCCAGCCGGGAATACCTGGTGATCGAGTACGCGGCCAGCAAGCGGGGCCAGCCCGGCGACCGCCTGTTCGTGCCCACCGACCAGCTCGACCAGCTCAGCCGCTACGTGGGCGGCGAGCAGCCGACCCTGCACAAGATGGGCGGCTCGGACTGGCAGAAGTCCAAGGCCCGGGCCCGCAAGGCGGTCCGGGAGATCGCCGCGCAGCTCATCCAGTTGTACGCCGCCCGCAAGGCGTCCAAGGGTCACTCGTTCGGCCCGGACACGCCGTGGCAGCGGGAGCTGGAGGACGCCTTCCCCTGGCAGGAGACGCCGGACCAGCTCGCCGCGATCGACGAGGTCAAGCGGGACATGGAGCAGACCGTCCCGATGGACCGGCTGATCTGCGGCGACGTCGGCTACGGCAAGACCGAGATCGCGGTACGGGCGGCGTTCAAGGCCGTGCAGGACGGCAAGCAGGTGGCGGTGCTGGTGCCGACGACGCTGCTGGTGCAGCAGCACTACAACACGTTCGCCGAGCGGATGAGCCAGTTCCCGGTGCAGATCCGGCAGCTGTCGAGGTTCCAGACCCCGAAGGAGACCGAGCGGACGCTGGAGATGGTCGCCGACGGCACCGTCGACATCGTCATCGGCACTCACCGGCTGTTGCAGACCGCCACCCGGTTCAAGCAGCTCGGGCTGGTGATCGTCGACGAGGAGCAGCGCTTCGGTGTCGAGCACAAGGAACACCTGAAGACGCTGCGGGCCTCGGTCGACGTGCTGAGCATGTCGGCCACCCCGATCCCGCGCACACTGGAGATGGCGATCACCGGCATCCGGGAGATGTCCACGATCGCCACGCCCCCGGAGGAGCGACACCCGGTGCTCACCTTCGTGGGCGCGCAGGACGACCGGCAGGTGGCGGCGTCCATCCACCGCGAGTTGCTCCGCGACGGCCAGGTCTTCTACCTGCACAACCGGGTCGAGTCGATCGACCGGGCGGCGCGGCGGCTGCGGGAGCTGGTGCCCGAGGCGCGGGTCGCGGTGGCGCACGGCCAGATGGGTGAGGACGCCCTGGAGAAGGTCATGGTCGGCTTCTGGGAGAAGGAGTTCGACGTCCTGGTCTGCACCACGATCGTGGAGTCGGGCATCGACATCCCGAACGCCAACACGTTGATCGTGGAGCGGGCCGACCTGCTCGGCCTGGCCCAGCTGCACCAGATCCGGGGCCGGGTCGGCCGGGGCCGGGAGCGGGCGTACGCGTACTTCCTCTACCCGCCGGAGAAGCCGCTCACCGAGCACGCCCACGAGCGGCTGGCGACCATCGCGCAGCACACCGAGCTGGGCGCCGGCATGTACGTGGCGATGAAGGACCTGGAGATCCGGGGTGCCGGCAACCTGCTCGGCGGCGAGCAGTCCGGGCACATCGAGGGCGTCGGCTTCGACCTGTACGTGCGGATGGTCGGCGAGGCGGTCTCCGCGTTCAAGGGTGAGCGGTCGGAGGACGAGCCCGACGTCAAGATCGACCTGCCGATCGACGCGCACCTGCCGCACGACTACGTGAGCGTGGAACGGCTGCGCCTGGAGATGTACCGCAAGCTCGCCGAGGCACGCGACGAGGAGCGGTTGACCGAGGTGGTCGCCGAGATGACCGACCGGTACGGCGAGCCGCCGGCCCCGGTACAGAACCTGGTGGAGGTGGCCCGGTTCCGTCTGCTGGCCCGCCGGTACGGCCTCACCGACGTGTCCATGCAGGGAAAACACGTGCGGTTCGGTCCGCTGCCGTTGCCGGATTCGAAGCAGATGCGGCTCAAGCGCTACCACCCGGACGCCGTCTACAAGCTGGCCACCGACCAGGTGAGCGTGCCTCGGCCGAGTACCCGTCGGGTCGGCGGGGAGCCGCTGCGGGACCAGGCGTTGCTCCAGTGGTGCGCGCAGTTGCTCTCCGATGTGCTGGGTGCCCCCGCCCCGCTCGCCGTCGCGGCGAGCTGAGGTGGGGGCCGGGGTGAGGTGGGGGCCGTCACAACACGGACGAGGGCATGAGAGAGTGACGGGCATGCGTGCTCGCCGTGTGATCGCCGCCGCCAGCGTCGCGGCCCTGGGTGTCCTTTCCCTCGCTGCCTGCGGTAAGTCCGCACCGGACGTCGCCGCGTACGTCGGTGACACCACCTATTCGTTGGAGCGGGTCGACGCGATCTACGCCGACGTGCAGACGAAGTACGGCGACGCGATCCGGCAGCAGGCGGTCCAGGCGGGTGCGTCGCCGTCGCCGGAGCAGTTGCGTTCCACGGTCACCCGTCAGGACGTGGTGAACCTCCTGGTCAGCCTGGAGCTGGGCAAGCGGGTGGCAGCTGCCAAGAACCTCCAGGTTCCCGACGAGGTCACCCCGCAGCAGTTGGAGCAGAACCTGCGGGTGCCGGCCACCACCGAGTACGCCCAGCTCTGGGGCGAGTGGGTCGACCTGCTTCAGGTGCTCAACCAGCAGCTTCCGCCCGCCGATCTGAGCGACGATTCGCTGATGGCCGTCTACGGCGCCCTGGTCAAGACCGGGGCGATCGACGCCGGCATGTCGGTGGCCGACGTCCGCAAGGCGTTCGGCGACGGCGGTTTCGTCCGCACCGCCACCGCCCTCGGCGCCGCACTGGGCGAGGAGGCCGACCGGGTCGACGTCTCGATCAACCCGCGCTTCCGGGCGGTCGGGGTGCCGTCGTTGGTGAGTACCGGCCAGTCGGTGATCTTCTACTCGCTGCCGTACATCAACGAGGACGGCACCGTCACCGACATCTCCACCCCGGAGCTGGTGCCGTCGACCGACTCCCCGAGTGCCGAGGGCCCAGCGCCGGACCAGGGCACGGCCAGCTGAGCATGACGGCACGGATCGTCCTCCTGGTCACCTCACCCCGGTTGCCCGCCGGCCTGCTGACCTCCGCGGCCTGGGATGTCGTACGCCAGCACCCGGTGTTGACCGGCGCGGAGAGCGAGCTGGTCACGGCCGTGCGCCAGGCGGGCGCCGAGGTCACAGTGGTGGAGGGGCCGGCGACGCAGCCGTTGCTGGATGCGGTGGCGACGCACGGCACTGTGGTGTGGTTGGCCGGTCCGGCGGGCGACGAGGCGCTGGCCCGTGAATTGGGTCTGCGGTTGGCCCGGCAGCCGGGGTTGGCCGAGATGGAGCTGATGTACGGCTCGTGGGATCCGCCGGGCGCCCGACTGCTCGACGCGGTGGCCGTGATGGACCGGCTGGCCTCGCCGGGCGGCGATCCGTGGAAACGCGCGCAGACGCACCGCAGCCTCGCCGGCTATCTGCTGGAGGAGAGCTACGAGGCGTACGACGCGATCAGCGCCGACGACACCGACGCGCTCCGCGAGGAGTTGGGTGACGTCCTGTTGCAGGTGGTGCTGCACGCGCGGCTCGCCGAGGAGTTGCCCGAGGACGAGCGGTGGACCATCGACGACGTGGCCGGTGGCCTGGTCGACAAGATGATCCGGCGCAATCCGCACGTCTTCGCGGGTGCCGAGGCGGGCACTCTGGAGGACATCACCGAGAACTGGGAGCGGATCAAGCGCGCTGAGAAGTCACGCGACTCGGTGCTGGACGGCGTGGCCCTGAGCCAGCCCGCCCTGGCCCTGGCCGCGCAGATCCTGAAGCGCGCCGCCCGCAGGGGCATCGAGGTCCCACCGCCGTTGGCAGACACCCAGGTGGACGCCGAAGCAAGGTTGGGCGCGAGCCTCCTGGCCACGGTAGCGGCGGCCCGCGAGGCGGGCATCGACCCGGAAGCTGCCCTGCGCCGCGCCACCCTGGCCTACGCAGAGGCCATCCGAACCGCCGAAAGCCCACCCGCCTAAACCCCCACCCCCGAACCCCCACCCACGAACCCCCAGACCCGCGTTGATCATGAAGTTGTTGCCACGACACGCCGAGGTCGACGGCAATAACTTCATGATCGACGTAACAGGTGGCAGTGGGTGGGCCGGTCGGTAGGGTGGGCCGGGTGGAGGCGTTTGGGGTACTAGCTGAGCGGGTTGTCGAGGCACTGCTGGAGTCACGGCCGGGGGTTGCCACCGCTGCCGGGGACCACCGGTTCGACGACCGGCTGCCGGACCTGTCCGTCGACGCGCTGGCCGCCGACCGGGCGATGCTCTCCGACGCGGCCAACGCGCTGTCCGAACTGGACCCGGACTCGCTCGACCTGGACGAGCAGGTCGACCACGCGCTGCTCAGCTCATTCGTGGACCGGGAGCTGTTCGAGCTGACCGAGATCCGGTCGCACGAGTGGGATCCGCTGCGCCACAACCCCGGTGCGCTCCTGCACCCGCTGCTGGCCCGCCCGTACGCCCCGGCGGAGGTGCGGCTGACCCAACTGGCCGGCCGGCTCGCCGCCGTACCGGACGCTCTCGCCACCGCCCGCGCGACGCTGCGGGACATGCCGCGGATCCACGCCGAGACGGCGGTCGGGCAGTTCACCGGCACGGCCGCGCTGATCCGCGACGAGCTGCCGGCACTGCTCGCCCAGGCGCCGAGCACCCTCGACCGGGTCGAGCCGGCGGCGACCGCGGCGATCGCCGCGCTGGAGGAGTTCGTCGCCTGGCTGCGCGTCGGCCTGGCCGACGACGCCGCCCCGGGCCGTGACCCGCGACTGGGCCGACGCCGCTGGGAGGCCCGCCTCTGGCACACCCTCGACACCGAGTTGAGCGCCGCCGAGATCCAGCGCCGCGCCTGGGCCAACCTGGACCGGGTCACCGCCGAGATCCGCGAGGCGGCAGTCCAGCTGGTCGGTGGCCCCGCCGACGACGCGGCCGTCCGCCGCGCACTCGACGTGCTGGCCGCCGAGCACCCGAACGACGCGACGATCGTCGACCTGGCCGGCATCACGCTGGACGAGGCCACCGACTTCGTGCGCGCGCACGACCTGGTCACCCTCGTCGACGACCGGTGCGTGATCCAGGAGATGCCGGAGTTCGCCCGGGGCGTGGCGGTGGCCTACTGCGACTCGCCAGGTCCGCTGGAGACCGCGCCCGTGCCCACCTTCTACTGCATCGCGCCCACCCCCTCGGACTGGCCGCCGCACCGGGTCGAGTCGTTCTACCGCGAGTACAACGACCACATGATCCGCAACCTGACGGTGCACGAGGCCATGCCGGGGCACTTCCTCCAGCTCGCCCACGCCCGCCGCTACGTCGGCGGCACCCGGGTCCGGGCCCTGGCCGAGTCCGGGCCGTTCATCGAGGGCTGGGCGGTGTACGCGGAGGAGCTGATGGTGGGGCTCGGCTTCGGCGGCCTCCCGGTGCGGTTGCAGCAGCTCAAGATGCAGCTCCGGATGACCATCAACGCGCTGCTGGACCAGCTGGTGCACGCCGAGGACCTCCCCGAGGCCGAGGCGATGGCGTTGATGACCGAACGCGGCTTTCAGGAGGAGGGCGAGGCGGCCGGCAAGTGGCGCCGGGCGCTGCTCACCTCCACCCAGCTCTCCACCTACTTCGTCGGGTACAGCGAGGTGGCCGAGATCGCCGCGGCCCGCCCGGACGGGGTGTCGGTCCGCGACTGGCACGACGCGATGCTCGCCCACGACTGCCCGCCCCCGCGCCACCTGCGCACCCTGCTGGGGATCTGAGCCCGCCCTGCCGCGCGCGTGGGTCAGCGCCGCCGGGCGGTCACCGTCGCGTCGATCAGCCAGCGCGAGATGGAGTACGCGGGCGGCAGCTCCGCCGGCAGCGCATCCAGGCCGAACCACCGGGCCTCGGTCAGCTCCCGGCCATCGACCACCGGCTCGGCGTGCGGGTCCGCGGCCCGGGCGGTGAACCCGGCGAGCAGCACACCAGGCCCGGAGATCGCCCACGGTTGGCTGCCGAAGTAGGCCAGGCGGTCCACGGGCAGCCGGACCTCCTCGCCAACCTCCCGGTGCACCGCCGCCTCCAGTGTCTCGCCGGCCTCGACGAAGCCGGCCACCAGCGCCCACAGCCCGGTCGGCCCGGTCGCGTGCCGGACCAGCAGCAGCTCGTCGGCGCGACCGGCGGGGCCGGGCCGGGTGATCGCCACCAGTACCGCGGCGGAGAGCTGCATCGGCACGTACAGGCCGCAGGCGGGGCATCGCCGGGCGGTCTCGCCGGGCAGGTCGGTCAGCTCGGCACGGCAGGCGCCGCACCACCGGTGGGTACGCCGCCACGTCACCACCGCCAGTGCCCGGCCGGCGAGCGAGGCGTGTGGCTCCGGCACCTCGGCGGCGAGCGAGGCCCAGCCGCGCGCCCGGCCGGGCAGATCGTCGGCGCTGGGCACGTCGGTGGCCCACGCGGGTGTTCCGTCCAGGGTGCCCAGCGGCACCCAGTCGGTGTCGGCCGGCAGGTCGACCACCCGGAGCGGTCGGCCGTCGGCGGCGGTCAGCAGCTTCGCGCCGGTCACCGGCAGGGCCAGGTCGCCGGGGGCGGGCGGTCGGCTCCGGTCGGCTCCCGGCCGGAACCCGTCGGGCGCTGCGCTGGACGGGGGCAGGCCCGTCCGGTCGGTCACGAGCCGCTGGGGCGACGGTCCACGACACCGGCGCCGGCAGGCGGGTCGAACGCGCCCGTGTCGACGGTCGCGGAGTAACGGCTCAGCGCCAGGTCCACCGGCTTGCCGTCGACCGGCCCGGTGAAGCTGCCGAGTACGCCCTCCGTGGTCACGCAGGCGGTGAAGTCGCCGGACGACGAGCCCTGCACCTCGACGCAGGCGGCGTGGTGCCCGGCGACCGTGGTGTCGCTCTGCTTGATGACCGCCTGTGGGTCGAGCGCGGCGGCGGTCAGCAGCCCGACCACCACGGGTGGGGTGGCGAGGCCCTTCTGGTTGGCCTCGCCGAAGAGCGTCACGGTCGGTTTGCTGCCCGGTGTGGGCGGGGCGACAAGCGTGCACTCGGGGCGGGCGCCTGTCGTCGTACACCTGGTGATGGCCTCCGGGGTGACGGTGAGTCGCCCGCCCGGGTAGGTGTACGCGGACCGGGCCGGATCCTGGGCCTGCACGATCGCGGCGCGCTGGCCGCCCGGAAGTTGGTAGTCGGCCGAGTAGGTCAACTCCAGCGCCCGGTCGAGCCGGGCGGCGAGGTCGTTGACGAGTTCCGAGCGACCCATGGCGACTCCGGCGTCCTCGAACGTCTGACAGCCGGTGACCGTGAGCGACGCGATGACCGACACGGCGAGCATGCGGAGGGTGGTCGAGGCGGCGGGCATGACGACCAGCCTGGTGGATCTGGTCCGCGCAGCGCAAACCCGTTGCCGGTTGACGCCCGGAAATCCGGGAATGTCCGTCAACGCGGGGCGACTCGGGTGCGCGGGCGACGCCGTGCCCGTTCGCGCCGCCCGATACGCTGCGTTCAACACCTGCCTCAGCCGCACCGTCGCGGCCCACCCACGGACCGGATCACAACAACGAGGAGCGACTTAGTGGCAACCATCGAGGGAATCGTCGCCCGGGAGATTCTCGACTCGCGGGGCAACCCCACGGTCGAGGTCGAGGTCGGCCTGGACGACGGCACGGTCGCCCGCGCCGCCGTGCCCTCCGGCGCCTCCACCGGCGCCTTCGAGGCGATCGAGCTGCGCGACGGTGACGCCGACCGCTACCAGGGCAAGGGCGTGGAGAAGGCGGTCTCCAACGTCGAAGACAAGATCGTCGACCAGATCATCGGGTACGAGGCCAGCGAGCAGCGGCTCATCGACCAGAAGATGCTCGACATCGACGGCACCGACAGCAAGTCGGAGCTGGGCGCGAACGCCATCCTCGGGGTCTCCCTGGCGGTGGCGAAGGCCGCTGCCGGCAGCGCCGAGCTGAGCCTCTTCCGCTACCTGGGCGGCCCGAACGCCCACCTCCTGCCGGTGCCGATGATGAACATCCTCAACGGTGGCGCGCACGCCGACTCGAACGTCGACATCCAGGAGTTCATGGTCGCGCCGATCGGCGCGCCCACCTTCCGCGAGGCGCTGCGCTCGGGCGCGGAGGTCTACCACGCGCTGAAGTCGGTGCTGAAGAAGAAGGGCCTGTCCACCGGGCTCGGCGACGAGGGTGGGTTCGCGCCGAACCTGCCGACCAACGCGGCAGCCCTGGACCTGATCGCCGAGGCGGTCGAGAAGGCCGGTTACCGGCTCGGCACCGACATCGTGTTCGCGCTCGACGTGGCGGCCACCGAGTTCTTCGACAACGGCACCTACACCTTCGAGGGTGCCGCGAAGTCCGCCGAGGAGATGAGCAACTACTACACCAAGCTGGCCGGTGACTACCCGATCGTGTCGATCGAGGATCCGCTGGCGGAGGACGACTGGAGTGGCTGGCAGACGCTGACCGCCTCGATCGGCGACCGGGTGCAGATCGTCGGTGACGACCTGTTCGTGACCAACCCGCAGCGCATCGCCCGCGGCATCGCGGAGAAGTCCGCGAACGCGGTCCTGGTCAAAGTCAACCAGATCGGCTCGCTGACCGAGACCCTGGACGCCGTGGACCTGGCCCACCGGGCCGGCTTCAAGTGCATGATGAGCCACCGTTCCGGCGAGACCGAGGACACCACCATCGCCGACCTGGCGGTGGCCACCGGCTGCGGCCAGATCAAGACCGGCGCGCCGGCCCGCTCGGACCGCGTCGCGAAGTACAACCAGTTGCTCCGGATCGAGGAGGAGCTGGCCGACGCGGCGCGCTACGCGGGCGCCGGCGCGTTCCCGCGCTACCGTTCGGCCTGAGCGCGCGAAGCCTCGGGGGAGGGGTGTGACGATGCAGCAGCGCCGCACACCGGGTGGTCAGCGTCCCGCCCGCCGGCCGGGTCAATCCGGTCGGTCGGGTGGCGGCCGGGCCACCCGGGGATCGGTCCGCGAGACCGGCGTCCGCGCCGAGCCGCGCGGCACCGCTGGTCGGGCTCCGGGCGCGGCCCGGGGCGCCGAGGGCGTCCGCTCCGCGAATCGTCCCGCCGCCGCTCGGCGTACCGCCGCCGGTGGCGCCGTCAAGCGGCTCACCGCACCCCACCCTCGTCGCTTCACCGGTCGGGCCACCGTGCTGTTCGCGGTCCTGATCGCGCTCGCGCTGGCCTACACCTACCCGGTCCGGGTCTATCTGGACCAGCAGGCCGACATCGAGCGGATGGAGGCCGCGCAGGCGGTGCAGGAGGCGGAGATCGCCAAGCTCGAGGCCGAGGCCGCCAACTGGAAGGACGAGGCGTACATCGAGACCAAGGCCCGGGAGCGGTTCTTCATGGGCCGCCCCGGCGAGAAGATGATGGTGGTGCTGAACGACCCGGAGGGCGCCGCCCGGGACGCCGGGAAGTCGGCCGGTTCGGCCGCCCCGGCGGGGCCAACGACCTGGTACGACACGCTCTGGTCGAGCGTGCAGGCGGCGGACAGCCAGCAGCCGGGCAAGTGATCCACCGATCGACGCACCAGGAGAGACCGTGACTGTCGTACCACCGTCGGAGCCGGCGGCGGATTCCGTACCCCTGCCGCAGCGTGAGCCGGCCACCGAGGCGGACCTGGCCGCGGTGGCCGCGCAGCTCGGCCGGACGCCCCGGGGCACCCGGGCGGTGGCCCACCGTTGCCCGTGCGGACTCCCGGACGTGGTGGAGACGACTCCCCGTCTCGCCGACGGCACGCCGTTTCCCACGCTCTACTACCTGACCTGTCCCCGGGCCACCGCGGCGTGCAGCCGGCTGGAGTCGGCGGGGCTGATGAAGGACATGGCGGACCGGCTGACGACGGATCCCGAGTTGGCTGCCCACTACCGGGCCGCCCACGAGGACTACCTCACCCGCCGAGAGGCGATCGGCGAGGTGCCCGAGATCGCCGGTGTCTCGGCGGGTGGCATGCCGGGCCGGGTGAAGTGCCTGCACGTGCACCTGGGTCACGCGCTGGGCGCCGGCCCGGGGGTGAACCCGTTCGGTGACGAGACGTTGGAGCTGGTCGAGCCCTGGTGGACGGCCGGCCCGTGCGTGGACGTCCCGGCGGCCGAGTGAACGCGCCGGCCGGGTCCTCGGCGCCGGAGAGCCAGATCCTGGTGCGGCGCGCCCGCACCGGCGACGTGCGCGGCATCCGGCAGCTGGTCGACACCTACACCAACGACCGGCGGTTGTTGAGCAAGGCGACGGTCACCCTCTACGAGCAGGTGCAGGAGTTCCGGGTGGCGGTCCGCCCCGCCGACGGCGCGGTGGTGGGGTGCGGTGCGCTGCACGTCATGTGGGAGGACCTGGCCGAGATCCGTACGGTCGCGGTGGACCCGGTCTGTCGGGGCCGACGGATCGGGCACCGGCTGGTGGGCGAGCTGATCGACGCGGCCCGCGAGTTGGGGGTGGCCCGGATCTTCGTGCTCACCTTCGAGACGCGGTTCTTCGGCGCGTTCGGCTTCCAGGAGATCGACGGCGCACCGGTGCCGCAACCGGTGTACGAGCAGTTGCTGCGCTCGTACGACGAGGGTGTCGCGGAGTTCCTCGACCTGGAGCGGGTCAAACCGAACACGCTCGGCAACACCCGGATGCTGCTGCGCCTGTAGGTCAGGCCTTGCGGGGGTGCGCGGCGAAGAACTCCCACATCAGGTCGGTGGCCGAGAGTCCTGCGGAGGAGTCGGCGAGCGAACCGGTCGTCGCCCCCGGCCAACTGTGGCCCATCTCGGGCAGGGTGTAGACGCTCACGTCGCTGCCGTCCTTGCAGCTCGCCAGCGTGTGCGTCACGCCCGGCACACCGGACGCCTTCGGGCTGGACCGGCAGGAGAGCCGCTGCTGCCAGGTCTTCATGCCGGCCTGGAACGTCGAAGCGTACCGGTCCTGGCCGCCGATGAAGGTGATCACGGAGACCGGGCTCTTCGGCACGTAGGTCTCGGCCGTGGTCAGTTTTCCGCTGTACCCGCCGCTGACCGCCCCGATCGCGGCGAACTTGCCGGTGCTCTCCACCGCCGCCCGGAAGCTCATGTCGCCGCCGTTCGAGATACCGGTGAGATAGACCCGATTCGCGTCCGCGTGCCAGGTCTGCACCAGGTGGTCGGTGAGGGCGCTGAGGAAACCGACGTCGTCCGCGTTGCCGCAGCAGATCAGCGCGTTGAAGCCGCCGTCCACCCCGTCGGGATAGGCCACCAGCGCGTTGTCCTTGTCGGCCTTGGCTTCCAGGCCGGCCAGCTCCCGGATGCCGGTGGCGCTTCCGGGATAGAAGTGCAGCGCGATGACCAGCGCGGGCGACCGGCTCGGGTCGTACCCAGGTGGTGCGTGCAGCAGGTAGCTGCGCTCCTGGCCGTTGTGGTTCAGGGTGAGGTCGTGGTCACCCGCAGCCGGGGATTCGCTGGTCGCGGCGGGCGGGGCCGGCGCGGGCCGTCCCCGCTCACCGCAAGCCGCAACCAGGACAATGAGGCAGAGCCCCGTCAACACCGCCATCATTCGCCGCACGTCGGCCACCCCCCGTAGACCCGCGTCCACTCTGGAGGTGCGTCGCTGGTGGAACAACCCTTTCGGCCCTGGGCGAAGGGGGGCAGGCTGTCCCTCATGCTTCGTCTCCAGCTCGGGCCGGCCGACCTCTGTCGGGTGCGGTTCGCCGACCGGCTGCATCCGGTCGGCACCGCACTGCTGGCCGGTCAGTGGCTACGGGACCCGACGGTTGCGGCGTTGGCACCGGCGCTGGCCGATCAGGCGGCGACGGTCGAGCGCACGGGCACCGCGCGGGCCGCCACCGCGACGCTGCGGCACCTGCTCCCCGCCCGGGGACGCCTGCCGGACTTCGTCACCCCGTGGGCCGGCCTGGAATCGGTCGAGGCCGGTCTGGAGGCGATCCGGGCCACTCCGGCAGGGCGGATCCGGGCCGAGGCCACCGCGTCGTACGCGCAGACGGCTGTCACCCCGCTGCGGCGGCGGTTCGCGGATGCTGACCCGGAGGTGTTGGGCCTGTTCGGCGGGGCCGTCCGCACCTGGTTCGACGCGGTCCTGGCACCGCTCTGGCCCGATCTGACCGGCGCGTACCGCCAGCAGGTGACCTGTGCCAGCCATCGGCTGGCGCAGCATGGCCTGGACGGCCTCTTCGCGGGGTTGCACCCGGCGATCCGGTGGCGGGAGCCAATGCTGGAGGTGCGGACGTGGTGGAGCGGGGACCTGCCCGGCACCGGCCACGGGCTGATCCTGCTGCCCTCCCCGTTGGCCGGACCCCGCCCCCGGGTGCTGGTCCAGCCCGGTCACCCGATCCTGCTCGTCTATCCGACGGTGCTGCCCGCGCTCGGGGCCACCGCCGGGGGTGATTCCCTCGGTCGACTGCTCGGTGCCACCCGGGCGCTGGTGCTGCGTCGGCTGGCGGTCGACGGCGGGATGACCACCACCGTGCTGTCCCGGGCCGTCGGGATCAGTCTCTCCTCGGCCTCGGAGCACGCCACCGCGCTGCGGTCGGCCGGTCTGGTGGCCAGCGAGCGGGAGGGTGGGGCGGTTCGGCATCACCTGACCGCGCTCGGCGCGCAGTTGTCGAGCGGCTCGTCCGAGGGGCGGCACCCCGGCCACGCTCCGGGGTGGCCGCCCGTCCTGCCGTAAGGTTGCTGCCGTGACGACGCGTGTGGCGGCCATCGACTGCGGGACCAACTCGATCCGACTGCTGGTCGCGGACCTGCCCGAGGAGTCCACCGGGGCGCCGCTGACCGACCTGACCCGGCGGATGGAGATCGTCCGACTCGGCCAGGGTGTCGACCGCACCGGCCGGTTGGCGCCGGAGGCGATCGAACGGACCCGGGTGGCACTGGCGTCGTACGCGGTCGACATCGAGAAGCTGGGCGCGGAGCGGGTGCGCATGTGCGCCACCTCGGCATCCCGGGACGCCGCCAACGCCGACGACTTCACCGAGATGGTGCGGGGCACCCTCGGCGTCGCGCCGGAGGTTGTCACCGGCGACGAGGAGGCCCGGCTGTCGTTCACCGGCGCGGTGCGTGGCCTGCCGACCGACGCGAAGGAGCCGTTCCTGGTCGTCGACATCGGCGGTGGTTCCACCGAGTTCGTGGTCGGTGACCGGGCCGCGGGGGTGCGCACGGCGATCTCGGTGGACATCGGCTGTGTGCGAATGACCGAGCGGCACCTGCCCGGCGACCCGCCGACGTCCGAGCAGGTCAGGGCGGCAGAGGCCGACATCGCGGCCGCGGTGGACCGGGCGCTCGCCGTGGTGCCCGGCCGCGAGGCGGCCACCCTGGTCGGCCTCGCCGGGTCGGTCACCACCGTGGTCGCCATCGCGCAGGGCCTGCGGGAGTACGACCCGGAGCGCATCCACCACGCCCGGGTGTCGTACGAGGCGGTCGCCCAGGTGACGGCGGACCTGCTGGGCCAGACCCGTGCGCAGCGGTTGGCGATCCCGGTGATGCACCCGGGCCGGGCCGACGTGATCGGTGCGGGAGCGCTGGTGCTCCGCGTGATCATGGAGCGGGCCGGGATGCCGTCGGTGGTCGCCTCGGAGCACGACATTCTCGACGGCATCGCCTGGAGCCTCCAGCCAACCACCGAGCGCTAGGCGTTGATCGACTCGCCCTCCATGTAGCCGGGGTGTCCGGGCAGCGTGGATGCCCCGTTTTGCGGACAACCACGGACTCGCCACACGCCAAGATCGTGCTCGATCACGGAAATAGTGGCATCGTCCATACGCTGAGGCCACTACATCCCTGATCGAGCACGATCAAGGGGCGCTCGTGCCCGTGCCCGTGCCCGTGCCCGCGTCCGCCCGGCGTGTCGGGGCGTAATCGTTGACGGTACTTCGCATTGCACAGTAGTGTGCATTGCGTGGACACCACACAGTTGCTGAAGGGCGTGCTCGACATGGCCGTCCTGGCTGTCCTCCGAGAGGAGGACGGCTACGGTTATGACATCCTGCGCCGGTTGCGTGAGGCCGGCCTGGAGGAGGTCGGTGACGCCTCGGTCTACGGGACGCTGCGCCGCCTCTTCGCCGCCGGCCTGCTCACCACCTACGTCGTGCCGAGCGAGTCCGGGCCGCACCGCAAGTACTACTCACTCAACGCCGCGGGGCGCGACCAGTTGACCCGCTCCGGCAAGCTCTGGCGCTCGTTCGCCACCACCATGGACAGTCTGCTCGACGATCGGGGGATGGCGGCATGACCGTCGCGGAGCAGGAGATCACCGACTATGTGGCGCGGGTCCGGGCCGCTCTGGCCGACCTGCCGGCCACACAACGCGACGAGCTGACCGAGGATCTCGCCGACCACCTCACCGAGGTCGCCGCCGAGGCCGAGGGCACCCTGGTCGAGCGGCTGGGCGAGCCCGAGACGTACGCCGCCGAGCTGCGCGCCGCGGCCGGCGCCGCCCCGGGCGGCGGTGGCCGCAATCTCGACCACCGGGTCACCGCCGCGCTGGTCCGGCTGCGCAGCCGGCTGAGCGCGATCGACACCCGGCTCGGTCCACCCCTGGGGTACGCGCACGCCAGCGACTTCCTCCGCCTGCTGCGCCCCGGCTGGTGGGTGCTGCGCGGCTACCTGGCGGCGATGCTGGTCAGCGTGGTCAGCAGCGGTGGCGGCATTGGTCTGCTGCCCCGCTTCGGTGGCGAGCTGCTGGCTGGCCTGATCATGCTGGTCGGCTTCGTCCTCGCCTCGATCTGGCTCGGACGCCGGTCCGCCCAGCTGGCCCGCTGGCCACGATCGGCGGTGCAGGTGGGCAGCGCGGTGCTGGTGGTCTTCGCGCTCATCGGGCTGGTCGACGCTGAGGGTAGGCACGCCGACGACTACTACTACGACCAGACCTCGGTCGACAGCCAGTACAGCCAGGTCCGGGACGTCTTCGTCTACGACAGTGAGGGCCGGCTGGTGGAGAACGCCCGACTCTTCGACCAGGACGGCAACCCGATCCGCCTCGGCTACCCGGACTGTGGTCCAGTCAGCGAGAACGGCAATCCGCTACTGCGGCCGTACCCGTACTGCGTGGACCGGGCGCCCTTCGGCCCCCGCGGTCCGGCCGGGTCCAATCCCACCGTGACAACACCGCCCGCGACCAGCACGCCGCCGGCCGGGCCGACCAGCACGCCTACGGCGGAGCCGACCAGCACGCCGCCGGCCGGGCCGACCAGCACGCCGTCGAGCGGAACGACGACCGGCGAGCCCTCGGCGGAGCCCACCAAGACACCGAGTCCCACCCCCACGAGTTGAGTCACGGTGTGTGAATTGGATCATGCGGGCGAGGCTGGAAATAACTGAACGGACGAGGCGAGCGGGACGGCACCGGAAATCAATGATCGTTACGGTGTCGTCTGCTCATCCACCCCTCGGAAGGAACCCCCGTGCCAGAGCAGGTCGCACCGCAGTCCGCGTCCGACGCCGCACCGGCTGAGCCGGCCGTCGAGACGCCGCAGCCGACCGAGCCGCAGGCGGCGGTGTCCCGTCCGGCCGAGTCGGCGTCGGTCGAGCCGCGTGTGGCCGAGTCGAAATCGGCCGGTGCGGTTGTGCCCAAGCCGCGTGTGGCCGACCCGGAGTCGGCCGGGTCAGAGTCGACCGGGTCGGAGTCGGCCGCGTCGCGCCCGGCAGACCCGAAGTCGGTCGAGTCGAAATCGGCCGAACCGATTGTGCCCAAGCCGCGCGTCACCGCCGCGGAGTCGACCGACCCCGACTCGGCCGAGCCGCGTTCGGCAGACCCGGAGTCGGCAGACCCGGAGTCGGCCGAGCCCGAGTCGGTCGAGCCGGAGGTGAAGAAGTTCGGTGCGATGAAGGTCCTCGGCATCGTCGGCGCGATCCTCGCGGTCGCCGTCGTCGCCGGCCTGAAGTTCGGTGTCGTCTCGGCGATCGGCAACGTCATCAACAAGGACGAGACGGCTGCCGCCAGGGCCGGTGACTGTATCGCCAAGTTGCCCGAGGTCACCGGCACCAAGCAGGAGAAGGTGACCGACGCCAGGATCGTCGGGTGCGCCTCCACCGAGGCGGTGTACAACGTGGTCGGTCGGGTCGACGACCAGACCCAGGACCAGGCCAGAGCCGGCACGGCCTGCGAGCAGTACTTCAAGCCGGACGAACAGGGTTACATCTACTCCACCATCCTGCCCGGCAAGACGGGCTACGTGCTCTGCCTGACCAAGAAGGCCTGACCACAGAAGGCCTGACCACAGCGGTGGATCGGCATCGACGGCGGCGGGGAACCCACCCCGCCGCCGTCGGCGTACCCGGAGTCACCGGCGGGCGAACAGGAGGTGAATGCCACTGTTCCGGCGTCTTCCCGGCGGCGGCGCGGCATGGCAGGCTACCGGCACTGGAACCACTGGGCGACCAGCCAACGATGACTGACCGCTAGGAGGACGGCCCATGGGCGAAATGGTGACCTACCGCAGCAACGGGGGTACGAGCGAGGGGTATCTCGCGATACCCGCCAGTGGTTTGGCCAGCCCCGCCGTCATCGTCATCCAGGAGTGGTGGGGGCTGGTCCCGCACATCCGGTCGGTCGCGGAGCGGTTCGCCGAAGCCGGCTTCGTCGCTCTCGCCCCGGACTTCTACCACGGTGAGACGACAAGTGAGCCGGACGAGGCGCAGCGACTGCTGATGGCGATGCGGATGGACGAGGCGGCGAAGGACATCGCCGGCGCGGCCGACTATCTCGCCGGGCGGCCGGAGGTCACCGGTAAGGTCGGTGCCGTGGGCTTCTGCGCCGGTGGCAGCCTCGCCCTCTGGTCGGCCACCGTCTCCGAGCGGATCGTCGCGACCGCCGGTTTCTACCCGGTGCTGCCGTGGGAGTCGATGCGCCCCGACTGGGCCGACTATGCCGGCAAGGCCGCGGTCGTCCACTGCTCCGAAGAGGACGGCACCTCGGCCGCCGAGGGCGTGCAGACCGCCCGCCGGGCCATCGAGGAGGCCGGCGGAGACTGCCACCTCTACGACTATCCGGGCACCTCACACGCCTTCTTCAACGACGACCGCCCGGAGGCGTTCGACCAGCGCGCCGCCGCCAGTGCCTGGGCCCGCACCCTGGAACTCTTCCGGGCCAAGCTTGGCTGAGTCCCGTACCCCCGAGCAGGTGGTCGCCCGCGCAGCGCGGGCGACCGACCTGGCCGACCTGGACGCGGCGGTGAGCGACTGTTTCGCCTGCCCCCGCTTGGTCCGGTGGCGGGAGGAGGTCGCCCGCACCCGCCGGGCTGCCTTCCGCGACCAGGAGTACTGGGGTCGCCCGGTGCCGGGCTTCGGCACCGGGGACGCCCGGATCGCCATTCTCGGGCTGGCACCCGCCGCGCACGGCGGCAACCGCACGGGCCGGATCTTCACCGGTGACCGGTCCGGTGACGTGCTGTTCGCCGCGCTGCACGGGGCCGGGCTGGCCAACCAACCGACAAGCGTCGCCGCCGACGATGGGCTCGCCCTGCGAGACCTGCGGATCTTCTCGGCCGTCCGTTGTGCGCCGCCGGACAACAAACCGACCCCGCCCGAGCGGGACAACTGCGCGCCCTGGCTGCACCGCGAGGTCACGCTGATCCAGCCCACGCTGCGTGTCGTCGTCGCGCTTGGCGCGTTCGCCTGGGCCTCGTGGTGGCCGGTGCTTCGCGAGGTGTACGGGCAGCGCCCGCCCAGCCCGCGACCGAGGTTCGGTCATGGGGCACACTGGTCCGGCACGGCCGCTCCGGACTTGCTCGGCTGCTACCACGTCAGCCAGCAGAACACCTTCACCGGGCGGCTGACACCAAAGATGCTGGACGACGTCTTCGGCCAGGCTAAGCAGCTGGCCGGGGTGGACTGAGACGCGCGTGGGGTGGTGGCGATGACCGACGGAACACGCGCCCCCACTTCGTTGCCGGCCGCCGAGCCGGGGGTGTCGCGCTCGGCGCTCGGTCTGCTTCGCCGGTGGTGGCCGGTCGCCGCGGTCGCCGCACTGCTCGGCGGTGCCGCGCTGGCGTCCGGGCACTCGTCGATCGGGGCCAGCCGGATCCCGCCAGCCGCGGAGGACGTCCCGTGGGTGCCCGAGTACCCGACCGCCGAGCCGTCGCGGTCCATCCCGGTCGAGCCGCGTACCGCCGGTGAGGCCACGCAGGCACACATCCCGGAGTGGGTCGCCACCGTGGCGATGGCTCTGCTCGGGCTGGCCATCCTCGCCGCCCTCGGTTACCTGTCCTGGATCCTGATCCGGGGCGCACTGAAACGCACCAACCGGGCCCTGCCGACGCAGCGGGCCCGGCGTACCGCCGAGGGCACCGCCCGGGAGGTGGTCGCCGCCCTCGACGCCGGCCTGGTGGAGCTCGACGACCGGGACACCGACCCCCGGGTGGCGGTGATCGCCTGCTGGGTGCGCCTGGAGGAGGCCGCCGCCGCGGCCGGCGTGCCCCGGCTCGCCGGGGACACCCCCACCGACCTGGTCAGCCGGCTGTTGCACGGTGACCCGGCGGCCGGCGTTCCGGCGATCGTCAGCACCGAGGTGCTGGCCGAGTTCGCGCACGTCTACCGGGAGGCCCGCTACGCCACCCGCCCGGTCGACGAACGCACCCGCGACCAGGCCCGCGCCGCACTTCGTCGGCTGCGCGGAGAGCTCACGGCGGTGGCCTCATGAGCAGCACCAGCATCGACGACCTGCTCGCGTTCGACGAGGAGGCGGCGCCGAAAGGCCCGCAGGCACCCCGCTCCCGGACCGGCCCGGTGGTACGCGCCCTCTTGTCGGCCGCCGCGGTGGTCGCGGTGTTGCTCGTCGGCCTCCGCGCGGTCGGCCTCCAGGTCTCGCTGCCGGTACTCATCGCCGGGGTGCTCGCCGTGCTGGGGGTCCGCCGGATCACCGCCCTGCTCGCGCCGCCACCCCCGCCGCCGCCCGCTCGTCGGGCCGGCACGGGTGAGGAGGACGGCAGCTACAACTGGGCCACCCGGGACGCGCTTCGTGGCGCGATCAACCAGTGGGAACGGCCGCTGGACTGGTCCTCGAACCGACCCGAACGTTTTACCGGGGTGGTCCTGCCCCGGATCGGTGAACTGGCCGACGAGCGGATGCGCCTGAAGCACGGCGTCACCCGCGAGTCGGACCCGGCCCGCGCCCGCGTCCTGCTGGGTGACCGGCTGTGGACGTTCCTGGAGACCCCGCCTCGCCGCACCCCGTCGCCACGCGACCTCGCGGTGATCGTCGCCGAACTGGAGAAGATCTGATGAACGACGTGGACCGGAGTATTGCCCCCGCCGAGGTCGGCCACCTGGCTCGGGCGGTCCTGGACGCGGTCGGCACCGTCGTGGTCGGCAAGCGGGACGCGTTGGAGCTGGTCCTCGCCGGCATCCTGGCGGGTGGCCACGTGCTGCTGGAAGATCTGCCGGGGCTGGGCAAGACGCTCACCGCTCGCTCGTTCGCCCAGGCGCTGGGCCTGGACTTCCGCCGGTTGCAGTTCACCCCCGACCTGCTCCCCGCCGACGTCACCGGCTCGTTCCTGTATGACCAGCGCAACGGCGACTTCACCTTCCGGGCCGGGCCGGTCTTCACCAACCTGCTGCTCGCCGACGAGATCAACCGGACGCCGCCGAAGACGCAGTCCGCGCTGCTGGAGGCGATGCAGGAGAAGCAGGTCTCGGTGGAGGGGGTGACCTACAAGCTGGACGAGCCGTTCCACGTGCTGGCCACCGCCAACCCCATCGAGTACGAGGGCACGTACCCGCTGCCCGAGGCCCAGTTGGACAGGTTCCTGCTGCGGGTCTCCTTCGGTTACCCGCAGCACGAGGAGGAGTGGGAGGTGCTCCGCCGCCGGATGAGCCGTCGCCGTGAGGAGGCGGACATCAAGCCGGTGGTCGACGCCGCCACGCTGCGGGCCATGCAGGCCGCCCTGGAGGACGTGGTGGTGGAGGACTCCATCGGCCGTTACATCGTCTCCCTCACCGCGGCCACCCGGGAGCACCCGTCGGTGCTGGTCGGCGCCTCGCCGCGCGGATCGTTGGCGCTGCTGCTGCTGGCCCGGGTCCGCGCGGTGTTCGGCGGACGGGACTACGTGGTGCCGGAGGACGTCAAGGAGGTGGCCGCTCCCGCCCTGGCCCACCGGATCACCCTGCGCCCGGAGATGTGGTTGCGCCGGGTCGACCCGGCGTTCGTGGTCGGCGAGGTGCTGGAGGCCACCCCCGCTCCGGCGAGTGGCGCGCTGCCCAGCTACGCCGCGGGCGGGCCTCGGCACTGATGACCGGACCGACCGCGCCGATGGCCACCGAGCCGGAACCGGCTGCTGGCTGGGCACCCACCTGGGCGCTCGGCCGGGCGGTGCTGCTCGCCGGCCTGCTGCTGGTGGCGGGGGTGCTGCTGGGACGGGTCGACCTGATCGTGCTGGCCGCCCCGTTCGCGCTGGGCACCGCGTACGCGCTGCGCCGGCGGCCCACGGCGCTGCCGCAGGTGTGGATCAGCCAGGATGAGGACGGGCCGCTGGTCGAGGGCGGCGACGTGACGGCGGCGGTGAGCGTCGGCAACCCGGACAGCGTCGACTACGACCTGGTGGTGGTGCGTTCCCGCGTGTCGCCGTGGCTGCGCATCACCCGGGCCGGCTTCGCCCGCGACGGGGCCGTCGACGACGTGCCGTCCGCCGCCACGACGCCGGCCGACGGTGGGGCTCCGGCCAGCGGCCGGGGCCGTTCGATCGCCGACCGGCCGTTCGTGACAGCGGTGCCCACCGGGACGGTGGCGGATCTGGAACTCGCCGGCCGGGCCGTGCGCTGGGGCCGGCATCCGGTGGGACCGGCCGGTGCGCGGGTCGCCACGGCGGGCGGCCTGCTGGTCTCCCGGGCGGTGCTCACCGAGCCGGTCCGGGTGCGGGTGTACCCGCGTACCGAGCCGTTCGAGGCTGTCGAGGCCATGCCCCGCGCCGCCGGGCTGGTCGGGGCGCACCACTCCCGCCGGCCCGGCGAGGGCGGCGAGCTGGCCGGCGTACGGATCTTCGCCCCGGGGGACCGGCTGCGTCGCATCGACTGGCGGGTGTCGTTGCGCGCCCGGCAGCTGCACGTGGCAGCCACGCTCTCCGACCGCGACGCGGAGGTGGTGGTGCTGCTCGACGTGCTCGCCGAGGCTGGCCGGTCCGGCGGGGTGAGCGGTGCCGCCTCGGTGCTGGACACCACGGTCCGGGCCACGGCCGCGATCGCCGAGCACTACCTGCACCGCGGCGACCGGGTCTCCCTGCTGGAGTACGGGCCGGGCGCTCGCCGACTGCGTCCGGCCGCCGGGCGTCGGCAGTACCTGACCGTTCTCGAGTGGCTGCTCGACGTGCACGTCCATCCGTCCTCGCACGAGCCGTACGACCAGGTCTTCGGCCCGCAACTGCTCTCCTCGGACGCGCTCGTGGTGGTGTTGACTCCGCTGCTGGACGAACGGTCGGCGCAGATGCTCGCCCGGTTGGCCCGCGCCGGGCGGTTCGTGGTGGCCGTCGACACACTGCCGACCGACCTGGCGTCACCGAAGGACCTGGGCTGGGCCGAGGTGGCGTACCGGCTGTGGCGCCTGGACCGGGAGGTCATGATCGGGCAGCTCCGGGAGCACGGCGTACCTGTGGTGCGCTGGGCCGGTGCCGGCAGTCTGGACCAGGTGTTGCGGGACGTGGCCCGTTTGGCGACGGCTCCGAGGGTTGGTGGCAGATGATCGACGCGGTGACCGGGCGGGTTCGGGCCGCCCAGAACGCGGTGGCCCGCATCAGTGTCACCCCGCTGCTGGTGCGGGCCGGGATCTTCGTCATCGTGTTTGCCGGGTTCGTCCTGGCCTTCCCCTCCGAGGTGCTTTCCGGCCGACCGCTCCTCTTTCTGGCGGTGACCGCGCTGCTGCCCGCGCTCGGTCCGCGCCGGGTCTGGGCGGTCTTCACGGCGTTGGTCACGGTCGGCGGTTGGCTGCTCGCCACCGACGGGTACGGCCGCCCGGTCGCCCTCTGGCGGCTGCTCGCCGTCGCCGCCCTGCTCTACCTGGCGCACACCCTCTGCGCGCTGGCCGCACTGTTGCCCTATGACGCGGTGGTGGACCCCGCGCTGATCAGCCGGTGGTTGCTGCGGGCGGGTGGCGTCCTGCTGGGCACCGCGGTGCTGGGGGTGCTGTTGTTGCAGGCCGCGGGCATGGGTGGGGAGGCCGGATACCAGTGGGTGACCCTGCTGGGGCTGCTGCTGGCCGTGGGGACGGCGGCGTTGCTGGGCTGGCTGCTGCGACGGCGGTGACGGCTGCGATCTGAGGGTTACGCAGGTCACACGGGTTGTGCTCCGTCACAGATGGGGGCCGCGAGCGGCATTACCTGAGCCGGCCGGGGAAAGATAGACAACGTGAATCCGAAGCGGATCCTTGTGGTGGGTGCCGGGCACGTCGGTCTGTACGCGGCGCTGCGCCTGTCGAAGAAGCTCAGCTCCCGTGAGGCTGAGGTCATGGTGGTGGACCCCCAGCCGCACATGACCTATCAGCCGTTCCTGCCCGAGGCCGCGGCGGGCAACATCTCCCCGCGGCACTCCGTGGTGCCGCTGCGCCGGGAGTTGAAGCGGTGCAAGATGGTGGCCGGCACGGTCACGCGGATCGAGCACGACCGCAAGGTCGCCACCGTGCAGCCGATCAGCGGCCCGGCCCGGGAGATCACCTACGACCACGTGGTCGTGGCCCCGGGGTCGGTCTCCCGCACCCTGCCGATCCCTGGTCTGCATGAGCAGGGCATCGGGTTCAAGACCATCGGCGAGGCGATCTACCTGCGCAACCATGTCCTCGACCGGCTCGACGTGGCAGCCGCCACGGCGGATGCGGACGTCCGACGGTCGGCGCTGACCTTCACCTTCGTCGGCGGTGGGTACGCCGGCATCGAGGCGCTCGCCGAGATGGAGGACATGGCCCGCGACGCCCTGCGCTACTACCCGGAGCTGAACCAGGACGAGGTTCGCTGGGTGCTGGTCGAGGCGACCCAGCGGGTGCTGCCCGAGGTCGACCGGGACATGGGCGCGTACACCGTCCAGCAGCTGATGAAGCGCAACATGGACATCCGGCTGGACACCCGGCTCGAGTCCTGCGTCGACGGGGTGGTCAAGCTCTCCGACGGTGACAGCTTCCGGTCCGACACGATCGTGTGGACCGCTGGCGTGAAGCCGTCGCCGATGCTGGACGCGACCGACTTCCCGCGCGACGACCGTCGGCGGATCACCTGCCTGCCCACCCTTCAGGTGGTCGACGGTGACCAGGTGGTCGAGGGCGCGTGGAGCGCCGGTGACTGCGCCGCCGTGCCGGACCTCACCAAGGAGCCGGGCAACTTCTGCTCGCCGAGCGCCCAGCACGCGGTGCGTCAGGCCGCCCGGATGGCCGACAACATCGTGGCCGTGGTCCGGGGCCGCGAGCCGGTCAACTACAAGCACAAGCACGTCGGCAGCGTCGCGAGCCTCGGTCTGCACAAGGGCGTCGCCCAGGTGTACGGCATCAAGATGACCGGCTGGCCGGCCTGGGTCATGCACCGGACGTACCACATGAGCCGGATCCCGTCGTTCAACCGCAAGGTCCGGGTCGTGGTGGACTGGTCGTTGGCGTTCTTCCTCAAGCGTGAGGTGGTCGCCCTGGGGCAGTTGCACGACCCGCGCGAGGAGTTCGTCGAGGCGTCCCAGCCGGTCGGTGCCCCCCGCGTCTGACCCGAACACGCACGAGTAAGGCCCCTTCCTGCCGGTTGCGGTGGGGAGGGGCCTTTCTCTGTGCGACGGCGGTGGTCAGACCCGCCAGATCCAGGCGTCGGCCATCCGGGTCGCGGGGCCGTAGAGCTGCTCGAGGGTGTTTCGCAGGCTCTCCGCGTGGGGGGCGTCGTCGGCCAGCGCCACGCACGAGGCGCCCCAGAAGTCCGCGTCCACGGTGGCCTGCCGGCGCTGCTCCTCGCCGATGGCCGGTTGGTCACCGCGTCGGGCGACGTCCGCCAACAGAGCGGACGTGGGCTGCTTGAAGGTGCCCATCGCCGCGGTGCCGCGCCGCCCGTACGGGCCGATGAAGAACCCCTCGGGCAGGCTGAAGGCGGCGTTGGCGGCCGTGGCCCAGCGCATCGGTCCGGGTTCCTTGGGCGTGGGCAGCGGCACCGGCACCAACACCCCACCGGGTGGCACGCACTGCCGCCAGTGGCCGCCGGTGACGAACTCCGGCACGGCGGTCCGTTCGATCGTCGGCAGGGGAGTGGGGAAGATCGGCAGCAGTGCCGCGCAGACGGCCAGGGGCACCAGCCGTCGGGCCCGACCGGTGCCGCGCAGAGCCCGGTCCACCGCCAGCACGAGCAGCGTCGCGACGATCGGCAGCAACGCCAACGCGAACCGCATCGGCAGCGCGCCGTCCACTACCGGCAGCCCGCCGATCAGGGCGTACGGGCCGGGAATCGCGGTCCTGGTGCCACCGAGCACCACCTCGGGGCCGAGCGAGAGCGCACCCATCACCAGGCCCGCCACGACGCACGCGAAAACCAACCGGCGATGCCGCCCGGCCCAGCTCGCGCAGGCCACGGTGACCAGCAGCAGGGGCCAGCCCAGGAAGGTGTTGTACTCGGCCGGACCGGTGGTCAGCCGGGCCGCCTCGGCGCTGCCGGCCACCGAGAGCGGGGAGACCGCCCACCAGCTGCTCAGGTCGGCGGAGAAGTAGGCCGGGGTGAACATGCCGTCGGCGACCCCCTGCGGGCCGGCGAACTGGAACCACAGCGGGTAACCGAGCACCAGCAGGGAGAGCCCGGCGGCGATGGCCAGCCCACCGGCGAAGCCGGGCAGCACCCGCCGGGCCAGGTCCCGGTCCGCCACGGCGTAGCTGATCGCCATCACCAGCAGCGTGGCGGCGGCGAGGAAGAGCACCTCCTCACCGATGAACACCTGCGCGCTGACCGCGCCGGCCAGCCCGGCCGCCGAGGTGACCATCCGTCGGCGATCCGGGCCGCCGGGTCGGGTCCGTCCGGTCTCGTCGGGGGGCACCGGCCCCGGGTCGGCCGCCCGCAGTAGCCGGACCACCAGCCAGACGATCACCGGCACCAGCCACTGGGCGGTCATGTGCAGGTGGCTGTTGGTCTGCGAGACCATGCCGGGACCGAAGCCGCACAGGCCACCGCCGAGCGCGGCGGCGAGTCGGCGGGCGCGCAGCATCCGGTGCAGCAGCAGGTACCAGGCGACAGCGGTGCCGGCGAGGTTGGCGGCGGCGAGGAGCGCGAAGCTGACAGGTGCGCCCAGCAGCAGGGTGACCGGCGCGACGACGATGCCGAGCGCGATCACCGTGGTGTTGGCCATCAGGTTGACGCCGTCGGGCGCGTTGAGCCGGTCGGTGAGCAGGTCGAAGTCCCCGAGCAGCGCGCGGGCGTCGACCGCCAGGAACCATTCGTAGAGGGTCTGGTCCTCCGGGTTGAGCGCCAGGGTGCGGCCGGCCGGATCGGGCCACAGCCCGTGGGTGAGCCACCCGGCGAGCGCCACCCAGGCCAGAGCGACGAGCAGATCCGCCCGGTGTCGGTGGACGGCGGCCAGCAGGCGAGCCGCCCGAGGCCGGCGGTCGCCCTGACGGTCGAGGCGGAAGGCCTGCTCAGGGGCCGTGGGGGCTGCGCTGCTCACGGCACCGACCCTAATGTGGCCAGCCGTGCTGGGTACGTCAGGTCGCCGCTAACCGGTTACGGTGACACTGCACCTCGCGTGTCGACGCGCCGGTGCCACCCGCCCGGGTGGTGGAAAGGCAGACACGGCCGCCTTAAAAGCGGCTGCCGCAAGGCGTGCGGGTTCGACCCCCGCCCCGGGCACCCACCAGCTCGACACATTCTCATTCGTGATCACCAGGACTTGGCCGTGCCGTCTACTCTTGAAGGGCACGTTCACGTGCAAACGACCCCCTGAGGGAGGCCAGACAGTGAAGACCTCGAACCCGGTGCTCGCCCGGCTCGGCCAGGCGGCCGAGCGGGAGCGCTCCGCCGGGTACGCCCCGGCCGGGCCGTACGGACAGCCCGGCATTCCCCAGCAGTACCCGTCCCAGGCCGGTTACCCGGCCGCGCCGCCCACCGTGGCGCCGATGACGGTCGACGATGTCGTCGTCAAGACCGTCGCTCTGCTCGGCATCCTCGGCATCACCGCCGCGGCCGCCTGGGTGCTCGTGCCCGACGCGCTCGTCGGCACCGCCTGGATCGGCGCGGCGGTCGTCGGCCTGGTCCTCGGCTTGATCATTTCGTTCTCCCGGATGGCCAACCCGGCGCTCGTCATCGCGTACGCGGTCGTCGAGGGCGTCTTCGTCGGCATGGTCAGCAAGGCCTTCGAGACGCTCTACGACGGCATCGTGCTCCAGGCGGCGGTGGCCAGCTTCGGCATCTTCTTCCTGATGGCGATGCTCTACCGGGCGAAGGTCATCCGGGCCACCCCGGCATTCGTCAAGGGCATGATCGCGGCGATGGTCGGCCTCTTCGCCGTCATGATGATCAACCTGGTGCTGGCGCTGTTCGGCGTCAACACCGGCCTGCGCGACGGCAGCCCGCTGGCCATCGGCTTCAGCCTGGTCTGCATCGTGGTCGCCTCGCTGAGCTTCGTGCTCAGCTTCAAGGAGATCGAGGACGGCGTCCGGATGGGCCTGCCGCAGCGCTACTCCTGGGTGGCCGCGTTCGGCATCCTGGTCAGCCTGGTCTGGCTCTACATCGAGATCCTGCGCCTGCTGAGCTACTTCCAGGGCGACGACTGACCTCGTCCGCACTGCCGACCGGCGCCCGCTCCCGCTTCGGCGGGGGCGGGCGCCGTCGTCAGCGCCGTTTCCCCGCCGCCGCCGGTCCGCCCGGGGCAGAGTGACTGCGAGGGCCACATGCCCTGGGGGTACGCGGGCGAAGGAGGCGGCGGTGCGCAGCAACAACCCGGTACTCAACCGGCTGGACGAGACCGGCCAGGTCGAAGCCCGGGTGCTCGGCGCCCGCGACGTCGAGCCGATGACTGTCGACGACGTGGTGACCCGTACCGTCGGGTTGCTGCTGGTCACCGGTGTGGCGGCGGCGGTGTCCTGGGCGGTGATCCCGGACGCGGCCTGGCTCGGCGCCGCGCTGGCCGGCAGCGCGCTCGCCTCGATCGCGCTGGTCCTGGTCATCTCGTTGCGGGGCATCACCAACCCGGTGCCGATCGTCGGCTACGCCGTGCTCCAGGGCCTGCTGCTCGGGGTGGCGAGCCGCACCTTCGAGCAGGTCTACCCGGGCATC
This sequence comes from Micromonospora sp. NPDC085948, assembly GCF_040686315.1. Lineage (NCBI taxonomy): Bacteria > Bacillati > Actinomycetota > Actinomycetes > Micromonosporales > Micromonosporaceae > Micromonospora > Micromonospora sp. NPDC085948. Next base: position 435,899 of record NZ_JBFBJW010000001.1, on the reverse strand, counting down.
GTGGTGCAGGCGGTGGCCGGCACGTTCGGCGTCTTCCTCGGCATGGCGGCGCTCTACCGGGCCCGGGTGATCCGGGCGACGCCCCGGCTGGCCCGCCTGGTGATCGGGACGTTGCTCGGGATCGCCGTGCTCAGCGTGGTCAACCTGGTGTCGTACCTGATCTCCGGCCGGCCGGGTCTGGCGGTCTACAGCGTCAGTGGTCAGGTGGGCTGGCTGCCGTACGCCTTCTCGGTGGTGGCCATCATCGCCGGGGCGTTCAGTTTCATCCTGGACTTCGACCTCGTCGAGCGCTCGGTGCGCGACGGCCGCCCCCGCCGGTACGCGTGGCTGAGCGCGTTCGGCCTGCTCACCGGTCTGGTCTTCCTCTACTGGCAGCTGCTGCGGCTGCTCAGCTACCTGCGTCGCTGACCGGCGCGCGGGTCGGCCGTAGACTCGGCGGCGATGAGCGCAGCGGAGTTGGAACAGGCCGTACGGTTGCTGGTCGGTCAGGTCGGGCACTGGCAGCAGCCGCGCTGGGCGGCCGTCGCGACGACCGGCAACGTGCCCCGCGCCGACCTGGTGCACCGGTTGGTGCAGGAGCTCGCCAACCTGGCCGCCGACGCCGAGGGCGAACCGCGCCGGAGCGTGCCCCGGCTGGACAACGACCTGGCGCTGCCCGACCAGTTGCGGGTGGTGACGGCCGACCTGCGGGCCACCGGAGCCGGCGACGAGGTGTTGGCGCGGGCCGCCGGCGAGGTGACGGCGACCCGCAGCGCGCTCTGAGGCCCACTCCGTGAGGCGCGGGGGCAGGCTGCCTCAGCTCAGCTCAGCCGTTCGAGCACCATGGCCATGCCCTGGCCGCCGCCCACACACATGGTCTCCAGACCGATGGTCTTGTCGTGCCACTCCAGGGCGTTGAGCAGGGTGCCGGTGATCCGGGCGCCGGTCATGCCGAACGGGTGACCGACCGCGATCGCCCCGCCCATCACGTTCAGCTTCTCCTCCGGGACGCCCAGCTCGCGGTAGGAGGGGATGACCTGCGCCGCGAACGCCTCGTTGATCTCGACGAGGTCGACGTCGTCGATGGTCATGCCCGCGCGGCGCAGCGCCTGCCGGGACGCCTCGACCGGCCCGAGGCCCATGATCTCCGGTGACAGGGCGGTCACCCCGGTGGAGACGATCCGGGCCAACGGGGTCAGCCCCAGCTCCTCGGCCCGCTGGGCGCTCATCACCACCACGGCGGCCGCGCCGTCGTTGAGCGGGCAGCAGTTGCCGGCGGTGATCCGACCGTCCGGACGGAACACCGGCTTCAGGCCGGCGACCGCGTCCAGGGTGACGCCGGCCCGGGGACCGTCGTCGGTGCTCACCACGGTGCCGTCCGGCGTGGTGACCGGGGTGATCTCCCGGGCCCAGAAACCGTCGGCGATGGCCTTCTCGGCGAGGTTCTGGCTGCGTACGCCGAACTCGTCCATGTCGGCGCGGGTCACGTCGTGAACCTGGGCCAGGTTCTCCGCGGTCTGCCCCATGGTCAGGTAGATGTCGGGCAGCTCACCGGCCTCGCGCGGGTCGGTCCACACCTCGGCGCCACCCTGCGCGCGCTGCTTCGAGCGCTCGCCGGCCGCCGCGAAGCGCGGGTTCTCCCAGCCGCCGCCGACCAGGGCCTGCGCCTCCGGCGGCAGCCCGTCGGAGCTGCCCCGGGCATAGCGGGAAACCATCTCCACACCGGCGGAGACGAACACGTCGCCCTCGCCGGCCCGGATCGCGTGCATCGCCATCCGGGTGGTCTGCAACGACGAGGCGCAGTAGCGGGTCAGCGTGGCGCCGGGCACCGTGTCCAGACCGAGCAGGGTGGACACCACCCGGGCCATGTTGAAGCCCTGCTCGCCCCCGGGCAGGCCGCACCCGAGGTAGAGATCGTCGATCGTGGTCGGGTCGAGTTGGGGGATCTTGTCCAGGGCCGCCTGGACGATTGTCGCGGCGAGGTCGTCGGAGCGGACGTCGCGCAGGGACCCCTTGTGCGCCCGGCCGATGGGGGAGCGGGCGGTGGCGACGATGACGGCGTCGCGGGACGACTCAATCGGCATGAGCCAACGTTAACCCGCCAGTAACATGGCGCGGAAGAAGCCGACGCGGCGGGAAATGTCACCCTGGCCGGAGACGATCTAGCGCCGGGTCGCGACCGTCGCCGCGGCGACGATGGCGGGCAGCAGCGCGTGCGCCCACACCCGGTAGCCGTCGGCGGACGGGTGGAAGCCGTCGTGGCAGAGCGTCCCCGCGTCGGCCCGGAACACCGGCCCGGTCTCGGTGGCGAGGTCGACCACCGAGCCGCCCGCGTCCAGCACGGCGGCGGTCTGCGCGCGGGCCATCCGACGGCCCGACCAGCCGACCACCTGGCGCAGCGGCGGCGCGATGGCACGCACCGCGCCGAGATCGGGGCAGGTGCCCACCACCACCTCGACCCGCGCCTCCCGCAGCCGGTGCACAGCGGCGGCGAGATAGGCCGCCGCGTCGGAGGGACGGCGCAGCCCGGTGGCGTCGTTCGCGCCGATCAGGATCAGCGCCACGTCGGGCCGTTCACCGAGCAGGGCCCGGGCCACCTGGGTGGCGAGGTCCGTCGAGCGGGAGCCCGAGACGCCGACGCTGGACAGGTGTACGCGTCGGCCGGCCGGACCCTCGGCGAGCAGGTTGGCCAACTGCCCGCCGATGGTGTCGTCGAGACGGTCGACGCCCACGCCGAGCGCCGACGAGTCGCCGAGCAGCACCAGCCGCAGCGGCGGAGCGCCCGCCCGGCCGATCGTGGCCCGCAGGACCAGCCCCAGCTCCGGTTGGGCGTAGCGCCGGTGCCGGGCGACGAACGCCTCACCAGCCAGGACGGCTGCGCCGCCCACGGTGCCGGCGAGCAGCGAGAACGCCGCTGCCCGACCCAGCCGGCCGGCGAGGCCGGCGGTCACGCCCCGGTCGCTGCGCTCGTTCATGCCAGTCCCTCCACTGTCGAGGCGTCGGGGGCGGATCCGTGTTGCGGCACCGCGACGACACCGAAGAACGCCCGGCGGCGCAACTGCGCCCACCGGCCGGCCGGCCCTCGGTCGCGGCCCCGGACCTGGGTGCCACTGACCTCGGTGCCGGCGTGCCGGGCCGCCTCCTGCGCGGCCTCCGGCAGCGACCGTACGCCCTCTCCCCACGTCGGTGTGGCCCGGCGCTCCTGCCCCGCGCCGAGCGCGGACAGCATCGTCGGCAGGAGAGCGGCGGCGCACATCGCGTACCCCTCGGCGGAGGGATGGAACCGGTCCCACGCGAACATCCGGGTCGGCTCCGCCGCGAACCGGGGGCCGAGGAGATCACCGAGGGAGACCGTCCAACCGCCCGCCTCCACCACCGCGACCGTCTGGGCTGCGGCGAGTTGTCGGCTCCACCGGTGCGCCAGCCACCGCAGCGGAGGCTGGATCGGACGGATCGCCCCCAGGTCGGGGCAGGTGCCGACGACCGCCTCGCAGCCGTTGTCGCGCAGCGTGTGCACCGCCTCGACGAGGTAGCGCACCGCCAGCCCACGCGGGGTCCGGTTGGTGATGTCGTTGCCGCCGATGAGGATCACCGCGATGTCGGGTCGGCACTCCAGCGCCGCCTCCACCTGGTGGCGAAGTGCCGACGAGATGGCACCGACCACCGCGAAGCGGTGCAGTTGAACCGGCCGGTGCAGTCGACGGGACAGGCCGGTGGCGAGCAGCGCGCCCGGCGTCTCCCGACGGCGGTGCACCCCGTAGCCGGCGGCCGACGAGTCACCGAGCACGACCATGGTGAGGGCTGGGCCGGGGAACTTCGCGCCGTAGATCCCGTCGCAGCGCGGCGGCGGTGCCTCGGCCATCGGGATGGTGCGTCGGGCCTGCCGGGCCTGGCCGAGCAGCACCCCGCCGGTCGCCACCGCGGCCGCCGCGGTGGCGCCCGTCCCGATCGCCGCCAGGCGGGCGAACCGCCGGGTCTGCCGCCAGCGCTCACCGGGTACGACGGAATCAGCCACCCCCATACCACGACATTATCGCGCCGGTCCGACACGCCGCTGTCGTCGTGACGGCTCCCGAGTGCCTGGAAACCGACGCGGCGGGGTATCGGTACGGCAGAGGCCGGCCGAGTTGCGCCGACCCGCCACGCTGATCCGGCGGAGAGGAGCGCGACGATGGGGAAGACACTGAAGCGCAGCGCGGCCTTCGCGGCCCTGGCGCGGGCACTGACGGCCGGGGCACGCGGGGGGCCGTCGCTGGGCACGCGGTTGGCTGCGTTGCCCCGGATGATCCGGGCCACCACCAAGGGGGAGTACGACGGCGGCCTTCGGCTGGCCCTGATGACGGCGGCGACGGCGTACATCGTCTCGCCGATCGACCTGCTCCCGGAGATCCCGCTGGCGATCTTCGGGCTCGCCGACGACGCTGTCATGATCACGTGGTTGGCGGGCAGCGTGCTCGCCGAGACCGATCGCTTCCTGGAGTGGGAGGCCCGCCGCAGCTCGGTCATCCCCGGGGGGCTGGTGCCCTGACGGCACGTACGCTGGGCGACGAGGAAACGTCTGCCCGGCCGCCGTTGCCGGCGCCGCAACGAAGGGCACACCGTGCAGTACTACGACAACGTCGTCGACATGATCGGCAACACCCCGCTGGTACGTCTGCGTAACGTCACCGAGGGCATCCAGGCCACCGTGCTGGCCAAGGTGGAGTACGTCAACCCGGGCGGCTCGGTCAAGGACCGGATCGCGCTGCGGATGGTGGAGGACGCCGAGGCCGCCGGCCTGCTCAAGCCCGGCGGCACCATCGTCGAGCCGACCAGCGGCAACACCGGCGTCGGGCTGGCCCTGGTGGCCCAGCTCAAGGGCTACAAGTGCGTCTTCGTCTGCCCGGACAAGGTCAGCCAGGACAAGCAGGACGTGCTCCGGGCGTACGGCGCCGAGGTGGTGGTCTGCCCGACCGCCGTCGCCCCGGAGGATCCGCGCTCGTACTACAACGTCTCCGACCGGCTGACCCGGGAGATTCCCGGCGCCTGGAAGCCCAACCAGTACAGCAACCCGGCCAACCCGCGCTCGCACTACGAGACCACCGGCCCGGAGCTGTGGAAGCAGACCGAGGGTGGGCTGACCCACTTCGTGACCGGCGTCGGCACCGGCGGCACCATCTCCGGCATCGGGCGCTACCTCAAGGAGGCGTCCGAGGGTCGGGTGCGCATCATCGGGGCCGACCCGGAGGGTTCGGTCTACTCCGGCGGCACCGGCCGGCCCTACCTGGTGGAGGGCGTCGGCGAGGACTTCTGGCCGGAGACGTACGACCAGGGTGTCGCCGACGAGATCGTCGAGGTCTCCGACAAGGCCTCCTTCGAGATGACCCGGCGGTTGGCCCGCGAGGAGGGGCTGCTGGTCGGCGGCTCCTGCGGTATGGCCGTGGTCGCCGCGCTGGAGGTCGCCCGCAAGGCCGGCCCGGACGACGTGGTGGTGGTGCTGCTGCCGGACGGCGGCCGGGGCTACCTTTCCAAGATCTTCAACGACTCGTGGATGGCCCGGTACGGCTTCCTCGACAACTCCGGCGCCGAGCCGACCGTTGCCGACGCGCTGGCCAGCAAGCCGGGCGGGCTGCCCGAGCTGGTGCACGTGCACCCGACCGAGACGGTCCGCGACGCCATCGACTACATGCGCGAGTACGGCGTCTCGCAGCTGCCGGTCCTCAAGGCCGAGCCGCCGGTGGTGACCGGTGAGGTGGCCGGCTCGATCGCCGAGCGGGACCTGCTCGACGCGCTCTTCACCGGCCAGGCCCACCTGCACGACACCATCGAGCGGCACATGGGCGACCCGCTGCCGATGATCGGTGGCGGTCAGCCGGTGAGCGAGGCGGTGGGCCTGCTGGAGAAGTCCGACGCCGCCCTGGTCCTGGTCGACGGCAAGCCCAAGGGCGTCCTGACCCGCCAGGACCTCCTGGCCCACCTGGGCGCCCACTAACCCAACCCCAACCCCAACCCCAACCCTGCCCCACCCACCCACCCACCTACCCACCCACCTACCCACCCACCCACCCACCCTGCCTGGTCGATCAAGGAGTTGTGGTGGTGCGCAATTCGGGCACCCATGCCCAAAGTCCCCACCACAACTCCAAGATCGACGGGGTCGGGGTCGGGGTCGGGGTCGGGGTTGGGGTGGGGGTGGGGGTGGGGGTTGGGGGTGGTGCTTAGAGGGGGCGGGTGTAGCGGAGTTGGCGGGTTTGTGCTGATCCGATTGCTTCGTCCCGTTCGTCGCCCGTGGGGGTCCAGCCACCGCGCTCGTAGAAGGCGCGGGCGCGCGCGTTCTGGGCCAGCACCCAGAGCACCGCGCGTCGCCAGCCCTGCGCCCGCATGGCGTCCAGGGCGTCCACCATGAGCAGGCGGCCGGTGCCCCGGCCCTGCTCGGCCGGGTCGAGGTGGATCGCGTTGAGCAGTCCGGTGGTCGGGTCGTCCTCGTCGTCCGGACCCAGGTAGCTGAACCCGACAAGCGTCCCGGCCCGCTCGGCCACGGTCATCCGGTGGTTTTCCCGCTCCCACTGCCACCGCTCCGCCCAGTACCGCCCCATCGCCTCCGGCGTCGGGTCGACCAACGCCTCGGCCGGCAGGAAGGCCGAGTACGCGGCGACCCGGGAGCGCTGGTGCAGGGCGCCCACCGCCATCAGGTCGCGAGCGGTCGCGGGGCGGAGCGTGACGATCATCCGGTCGAGGCTACCCGGCGGGGTGGGAGCTGCACCGTGGTCAGGTCCTCGGCGATGATCAGGTCACCGTCGAAGTGTGCGCGGGCCTCGTCGTGGAACCGGCGCGGGTCCGAGTAGCGCTGGGAGAAATGGGTGAGCACGAGCCGGCGTACCCCGGACTCGGTGGCCACCCGGGCGGCTTGCGCCGCGGTCAGGTGGCCGACCTCGGCGGCGAGCGCGGCCTCCGACTCCAGGAAGGTCGACTCGATGACCAGCAGGTCGGCGTGCTCGGCGAGGGCGTACACCCCGTCGCAGAGGCCGGTGTCCATCACGAACGCGAACCGCTGGCCCGGCCGGGGCACGCTCACCTCGTCGCGGGTGACGCGACGCCCGTCGAGGTCCAGGTGCCCGACGCGGATCAGCTCGCCGACAGCCGGCCCTCTGATGCCGTACGCGGCCAGTTGCTCCGGCAGCATCCGGTGGCCGTCCGGCTCGACCAGGCGATAGCCGTACGTCTCGATGGGGTGCCGCAGCCGGCGTGCCTCCAGCGTGCCGCAGCGCAGCGCGATCCGCTGCCCGTCCTCCTCGATCGGGGTGACCTGCAACTCGGCGGTCTCGTAGAAGGAGGTGGCGTGCCGCAGCCGGGCGAAGTACTCGGCGCCGCCCGCCGGGAAGTGCACGGCGACCGGGTGCGGCACCCGGTCCAGGGAGAGCCGCTGGATGGTGCCGGGCAGGCCGAGGCAGTGGTCGCCGTGGAAGTGGGTGACGCAGATCCGGGTCAGGTCGGTGGCCGTGACCGTGGTGTGCAGGAGCTGACGCTGGCTGCCCTCACCCGGGTCGAAGAGGATCACCTCGTCGTCCCAGCGCAACACGTACCCGTTGTGGTTGCGCTGACGGGTCGGCGCCTGGCTGGCCGTTCCGAGGATCACCAGCTCGCGCATGGACATCGCCGCTCCCCGGAGATGGAGCGACCCCCGGGGCGCTCCGCGCAGGTGCGCGGGCCGGCTGGACTTGGCCGGCACCCCGGGGGTCGGGTGGCTGTCGTGGATTCGCCGCACCGCTGCCACACGGTCTCGACGATGGTGCTGGTGCCCGCCTTGCGGCGGACCGATCACTGTCGAGGACAGCGGCTAGCTGACAGCCACCTCACGAGTCCGATTGCTATACAAGTCTGGACCACCTCCTTTCACGTGTACGGCCACGTTATCGAGTTCCGGGCGGGGTCGGCAACGGATTTCGATCACAGGGTCAGACGGGAATGCCCGGCCACCTCATCGGCGGCCGGGCATTGCATGTGAACAGGCAGACGCGGTCTCAGCCGCTGCGCCTACGGAGTGTCGGTGAGTTCGCGTCGCCAGTGCGCGAACCGGTCGCGGACGGCGGGTAGCTCGGCGGCCGGTAGGCCGTAGCAGTCGAAGTCCTCGTCCGTGATCTGGGTCAACGCGCCCAGTGCGTCCGCGAAGGCACGCGGGTCGAAGCCGGGATCCGCAGCCGCAGCCAGCTCGAGTAGGCGTTCCCTCGTGTATTGGCCGCTCAGCAGCGCGGCGTCCACGTCGAGGAAGTCTCGAGCCTCGGCGCGGCCGAAGAGCGCACACATCTTGTTCGCGACGGCGTCGTCGGGATGGAGAACAGGGCCGACGGGGGACATGACCGGAGCGTGCGCTCGCCAGTCCGCCGACATCTCCAGCTTGTCCGGCTCCCCGCCTGGATCATTGCCGTAGACGAGCAGGCGGGCAAACGTGTCATTCCGATCAGTGAAGAGATCCACGTCGCCGCTGAGCCGACTTCCCATCCCGTGAGCGCTCACCGCGTATCCACCGGCCAGGGCGAAGCCAAACCGGCCGGCCGCACCGAGAGCGATCCTGGTGATCTTTAGATGACTGGGCAGCATCGTTCAGGCTGCGCGGGGAGGGGCGCTGCGGAGTTGAGGGAAGCGTTCTTCCCAGGCTCGGCGAACGGCCTGGGGTAACCACATTGACGGCCAGAGCTGGATCAGGGAGTCGCGGCTGACGTAGGTGTGGAGGTCGGCCGGACTCGCAGCCTCATTGAGGACCGTCCGGTACAGGTCGCCGATGCGCCCGGGCTGCGTTAGGTCGTAACGAGGGTTGCCGGACCACTTCAAGTGGCGTGGTAGCTGGACTGTGCCGGATGTCGGCCCGCAAAGCTGATCAAGGGATTCGGGCACGACGACCGGTTTGGCGTAACCGTACGGACGGCTAGCGCTGTCGCCGCTCATCGTGCCCTCCCTATGTTCGATTCAGCCTAACGCCTCGGTTCAGCCGCCGACTCGGGCCACGCCGACCGGGCAGCTCAGGCCGTTCGGGCCGTGGTTGCAGTACCCGTTCGGGTTCTTGGTCGGCGCGAGGTACTGCTGGTGGTAGTCCTCGGCAAAGAAATAGTCGCCGAGCGGGGCGATCTCGGTGGTGATCTCACCCTTGCCGGCCCGGTTCACGATCGGCTGGAACGCGTCCCGGGACGACTCCGCGATGGCCCGCTGCTCGTCGGTGGTCGTGTAGATCGCCGAGCGGTACTGGGTGCCCACGTCGTTGCCCTGGCGCATGCCCTGGGTCGGGTCGTGGTTCTCCCAGAAGACCTTCAGCAGGTCCTCATAGTTGATCTTGCTGGGGTCGTACACCACCTGGACGACCTCGGCGTGCCCGGTCCGGCCGGAACACGTCTCCTCGTACGTCGGGTTCTTGGTGATGCCACCCGCGTAGCCGGCGGAGGTGGTGTAGACGCCCGGCAGCGTCCAGAACAGCCGCTCGGCTCCCCAGAAACAGCCCATGCCGAAGACCGCGACCTGCAGGCCCTCCGGGAACGGGCCCTTCAGCGGGGTGCCCAGCACCTCGTGGCGGTCGGCGACCGGCATGGCGATCGGACGGCCCGGCAGGGCCTGGTCGGGCGAAACCATCTCAGCGTTCATACGGCGCAAAAACACGTGGGGATCTCCTCTCGTACCTCTCCCAGCGTGTAACACCGGTGGGTCCACCTTCCTTACCCGCGCCGGTGTGAGTCAGGCCCCGTCCGGGAGTGCGGCGGCGACGCGGTCCGCGTAGGCCTCGGCCTCGGCGTCGTCCTCGTAGCGGGTGCGCGGCCAGAAGAAGCCCCGCAGCCCGTCGCCCTTGGTGCGCGGGACCACGTGGGTGTGCAGGTGCGGGACGGACTGGGACACCTTGTTGTTCATCGCCACGAACGTCCCGCCGGCGCCCAGACTGGTCTCCACGGCCACCGCCAGGCGCTGCACCAGCGCGAAGTAGCCGGGCAGCAGGTCCGCCGGCAACTCGGCCAGGGTCACCAGGTGGACTCGGGGCACCACCAGCACGTGTCCCTTGAACACCGGCCGGGTGTCCAGGAACGCCACCCCGTCCGGGGTGTCGGCGACCCGGAACGCCGGCACCTCACCCGCCACGATCCCGCAGAACACGCACCCACTCATCCGCTCAGGCTATGCCGACGAGCCGACGGATCACGGTGCCCCCCACGCGCGCATCGACTGTGATAATCATTGACCGGTCTGGATAAGCACACGGGGGTGACGTGCTGTCGCGGCAGCGACGCCCGGCCGATCGGCCGAGGCGGGCTGCCGCTTGGACTGCGCCCTCACGACGACGATCCGATTCCGTTGCGACCTCAGGACCCCGGGCCGTCGCGGTCTCGCTCGTCGAGACTCCGAAAGGACGCACCTTGCAGATCAGAAGAGGTCCGACCCTGGCGCTGGCCGCCCTGACCGTCGGCCTGCTGACCGCCACGATCTCGACTCCCGCCCAGGCAGCTCCCGCGCAGACGGCCACCCCGCTGTCACTGCCGGGCGTGGCCGACGTGGTGTCGGCCGGTGACCGGGTCTTCGTCAGCGGCGGCTACTCCTCGACCGAGGTCGTGGTGACCAGCGCGACGGGCACGGTGATCGGCACCCTGTCGGGGCTTCCCGGCCCCAGCGACCTGCTGCTCAGCGCCGACCGGCAGACGCTCTACGTGGCGCTGCCCAGCGCCAACGCCATCGCCGCCTTCAACACCGGAACGCTTGCCGAGTCGGCCCGGTACGACACCGGCGCGGGGGAGTGCCCGTCGTCGCTCGCGTTGACCGGGCGGTACCTGTGGTTCGGTTACGGCTGTGACCAGTGGGGCGGCAACATCGGCCGGATCGATCTGGGCCGGCAACCGGCAGTGGTGACCACCGGGGTGGCCACCGGTCAGGACTTCTACGACGCCCCGCTGCTGACCGCCGCCAGCCAGAATCGTTCGGTGCTCCTGGCCGGGCAGCCCGGGTTGAGCCCCGCGTCGGTGTACGCGTACACGATCGGCACCGGGGGAGCACTGAGCGCGCCCAGGGAGAACGACTTCATGGCGGTCGGCAGCAACCTGCAGGACGTCGCGCTCGACCCCACCGGCACCACCGTCTTCACCGCGTCCGGCGCCCCGTACGTGGTGCAGGCGTTCCCGTTCGCCGACATCAGCACCCCGTCCGTGACCTATCCCACCGGTGCGTACCCGAATGCGGTCGAGGTGTCCCGCGACGGCACCAGGATCGCCGGCGGAGCGGACGCCTCCTACGACCCGGACGTGTTCGTCTTCCGGGTCGACGGCACCGAGCTGGCCCACTTCGAGCTGAACGACGACCTCAGCCCGGGAGCGCTGGCCTGGGCGCCCAACGGAGCCCGGGTCTACGCGGTCTCCTACGACTGGACCGGGGACCACCCGGTCACCCTGCACGTCCTGCCCGTTCCGGCCGGCTGACCGGCCCGCCGACGGATGGTCGGCGTACGCGGGGCCGGGCCAGACGGTCCGGCCCCGCGCCCGGGAGCGCGGGTTCCGTTCCAGTCAACTCCGGCGGGGCACTAGCCTCACCAGAATGAACCACGGCTTCGACACGCTCGCGATCCACGCCGGTCAGGACCCCGAGGCGCGGACCGGCGCGGTGATTCCACCGATCTACCAGACCAGCACGTACGCCCAGGACGCCGTGGGCGCGCCCCGGCTCGGCTACGAGTACAGCCGCTCGGGCAACCCGACCCGGGACGCGCTCCAGGAGTGCCTGGCCGCGCTGGAGGGCGGGCCGGTGGGGCTCACCTTCGCCAGCGGTCTGGCGGCCGAGGACGCCCTGCTGCGGGCCGTCTGCCAGCCGGGCGACCACGTGGTGATCCCGGACGACGCCTACGGCGGCACGTACCGGCTGTTCGCCCGGGTCGCCCAGCGCTGGGGCCTGGAGTTCACCCCGGCGAAGGTCTCCGACCCGGCGGCGATCCGGGCGGCGGTGCGGCCCGGCCGCACGAAGATCGTCTGGCTGGAGACGCCGACCAACCCACTGCTGAGCATCGCCGACATCGCCGCCCTGGCCGCCGTGGCACACGACGCGGGCGCGCTGCTCGTGGTGGACAACACCTTCGCCTCGCCGTACCTGCAACAGCCGCTCGCGCTCGGCGCGGACGTGGTGGTGCACTCCACCACCAAGTACATCGGCGGGCACTCCGACGTGGTCGGCGGCGCGCTTGTCGTCGCGGACACCGCGCTCGGCGAGGAGTTGCGCTACCACCAGAACGCGATGGGCGCGATCAACGGCCCCTTCGACGCCTGGCTCACCCTGCGCGGCATCAAGACCCTCGGGGTACGCATGGACCGGCACTGCGACAACGCCGAGCGGCTCGCCGCGTACCTCGACGGGCACGCCAAGGTCGCCGAGGTGCTCTATCCGGGGCTGCCCTCGCACCCCGGTCACGAGGTCGCGGCCAAGCAGATGCGCCGGTTCGGCGGCATGATCTCGTTCCGTGCCGCCGGTGGTGAGGAGCACGCGGTGGACATCTGCAACCGCGCCAAGCTCTTCGTGCTCGCCGAGTCGCTGGGCGGCGTGGAATCCCTGATCGAGCACCCGGGTCGGATGACACACGCAAGTGCTGCCGGCTCGCCGCTTGAAGTTCCCGGCGATCTCGTGCGACTGTCTGTCGGCATCGAGACGGTCGACGACCTACTCGCCGATCTGGAGCAGGCGCTGGGCTGACCGCTGGGGGAGGATGGCCGTGCAGGACATCATGGCGACCTGGGTCGGGGCGACCGCCAAGCAGATCGCCCGGGGCGTACGCCGAGGTGACGTCTCGGCGACCCAGGTCGTCGCCGACCACCTCGAATACATCTCCCGAGCCGACCGTGAGCTGGCCGCGTTCCGCGCCGTTCGCGGTGGCGAGGCGATCACCGAGGCGGAGAAGGTCGACGAGCAGGAGGACCTGGCCAACCTGCCACTGGCCGGGGTGCCCGTGGCGGTCAAGGAGAACACTCCGGTCGCCGGTCTGCCCACCTGGAACGGTTCGGCCGCCGCCCGCAGCGACGTGGCGGAGGCCGACCACGAGGTGGTACGTCGGCTGCGCGGCGCCGGTGCGGTGATCCTCGGTGTGACCCGGATGCCGGAGCTGGGGCTGTGGGCGCTCACCGACGACGACAGCGCGGTGACCCGCAACCCGTGGGACAGCACGCGTACCCCCGGTGGTTCCTCCGGCGGCGCGGCCGCCGCGGTGGCCGCCGGGCTGGTGCCGATCGCGCACGGCAACGACGGCCTCGGCTCGATCCGGATCCCGGCGGCCTGTTGCGGGCTGGTCGGGCTCAAGCCGGGTCGGGGCGTGGTCCCCTGCCAGCTCGGCACGGACGACTGGTTCGGCCTCACCGAGCACGGCATGCTGACCAGCACGGTCGCCGACGCGGCGGTGGGCTTCTCGGTGCTCGCCGGCCGGCGTCCCGAGAAGCTGGTTCCGCCGCAGCGGCTGCGGGTGGGTGTCTCGCTGCGCTCCCCGGTGCGGGGTGTCGCACCGGACGCGCCCAACCGGGACGCGGTCGCCGCCGCCGGTCGGCTCCTCGCCGCCGCCGGGCACGACACGGTGCCGGCCGATCCGGTCTACCCCACCGCGCTGGGCCTGCAGGGCATCGCCACCTGGTTCGCCGCCGCCGCCACCGACGTGCGGGCCGCCGGGTTGGACCGCCGTGGCCTGCAACGACGTACCCGACGGCATGTCGCGCTGGGCGAGTGGGCGCAGCGTCGCGGCTACGTGCGGGAGGCCGACCGGGCCGCGTGGCGGCAACGGTCGGTCGACTTCTTCACCGACCACTCGGTCGACCTGCTGCTCACCCCGGCGCTGGCCAGCGCGCCACCGGAGGCGGCCCGCTGGTCCGACCGGTCCTGGCGGGCGAACATGACGGCCAACATCCGGTACGCCCCGTACGCCGCACCGTGGAACATCGCCGGTCTGCCGGCGATCGTGGTGCCGGTCGGCCGCCGCCCGGACGGTCTGCCGGTCGCCGTGCAGCTCGTCGGTCCGCCCGGCTCGGAACTGCTGCTGCTCGGGGTGGCCGGCCAGTTCGAGATGGCCGCGCCGTGGACTCGTCACGCTCCCGGTTACCCCCGGGTCGGAACAGGGTCGCCGGCTGCCGCCTGATCGTCTACGGTGTGCGCGCACCGTCGCTCTGAGCGGGAGACAGCCATGCGTTGCCAGACCTGCGGGGACACCGCGTCCTCCGCGTTCCACGAGTGTCAGCGTTGCCACACGCCGCTCGGCCAACCCGCCGTCACTCCGGGGCTGCCGACCTACTCCGTACGCGGCATCGGGCTGGCCGCGCGCATCGCGGTCGGCGCGACTGCGGTGCTCTACCTCCTGGTGGCACTCTCCCCGCTGCTCGGGTGGGCGATGTCCCGGCGGGCACAGGCCGACAACGACCCGGATCTGCTGCTCGGTGCGGCGGTCGTCGGCGTGCTGGCGGCGCTGCCCATGGTGGTGGCGTACCTTACCGCCGCCGTGCTGGTGATCATCTGGACGTGGCGGGCGCGGAAGAACACCGACGCGTTCCCGGGTGCGCTGCCGACGCTGGGCGCCGGGTGGGCGATCGCCGGTTGGCTGGTGCCGTTCGCGAACTTCGTGGTGCCGGCCCGCGTGGTGGGCAACGTCGCGCGGGACAGCCTCTGGCGGCGGGTCACCCCGCCCCTGGTGATCGTCTGGTGGAGTTCCTGGCTGGTGTTCAGCGTCGGCGAGAGGTTGGCCAGTCGCCTCGACAGCCGAGCCTACGACGCCCTGCCGGAGACCCCCGCCACCGCCGGCGACTATCAGGCGTACGCCGACTACTACCGGGACTCGTTCCTTCGCAACGCGGTGCCGGCGGTGGCCTGTGTGCTCGCCGCCGTGACGTTCTACCTGCTGATCCAGCGGATTTCCGCCGCACAGGAGGCCCGCATCGCCCGCGCGCAGCCCGCATGGCCGGCCGCCCCCGGCTGGCCAGCGGTTCAGGCCTGGCCGGTGGCTCCGCCTGCGGGTCCGGTGGCTCCGCCCGCAGGTCCGGTGGCTCCGCCCGTGGGTCCGGAGGCCTCGTCCCGGGCATGATCGACACGGGATTGCTGAAACCGCGCTGTCACACGAGGTTGATACCGCGGTTTCGGTGATGTCGAGTGGATCAGCCGTCGAACGGGAGCGGGGGCCTTTGCCGGAAGCGGTGTCGCCGCAGAGGGCTCCGGAGGCGGGTGGCACGATCGGGGCATGACGGAACTGGTCGGTCTCGACGACGTGCGGGCTGCACGGGAACTGCTCGCCGGTGTCATCCGGACCACCCCGCTGGAGCCCTCCCGCCCGCTCAGCGCGGCGCTGGGCGGGCCGACCTGGCTCAAGTGCGAGAACGTGCAGCGCGCCGGCTCGTACAAGGTGCGCGGCGCGTACGTGCGGATCTCCCGGTTGTCGGCGGCGGAGCGGGAGCGCGGCGTGGTCGCGGCGAGCGCGGGCAACCACGCGCAGGGCGTGGCTCTCGCCGCGGGCCTGGTCGGCACGCGTGCCACCGTCTTCATGCCGGTCAACGCGCCGCTGCCGAAGGTGGCCGCGACCAAGGGGTACGGCGCGCAGGTCGAGTTCGCCGGCAACACCGTCGACGAGTCACTTGTCGCCGCGCACACCTACGCCGAGCGCACCGGAGCGGTGCTGATCCACCCGTTCGACCACCCGGACGTGATCGCCGGTCAGGGCACGGTCGCGCTGGAGATCCTCGAACAGTGCCCGGACGTGAAGACGATCATCACCGGGGTCGGCGGCGGCGGTCTCATCTCGGGCATGGCGGTCGCCGTGAAGGCGTTGCGACCGGACGTCCGGATCATCGGCGTCCAGGCGGCCGGCGCGGCGGCGTTTCCTCCCTCGCTGGTGGCCGGGGAGCCGGTCCGGCTGCCGGCGTTCTTCACCATCGCCGACGGCATCGCGGTCGGTCGGCCCGGTGAGATCACCTTCAACCATGTGCGCAAGCTCGTCGACGAGATCGTCACGGTTTCCGAGGAGGACATCTCCCGGGCGCTGTTGATGTTGCTGGAGCGCGGTAAGCAGGTCGTCGAGCCGGCCGGGGCGGTCGGCGTCGCCGCGTTGCTGGCCGGCGTGGTCGAGGTGGAGACGCCGGTGGTCGCGGTGCTCTCCGGCGGCAACATCGACCCGCTGCTGATGCTCCGGGTGATCGAGCACGGTCTGGCCGCCGCGGGCCGCTACCTGCGGGTGACCGTGCGCTGCTCGGACCGGCCGGGACAACTGGCGTCGCTGCTCAGTCAGATCGCCGAGCACCGGGCCAACGTGGTGGACGTGGAGCACCAGCGCGCCAACCCGCACCTCAGTCTCGGCGAGGTGGAGGTGGCGCTGTCGGTGGAGACCCGGGGCGTGGAGCACTCGGACACGCTGATCAGCGCGCTGCGGGCCAGCGGCTACCAGGTGGTCTTCGCCGCCGAGGCGTGACACCGGTGGGTGTCACGCCTCGGGGCGGTGCGTCTGGGCCTGCGGTGCAGCCGGCGACGTCAGCCGGAGAAGGGCTCGAAGCTGACCACTGTCACCTTGATGTCGGCGCCACTGGGTGCCGTGTAGGTGCAGGTCTGCCCGGGCCGACCGCCCAGGATCGCCTTGCCGAGCGCGGACTCGGGGCTGTAGACGGTCAGGTCGGTGGTGGCCGCGATCTCGCGCGAGCCGAGCAGGAAGGTCTCGGTGTCGTCGGCGTCGTCGTCGAAGTAGATCGTCACGACCATGCCGGGCGACACCGCGTCCGCGGACGGCGCCTCGCCGACCTTCGCGGTACGCAGCAACTCCTGGAGGTAGCGAATGCGTCCCTCGGCCTTGCCCTGCTCCTCGCGGGCGGCGTGGTAGCCGCCGTTCTCCCGCAGGTCGCCCTCCTCGCGCCGAGCGTTGATCTCGGCGGCGATCGCCGGGCGGTTGGCGATGTGCTCGTCGAGCTCGGCCTGGAGGCGGTCGTGCGCGTCCTGGGACAGCCAGGTGGCGGGCGCCTCGTTGCCAGTGGACACAGGCGTTCTCCTCAGATGTGCGTGGCTGGCTGACAGGTGAACTACCAAGTTACCAGTGCGGTACGACACAGCGTGTCGGCCATTACCGCCGGTGTCCGGTTCCGACACCCCGGGTAGGCACCCTCCGAGGCCGGTCGCTGAGGCTGTTGTGGCAGCTCAGGACGGGGGTCGGCAGCGCAGAACCTCGCCGATGAACGGCCGCGCGGTGGTGGTCAGGCGGTGCTGGGTCGTGACGTGCCGGTCGCCAGGCCGGGCGGTGACGGTGATCTGGTCACGGGCCACCTCGGCCCCCGCGCGGTCCCGGGCGCGCAGTACGCAGACCGCTGAGCCGCCCGCCGGCACGGTCACCCGAAAGTCGACAAGCACCTGGGTGTCTGTGATGTCGGTGTAAGTGATGACCTGGGCGTCGTAGACCGGGTCGCCGTACTGGCGGTAGAGCCGCACCGAGATCACGGTCAGCGTCGCCACGAGCGCCAGCAGCACCAGCGCGGCGAGCAGGCTGCGTCGGCGTTCGCCGCCAGGTGCGCGGCGACGGCCGTAGCGTCCGGCGGGGAAAACCGGAGCGCCGGGTGAAATTGTGGCGTGCGTCTCGGTCACCGGCGGGTATCTCCTGGCGTTGTTGTCGGCAGCATCGGCAAGAATGACAAGGTCCATCCTCCCACCCGGTCCAGCGGCAGGAATGGCAGGTCATGCCCTGCGGTGCTGGCCGGCGACAGGGTGCGGTGAGCAACGATCCCGGCAGGTCAGCCGGTCGAGCCCGGTCGGGTCCACCGGCCGGCACAGACGAGGAGTGCCGAAGTTGGCAGAGCAGCTGCGACTCATGGCCGTGCACGCGCACCCCGACGACGAGTCGAGCAAGGGTGCGGCGACCATGGCCAAGTACGTCGCCGAGGGCGTGGACGTCCTGGTCGTGACGTGCACCGGTGGGGAGCGCGGCAGCGTGCTCAACCCCAAGCTCGACCGTCCCGACGTCTGGGCCAACATCGGCGAGATCCGCCGCGCCGAGATGGACGCCGCCCGGGCGATCCTCGGCGTCGAGCAGGCCTGGCTCGGCTTCGTCGACTCCGGGCTGCCCGAGGGTGACCCGCTGCCGCCGCTGCCCGAGGGCTGTTTCGCCCTGCAGGACGTCGAGGTGGCCGCCGGCCCACTGGTGCGGCTGATGCGCGAGTTCCGTCCGCACGTGGTGACCACGTACGACGAGGAGGGTGGCTACCCGCACCCGGACCACATCATGTGCCACAAGGTGAGCGTGGCCGCGTTCGAGGCCGCCGGCGACCCGGAGCGCTACCCGGAGCTGGGCGCGCCCTGGCAGCCGTTGAAGCTCTACTACGACATCGGCTTCTCCAAGGCCAAGATCATGGCGTTGCACGAGGGCATGCTGGCCGCGGGCAAGGAGTCGCCCTACGAGGAGTGGATCAAGCGCTGGGAGGACCGGCCCGACAAGGGTCCACGGATCACCACGCGGGTGGAGTGCTCCGAGTTCTTCCCCGTCCGCGACGACGCGCTGCGCGCCCACGCCACCCAGGTCGACCCGGACGGCTTCTGGTTCCACGTGCCGATGGAGTTGCAGCGCCGCGCCTGGCCGACCGAGGACTTCGAGCTGGCCCGATCAATGGTCGACAGCCCGCTGCCCGAGTCCGATCTCTTCGCGGGGGTGCGGGAGACGGCGCACGCGCGCTGATTCCGGGCAGAGCTACCCTGGTTACCAACCGCACATCGGAGGAACGCCATGCTGACCGCTGCCCAGGTGCTCGCGGAGAACAACTTCGGAGACACCCGCACGGGTGGTCTGGCCGGGCCGATGGGCCTGTTCCTCATCCTGCTGCTGGCCGCCGCGACCATCCTGCTGATCCGCAACATGAACGCCCGGCTGCGCCGCCTGCCGGACCGGTTCCCGCAGCAGGCGACGCCGTCCGACCCGACCAGGGTCGACGCTTCAGTCGTCGATCCGACAGACGGGACCACCGGGCGTGATTCATCCGCCACCGGTCCCAATGGGCACCAGCAGCACCGGAACGGGTAGCCAGCGCGTGAATCACGCCGAACCGGGTGGTCGCCCCCTGTTGCGGCCACCCGGTTTGCCTTAGCCTTCCGCCGAGGGACCAAAAGTCTCCGAGCCGTGTGCGGGAGGGGGCGCCGATGACACGCACAGCACCGGCCGCCCGCCGTACCGTCGGTCGGTCGACTGACGGGGGAGGTCGATGACCTCCGGTCCGGCCGGCCGCTCGTCTGACCGGCTCGGGGTGCGGGGCACACCGGGCCGTCTGCTCGTGCTCACCGCCGCCGTCACCCTGACAGCCCTGGCCGCCTCCGCGGTGGGGTTGACCCTTCCCGCCCGGTTGCCGGCCGACGATCCCCTCGGCGGGCCGGCCCGATTCGGCATCGCGGTCGCCGTCCTCGCGCTCGCCCAGCTCGCCCGGCTGCGCTTCCGGTCGTCGGCGGGCATGGTCAGCATCACCTGGGGCGAGGCGGCGTTGATCGTCTGCCTTCATCTGACGCCGGCCGGCTGGCTGCCGTCCGCCACGCTGCTCGGCACCGGCCTGGCCTGGACGATTCTCTCCCTGCACAACGACCGCCGTCCGGCCCTCGATGTCCTCCGGATCGCCGCGTCGCTGGCCGCCGCGACGGCACTGGCCGCCTCCGTGGCCACCGCGCTCGGGCGGCCGTTGCTCGCCCCGCCCACCCCGATGCTGGCGTCGGCCGTGATCGCCGGGTCGGTGACCTACCTCCTGGTGACCGCCTGGCTGGGTGGGGTGACGCTCGGCCTGCGGCACGGGCTGCCGATCGGGCCGCCACTGCTCGCCGCGCTGCGCGGCAAACTCCTGATGTTCGTCGGCAACGTCGCGGTCGGCCTCGTCGTCGTCGCCCTGATGGAGCTCGACCCACGGTGGTTGCTGCTGCTCCCACCGCTGCTCTGGCTCCTGCAACAGACCTACCGCTACCGGCTGCGCTCCGATCAGGAGCACCGCACCTGGCGAGCGTTCGCCGAAGCCACCGCGGCCCTCAACCAGCTCGACGAACGAGGTGTGGCCAGTGCGGCGGTCACCGGCGCGCTGACGCTGTTCAACGCCGAACTCGTGGACATCGACGTCGCTCGGACCGACGGCCGGTGGCACCGGTACCGGGGAGACGCCACCGGCCAGTTCGTCGACCGGGAGACGGACCCGCCAGACCGGTCCGAGCCGGACGAACACGAGCTGAGTCGGGCACTGTCGGTGGGTGCCGCGCCGGTGGGTCGGCTGCGGGTCCGGTTCCCGCGATCTGCTCCGCCCAACGCCCGGGAACGCGATGCGGTGGCCGCGTTCGGTGACGCGCTCGCCGCCGCGCTGCACGACGCCGCGACCCACCGGGAGCTGCGGCTGGTCACCGCCCGTTCGTCGTACGAGGCGGTGCACGACCCGCTCACCGGGCTGGCGAACCGGGCGGCGATGCTCGGCAAGGGCGATCAGTCGCTGCGACAACTCGCACACGATCACCCGGTGGCGCTGCTGCTGCTGGACATCAACCAGTTCAAGGAAGTCAACGACACCCTCGGTCACGCCGCCGGCGACCAGTTGCTGCGACTGACCGCGAACCGGCTCAGTGCGCTGGCCCGCCCCGGTGACCTGCTCGGCCGCCTCGGCGGCGACGAGTTCGCTCTGCTGCTCACCGCGGTGCCGGTGCTCGGGGACCGGGCCGCCCCGATGGCTCACGCACTGCGGCAGGCCCGCGAGATCGCCGAACGACTGGCCGCGCCGACCGAGGTGGCCGGCGTCCGGATGTCGATCGAGGTTTCCGTCGGGGTGGTGGTGGCCGACGCCGGCACCGCCGACCTGACCGAGCTGCTGCGCCGGGCCGACATCGCCATGTACCAGGCCAAGGAGGGCGGCGGCAACGTCGCCGCGTACGACGGCACCCGCGACGCGGCAAGCACCGACCAGCTTGCCCTGCTGGCCGAGCTACGCGAGGCGCTGAAGGTCGACGACCAGTTGGTGCTGGCGTTGCAACCGGCTGTCGACCTGGCCACCGGTGCGCCCACCGGGGTGGAGGCGCTGATCCGCTGGCAGCATCCCCGGCGCGGATGGCTGGGTCCGGCCGACTTCATCCGGCCGGTGGAAAACAGCGAGCAGCTCGGCACCTTCACCCGCTACGTGCTCGACAAGGCTCTCGGCGTGGCCGCGAGTTGGGCCCGGGAGGGGCTCGACGTCCCGATCTCGGTCAACCTGTCGGCGCGCAGCCTGCTCGATCCCCGGTTGCCGGCGGAGATCGCCGAGGTGTTGCGCCGACATCAGGTGCCACCGCACCGGCTGGTCCTGGAGATCACCGAGACGGTGGTGATGAGTGAACTGGAAATCATCGACGAGGTGCTGGCCACGCTCCGGTCGATGGGCGTGCAGCTCGCCGTCGACGACTTCGGCACCGGCTTCTCGTCGCTGACCTTCCTCACCCGGATCGCGGTGGACGAGCTGAAGGTGGACCGCTCGTTCGTGATCCGGATGACGGACTCGCCGGAGGCCGCCGCGATCGTACGGACGACTGTGGGGCTCGCCCACGAGTTGGGGCTGCGCGTGGTCGCCGAAGGGGTGGAGACCGCCGAGCAGCGGCTGGCCCTGGCCGAGCTGGGCTGCACCTCGGCGCAGGGTTACCACTTCTTCAAGCCGATGCCGGCCGACAAGATCGGCGCGGTGCTCGGGTCGCTGCGTGACTCGGCGGAGTCGAACGTGTTCCGGCTGCGCGCCGACGGCGCCTCCTGACCGGCTCGGGTGGAGCCCGCGCGGTCCGCGCCGCGGCTGGTTATGGTCGTCGGGTGAACCGACTCGTCGACGCCACCTCCCCGTACCTGCTCCAGCACGCCGACAACCCGGTCGACTGGTGGCCCTGGTCGGACGAGGCGTTCGCCGAGGCGAGACGGCGCGACGTTCCGGTGCTCATCTCGGTGGGCTACGCGGCGTGTCACTGGTGTCATGTGATGGCGCACGAGTCGTTCGAGAACGAGCAGGTGGCGGCCCTGTTGAACGACAACTTCGTGTCGATCAAGGTGGATCGTGAGGAGCGCCCGGACGTGGACGCGGTCTACATGACCGCGACCCAGGCGATGACCGGCCAGGGCGGCTGGCCGATGACCGTCTTCGCCGCCCCGGACGGCACCCCGTTCTTCTGCGGCACCTACTTCCCGCGGACGAACTTCATGCAGTTGCTCCAGTCGGTCAGCACCGCCTGGCGGGAGCAGCGCGAGGCGGTGGTGCGCCAGGGCGCCGCGGTGGTCGAGGCCATCGGTGGCGCACAGGCCGTGGGTGGCCCCACCGCCCCGCTGGACGCGCCGCTGCTCGACGCCGCGGCCGGCAGGCTGGCCAGCGAGTACGACGCGACGAACGGCGGTTTCGGCGGCGCCCCGAAGTTCCCACCGCACATGAACCTGCTGTTCCTGCTGCGCCACCACCAGCGCACGGGCGACCCGCGCAGCCTGGAGATGACCCGGCACACCGCCGAGGCGATGGCCCGTGGTGGCATCTACGACCAGCTCGCCGGCGGCTTCGCCCGCTACTCGGTGGACGCGCACTGGACGGTGCCGCACTTCGAGAAGATGCTCTACGACAACGCGCTGCTGCTGCGGGTCTACACCCAGCTGTGGCGGCTCACCGGTGACCCGCTGGCCCGCCGGGTGGCCCGGGACACCGCCCGCTTCCTCGCCGACGAGCTGCACCGGCCGGGGGAGGGCTTCCTGTCCGCGCTGGACGCCGACACCGAGGGCGTCGAGGGGCTCACCTACGCCTGGACACCCGCGCAGCTCGTCGAGGCGCTGGGCGAGGAGGACGGCCGGTTCGCCGCCGACCTGTTCACGGTGACCGACGAGGGCACCTTTGAGCACGGCATGAGCGTGCTCAGGCTCGCCCGGGACGTCGACGACGCCGCACCCGAGGTGCGGTCCCGCTGGCAGCAGGTGGTCGGGCGGCTCCTCAGCGCCCGGGACACCCGCCCGCAGCCGGCCCGCGACGACAAGGTGGTGGCCGCCTGGAACGGCCTGGCGATCACCGCCGTCGTCGAGTTCCTCCAGGTGGCCGCGTTGTCCGCTTCCCCGCAGGACGAGGACGCCAACCTGATGGACGGCGTGACGATCGTCGCCGACGGCGCGATGCGCGACGCCGCCGAACACCTGGCCACCGTGCACCTGGTGGACGGCCGCCTGCGCCGGGTCTCCCGGGACGGCAAGGTCGGCGAGCCGGCCGGCGTCCTGGAGGACTACGGCTGTGTGGCGGAGGCCTTCTGCGCGCTGCACCAGCTCACCGGCGAGGGGCGCTGGCTCACGCTGGCCGGCGAGCTGCTGGACACCGCGCTGGCGCGCTTCGCCGCGCCCGGTGGCGCCTTCTACGACACCGCCGACGACGCGGAGCGGCTGGTCGCCCGGCCCGCTGACCCGACCGACAACGCCACCCCGTCCGGACGGTCGGCGTTGGTCGCCGGGCTGGTCGCGTACTCGGCGCTGAGCGGGGAGCCGCGCTACCGGGAGGCCGCCGAGGCGGCGCTCGCCACTGTCGCGCCGATCGTCGGGCAGCACCCCCGGTTCACCGGGTACGCGGCAATGGTCGGTGAGGCGCTGCTCTCCGGGCCGTTCGAGATCGCCGTGGTGACGGACGACCCGGCGGGTGATCCCCTGGTGGCCGCGGCCCACCGGCACGCCCCGCCCGGGGCGGTGGTCGTCGCCGGGCAACCGGACCAGCCCGGGGTGCCGCTGCTCGCGGACCGTCCGCTTGTCGACGGGCGGTCCGCCGCGTACGTCTGCCGGGGGTTCGTCTGCCAACGGCCGGTCACCTCCGCCGAGGAGCTGGTCGCCGAGCTCGGCTGAGCGCACCGTAGTTGCCCACGCCGCACGACGGGCGGCCGCCGCGGCGCTTCCGGGGCGGGTCGCCGGCCCACCGGGTGGGCGTGCCGAGGCCCCGGATAGGCTGGCCGCGCTATGGATTCCCGTACCGGTCTGCCTGTTGTCGGCATGGTGGGTGGCGGCCAGTTGGCCCGGATGACCCACCAGGCCGCGATCGCCCTCGGCCAGTCACTGCGTGTGCTCGCGACCGCCCCCGACGACGGCGCGGCGTTGGTCGCCGCCGACGTCCAGTACGGCGACCACACCGACCTGGCCGCCCTGCGCACCTTCGCCAAGGGCTGTGATGTGGTCACCTTCGACCACGAGCACGTGCCCTCCGAGCACATCCGCACGCTGACGGCGGAAGGGGTGACCCTCTATCCGCCGGCGGACGCGCTGCTGCACGCCCAGGACAAGCAGGTCATGCGGGAACGCCTGACCGAGCTGGGTGCGCCCAACCCGGCGTGGCGGCCGGTCGGTGCGCCCGCCGACCTCGTCGGTTTCGGCGAGCAGGTCGGCTGGCCGGTGGTGCTGAAGGCGGCGCGCGGTGGCTACGACGGCCGGGGCGTGTGGATGGTCGACGACGCCACCCAGGCCAGCGAGCTGGCCGCGACGCTGCTCGCCGGCGGCACCCGGCTGATCGTCGAGGAGCGGGTGCCGTTGCGTCGGGAGCTGGCCGTGCAGGTCGCCCGGTCGCCGTTCGGTCAGGTGGCCGCGTACCCGGTGGTGGAGACGGTGCAGCGGGACGGCATCAACGTGGAGGTGCTGGCCCCGGCGCCCGGCCTGGACGAGGAGCTGGCGGTCTCCGCCCAGCAACTCGCCATCGACCTGGCCACCGCGCTCGGGGTGATCGGCCTGCTGGCCGTGGAGCTGTTCGAGGTGCGCGACGACGCCGGCCGGCCCGCGATCGTGGTCAACGAGCTGGCGATGCGCCCGCACAACTCCGGGCACTGGACCATCGAGGGTTCCCGGACCTCGCAGTTCGAGCAGCACCTGCGGGCGGTGCTGGACTACCCGATGGGTGACACCTCGCTGACCGCGCCGGTGGTGGTGATGGCGAACGTGCTCGGTGGAGAGCCGGGCGGCATCTCGATCGACGAGCGGCTGCACCACCTCTTCGCCGCCGAGCCCGGCGCCAAGGTGCACCTCTACGGCAAGCAGGTGCGACCGGGCCGCAAGGTCGGGCACGTCACGGTGCTCGGCGACGACCTGGACGACGTACGGGCGCGGGCCGCGCGGGCCGCCCGCTGGTTGCGCGAGGGGCACGAGTGAGCCCCTCGGTCGAGAAGGAGACCTCGGTGAGCACGGTCGGCTTGATCATGGGTAGCGACTCGGACTGGCCGACCATGCGCGCCGCCGCCGAGGTGTTGGACGACTTCGGCGTGGCGTACGAGGTGCGGGTCATCTCGGCGCACCGCACTCCGGTGGCGATGATCGAGTACGGCCGGGACGCCGCCGACCGGGGCCTCAAGGTGATCATCGCCGGGGCTGGCGGTGCCGCCGCCCTGCCGGGCATGGTCGCCTCGGTGACGCCGCTGCCGGTGATCGGTGTGCCGGTGCCGCTGAAGCACCTCGACGGCATGGACTCGCTGCTGTCCATCGTGCAGATGCCGGCCGGGATCCCGGTCGCCACCGTGTCGATCGGCAACGCCCGCAACGCGGGCCTGCTCGCCGTACGGATCCTCGGCGCCCACGACGAAACCCTGCGCGCCAGCATGACGACCTACCAGCAGAACCTGGAGAAGCTGGTGGCCGACAAGGAAGCCGCCCTCCAGGCAACCCTGCGCTAGCCGTACCCCCGCGAGGCCCCACGCACCCGGCCCACTCACCGCCCCCACGAACCCGGCCCACTCACCGCCCCCACGAACCCGGCCCACTCACCGCCCCCACGCACCCACGCCGCCGTGACCCTCCGATTCATCTCATGCCGCGCAGGGCGGTCTGGAGGCGTTCCTGGGCGCGGCGGCGGCGCTCGTTGCTCGCGCCGAGCACGAGTAGCAGGATGCCCACCGGGATGAGCGCCAGCCACGGGCCGAGGCTCACCAGCGCGTGGATCGCGGCGATCGCGGTGACCGACGCGCCGACGATCACCGGTGCCTGCTGCCGGCTGGACGAGCCGAAGATCAACACTGCGACCGCACCGAGCAGCAGCAGCATCTGCCGTACCGTGCTGGACTCGGTGGCCAGCACGATGGCCAGCGTCGGCACGAAGGCGGCGACCAGCGCCGGTCCGTACGCCACCCAACTGCTCAGGTCCGGTCGGTGGCGCAGCTCCAGGACCCCGACGAGCAGGGCCAGCGCGGCGAACGGCAGCGTGTACGCCTCGGGCAGCGCCACGTCGGCGACCCGCATCAGGATCCACCACGCGGTGATCTCGCAGATCACCACGGCCCAGAACAGGATCCGACGTTCCACCGGCCGGCGGCCGGGCCGGGTCGCCGCCACGCCGAGGACCGCACCCCAGGCGGCCAGCAGGGCGGCGATGTGTCGGGGCGAGTCGAAGGCGAGGGCCAACGCGATGAGCGCGGCGGCGTAACCGGTCCACTCCACGGTGGACGCCTCCCGCTGCGCCTCGGGACGGCGCAGCCGGGGCAGGGTCGCGGCGAGCACCTGCAGGACCGCCCCGACCGCGAGCACCCCGAACGCGGACCAGACCGCGGCCAGCCCGGCGACCAGGCCGGCGGTGAGGACGAAGAGCTGCGCCATGAGTGAGGCGAAGAGCCAACCGAGGATGCGCGCCCGCTGGGTGGTGCCGAACACCGCCCCCACCGCCCCCACCGCGACAGCGCTGCCGAGGGTGAACAGGGTCAACTGCCGATCGGCCAGACTGCCGGCGAGTCCGGCGCTGCCGCCGGCCAGACCGATGACGAACACCAGCACCCGGGCCAGCCGCAGCGAGCGGGCCCGCTCGGCCAGCGGCGGCGGTGGGGTCAGCGCGAGACCGAGCATCGCGATGGTGAAGACGGAGAGCGCGGCGACCGTGCTGGCGGGCCAGCCCCGACCCAACGCGATGGGTGCGATCAGCAGGGTGACGGCTGCCCCGGGCAGCACCACCGGCACGGCCCGGGACCGCCGCCCGCCGCTGAACCCGGTGGCGGCCAGCGCGGCGGTCGCGGTGAGCAGCAGCGCCGTCAACACGTGCGTCGGGTTGACCACGTCCGGCGGCGGGGTGAGCAGCTCCGGCAGCGGACCCTGCCAGATCCGGGTCAGGGTGCGGTGGGGCTCGACCAGCGCGGTGACCAGCGCCGGTGCGATCGAGGCGAGGGCCAGGGCGGTCGGCAGGGCCGCCGCGGCCAGTGCACCCGCGGCCGGGTTGACCCGCCACCGGCGTCGTTCCGGGTCGTCCGGCAGTCGCCGGAGCGCGCCGTCGAGCCGTACCGCCCAGCGCCGAACCGGCTGGGCGGAGCCGGTGGGCGGCACGGTGGCCGCTCGGATCAGCTCGGCCAGCACACCGAGCAGCGCGGCGGCAGCCGCGTAGACGCCCGCGGGAAGGCCGGTGGGGATGGCGGCGAGGGCGCTGATGCTGGCCCCGCCGACCACCGCGACGCTGACCCAGGGCAGATATTGCGGCACCTGACGGCGGACCGCGGCCACGGCGGCGAGGCCGAGGCTGGACGCGGCCAGCGCGGCGGTCAGCACCACCTGCGCCGAGTTCTCGAATTCGGCGGCCAGTGCCGCCACCGCGCCGGGGAGGGCCAGCACGGCCGCACCGATCGCCGCGCCACCGATCTGCACCAGGTGCGGCGGCATCCCCTCGGTGTCGATGTCGGCCACCTGTGGGCCGGCCAGGACGCGTGCCACCGTCGCCACCACCACGCCGATCAGCGCGATGCTGCCCAGGGCCAGTGCGGTCGTCCAGGGCTGGACCAGGCCGGCTCCGGCGGCGTGCAGCGCGACCACTCCGGCCACGGTCGCCCGGGACAGCCCGGCGCGCGCCTCCTCGCTGGCTGCCGCCGCCATCCCGTAGACGGTGGCGACAGTTGCGCCGACCAGGACCGGCGACCACCAGGCCAGATCGAACGCGGCCGGCGCGCCGATCGTGGCGAGCACCACGGCCGCGCCGGACACGTCCCACCGCCAGGGCGGCGGGAGCAGGATGCCGGCGGCGAGGGCCAGCAGCGCCAACGCGACAGGTGCCTGCCAGGTGGCCCCGCCAACGGGCGCGGCCGGCCAGCCGCTCAGGTCGCCCTGCCAGATCGGGCCGGGGGTGGCCAGCACACCGACCCCACCGCGAATCGCCGACCAGCCGGCGAGTACGCCGATGAGGAGACCGCCGGCGGCGAGGCCGAGGATTGGTCCGCGTCGCCACTCCTCCGGCATGGTGCGTGCTCCCACGGCGACCACCAGGACCAGTGCGGCGGCCATCGCCAACTGCCCGCCCGGGGCGAGTACCGCCCCGATCCGTACCAGCGTGGCGATCAGGGCGGTGGTGACCGCCGCGGCGGCCAGGTCCGAGCCGTCGAGGGTGAGGTCGGCGCGACGGCCGGCGTCGATGGATGGGGCCAGGAACAGCAGCACTGCGGCGACCAGCAGCAAAGCGCCCACCCAGGCGTCGGCGACGGTCGCGCCGGGCGCTCCGAACGCGGCGGCGGTGACCAGCAACGCGCCCAGCCCGGTGCCGACCGACAGCGGTGCGGGGATGCGGCGCTGGGAGACCTGCACGACGGCGGCGTAGCCGAGGGTCACGCAGACCGCCAGGAAGCTGGCTGCCAGCACCGGGACGGTCACCTCGCGGAGGCTGGCCGGGGTGGGGGTCGGGTCGGTGGGCACGGTGGCGGCCACGAACGCGGCCACCGCCCCGGGCAGCGCGAACGCAGCCCCTCCGGCGGCCCAGGCGGTGACCGTGTCGGAGGCGGCCGAGGCGATCCGGATCCGGGGTGCCAGCGCGACAAGCGTGCCGGCCGTGAACAGGGTGAGCAGGACCGCTGCGGTGAGCGCGGGGCGCGACAGGCTGGCACCGGCGCCGAGCAGGCCCACCACGGCCGCTCCGATGGCGTGCGCCGCCGCCGCTCGGTCGGTGCGGGCGGAGAGCCCGATGACCCCGATGCCGATCGCGGTGATCACCATCGGCCAGGGTGCCGCGGCCCAACCGAGACCGAGCGAGGCCGGCACGGCGAGCGCGGTCAGCGCCGCGCCGGCGACCGCGAACTCCCGGCGGATCTCCGCCGGCAGGGCCAGCACCGCCGCGATGGTGAGCAGGAAGGCGGCACCCGCGAGCTGCCAGGTGGTCGGCCCGACCGCGGCGGCCAGCGCGGCCGGAAACCGGTCGAGGTCGGCATCCCAGGCGGGCAGTGCCGCCCGGACCGGCGCCAACCCGGCGCGTAGCGCGCCACCGGCGACCACCAGCCCGCTGACGGTCAGCGCCACCGCCGAGGCGAGCTGCGGGCCGCGTCGGGCCGCCTCGGGGACCGCGCGCACGGCCAGCCCGGTCACCGTGATGACCGCGGCGATCAGCAGCAGCGCCCGGCCCGGGAAGGCCACCGAGGCGATGCGGCTCAGCGCGCCGATCACGGCCAGCGTGACGATGCCCGCCGCGACGTCGGGCAGCGGCGCGCGACGCAGCACCAGCGCGCCGGCCAGCCCGATCGTGGCGGCCAGCAGCAGCACCACCCCGGCGCCGGTCGCGGTCGGCACGGTCTGTGCCCGGAGCAGGGCGGTGACCGCGTACGCCAGGGCGACCGCGACCGCCACCGCGTGCAGCACCCAGGTCAGCTCGCCCAGCCCGGGGACCGGGCGGCTCGGCCGGGTGTCGGTCGAACCCGTGCTGGCGTCGATCAGCTCGGCGGCCTCCTCCGCGTCGCCCTCCGGCCGGGTCTCGGCGCCGCGTTGGCGGGGCGCGGACGTGGTGTCCGACGGTGGCAGATCCTGCCGGACGGGGCGTTCCAGGGCCACGCCGGAGCGGGCCAGCCAGAGGTCGACGAGGGCGACCAGGGCCAGCACCAGCGCCCAGCCACCCGGGCCGGTGATCTGGTCGTACGCCAACAGCGGCAGCACCGGCTGCGCGGCGAGCACGGTGGCGAAGCGGGGTGCGCGTAGACCGGTCCAGCCGGCGTACCCGAAGGCGACTCCCGCGGTGACCGCGAAGAGCACCCCGGCGAAGACGGTGCCGGAGGCGCCGCCCGCGCCGATCCGGTCCACGGCCCAGAGGGCGTTGCCGGCGAGCGGCACCAGCAGCAGGCCGACCGCGGCGATGGTCTCGGCGGTGGAGGTGAGCCCACGCCGGGCCAGCACCGGTGGGGCGAGCAGCATCAGCACCGTGGCCAGGAGCAGGATGCCGAGCCGGGCCAGCGCGTCCATCGAGCTGGTGGCGACGGCGGCGAAGACCACCGCGGCCACCGCGAGCAGCAACGCGCCCAGCCCGAGGGGGATGTTCTGTACTTCGCGCGACGAGGCTTCCGGTGGGTGCGCCGGGTCGTCCGCGTCCAGCCAGCTCGGCCTCGGTGGAGGCGGCGGCGGGTCCTCGGGGGCGGACGGGGTGCCCTGCCGGGGGACCCGGGGCGGCACCGAGGCACCGGCGGCCGATGGGCGCCGGCCGGGGCGGCGGCGGAGCACGCGGCGCGGCCGGGTGGCCTGCTTGAGCCGCTCCTCACCGGCGTGGGCGAGGATGTCCCGCTGGAAGAGCGCGGCCTGCATCTTCGCGGCGATCTGCCGCTGCTCGCTGGCGATGGCGGCGTCGCGCCGCTTCATCTCCGCGATCGAACGCTCGATGTCCGCCAGGTGCTCGACCCACTGCGGCTGGTCAGCCCCGCAGTGTGGGCAGTGGACGGCCGGTTTGATCTCCCGGCCGCACGAGGAGCATTGAAAGTTCGCCACGACACCCCTCCACCCGCACTGTGGACTCCCACTGTCGCAGCATGCCCAAAGCTGGCCCGGATTTCGACTCTTGTCGGCGGGTCCGGGGCAAACAACGACACCGGCCGGCCACCGATACGTTCGATGGCCGGCCGGTGGGGTGGTCCGATCAGGGGCGGCCCATGCCCCGGTACTCCCAGCCGGCCTGGGTCCAGAGGGCCGAGTCGAGGCAGTTACGACCGTCGACCACCTTGCGACCGTTGACCAACTCGCCGAGGACGACCGGGTCGGCGTTGCGGAAGTCGGCCCACTCGGTGAGGACGCAGACCAGGTCCGCGCCGGTGACCGCCTCGTTGATGCCGCTCTCGTAGATCAGCTCGGGCACTGCGCGGCGGGCGTTCTCGCTGCCCTGCGGGTCGTACACGTGCACCTCGGCGCCGGCCTTGTGCAACAACGCGGCGACGGCGAGCGCCGGAGCGTCGCGGACGTCGTCGGTGTTGGGCTTGAAGGTCGCACCGAGCACGGCGATCCGGGTGCCGGAGAAGTCCGGGCCGGCCGGACCGGAGCGGCGGCCGAGCAGATCCGAGGCGAGTTGCAGCACCCGGGTACGACGGCGCAGGTTGATCAGGTCGACCTCGTGCAGGAAGCGCAACGCCTCGCCGGCGCCCAACTCCTGGGCCCGGGCCTGGAAGGCCCGGATGTCCTTGGGCAGGCAGGCGCCGCCGAAGCCGAGGCCGGCCTGGAGGAACCGGTTGCCGATCCGGGGGTCGTAGCCGATCGCGCGGGCGAGTTGGGTGACGTCGCCACCGGAGGCCTCGCAGACCTCGGCCATCGCGTTGATGAAGGAGATCTTGGTGGCCAGGAAGGCGTTCGCGGCGACCTTGACCAGCTCGGCGGTGGCGAAGTCGGTGACCACCAGGGGCACCTCGCGGTCCTCGGTGGCGGCCAGGTCGAACACGCCCTTGTGCGCGGCGTAGAGCATGCCGTTGGCCCACTCGCTCTTCACGCCGACCACGATCCGGTTGGGGCGCAGGACGTCGTCGACGGCGAAGCCCTCCTGGAGGAACTCGGGGCTCCACGCCACCTCGACGCCCAGGTCTCCGGGGGTGTGCTTGCCGACCAGCTGCTCCACCCACTCGGCGGTGCCGACCGGCACGGTGGACTTGCCGACGATCAGCGCCTTGCGGGTGAGGTGCTGCGCGAGGCTGGTGACCGACGCCTCGACGTACGACAGGTCGGCGCCCATGCCGTCGGCCCGCTGCGGGGTGCCGACGCAGATGAAGTGCACGTCACCGAAGTCGGCGGTCTCGGCGATGTCGGTGCTGAACCGGAGGCGGCCGGCGGCGAGGTTACGCCGCAGCAACTCGTCCAGGCCGGGCTCGTGGATCGGCACCTGACCAGCGTTCAGCATCGCGATCTTGTCCGCGTCGACGTCGAATCCGAGCACGTCGTAGCCCAGTTCGGCGTAACAGATGGCGTACGTCGCACCTAGGTAGCCGGTTCCCAGGAACGTCACCCGCGGTCGAGGCGCGCCTGAGGGCGGTGTCACCGCGGCGATGGCGGGGGTCGGCTGGATGGTGGGGTAGGGGATCGTCACGCCTGTCTTCTCCGCTCGCACTGGCGGCGCGTCGTCGCGTCGCATTCTGCTGCGGCGCCTGGCGGGGCACCGGAGGGGTGGCTCACTGTTGTCCTCCATCATTGCCCAGCGGCCTGGGTGCACCCTCATGCCCATACCTACGCGCCGGTAACATCACCTGAACTGCAGTAGCTAGTCTTCAGTCTGCGCGGTCGGCGGTCAGGAGTCGCCACAGACTGCGCATGATAGCGGTGAAGGGAAGGGACCCAACATGGCCGCAGGCGAGTCGTTCGACGTCTACCGGTTGCCCGAGGAGCACCAGGCGATCCGGGACGCGGTCCGAGAGGTCTGCACGGCGAAGGTGGCCCCGCACGCCGCCGAGGCCGACGAGACCGGGGAGTTCCCCAAGGCGTCCTACGAAGCACTGCGGGCAGCCGACTTCCACGCCCCGCACATCCCCGAGGAGTACGGCGGCGCGGGCGCGGACGCGCTGGCCACCGCCATCGTGATCGAGGAGGTGGCCCGCGCCTGCGCGTCCTCCTCGCTGATCCCGGCGGTGAACAAACTCGGCACCATGCCGCTGTTGTTGTCCGGTTCCGAGGACCTCAAGCGCCGTTACCTGACGCCGGTCGCGGCCGGGGACGCGATGTTCTCGTACTGCCTCTCCGAGCCGGAGGCGGGCAGCGACGCCGCGTCGATGACGACCCGGGCAGTGCGTGACGGGGATCACTGGGTGCTCAACGGCGTGAAGCGGTGGATCACCAATGCGGGTGTCTCCGAGTACTACACCGTCTTCGCCGTCACCGACCCGGCCGCCCGATCCCGGGGCATCTCGGCCTTCGTCGTGGAGAAGTCCGACGCCGGTGTGAGCTTCGGCGCACCGGAGAAGAAGCTCGGCATCAAGGGCTCGCCCACCCGCGAGGTCTACCTCGACAACGTGCGGATCCCCGCCGACCGGATGATCGGCGCGGAGGGCACCGGCTTCGCCACCGCGATGAAGACCCTGGACCACACCCGGGTCACCATCGCCGCGCAGGCCGTCGGGATCGCGCAGGGCGCGCTCGACTACGCCAAGGGGTACGTGGCTGAGCGCCGTCAGTTCGGCAAGGCGATCGCTGAGTTCCAGGGCATCCAGTTCATGCTCGCCGACATGGGCATGAAGCTGGAGGCTGCCCGGCAGCTCACCTACGCGGCTGCCGGCAAGTCCGAGCGTGGCGACGCCGATCTGACCTACTTCGGCGCGGCGGCCAAGTGCTTCGCCTCGGACGCCGCCATGGAGATCACCACGGACGCGGTGCAGTTGCTCGGCGGTTACGGCTACACGCGGGACTACCCGCTCGAGCGGATGATGCGCGACGCCAAGATCACCCAGATCTACGAAGGAACGAACCAGGTGCAGCGGATCGTCATGGCACGGGAGCTGCTGAAGGGCTGATTGCGGCTGTTTTGCAGCTCAGAGCGGATGTGACCGAGTCGATCGACTCGGTCACATCTCGTATCCGGCCGGTTGCTCTGCGGATTTTTCGGCTGCGCCGGATGTCGAGAGCGGTGCCCGCCGGGCAGGTGGCCCTTGCGCCGAGCGGCGAAGTTGTAGCAGCCCAGGCAGCTCGTGCAGCCGGTGACGGTGCGCCGCATCGGCATGCCGTCGTGGGTCGCGGACGCTGCGGAACCGTCTCGGCGGCCCGGCAAACAGGTTGTCGGGTTGCCTGGTTCGTGTGAGTATGGCCGGGTGATCTACTGACACGCACCCAGCCCGCTGCCGTGGCACGCCACCTTCTCGTGGTTGTCGAGCCCCGGCGGGCAGTCGATCCCCACTTGATTCGGCGATTGGTGTCCGCGTGTCAAACGTGTCTGTTCTGCATGCCCAAGACCTGGTGAAGGTCTACGGCGATCGCATCGTTCTCGACGGTGTCTCGCTCTCCGCGGGGCCCGGCCAGCGGCTGGGCCTGGTCGGTGAGAACGGGGTCGGCAAGTCCACCCTGCTGCGGTTGCTCGCCGGCGAGGAGGAGCCGGACAGCGGTGAGGTGCAGCGCGCGGCCGATACCGAGTTTCTTCGTCAGGAGTTTCCGTTCCCGGCTGATGCCCCGCTCGGCGCCGTCGTCGACGACGCGCTCCAGGAGTTCCACCGAGTCCGCGACCGGCTCGACGATCTCGGTGAGATCCTGGCCGAGCGGCCCGACGACGAGGCTGCCCTCACCGAGTACGGGGATCTACTCGGCTGGGCTGAGGGCCACGGCCTCTGGGACGCCGACCACCGGGCGAAGCTGGTGCTCGACGGCCTCGGTCTATCCGTTACGGACATGACCCGTCCGCTCGGCTCGCTCTCCGGTGGGCAGCGCACGCGCCTCGGCCTGGCAGCGCTGTTGATCCGGCAGCCGCGGGCGCTGCTGCTGGACGAGCCGACCAACCACCTCGACGAGGAAGCGGTCAGCTTCCTGGAGCAGCGGCTGGCCGAACTTCCGGGCGCGGTAGTGGTGGCCTCGCACGATCGGGCATTCCTCGACGGGACCTGCACCGACATCGTCGACCTCGACCCGTCCCGGGGAGGTGTCACCCGCTACGGCGGCACCTACTCCGACTACCTCGAGGTCAAACGCCGCGAGCGGGCGCGTTGGGAGCAGCAGTACGCGGCCGAGCAGAAAGAATTGAAGGAGCTGCGACAGGCCGTGGCCACCACCGCGCCCGACGTCAACCACGCACGCTCCATCAAGGACAACAACAAGATTGGGTACGACCGGCACGGCAGCCGAGTCCAGAAACAGATCTCCCGGCGGGTGCGCAACGCCCAGCAGCGTCTGGACGAACTCACCGCCGACCAGGCCAAGCGGCCCCCGGCCCAGCTCAGCCTCACCGCCGCGGTGACCGGGCTCGGCCCGCACGAGGGCAGTGTTTCGCTGCGCGGGGTACGCGTCGACGGCCGGCTCAAGATCGACGACCTGACCGTCGCGACCGGCGAGCGTCTGCTGATCACCGGGCCCAACGGGGCTGGCAAGTCGACGCTGCTGCGGGTGCTCGCCGGTGACCTGGAGCCGGACGCTGGCGCCGCGTACCGGTCGGAGGGGCTGCGCGTCGCGCTGCTCGAGCAGGACGTCGAGTTCCCCGACCCGCAGCGGACTGCCCACTCGTATTACGCCGAGGCGGCCGGCGACGACCCCGCGGTGCCGCTGTCCCGGCTCGGCCTGCTGGTCGGCGGTGACGTGGAACGGCCGATCGGACAACTCTCAACCGGCCAGCGCCGCCGGGTCGCCCTGGCAATGCTGATGGCCCGGCCGCCGGACGTTCTGCTGCTCGACGAACCCACCAACCATCTGTCGCTGCGCCTGGTGGAGGAGCTGGAAGAGGCGCTGCGCAGCGCGCCGGGCGGCGTCGTCGTCGCCTCCCACGACCGCTGGCTGCGCCGCGGCTGGCAGGGCCCCGAACTGACCCTGCTCGACGGCCGCGTCCGGGCCTGATCGCCGGAGAGGAGTGCCATGTCCACCCAACTCACACTGCACGCGGTGAGTAAGGCGTACGCCCACGGCCGGGTGCTGAACGCGGTGTCCGGCACCGTCCGCGACGGCGAACGGGCCGCCGTGGTAGGCGAGAACGGCGCCGGGAAGTCCACCCTCCTGCGGCTGCTCGCCGGGCAAGAGCTACCGGACGAGGGCGAGATAGTGGTCACCGCCGACGGCGGGATCGGATACCTCGGCCAGGTCCTCGACCTGCCGGACACGGCCACAGTCGCCGACGCGATCGACGCGGCGCTCGCGGACCTGCGCGACCTCCAGCGCCGGATCACTCAGGCGGAGCAGGAGCTCAGCGCCGGCGAGGCTGGGCTACTCCACGCGTACGGAGAAATGGTCACCGCTTATGAACTGCGCGGCGGATATCGGGCCGATGCGCAGGTGCGGGCGGCGATGTCCGCCCTCGGGATCGGCGAGCTGACGCCGGACCGGGCACTCGGCACGCTCTCCGGTGGGCAACGGGCGCGGCTCGCGCTGGCCGGGGTGCTGTCGGCCGACCCCGAACTGCTGCTGCTCGACGAGCCCACCAACAACCTCGACGGGACGGCGCTGGCCTGGCTGGAGGACCGGCTGCGCCGGCACCGGGGCACGCTCGTGGTGGTGACCCACGACCGGCTGCTGCTGCAGCGGGTGGCCACCACGATCCTGGAGGTCGACGGGGACCGGGGCACGGTGGTGCGCTACGGCAACGGTTACGCCGGATACCTCGCCGAGAAGCGGGCGGCGCGGCAGCGGTGGGAGCAGGCCCACGCGGAGTGGACCGCCGAGATCGCACACTGGACCGACTGGGGCACGACGACGGCGTACCGGGTGGCGCCCGGCCGCGCCATCAGGGACCACAACAAGTGCAAGTACAACGGTGACGGCCGCCGAGTCCAAGCGTCGATCTCCACCCGGGTACGCAGCGCCGCCGAACGCCTCCACCGACTGCACGCCGAACCGGTGCCCCGACCGCCGGACCCGCTGCGCTTGCACGCGCCGCTCGACGCGGCAGTTCGGGAGGGCACCGTCCTCACAGCGTGCGGCGTCCGGGTCGCCGGCCGGCTGTGGGTGCCGGAGCTGACCGTCACCGCCGGTGAGCGGCTGCTGGTCACCGGGCCGAACGGGGCCGGCAAGTCGACCCTGCTCGATGTGCTGGCCGGTGTGCTGACCCCGGACGAAGGGACGGTGCGGCGCCGGGGGCGTCGGGGGTACCTGCCGCAGGAGAGCGCGGTCGGTGCCCCATCGCACAGCCTGCTGTCGGCGTTTGCGTCCGGCCGCGTCGGCACCCGCCAGGAGCACGCCGAGCGGCTGGAATCGCTGGGCCTGTTCCGCGCCGGTGACTTCGACAAACCGGTCGGCGCGCTGTCCGTCGGGCAGCGGCGCCGGCTGGCTCTGGCCCGCCTGCTGGCCGTCGAGGCCGACGTGCTGCTGCTCGACGAGCCCACGAACCACCTGTCGCTGATGCTGGTCGAGGAGTTGGAGCAGGCACTTGCCAACTATTCCGGCGCGGTGGTGGTGGTCTCGCACGACCGGCTGTTTCAGGCACGCTGGACCGGCACCGAGGCGGCCCTGAAGGGCGGCCGGCTGCTCGCGCCAGTGCGGTGAGCCGCTCGCGGATCGCTCGATGATCCGAGCCTGCCGTTCCGGGTAGGTCCTGGACGGCGGCGCGACCCGGGCTGTCCCTCGCGGTGTAAGAGCGGTCTCGGGGCGAGTGGGTGCCGACCGTAAGCGGGGTGGTTGATGGCAGGGTTGGGCCCATGGACCTGACGGTTATCCTCGGCCCGGTCAAGGGCGGCAAGTCGCTGGAAATGATCAGCCTGCTGTCTCCGCTCCGGCACGCCGGCATCCCGCACCGGATCTACCAGTCAACTCGGCACAGCCGGGACATTGCGGTGACCTCACGTTCCGGGGGCAGTTTGCAGACGGTCAAGGTCAGCTCACTTGGAGGCGCCGCCGACGCTGAGGTCGAAGTCATTGGCGTCGACGAGATCCACATGTTTACCGTCGATGACATCGCCGTGCTGGGTGCCGCGGTCCGTTCGGGAATTCAGGTCGTCGTCGCCGGCATCGATCTGGATCACCGGGGATGCCTGTTCGCTCCGGTGAAGGCGCTGTTCGAACTGGCGCCAGCGAAGGTGCTGTATCGGCGTGCGGTGTGCGACGTCTGTCGGTCTCTCGACGCGACACACACGCAGGTACTCGAGGACGGCAAGCCGATGATCCGAGAACTCGCGCCGTCAACCGCGCTGCCGGACGACGGGACCTACACGTACGAGGCCCGCTGCCGCCGTTGTGTCATTCTCCCCTAAGAGGGTCGCCAACCCGCAACATGTCCCCCTCCGGGGCTGCCGCACAGGTGCGGTACCGCAGCCGAGTTTGGGTCAGCCGGTGCGTCCGCCGGGCATCACCACGATGGCGTCCTGCGGGAGGGTGGCCACCTCACGCAGGTTGAGGCCGTCCATCGACAGCACGATCGTCCGAGGGCCGTCCGAGCTCAGATTGACCTGCCGGCCGAGAAAGATCCGCTCGCCGTCCGAGCCGATGACGTACCAGCGGCCGGAGTCCATCGGTACCTGCTGCTCGGAGTGGACCCGACCGCTCCGGTCGACATCGAGCACCCGAGTAGGACGATCACCGTCCATCGTCGTGACGACGACCCGTAGCCGGCTGTCGTCGCGGCTCGGATACAACATGCCGGACCGGTCGATCGTTTCGTCGGGTCCGATCCGGTCCCCGACCTCGACCGTGACCGGGGGCGATGTGCCCGCCAGGCCGGCGGTGACGGTCAGCGTGGTCAGGCGCGTCTGATCCCGCCGGCGTGGGATAGACAGCGGTTCGCCTCCCCGCATCACCCCGATCACCTCGGTTGGTGACCCCGGGATCCGTCGCTGCGTGCCGGAGCTCAGACGGACGAGGACGAACTCTCCGCCTTCTGCCGACGCGGATTCGTCGAGGAGGAGCCAGCCCGAGTCCGGCGCCCAAGCCCGTCCGGTGACCCGACCACCCGTGGACTTCGGCTCGATCGACAGGACTTGCCCGCCCTTCAGGTCGCGTACCAGGTACCGGCTTGCGTCGGGATAGCCCAACCACCGTCCGTCGGGGGACAGGGCCACGCCGATCGGACTGGCCACCGGAAGCGTGAACTGCTGGCCGTCCGGGAGCAGAAGCCGTGGTGCGCAACCGGCCGCGCACGTGGCGTAGACGAGAGTGGCGTGGCCGACGCCCGTGGACGGCAGTGCTGGCGCCGGGGCGAGCGGATCGACCGCCGGCGGTGCGAGGCCGGCCGGCCTGCCGGAGGCTGTCGACCCCGGCGTGGTCGGTCCGACCTCCCCGAACGGTTGCATGACGACCCCCGCCGCCGTCACCACCGCAAGGACCCCGGCGCAGGCAGACACCCCGACCGTGAGGTTCATTCGGCGGCGCCGAGCGACGGCGATCGCCCGGTCGGGATCGGCGTAGTTGCGGCCGTGCTCGGCCAGATCTTGGTAAACACGACGGAACGCATCAGACATGGTCAACCTCCGACGGCTGGACGCCTTCGAGCGCGGTGGGCGGAGTCGAGGGGATGTGCCGTCGCAGGCGGACCAGGGCGTCGTGGACGTGCCGCTTCACAGTGCCGACGCTGCACCCGAGTAGACGGGCGGTCTCCACTTCCGACAGATCTTCGTAGAAGCGCAGGTACAGCGCCGCCCGCTGGCGCGCGGGCAGGGTAGCGAGTGCGCATGCCACCGTGACCCGCACGGCGGTGTCGCTGGCGAGGTCGTCGCCGGACGCCGCGTCGGGAACCCGCTCGGAGGTCACCTCGGTGGGTCGCCGCCGGCGGCGCCAGGAGCGAAGCTGATTGAGCATCACCGTGCGGACGTAGGCTTCCGGGTGGCCGCCGGCCTGCACCCGACGCCAGTGCCGGGCCGTCTTCGCCAGCGCCTCCTGAAGCAGGTCCTGCGCCTCCTGGTGATCGCCGACGAGTAGGTAGGCTGTCCGCGAGAGGGCCGGTCCGCGCGCGAGGGCGAACTCGCGGAACCCGGCGTACCTGTCCGCTCCACTCATCCTGCCCCCTTCTGCGTCCTACCCGTATCAACGCCGTCCGCCCGTCCCGAGGTTGAGTCGGAGGACGCCGGAGTGATCCGGCACCCTCGGCGCCGGTCCGGGGTCCGGACCGGCCATCGCGGACGGTCGCGCGACTCACCGGTCCCCCCGCCTGTAACTGCCGCTCCGCCCGGCGCTGCTACCGCCTGCGTCGTTTCCGGGGCTGACGGGTCGGACCGATGCCTGGCCAGGCCACTGCCTGACGGCTGCGTGCCGCCCGTAGGCGATCAAGGACTTGGTTACGGGTGGGCCGGTGGCCAGGTTGTGCCGGATCGCGGCGGTCATCGCGAGGAGGCGTTGCGCGACGCGTGCCGCGACGCCTTCGATGAGGCAGACAGCCGGGGTGGCCGCCCGGGTTTACGTTGCCGTGCGAGCCCCCATGTCAGCCGCTTCCGCGTACGCGGCGACGGCCCCGTCGTCAGCGACGCCGACGAGGGTGTGCCGAGCGAGGTCCGGACCGAGGCTCGCCAGCCGTCTGCCGGCGTCCTCGGCGCGTTGATCGAGGCCGACGGGGGCGTGCGCCTCGGCCCGTCGAAAGAGAGCCGCCAGTGGCACGGCATCGTCTGGGGTTGCCGGAATCCAGTGGAGAACTCTCATCGACGGCATCCTATCGATGTGGTGCTCGGGGCGGGTTCGACCGCCGGTGCCCACCCGTCGCGAAACATCCAAGATCCACAGCGGAAACAAGCGGCCGGGAGATTAGCATCTGCCTTTCCTGTGTTGATCAACTTGAGGAATCGTATTGCTACCTCCACGTCTGCGCGGACGACTGCCGATAGCGCTGTGCACCGCGCTCGCGGTGCTCGCCCCGTCGCCCGCCCTGGCCGCACCCGGCCCCGCTGCCCCCTCGGCCCCATCCGCCCACGCGTCTGCCGCACCCCCGGCTCCCGCGACCACCCCCACCGTCACCCTGATCACCGGGGAGAAGGTCACCGCCACCCGGTCGGCCGACGGAAGTCTCAGCCCACAGGTGCGAGACGCCGAGGGACGGCTGACCGGGTTCACCTCGTCCCGGGTGGGAGGGGACACCTACGTCTACCCGCACGGCGTGCTGGCGTACGTGGGCGCCGGGCTGCTCGACAAGCAACTGTTCAATCTCTCGGAGTTGCTGGCGGACGGCTACGACGACGCGCGGCGCGACCACCTTCCGCTGATCGTCACCTACACCGCTGCCGCCGCCCGTTCCCGTAGCGCCTCGGCGCCCGCGGGCGCCCGCGACGTTCGTCGGCTGGACAGCATCCAGGGCGCCGCCCTGAACGTCGACCGATCGGAGACCTTCTGGTCGTCGATCACCGGCGGCGGGGAGGCGACCGCCCGTTCCACCGGCGGGCGGCCCGCTCTCCGCGGCGGCATCGCGAAGATCTGGCTGGACGGCAAGGTCGAGGCCGACCTCGCCGACAGCACCGCGCAGGTCGGTGCCCCGCAGGTCTGGGCGTCCGGGAACACCGGCAAGGGCGTCGACGTCGCCGTCCTGGACACCGGCATCGACGTCAGCCACCCGGACTTCGCCGGCCAGATCGCCGCCACCGAGTCCTTCGTTCCCGGCGAGACGGTCAGGGACGTCTTCGGCCACGGTACGCACGTCGCCTCCACGATCGCCGGCACCGGCGCGGCCTCGGGCGGCACGGAGAAGGGCGTCGCCCCGGGCGTACGGCTGCACGTCGGCAAGGTCCTCGGCGACAACAACTCCGGCCAGGACTCCTGGATCATCAGCGGCATGGAGTGGGCCGTCCGCGAGCAGCACGCCAAGATCGTCAACATGAGCCTCGGGGCCGACCCCACCGACGGCACCGACCCGATGAGTGTGGCGCTCAACGAGCTGAGCGAAGAGACCGGCGCGCTGTTCGTCGTCGCGGCCGGAAACACCGGTCCCAGTCAGTACACGATCGGCAGCCCCGGCAGTGCGGACGCCGCGCTGACCGTCGGCGCCGTCGACGGCAACGACACCCTCGCCGACTTCTCCAGCCAGGGTCCGCGGATCGGCGACCGGGCCCTCAAGCCCGACCTCACCGCGCCCGGTGTCGGCGTCCTGGCCGCCCGCTCGCAGGCCTCCGCCGGCGAAGGCTGGTACCGCCTCGGCGACGGCACCTCGATGGCCACCCCGCACGTCGCCGGCGCCGCCGCGCTGCTGGCCGCCCAACATCCCGACTTCAGCGGGAAGCAGCTCAAGGAAGCTCTGGTCAGCACCGCGAAGCCGCTCGCCGGCCTCAACCCGTACCAGGGCGGCAACGGTCGACTGGACATCGCCGCGACCACGGGCGCGTCCGTCGTCGCCAGCACCAGCGCCGACTTCGGGTACCCCGAGTGGCCGACCGCCCCCGAGGGCACGGTCGAACGGGAGGTCAGTTATCGCAACCTCAGTGACAACGCTGTCACCCTCGACCTCGCCGCGACCGTCGACGGTGCCCCGAATAACCTCTTCACCCTGTCGTCCCGGCAGATCAC
Source organism: Micromonospora sp. NPDC085948 (assembly GCF_040686315.1). Taxonomy (NCBI): domain Bacteria; kingdom Bacillati; phylum Actinomycetota; class Actinomycetes; order Micromonosporales; family Micromonosporaceae; genus Micromonospora; species Micromonospora sp. NPDC085948. The sequence continues at coordinate 393,730 of NZ_JBFBJW010000001.1, read as the reverse complement.
CGTCCCGGCGCGCGGCGTCACCTCGGTGACCGTGGCCACGGACTTCGACCGCGTACCGGCCGACAACCCCCTCGCGGGCTTCCTCACCGCCACCGATGCCTCCGGCGCGGTCCGCACCCGCACCGCGCTCGCCATCGGCCGGGAGGGCGTACGCCACCGCCTCACCTTCACGGCCAAGGACCGGGGTGGCAGACCGACAGGCGGAGACCTCCTCCTGCTCGGGCAGGACAACACCGTCCTCCAGCAGCAGATCGACGCCAGTGGCACCCTGGAGCTGCGGCTTCCCGCCGGCACGTACGCGGCGTGGCTCAGGACCGAGGTCGAGGGCGCGAACGGGCCGAACTCGCGCGGGCTCGCCGTGCTGCCGGTACCGGAGATCACCCTCGACCAGGACCGCACCGTCGCGTTCGACGCCACCAAGGCCCGCCGGGTCTCGGTGACCACGCCGCAGGAGTCGACCCTGGACGGCGCCCGCATCGAGGTGTCCCGCGGATTCGGCGGCAACGTCTGGACCGACGGCTGGCTCCTGGATCCCGCGCACGACAGCGTCTGGGTGCTGCCCAGCGACCGTGGGGTCACGACGGGTACGTTCAGCTTCAGCACCCAGTGGCGCACGGTGCAGCCCGCGGTGACGGTGACGGACGACGGCCGTGACTACGACGACCTTCGGGTGCAGCGGGCCGCGACGCCGCTGCCCCGCGGTGATCAGCACCTCGACGCGGTGTTCGCCGGCGACGGGGACAGCAGCGGCTACGCCACGCTGAACGCCCGTGGCAAGGCCGCCGTGGTACGCCGCAACGACGCCGTACCCGTGGAGAGGCAGGCCGCGGCGGCGGCGGCCGCCGGCGCTCGTCTCCTGCTCGTGGTGAACGACGGCGCCGGGCGCCTCGCGGCGTGGCCGGGTTCGGTGTGGGTGCCCCAGGACCCGCCGCCGGTCACCGTGGCCACCCTCACCCGGGACGAGGGTGAGCAGTTGATCACCCGGATCACGCGCGAGAAGCGGGTCCGGCTCGACGTCACCTCCCACCCGACCACCGAGTACGTCTACGACCTGATCCGCGACTACGTCGGTGCCATCCCGGCGGACCTCGCCCAGCGGGTCACCAAGCGTGAACTGGCCCGGGTCGACATGTCCCTGCGCAACTGGCGTCCCGGCCGGGCGGTGGAGACGCGCAACGGCCTCACCGCGTCGGGATCGATGAGCGGCCTCGACTACCACGAGGTCGCGGCGCGCGGCGACCGCACCGACTGGGTCAGCGCCGGGACGCGGTGGACCACGAACGTCGCGGTGCCGGACGAGCAGTCCCAGCAGACGGCGCCCACCACCTATCGGGCCGGTTCGGTCCAGCAGGAGCGGTGGTTCGGCCCGGTGCAACGGCCTCGGCTGCTGACCACCAACACCGTCTTCCGGGGGGACGGTGACGCGATCTCCGCACTGATCCCCGGCTGGGGCGACTCGGGCACCGCGCACGAGGGCAGCACCTCCGGCAACATGGCCGTCGACAACAGCCTTCGGCTCTACCAGGGCGACACGCTCGTCGGCGAGGCCGATCGTTTCCACCCGATGATGAGCAGCAGCGTCCTCAGCCCGGAGCCGCTGCCGTACCGACTCGTGTCGGACAACAGGCGGGACGGCTGGGCCGGCCCGTACTCCACCGCCACCAGGACGGAATGGGGCTTCACCTCCGCCCGGATCAAACCTGGCGTCCTGGCGTGGGAACCGTCCCTGATCCAGCTCGACTACGCCGTCGACACCGATGTCGACGGCAGGGCGAAGCGCAACGCCGACCTCACCGTCACCGCACTGCACCTGCCGACGGCGACCGAGGCGTCCGCCATCCGGACGGTGACGCTGGACGTGTCCTACGACGACGGTGCGAGCTGGCACCACGCCAACCTCCAGCACAAGGGTGACGGTTGGCGTACGCGGATCGACGCCCCGCGTACGGCAGGTTTCGTCACCCTGCGCGCCACGGCCCGGGACGCCCGGGGCAACAGCGTGGAGCAGCGCATCACCCGGGCCTTCGGCCTGCGGTGAGCTGGGGCGGCGGGTGGGGACCGGCATCGGTCCCCACCCGCCGCCCGCTCGCGATCGACCCGGCGAGGCGGCCCGTCACCTGTCGAGGGACATCTCCACGGCGGGCCGCAGCGGGCCGCCACGCAGCGCGTACGCGAGCAGACCGACCACCGCCAGGGTGGCGGCGCAGACGGTGGCGGCGGTGGTGCCGGCGGGTTGGATCAGCCATCCGGCGACCTGTACCCGCAGGTCCCCGCTCGGACCCAGCAGCGGCAGGACCGCGATGAGGGTCCAGGTCAGCGGGCAGATCCACGACAGGGCGGCACCGAACAGGGCGGCACCGAGGGCGGTGAGCCCGAGGAGCCCGGCGGTGTTGCGCAGCATCAGGCTGAACGGTTCGTAGTGCGCGTCGGTGACCGTGCTGAGGGCCAGCAGGGCGGTGATCGTGGCGACGGCGAGCAGCAGGTGCCCGGCGCGTCGCAGCGGCCAGTTGACCGCCGCGGTGCGGTCGAGGGCGTCGTCGGCGCCGCCGAGGGTGGTGCCGGCCGCGACCACCGCCAGCATGATGACGAGGCTGGCCGTGCGGGTGTTGATGGTCGTCGAGTCGGTGTAGGCCAGCGACAGGGCCCACGCCACCGTGATGAGCGCGGTCGCGGTGGTCAGCGCGAGGGGGACCCGGCGGGAGCGTAGGTGGAGCTGAAGCCACCTCACGGCTGGCCCTCGGGCAGGACCGCCACGAGGCCGTCGCCCTGGCAGGCCAGTGCCGCCTCGCGGGCCGCCGCCATCCGACGCCGCTGCTCGGCCTCCGGGAGACTCACCAGCGCCTGGTACGCGCCCACCAGCCGCTCCACCTCCGTGGGGTCCCATCCGGTCGGGGCCGGTGGTCGGCCGGTCAGCCAGGCGGCGGCGACGATCCGGGCCCGGTACTCGTCGCCCTGAATCGACTGTTCGGCGCACTCCTGCTGCCAGGCGGCCTCGAGCAGGGACGGCAGGAAGTAGTCGCCGGACAGGTCGGCGCGGCCGAGGCGGTCGAACGAGGGGGTGTCGAAGACGATCGTGTCGGCGGAGTGCGGTGCCGGTGCCGCTCGCGGGTCCAGCCGCGCCCAGTAGGTGACCTGCTGGGTCTGCACCGCCCGGACGGGTGCGTTGGGCAGCTTGGCCGCCATCATGGCGAGAGCCTGGCGGGCCGGGCCGACGACGTCGGGCAGCAGCTCGGCGTGTACCCGCGTCACGCAGACCTGCGGGCCGGCGTTGTCACAGACCAGCTCGATGGCGGCCGGGTCGACGACCGCTGCCCCGCGTGTGCCGCCGATGGGCAGGAGCGGTACGGCCACCGCGGCGCCGAGCACCGCCGGGAGGACGGCCAGCGCGATGGCTCGGCGGCGGACCGTGCCCAGCAGCAGCAGTCCGGTGGCGGCGAGCGCCACCAGCCACAACGTCTGGAGCGCGCTGACCCGCGGCATGATCGTCTGGAAGTCGTCGAGTTCGTTGATGACCGGGATGAGCAGCAGCGCCGCAGGTTCGGGCCGGATGACCGCCGTGTCGGGGTCGGGCTGCGCCACGAGTTCGGGGACGAGCCCGAGCAGGGCGAACCCGGCCACCGCGACGACGGGTGCGGTGATCACCCGGGGTACGGCCCGACCGGCGGCCATGCCGAGCCAGCCGGCGGCGATCAGGGCCGGAACACCGACGGCGGCGACGACGATGGTGGCGCCCGGGAAGTAGTGCGCCGTCGGCACCACCCAGCCGGCCGCGACGAGACACACCAGGATGTACGCGGCCACCACCGTGATCGCGAGCGCGCTGGCGGTCACCGTGGTGCGGTGCCACCGGGGTCGAGCGGTGCTGGTGAACAACTCGCCGACCCGGTACCGGGCGTCGCGCCGACCCAGCCACGCCCCACCGGCGAGCGCCAGCGGCAGCAGGAGCACGAGCATCGACCGCGCGATGACCGCCAGTTGCATCCACCGGCCGGTGAAGAACTGGGTGGACGTGAGCAGCAACGGCACGCCAGTCACCAGCAACAGCAGCGCGACGCCCAGCGCCGCCGACCGGCGTAGCTCGATGCGCAGGATGCGCCCGGTCATGCCGGCACCTGCCCACGGTGGGAGCGCAGCAGCGCCGAGTAGCCACGTTCGGTGGCGCTGTCGCCCGCATCGTCCGCGCCGCCCTGCTGGGCCAGTTGCCCGGTGGTGCCCTGCCACACCAGGCGACCCTCGTGGACCAGCACCACGTCGGTGCAGGCCACCGCGACGTCCTCGACCAGGTGGGTGGAGACGAGCACGCAGCTGTCCAGACCGATCTCGCGCAACAGCTCGCGGAAGTCGAGGCGCTGCTCCGGGTCCAGGCCGACCGTCGGCTCGTCGAGCAGCAGCACCTCCGGATCGTTGACGATCGCCTGGGCGATGCCGGCGCGGCGCAGCATCCCGCCGGAGAGCGTCTTCATCCGGGAGTCGGCGCGGTCGGCGAGGCCGACCCGTTCGACGGCCCGTTGCACCGCGCCCGGGATGACCGTCTTCGGCATCTCCTTGAGCCAGGCCATGTATTCGACGAACTCCCGGACGGTGAAGCGCGGGTAGAAGCCGAAGTGCTGCGGCAGGTAGCCCAGGCCACGCCGGACCCGACGGAGGTCCGCCTTGGCGGTGATGTCCTCGCCGAGCAGGCTCAACCGGCCACCGGCGGGCTTCACCACCGTGGCGAGCGCTCGCATCAACGTCGTCTTGCCGGCGCCGTTGGGGCCGAGCAACCCGTGCACGCCGGTGCCCAACGCCAGGTCCAGCCCGTTGACCGCCAGGTGTCGTCCGGCTCGGACCTGCAACTCCTCGGTTCGCACCGCCCACGGATGGGTGGACGGTCTGGTCTCCGCCGCGCTGACGATACGCATCATGACGTCTCCATTCGGTCTGTGGTTCGTGTTGTCAGCTGGTCACGACGTGCGGGGAGGTTCTCCGAGCGGACGTCGCCGGGCCAGGACGAGCACCACGGCTACCAGCGCCACGGTGCTGGCGGCCCACCAGGGCGAGCTGCTGTCCGCGAGGACGGCCGGGAGCCGCCCGCCGGCCAGACTCGGCGTCACGACACCCGCGGACCAGGTGAGGGCCAGTACGGCGGCGGCGCGGTCCACCCCCACCAGTCCGCCCAGCGCCAGCGCCCCGGCGGTGAAGCCCAGCGCCGGCAGCAGCCAGAGACCCGGGGAGTGCCCGGTGCCCCAGCCCGCCACGGCCAGCACCGGGATGACCGCCACCAGGACCGCCAACGTGCGGCGCAGCAGCAGTGCCAACCCGGTACGCGGCATGGTCGCCATCAGCTCCCAGGCCGGATCGAGTCGCCGGCTCCAGAGCGCGGCCACCGGTAGCAGCGGTGCCATCGGCGCGATGAGCAGCACCAGCGACGGCAGGTTGTCGAAGGTCGTCTCGAAGAGCACCGCGGCCAGCATCAGGCCGGCGGCGGTGGCCAGCCACGGCAGGATCCGCCCGGCGACCCCGGTCCGCCGCAGTCGCCGCCGGCGCACCGGAGCAGGGCCGGTGGCGATTCCGGTGGCGATGCCGTCGGCCACCCGGTCCAGCAGGTCACGGGTGGCGGGGTCGACCGCGTCGGCCAGGACCGCCCGGCAGGCGGCGCAGGACTCCAGGTGCGCCTCGACCGCCCAGCTGGTCGTGTCGTCGACGCCGTGACCACCCGAGGCGTACTCGGAGATCATCGTCTTGGTGGGATGAGTGGTCATGACAGCGCCTCCCGCAGCGCGATCCGGGCCCGCCGCGCGCGGGTCTTCACGGTTCCTTCCGGCATGCCGAGCAGCAGCGAGGTCTCCCGCACGGTCAACCCGTCGAGGACCATCGCGCGCAGCACCTGACGCAGCTCCGCCGGCAGTGCCTGCAGGGCCTGTTCCAGGTTGGCGTCCAACCCACCAGCGAGCGCCTCCTCCTCGGCCGCCGGAGCCACGGCGTCGTAGGTCTGCACCGACGGAATCCGCTCCCGTCGGGCCCGGTGGCGGAACGCGTCGACAAGCCGGTGCGCGGCGATCGTCCACAACCAGCCCACCGCGCTGCCGGAGCCCGCGGACTGCGCCTGGCTGCCGGCCGACCGCCACACCGCCAGGTACGTCTCCTGCAACACCTCGGCCACCACGTCCTCGTCGGCGCACCGCCGACGGAGCCGCGTGGTCAGCCACGGGGCGGTACGCCGGTACAGTGCGTCGAAGGCACGCCGGTCGCCGCGGGCGACGCGGCGAAGCAACTCACCCTCGTCGAGTCCGTCCAGACTTCGTCTCACGACAGGCAAGACGATGCGACCCTCCACTTCGGTTCTGGCCCGACGGTGACCCCGGTCACATTTCTTCCGTACTCGGATCGGGCCGACGCGGCGTGATGCCCCCCACAGCGGGAACGTCGTACGGGCTGCGGGCGTTGCCGACACACGCCCGGCAGTTGCGGACGCGCTGACGCCGTAACGACGTAGAAGCTTCCGCAGAGAGACCGAGATGATGAAGCAGTTGGTGGACCAGACCGAACCGGGCACTCGCACGGCACCCCCGCCCACGACCGGGGAGGTGCTGCCCGGTGACCTGATGACCAACCGTCAGCGAGCGCAACTCGTCCTCGTGCTCGGTGCGTTGATCGCCATCGGGCCGTTGACCATCGACATGTACCTGCCCGCGCTGCCCGCCATCACGGCCGGGTTGCAGACCACCGAGACCGCCGTGCAGTTGACGCTGACCGGCACGCTTGTCGGCCTGGCGCTGGGCCAGTTGCTGATCGGGCCGCTCTCCGATGTGGTCGGACGGCGGGTGCCGCTGCTGGCCGGGCTGGCCGCGCACATCGTGGCCTCCGTGCTGTGCGTCTTCGCGCCCACCATCGCCGTGCTCGGCGCGCTGCGTGTCCTGCAGGGGCTGGGCGTCGCGGCCGCCACCGTGGTCGCGACCGCCGTCGTCCGCGACCTGTTCAGTGGCGCGTCGTTCGCCCGGATCTTCTCCCGGCTGATGCTCGTCATGGGCCTGGCCCCCATCCTCGCGCCGACCCTGGGCAGCGGCCTGCTGAGCTGGACCGACTGGCGGGGCGTCTTCGCGGCGCTGGCGGTGTTGGGCGCGTTGCTGATCGTCGTGGCGGCGCGGCGGCTCCCGGAGACCCTCCCGGTGGCGCGTCGGCGGCACGGAGGGATCGTTGCCACCCTGCGCGACTACCGGGGGCTGCTCAACGACCGGGCGTTCGTCGGGTTGGTGCTGGTCGCCGGGCTGGCGATGGCGGCCCTGTTCGCGTACGTCGCGGGGTCGTCGTTCGTGCTCCAACGGGAGTACGGCCTCGACGAGCAGCAGTTCGGCCTGGCCTTCGGGGCCGGTGCCGTCGGCCTGATCGCGGCCACCCAGTTCAACGTCCGGCTGCTGCGCCGCTACACCCCGCAGCAGATCCTGGTCAGCGCGCTCATCGCGGGAACGGCGGCCGGCCTCCTGCTCGTCATGTTCGCGGCCACCGGCTTCGGTGGCCTGGGCACTTTGCTCGCGTCGCTGTGGCTGGTCCTGGCCGCGGCGGGCCTGGCCCTGCCGAACGCTCCGGCGCTGGCCATGAGCCGGCACAGTGCGGCCGCCGGTACCGCCGCCGCGCTACTCGGTGCCGTGCAGTTCGGTGTCGGCGCCCTCTCGGCGCCGCTGGCGGGCCTGTTCGGCGCCGGGAGCGTACCGATGGCGATCGTCATCGCGGGCGGCATGGCCGCCGCGCTGATCGTCATGCTCCTCGTCGTGCCCCGCGCCGACCTCGGCACCGTCGACCCGGACCTGGCGGTCGCCGTGCACTAGAAATCGGGCGGGCCGGTTGCCCGGCCCGCCCGACGATCAGCGAATCTCCGTGGTGTTGTCCTCCGGGCGCGGCTGGCCGCGCGGCGGGGCGGACCAGGGCGACTCGCCACCCACCCGGCGCGGCAACGGCTCGGTCGGTGTCGACTCGGCCGGGTAACCCAGAGTGAGCGGGGCGGTGTCGCGCTCCGGGGTGGTGTGGGACGGCCAGTCGGTGAGCGTGAAGTCGTCGTCGCGGGGGCCGGCGCCCGGCGCGGACACCGGCGCCACGGCCGGCTCGGTGGCGGGGCGCGGCCACTGCCGCCAACGCTGCACGCTGAAGGTCGCCATCAGCAGCAGCAGGCCGATCAGGAAGAGTGTGCCGTTCTCCACGGGCAGCCGCAGCGGCAACGGATCGCCGGCCACCTTCCACTCGTACGGGATCGCGTCCCGTACCGCGAAGGGCGCCACGAACATCCCGATGTACGGGGTGACCAGCAGCAATCCGGCCACCAGCGGACCGAGCGGCGAGAAGCGCAGCGTGGCCAGCAGGCCCAGCAGGACGCCGCCGACACCGAGGTACACGGCTGGCTCGATCAGGTTGGCGGTGTTGAACGTGCCGGTCTCCACCCAGCGGTCGACCGTCCGGCTCGACCCGTCCTGCCCCAGTGTGACGAGCACCCAGGTGATGGGCGCCACCACCAGCCCGGCGAGGAAGCTCCAGAGATGTCGCATCCGCGCACCGTACCGTTTTCGGCATGACTGAGCACCTCTCCGCCGCACCGGTCGGCAAGCCGACGTCGTACTCGCGCGTCACGCTGAGCAAGATTATGACTGCCGTGGACGTGAACCTCTACGGCACCGTGCACGGCGGGGTTCTGATGAAGTTCGTCGACGACGTGGCGGGTGCCGCCGCTGCCCGGCACAGCGGCGGAACGGCCGTGACCGCTGCGATCGACGAGATCGTCTTCTCCGAGGCGGTCCGGGTCGGTGACCTCGTGCACGCACACGCCCAGGTGAACTGGACCGGCCAGACCTCGATGGAGGTGGGCGTGCGGGTGGTCGCCGAGCGGTGGGACTCGGCCGAGGACGCGCCGGTCCGGGTCGCCACCGCGTACCTGGTCTTCGTCGGCGTGGACGTGGGCGGGGCCCCCCGGACGGTCCGTCCGGTGTTGCCGGAGACGGCGGAGGACGAGCGCCGGTACAAGGAGGCGGAGATCCGTCGCGCGCACCGCCTCGCCCGGCGCCGTGCCATCCAGGCCCACCGCGCCGGCTGACCCACATGGGGTGCCGGGTTGGAGTGTGGGGTGGGCACGCATCGGTTGCCGGACCCGGTGCGCAGAATGGCGCTTCGAGGTAGGGCAAGATGGCGCCACGGCCCAGGCACAGTGTCGTGCGAGGCCAGGGGAGGGTGGGGCAGTGGGTGACATGCTGTGGACGCCGCCGGCGGACGTACTGGAGCGGTCCCGGATCGGTGGCTACCTGCGCTGGCTGCGGGAGCACCGCGGGTTGGACTTCACCGACTACGACGCGCTGTGGCGCTGGTCCACCACCGACCTGGACGGGTTCTGGCGCTCGATCTGGGACCACTTCGAGGTGATCGCGCACACCCCGCCGACCGCCACCCTGGCCGAGCGGGGAATGCCCGGTGCCCGTTGGTTCCCCGGTGCCACGCTCAACTACGCGGAGAACGTGCTGCGGATGCCGGGTCGCGCCGACGACGACCCGGTGGTGATCGCGCACGGGCAGACCCGCGCACCTGTCACGCTGACCGCCGGGGAGTTGCGCGAGCAGGTCCGCCGGGTGTCGGCCGGTCTGCGCCGGCTCGGCGTCACCGCCGGTGACCGGGTGGCGGCGTACGCCCCGAACATTCCTGAGACGTACGTCCTCCTGCTGGCCACCGCCAGCCTGGGCGCGATCTTCTCGTCCTGCGCGCCGGAGTTCGGGACCCGCAGCGTCACCGACCGCTGGCAGCAGATCGAGCCGACAGTGCTGGTCGCCGTGGACGGCTACCGGTACGGCGACAAGGCGGTGGACCGGCGCGCGGAGGTCGCCGCGATCCGGGCCGCCCTGCCGTCGCTGCGGCACACCGTCTCCATCGGCTACCTCGACCCCACGGGCTCCGCGCCCGAGGATGCGCTGGGCTGGGAGGAACTGGCCGCGCCGACCGACGAGCCGTTGACGTTCACGCCGGTGCCGTTCGACCACCCGCTGTACGTGCTCTACTCCTCGGGCACCACCGGGCTGCCCAAGCCGATCGTGCACGGTCACGGCGGCATCCTGCTGGAGCACCTGAAGATGCTCGCCCTGCACCACGACCTGGGTCCGGCCGACCGGTTCTTCTGGTTCACCACCACCGGCTGGATGATGTGGAACTTCCTGGTCTCCGGCCCGGCGGTGGGCGCGACGATCGTGCTCTTCGACGGCAATCCGGCCCACCCTGACCTCGGTGGGCTGTGGCGGCTGGCGGCGGAGACCGGCACCACGTACTTCGGCACCTCCGCGCCCTTCCTGCTGGCCTGCCGCAAGGCTCAGCTGGTGCCCCGCGAGGTCGCCGACCTGTCGGCGCTGCGCGGCGTCGGCTCGACCGGTGCGCCGCTGCCGGCCGAGGGCTTCCACTGGGTGTACGAGACGGTGAGCGACCGGGTGCAGCTCCAGTCGCTCTCCGGCGGCACCGACGTGTGCACCGGCTTCGTGGGCGGGGTGCCACTGCTGCCGGTGTACGCGGGCGAGATCGCCTGCCGGGCGTTGGGCGCGAAGGTGGAGGCACGCTCGGCCGACGGCACCCCGGTGCTCGGCGAGCTGGGCGAGCTGGTGATCACCGAGCCGATGCCGAGCATGCCCGTGGGTTTCTGGAACGACCCGGACGGTGTCCGTTACTCCGAGGCGTACTTCGACGTCTACCCGGGCGTCTGGCGGCACGGGGACTGGATCACCATCAACGAGCGGGGAGGTTGCGTGATCACCGGCCGCTCCGACGCCACCCTCAACCGGGGCGGGGTGCGGTTGGGCACCGCCGAGTTCTACTCCGTGGTCGAAGGGCTCGACGAGGTGCTCGACTCGGTCGTCGTGCACCTGGAGGACGACGAGGGTGGCGCCGGTGAGCTGCTGCTCTTCGTGGTGCTGGCCGAGGGTCTGAGCCTGGACGACGACCTGCGGAAGAAGATCTGCCGCGAGCTGCGCACCGCCCTGTCGCCCCGGCACGTGCCCGACGAGATCCACCAGGTACGCGCGGTGCCCCGCACCCTGTCCGCGAAGAAGCTGGAGGTCCCGGTCAAGAAGATCCTGACCGGCACCCCGGTAGACCAGGCGGCGGCCAAGGGCGCCCTGGCCAACCCCGAGTCCCTGAACGCCTTCGCCGCCCTGGCCCAGTCCCGCACCCCCACCCCCTAACAGCCCGCCCTCCCGCCAACCCCGCCGCCCACCCCCCCGCCCGCGTCGATCAAGGAGTTGTGGTGCCTCGCAAAAGGGGCATAGGTGCAGCAGTTGCCCACCACAACTCCATGATCGACGGGGCGGGGCGGGGCGGGGCGGGGCGGGGTGGGGTGGGGTGGGGTGGGCAGCGGGCAGGGGGTGGGCGGCGGGGTTACTGGAGGGTTTGGGTGACCTTTTCGGTGGTCTGGCGGCCTGCCAGGCGGGCTGGGTCGAGGTTGGCGTTGAGGACCACCGTGGCGGCCCGGGTCAGCGGGGCCAGCAGCCAGTCCACCGGGTCCGGGTAACGGGCGGCGTCGACGAGGACCCGGGCACCGGCCTCGATGCCCAGCTCGGTGGCGCGGGCCTCGGCGCGGGCCAGCAGGTGCTCGTCGGTGGGGCCCGGCCCCGGCTGCGGGCGGAAGTGGTCGCCGTGCCGGCGTACCTCGACCACGTAGTCGGCGAACCCGGGCGGCACCTGCCGGAGCGGGGCGGCCAGTGGAGCCAGCCCGAGGGCGTACCGCTCGTCGGCCGACCAGGACTGCGCCTCGTCGAGCCGGTCGGCGGCGGCGAAGAGCACGTCGACGTCGCCCGGTGTGTCGACGACGCTCAGCTTGGCCGACCAGCAGCCCAGCAGCACCGCCGCGGTCTGCCAGTGGGGCGGCAACAGCACCCCGCCCGGAGTGCCCGGTGCGAGGCCGACCTCGTCGACGAGCAGGTTGGCGGTCTTCGCCACCCAGTTCGCCAGGGTGGCGCCGGATAGTTCGGTGCGGTCACCGCTGGCATCGTCGTACCAGGTGAGGAGCGGTCGGGTCGGGTCGGTCGCGATCGCGTCGGCGAACACCCGGGCAATGTTGTCGGCCATCGGCGCGAACGATACGCCCCTGTGGGCCGTACTCGAAGACGATGACAACTCGGCAAACCGTCGGGTCGCAGTCAGCGTCGGCCCCGCGCTCCGGCGTAGGCTTGACCCCCGGAGTGTTGTTCCCCACAGACCCGCCAGTGCAAGGAGTCGCCCCGTGACCGCCGGTCGCCCGCCCCGCGTGCTCATCGACGCCACGAGTGTCCCCACCGACCGTGGTGGCGTCGGTCGATACGTCGACGGTCTGCTCGGTGCCCTCGGCAAGGTGTGCGGGTCGGGGGTGGATCTGGCGGTGGTCAGCCTCCGCACCGACCTGGAGCGTTACACCCGGATGCTGCCCGGCGCGGAGATCATCCCAGCTCCGGCCGCCGTGGCGCACCGCCCGGCCCGGCTCGCGTGGGAGCAGACCGGCCTGCCGCTGCTCGCCCAGCAGGTGAGCGCCGACGTGCTGCATTCGCCCTTCTACACCTGCCCGCTGCGGGCCGGGTGCCCGGTCACCGTCACCGTGCACGACGCGACGTTCTTCACCGAGCCGGAGCACTACGACAAGTCCCGCCGCACGTTCTTCCGCAGCGCCATCAAGACGTCGCTGCGCCGCGCCAACCGGGTGATCGTGCCCAGCAAGGCCACCCGGGACGAGCTGATCCGGCTGCTCGACGCCGATCCGACGCGGATCGACGTGGCCTACCACGGTGTCGACCAGCAGGCCTTCCACGCCCCCACCGAGGAGGAGAAGGCCCGCGTCCGCGCTCGGCTGGGGCTGGGCAACAGCAGCTATGTCGCCTTCCTCGGCGCCAAGGAGCCGCGGAAGAACGTGCCCAACCTGATCCGTGGTTGGGCCCGCGCGGTGTCCGACCGGGCCGAGCCGCCGGCCCTGGTGATCGCCGGTGGGCAGGGGCACGACGACGACATCGACCGGGCGGTGGCCGAGGTTCCGTCGCACCTGCGCCTGCTGCGCCCAGGCTACCTGCGCTACGCCGACCTGCCCGGCTTCCTCGGTGGCGCACTGGTCGCCGCCTACCCGTCCTACGGCGAGGGGTTCGGGCTGCCGATCCTGGAGGCCATGGCGTGCGCCGCCCCGGTGCTGACCACGCCCCGGCTCTCGCTGCCCGAGGTGGGCGGTGACGCGGTCGCGTACACCTCGGAGGATGCGGAGCAGATCGGCACCGACCTGGCCGCGCTGCTCGACGACGAGCAGCGTCGGCTGTCCCTGGCGAAGGCGGGTTTCGACCGGGCCAAGGAATTCACCTGGGAGTCCAGCGCCGAGGTGCACATCGCCGCCTGGAGTCGCGCCCGCTCCTGAGCTCGGGTGCCTGGTGGTGACCCGTGCCACTGCCAGTAGGTACGTCGGGCATGATGTGCGGATGCTTTATGCGGTAATTCCGGCAGGTGGCAGCGGCACGAGACTGTGGCCGTTGTCCCGCGCCGGCCACCCCAAGTTCCTCCACCCGCTGACCGGCACCAGTTCCTCGCTGCTCCAGGCGACCGTGGAGCGGCTCGCGCCGCTGACCACACCGGATCGGACCCTGGTGGTCACCGGTGCCGCGCACGTCGCGGCGGTGGCTCGGCAGCTGACCGGTCTGCCGGAGGAGAATATCCTGGTCGAGCCCTCCCCTCGGGATTCCTGCGCGGCGATCGCGCTGGCCGCCGCGGTGATCGCGGTGCGCGACCCGGACGCGGTGATGGGCAGCTTCGCGGCCGACCACCTGATCGGCGACCCGGGGAGCTGGGTGCGCACGGTCCAGGAGGCGGTCCGGGGGGCCGAGCAGGGGATGCTGATGACGGTCGGGATCACCCCGACCCGTCCGGAGACCGGCTACGGCTACCTGGAGACCGGCGAGGAGACCGACGGCGCTCCGTGGCGGCCGGTGACCGAGTTCAAGGAGAAGCCGGGCGCGGAGGTCGCCGAGGCGTACGTCCGTTCCGGCCGGCACCTGTGGAACGCGAGCATGTTCGTGTGGCGGGTGGATGTCTTCCTCGCCGAGCTGGCCCGCCAGCAGCCGGCGTTGCACGCTGGCGTGGCCGCGATCGCCGCCGCCTGGGGCACCCCCGAGCAGGACGAGGTGCTCGGCGCGATCTGGCCGACGCTGCCGAAGATCTCCGTGGACTACGCGGTGATGGAGGGCGCGGCCACCGCGGGTCGGGTCGCGACCGTGCCGGGCGACTTCGGTTGGAACGACGTCGGCGACTTCCACACCCTGGGTGAGGTGCTGCCGGCCGACGAGGCGGGCAACGTGGTGCTCGGCACCGACGCCAAGCCCGGGGTGCTCCTGCGGGACAGCACCAACCTGGTGGTGGTGCCGCAGTCCGGTCGGTTGGTGGCTGTCCTCGGGCTGCGCGACCTGATCGTGGTGGACACCCCGGACGCGGTGCTGGTCTGCCCGCGCGATCAGGCCCAGGGCGTCAAGGCCCTGGTCGACGAGCTCAAGGCGCGCGGCGAAGAGGGCTACGTCTGAGGGCCGCCAGGCCCGGTGCGAGCAGTTGTACGGTCCCGCCGGCCAGCGGCTCGGGCAGCTGGGCCGGCGGAAACCAGCCCAACTGCTCGGCCTCGTCGCTGACCTGCTCGACCGCGCCGGGAGGCGCGACCACGGCGAATCGGACGTCGTAGTGGCGTGAGCCGCCCTGGCAGAGCACCTCGTGCACGTCGACGTCGATCGGCACCGGGTCGATGCGCAGGTCGGCGATGCCGGACTCCTCGGTGGCCTCGCGGAGCGCGGCGGCGACCAGGGTCTGGTCGGTCGGCTCGCAGTGCCCGCCGAGCTGCACCCAACGCCCGAACTTGACGTGCAGGCAGAGCAGTACCCGCGAGCCGGTGGCGTCCAGCACCAGCGCGCTCGCGGTGACGTGCCCGGGTCGGTGCGGCCGACTCATCGCGATCGGGCCGGCGTCGAGCAACGTGAGGGTGCGGTCCCTCGCGGTGGCCGCCCCCGGGCTGGTGGGCTGCCAGTCTTCGAGCAGCGCGGTGGCGTCGGCGTGCAGCGCCGCGTACGCCTCGGGGTCGGTCGGATGGGCGGTGATCGGGGTGTCGGGCACCCCGACACTGTACGAGCGGGCGCTCCGTACGCTGGCGCGATGACCCTGCGACTCGTCGAATTCGTGGTAGCCGGCAACGAGGCAAGCGATCTGCTGCCGGTGCGGTCGACGGCGCTGCTGCGCGCGTACGGCGCCCGGCGGGGCTTCTGGACCGTGCTGGACGAGGGGCCGGTCGAGCGCTGCCTGGCGTTGCTGCTGGAACGCGAGGACGGCGGGTGGACGGCCCGGCACGTGCTCGCCGACGCGGGTCCGGAGAACGGGCGGACCGAGGATGGCGAGGCGCTCGCCCACCACGACGGCTGGGTGTACGTCTTCGGCTCCCACTTCGGCTCGAAGGCTGGCCCGCTGCGGCCCCGACGCGCCTTCGTGGCCCGCTTCCGGGAGGACGACGCGGCGACCGGGCTGGTGCCGGTGCACGTGGTGCGCAACTCGTTCCGGCTGCACCGGGCGGTGAACGACGCTCTCGCCGGGTCGCCGTTGACCCTGTTGCCGCCCGGGGAGCGGGTGCGGGCGCGGTTCATCGTGGAGACGCTGGCGCGGGGGACCGCGCGGGAGAAGCGCTGGGTGAGCCGGCTGGCCCCGGGCGACCTGCCGTTGAACGTGGAGGCGGCCGCCTTCACCCCGGCCGGGACGGTCCTGCTCGGGCTGCGGTTCCCGGTCACCGACGCCGGTGAGCCGATCCTGGTGGAGATCGCCGGTGTGCCGGCCATGTTCGGGGCGGAGCCGGCGTGGCCGGGGGCGTTGCGCGCGTACGCGTTGGCCGGAGTCACCCCGCCGGGGAAGTTGACCGGGTTCCGCGCGATCACCCCGACGCCGGACGGCGGGTACGCGGCGGTGATCGGCTCGATCGACGCGCTGGGTAAGGGGTCGGTGCTGCTCGACGACCATCCGGGCGGCGGTGACGTCACGTCTCGGCACGTCCGCTTCCGCCTCCCGCCCGCTGGGTCGGCCGACGCGTCCCGGCTGGTCGGGGAGCCGGTGCGGGACCTGGCGCCGTTCCACCACGTGGAAGGGCTGGCCGAGGTGGACGGGCGACCGTTCTACGTCACGGACGAGGATCACCGGGTCGCGCTCTGGGTTGGTTGAGCCGAGCGCGCGATGTGGCGAGGCTTGGTGACCGGACGGCACCTCTGCGGAGCAAGGGCCGCAGACCCTCGTGGTGCCGCCCGACCACCGGGGCCTCCCCAGACCCGGTGCCCCGGGGGCCGGCGCATCGAGGACGCACCGGCACGGTGTTCGGGCACTGGAAGCATGGCGAACCGCTCCGGCGACGTCGAGGTTTTTCAGCCCAGGCTTAAAGATGGAGATTAGTGCCGTCCGGGTAGAGTCAAACGGTCACCCGGCATCCCCCTGCTGGCGACACTGGAGCGCTCCATGCTGAAGATCCACTTTTCCGGGGAGGACATCCTCCGGACTCGGGTGGCGCCGGCGGCGGACCCGGTCTGGGAGCTGGTCCTCAGCCTGCACGCGTTGCAGAGCCGCAACCGCGACCCGTTGACGGCACACTGGCGGCGCACCGTCTCCCGAGGCCTGCGTCACGACGCCGCCTCCGAGCAACTCCGGTTGCTCTTCGCGTTGAGCCCGCCGCGCGGCTACTTCCCGGACTTCCTCACCCCGTACGCCAGCGTGGACGGCTTCGAGGCCGGGCTGGAAGCGCTCCGCAGCACCCCGACCGGCATGCTGCAACGGGACCTGAGCGTGCTCGCCACCGAGAACCAGCTGCCGCCCTCGGCCGCCGCGCTGGCCCGGGGCGAGGTGGCGGTGCTGCACCACCTCGCCGACTCGATGGTCCAGTACCGGTCGTTGGCGATCAACCCGTACTGGACCCGCATCCAGTCGGCGGTCGCGGCGGACCGGGCGCACCGGGCCAGGGCGCTGCTCGACGGCGGCATCGAGGGCCTGCTCAACAGCCTCCGGCCGGCCATGCGCTGGGACGGTGGGGTGCTTGAGGTCCGCAACTACCCACACAGCCGGGAGCTGCACCTGGACGGTCGAGGGCTGCTGCTGGTGCCGTCGTTCTTCTGTGCGGACACGCCTGTCGCCCTGCTCGATCCGGCCCTGCCGCCGGTGCTCGTCTACCGGGTGGACCGGTTGGGCGGGTTGGCGTCGGCCGACGGCAGCGGGGCGGTCCGGTCCGCCGCCGCGCGCGAGTCACTCGCCGCGCTGCTCGGCCGCACCAGGGCGGCCGTGTTGCAGGCCAGCGACGAGGGCTGCACCACCGGCGAGGTCGCCCGCCGGCTCAACATCTCACCGGCGGCGGCGAGCCAACACGCCACGGTGCTGCGCAACGCCGGCCTGCTGGTCAGCCACCGGGACCGCAACAGCGTGCTGCACACGTTGACCCCGCTCGGCCGGGCCATGCTCGACGCCTGACCCGCCACCGCGCGAGCGCGCCGGGCCGCTCGGGCGGGCGACCCGGCCGTCGTTCAGAGCGCGAGCGCGCCGGGCCGCTCGGGCGGGCGACCCGGCCGTCGTTCAGAGCGCGAGCACGCCGGGCCGCTCGGGCGGGTGACCCGGCCGTCGTTCAGAGCGCGAGCGCGCCGGGCCGCTCGGGCGGGCGACCCGGCCGTCGCTCAGAACGCGAGCGCCGCGCGCCGGGCCGCTCGGGCGGGCGACCCGGCTGTCGCTCAGAGCGCGAGCGCGGCGCTCGCCGGGCTGCCGGGCGGCGGTGGCAACAGGGTCGACCCGACGCCCTGGGCAGCGAGGGCGACGCGCAGTCGGTGCAGGTCGGCACCGAAGCGAACCAGGCCGATCGGGTCGACGGGTGTCGGGGCCGAGCCGAGCAGCAGGTCGGCCCCGTCCGGCCAGCCGGGCATCTCGGCGACCAGCCCGGCGCGTACCTCGGCCTCGTCGACGAGCGTGAAGACCGTGCCGGGGGCGACCACCCCGGCGACCGCGTCGATCGCCCGTCGTACCGCGCTCAGGTCGGCCGGCGTCGGACCGGGACCATCGGCCAGGGTGGCGGCGTCGGTGAGTCCGGCAGCACGCGCTTCGGCGGTGCCGAGCGCGAAGAGATCCTGTGCCGCGTCGCGGATCAGCGCCCGCGCGCCACCGGCGTCGTCCGGGGTGGTGGCGGCGAGGTAGCCCCGAACGACCGCGACGGGGACCTGGTCGCACTTGCCCTTGATCAGCTCGCCGGCCCCGGCCAGCTCGTCCACCACGGCCATCTGGGTCAACTGAAGCTCGTTGCCGTACGGATCCACCTCGCCCCGGTGGTCGCGGATCGCCGGCATTCCGGCCACACCCAGTGCCACGTCGGTGAGCCCGTTGCGCCACGGTCGGCCCATGGTGTCGCTGATGATCACCGCCACGTCCAGGTCGTAGCGCTCCCGCAACGCGTCGCGGAGCGCCCGTGCCGACGCGTCCGGGTCCACCGGCAGCAGCACCAGCTGGGTCTTGTCCACGTTCGACGCGTCGATCCCGGCGGAGGCCATCACGAAACCGTGCAGGGTCTGCACGATCCGGGTCGGCCCCCGGCTGGCGACCACCCGGGCGGTCTCAGCGGCCAGGATCTCGTCCCGTGCGGCCAGCCGCTCGGGACCGTCCGCCGGGACGTCGACCAGCCGCCCCTCCGACTTCGAGACGATCTTGCTGGTCACCACGAGCACGTCCCCGTTGCGCAGCCACGGCGCAGCGGTGGCGATCATCGCCGCCAGGTCGTCACCCTCGGTCACATGGCCGATGCCGAGCACCGGCAGGATCTCCAGCCTCACGTCAACTCCACCGCGGCGCGGACCATGGCCACCGTCGCCGCCTCGTCGGTCATCCGCAGCGGCATCGCGCGGACCGTCACCCCCGGCACCACCGTGCCGGCGTCCTCGTCGGCCACCAACCAGCCGTCCAGCAGGCCGCCGTCCGACCGGCCCCCGTAGAGGCGGCCCACCCCGGCGGCGCTGCACTCGGCACCCAGCACGGCGAGACAACGGTCGGCCATCCCCCGCACCGGAGCACCGCCGATGATCGGCGAAACACCCACCACCGGCGCCGGGCCGTCCGCCACCGCCTCCCGCAGCCCCGGTACGGCCAGCACTGGCGCGATACTCACCACCGGGTTGCTGGGGGCGACCAACACCAGGTCGGCCGACCCGATCGCGTCCAGCACCCCGGGTGCCGGCTTCGCCGTCTCCGCACCGACGAAGACGAAGCGATGGGTACGGATGTCGGCCCGGTGTCGTACCCACCACTCCTGGAAGTGGATCGCCCGCTGCCCCTGCTCGTCCTCCACGGTGCTGGCGCTGTTCGCGAGTGCGGGGCTCGCAGGCTCACTCCTCCCGCTCACGACAGCGTGGGTCTCCAGGCGGTCGTCGGTCGCCGGCAGTAGACGCACGCCCGGCTGCCAACGGGTGGACAGCGCCTCGGTGACCGCGCTCAACGGGTAACCGCCGTTGAGCATGGTGGTGCGCACCAGGTGGGTGGCGATGTCCTTGTCGCCGAGACCGAACCAGTCCGGCTGTGCCCCGTACGCGGCCAGCTCGCCCTTGACCGTCCAACTCTCGCCGACCCGACCCCAGCCCCGCTCCGGGTCCGCGCCACCGCCGAGGGTGTACATGACGCTGTCCAGGTCGGGGCAGATCTTCAACCCGTGCAGCCACAGGTCGTCGCCGACATTGACCACGGCGGTCACCTCCGCGCCGACGTCGCGGGCGTACGCCCGGACGCCGAGCAGGAACCGGGCGCCGCCGATGCCGCCGGCCAGAACCACGATGTGCATGACGACCATCCTCGCGCACGTGGTGCCTTCGATCTGCCGGTGGCCCTCGAGACTAGGCTCACGTGCGCCCTGTCCGTTCCTGCCCCGAGGGGGAGCTAGTGACCAGCCCCGCCGAGCCCGCGTCCGCCGACGCGGCGCAGGCCCGTCAGCTGACCAAGCCGCTACGCGAACTCGCCGCGCTCGCGTTGCTCGGCGCCAACGCCGTGCTCCTCTTCGTGGGCCTGCTCCGGTTGATCACCCCGGGCGGCTCCTTCACCGAACGTGCGGGCGACGCCTTCGGCACGTTCGTCGGGCTGGTGGCGGTGGGCCTCCCGCTGCTGGCCGTCCTGCTGGCCACGCACATCTCGCCGGTGGCGCCGAAGGCCAAGCTGATCACGCAGGTGGCCCTCGGTGAGTACGCGGCCAGTGCGGTGATCGGCACGCTGACCATGCTGATCTCGACGGTGGGCCGGCTGGCCGACACCAGGGTGCTCGACGCGCTCCTCGGTGTGCTCACCCAGATCGCCTGGATGGCGATCTTCGCGGTCGCCGCCTGGGTCGTCTACACCATCTGGCGCGCCCACTACTACGTGCCGCGGCCCAAGCCGCAGCCCGGTGTCTACGGCCAGCCGCAGCCAGGCTGGCCGCAGCAGCAGGCCGGCTGGCCGACTCCGGGGCAACCCGGTGGTCAGCCGCAGGGCGGGTGGCCCGCTCCCGGCCAGCCCGGCGGTTACCCGGCGGATCAGTACGGCGGCCAGTACGCCCAGCCGTCCCCGCCGTTCCAGGCCCCGCAGTCGGCCCCGCCGCACCCGCAGTCCGCCCCGCCGTACCCGCAGTCGGCCCCGCCGTACCCGCAGTCGGCCCCGCCGGCCCACCCTGCCCCGCAGTCCGCGCCGCCCGCGTCGCCGTTCGGGCAGCCGCCGTTCGGGCAGCCGCCGTCCGCCGATCCGACGCAGGCCATTCCGCGTCAGCCCGTCGAGCCGCCGTCGGCCGACCCGACCCAGGCCATTCCGCGGCAGTCCGTCGAACCGGCGTCCGCCGACCCGACCCAGGCGGTTGTCCGCCCGGTCGATCCGGACGCCGACCGTACCCAGCAGATCAAGCCCGGTGAGCATCCGGACCAGCCGCGCTGAGTCTGCTCCGGCAACGGCTCTCTGAGCACCGGGCGGGGGTGGTGCCGCCGTGCCCTTTCCCACGGTGCGGGCCGGGACTGGCCGGGCCGGCGAGCGCTGCGCATAGGCTGAGCGGATGGTTGATCGCACCCAATCCGGTCCGAGTGACGCTAGCGTGCGGCGTGCCCTGGGCCGGGCCGCGACCGGGCGGGCGCTTGACGTCGACGAGGCGACCGCCCTGCTGTCGGCCCGGGGGGACGCCCTCGACGAGTTGCTCCGGGTGGCCGGTGGGATCCGCGACGCCGGGTTGCGTGACGCGGGGCGGCCGGGCGTGGTCACGTACTCGAAGAAGGTCTTCATCCCGTTGACCCGGCTGTGCCGGGACCGCTGTCACTACTGCACGTTCGCCACCGTGCCGCACCGGCTGCCGGCGCCGTTCCTGGACCGCGACGAGGTGCTCGCCATCGCGCGGGCCGGTGCCGAGCAGGGGTGCAAGGAGGCCCTCTTCACGCTCGGTGACCGGCCGGAGGAGCGCTGGCCGGCGGCCCGGAGCTGGCTCGACGAGCGCGGCTACGACTCCACACTTGACTACCTGCGGGCCTGCGCGGTGGCCGTGTTGGAGGAGACGGGCCTGCTGCCGCACCTCAACCCCGGGGTGCTGTCCTGGTCGGAGCTGCAACGGCTCAAGCCGGTCGCCCCGAGCATGGGCATGATGCTGGAGACCACCGCGACCCGGCTCTGGTCCGAGCCGGGCGGCCCGCACTACGGCTCACCGGACAAGGAGCCGGCGGTTCGGCTCCGCGTGCTCGACGACGCCGGCCGGGTCGGAGTGCCGTTCACCACCGGCATCCTCATCGGCATCGGGGAGACCCCGGCCGAGCGGGTCGACGCGCTCTTCGCGATCCGCCGCACCCACCGGGAGTACGGCCACCTCCAGGAGGTGATCGTGCAGAATTTCCGCGCCAAGCCGGACACGGCGATGCGCGGCATGCCCGACGCGGAGCTGCACGACCTGGCCGCCACGGTGGCGGTGGCCCGGCTGCTGCTCGGCCCGAAGGCCCGGATCCAGGCCCCGCCGAACCTCATCGCCGGTGAGTACGACCTGCTGCTGCGCGCCGGCATCGACGACTGGGGCGGTGTCTCGCCGCTCACCCCCGACCACGTCAACCCGGAACGCCCGTGGCCGCAGATCGAGGAGTTGGCCCGGCACACCGAGTTGGCCGGGTTCACGCTGCGGGAGCGGCTGACGATCTACCCGGAGTACGTGCGCGCCGGTGACCCGTGGCTCGACCCGCGACTGCTGCCGCACGTCGACGCGCTCGCCGATCCGGCGACCGGCATGGCGGTGGAGTCGGCCCTGCCGCAGGGCCACCCCTGGCAGGAGCCGGAGGAGGTGTTCGGCGGGCGGGTCGACCTGCACACCACCATCGACACCACCGGCCGCACCGACGACCGGCGCGGTGACTTCGACAGCGTCTACGGCGACTGGTCCGAGGTCGCCGGCAAGGTCACCCCGGAGGCGACGGCACGGCGTGCGGGCGTACCCCCGGTGGCGGCCGGGAGCGGCGCGGACCGTGACCTGGCGGCCGGGCTCACGCTCGCCGCCGACGACCCGGCGGCGCTGCTCGACCCCCGGCACACCGACGCCGCGCTGGCGCTGTTCGGGGCGGACGGGCCGGCGCTCGACGCGTTGTGCCGGCTCGCCGACGACGTCCGGCGCGACGCCGTCGGCGACGACGTCACCTACGTGGTCAACCGCAACATCAACTTCAGCAACGTCTGCTACGTGGGCTGCCGGTTCTGTGCCTTCGCCCAGCGTGAGCGGGACGCCGACGCGTACCGGCTCTCCGTCGACCAGGTCGCCGACCGGGCCGAGCAGGCGTGGGCGGCCGGGGCCAGCGAGGTGTGCCTCCAGGGTGGCATCGACCCGAAGATGCCGGTCACCGGGTACGCCGACATCGTGCGCGCGATCAAGGCCCGCGTGCCGGACATGCACGTGCACGCCTTCTCGCCCATGGAGATCGTCACCGCCGCCGCGAAGGCGGGCGTGCCGGTGCGCGACTGGTTGACGCAGCTGCGCGAGGCCGGGCTGGACACCATCCCCGGCACCGCCGCGGAGATCCTCGACGACGACGTGCGCTGGGTGTTGACCAAGGGAAAACTCCCGGCCGCCGCCTGGGTCGACGTGGTCAGCACCGCCCACGAGCTGGGCATCCGGTCCAGCTCCACCATGATGTACGGCCACGTTGACCACCCCGGGCAGTGGCTGGCGCACTTCCGGGTGCTGGCCGGCGTGCAGGACCGTACCGGCGGGTTCACCGAGTTCGTGGCCCTGCCGTTCGTGCACACCAATGCTCCGATCTATCTGGCGGGAATCGCCCGACCGGGGCCGACCTGGCGGGAGAACCGGGTGGTGCACGCCATGTCCCGGTTGCTGCTGCACGGGCGGATCGACAACATCCAGTGCTCCTGGGTGAAGCTCGGTGACGAGGGCACCGTCGCGATGCTCCAGGGTGGATGCAACGACCTGGGCGGCACGCTGATGGAGGAGACGATCTCCCGGATGGCCGGCTCCGACAACGGGTCGGCGCGTACCGAGGAGCAGTTGCGGGCCATTGCGACGGCAGCCGGTCGGCCGGCGCGCAAGCGGTCGACTGCGTACGGTCACGCCCGACCCTGACGTCGAACCTTTCCCCGCTGCCGGCCGTACCACGCGATGCCGGTGGCGGTCGCGGCCAGGACCGCCGCCGGTGCCCCCCTCAGGGGCCCGGCGGCGTCGATGGACGGCGCCGGACCCGTCCGTCCCCGCGGGCGCGTACCGCGCCGCCGCCGGAAAGGTTGCCCATGACCAGTGATCAGCGGAAGCGGCAGTGGCCGCGACTGACCCGCCGGCAGACGTTGACCGCTGCGGCCACCGCCACCCTCGGTGCCGCCGCGCTCACCGTGCCCGGCCTGTCGGCCGCGCAGAACGCCCCCGGCGCGGCTGGACGTGCCGACGAGCCGATCGTCGTGCACCTGCGCGACGCCGCCTCCGGAACGATGGACGTCTTCGTCGGTGAGACGCGGATCGAGGTACGTGACCGCGGCCTGGCGGACCGGCTGCGGCGCGCCGCCCGGCGCTGACCCGGCACTCCGCACTGCCATCCTGTCCCCGCCCAGTGAGGTTGGTCCGCCATGTCTTCCCATCGCGAGGCCCCGGAGATAGCCAAGGATCCGGTCGCCGACAGCTCCGACCTGTACGCGTTCGTCAGCCCCGACAAGCCCGACACGGTGACGCTGATCGCCAACTACGTTCCGTTGCAGCTGCCCTCGGGGGGCCCGAACTTCTTCGAGTTCGGTGACGACGTGCGCTACGAGATCCATATCGACAACGACGGCGACGGCCGTCCGGATGTCACCTACCGGTTCGAATTCACCACCGAGATCACCAATCCGAACAGCTTTCTCTACAACACCGGCGCCATCGAGTCGCTGGACAGCAAGAACTGGAACCGGCGGCAGTTCTACAGCCTGACCCGGGTGACCGACGGCCGGGAGCACCGGTTGGCGCACAAGCTGCCCTGCCCGCCGTGCAACGTCGGCCCGCTGTCCACCCCGAAGTACGCCGAGCTTGTGCGGCAGGCCACCTACTCGCTCTCCACCGGCGAGCGGGTCTTCGCCGGGCAGCGCGCGGACGGCTTCTTCGTCGACCTGGGGGCGATCTTCGACCTCGGCACGTTGCGGCCGTTCCAGCAGCTGCACGTCGCCGGGAAGAAGATCTTCAAGGCCGAGGGGGAGCCGGTCAACGCCACCGACCGGATGAACGTGCACAGCATCGCCGTGCAGGTGCCACTGAAGCAGGTGCGTCGCCGCGCCAACCGCTACGGCGCCGGTGACGCGGCGTCGGTGATCGGGGTGTGGACGTCGGCGTCGCGTCGGCAGGTACGGGTGCTCGGTGACCGGGGCGGTGCGGACACCGCCACCGGGCCGTTCACCCAGGTCTCCCGGCTGGGCAATCCGTTGTTCAACGAGGTCATCGTGCCGATGTCCAAGAAGGACCTGTGGAACTCGCTGCCACCGTCGGAGGACAAGCGGTTCGCGCGGTTCGTCGAGCAGCCGGAGCTGGCCGCCCTGCTGCCGGCGCTCTACCCGGACGTGTTCCCGAATCTGGACCGGCTCACCAAGGCGAAGAAGGCCCGTGCGGACCTGGTGGCGATCCTGCTCACCGGCGTACCGGCCGGGCTGATCGACGGTTTCACGAACGCCACCGGCGACGTGCAGGCCGACATGCTGCGGCTGAACACCGCGATCCCGCCGACCCGGCAGCCGGACCGGTTCGGGGTGCTCGGTGGTGACCTGGCCGGATACCCGAACGGGCGGCGGGTCGGCGACGACGTGGTCAGCATCGCGCTGCGGGCGATCGCCGGGGTCACCGTCCCGCTCGTGGACAAGACGTTCCAACCGGACGCGGCGGCCGCCGCGGTCACCCCGGGGTTGAGCGCCGCCGACGTGACCGCGCCGTTCCTCGCAAACTTCCCCTACCTGGGTACGCCGTACGACGGGTTCAACAACCCGCCGGCGGCGTCCTGACCGGCGGGGGGAGGGGATGCACGAGCACGCGTACGGGCCGTCGGAGACGGGGAGCGTCGTCCTCGATCTGGGCGGCGACACCGGTGCTCTGATCGTCTACACGGGCCGCGATCTGCACGGCCGGGAGATCGAGATCAGCCGGGACGACGATCGGCGGGTCCACTCTGCCGTGCGGGAGCGCCGGGTGCAGGACGGCTCGTTCCACAGTGCGGTCTATCCGGATCTGCCCGGCGGGATTTATACCGTCTGGTGGGACGAGAGTACGCCCGCCGGTTCAATTTCTGTCCACGGTGGAGGCATCGCCGAATTCGTGTGGCCTACCAGCGGGTTCGGGGTCGCCAGCTGACGTTTTCGCACCGGTCTCGCGCCGCGCCCCGTCCACATTGTGGACGGGGCGTACGTGCTGTTCCCAGCTCGACGGGCGGTCTGCGCCGCGCCGCGTTAACCTGTCCCCCACCAAGATCAGCTTTGAGGGTGCGGACGTCTGGCACTGCCCCGCTGGCGCCTCGTCGGGGGAGCGCCACGGGAGAAAAGTCGGGCAACTCGCCGGAGAGGGCGTTACTCGGCCGGGGTCTGAATCGATAGGGCAGGTTGCGAGGCTGGACGGTCCGAGTGGCCGTCCGGGGGTGTCGGGAGGGCGACTCCATTATCAAGTTTGGCTTGACGGCGCACGCATTACACGCGTGTAATTTGAATGGGGTTGTTCGCACGGAACGCAACAAAACGGGACCGGACGGACAAGCACGCCTTTCGCGTGGGGGGTTGCAGCGGCGATGACGCCGGTGCGCGACAAGGAGGCATTTGATGGACGGCCAGCTTGAGGTGGCCGACCTGCTCGGAAACGCGCCGGAGTGGCAGGAGCGGGCACTGTGCTCGCAGACCGACCCCGAAGCGTTCTTCCCCGAGAAGGGCGGCTCAACCCGCGAGGCGAAGCGGATCTGCTCGCGGTGTGAGGTCAAGACCGAATGCCTCGAATACGCTCTCGGTCACGACGAGCGGTTCGGCATCTGGGGTGGGCTCTCCGAGCGGGAGCGGCGCAAGTTGAAGCGGCGGGCCGCCTGAGCGGTGCGAGGTCGAGGCGGTGGGGGCCGCCCGACTCTTGCGCGTTCTGGGGCTGCGTGTGCCGCCGGTGCGGCTGCGCGATCAGCGACTGAGGGGTGGCTCAGGTCAGCTCGTCGGGGTCGACCCCGAGCAGGTTCGCCACCTGTTCGATGATCACGTCATGCACGAGGTCGGCGAGGTCCTCGCGATCCATCGCCCGGAACTCCAGGGGCCGCCGGTACAGCACGATCCGCGGCGGCACCTCCTGTCGGCCCGGCCGGCCGGGCAGCAGCCGGGCCAGCGGGACCTCGCCATCCTCCAGCACATCGGAGTCGTACACGTTCAGGTCCGGCGGGACGTCCTCGACCGCGAACTCGACCCCGGCCAGCTCCTTGGCGAACCGACGCTCCAGCGTCTCCACGGTGTCCAGGACCAGGTCGTCGAAGACCTCGGCCTTGGTCCGTGCCAGTGGCACGGTGGCCGGCACCAGCCGCCCGCGCAGGCCACGACCGTGCCGGTCACGGTGCACACGCCGGCCGGGGCCGGGGCGGCGGTGTTCCGGGCTCGTCATGAGGCAAAGGGTAGCGCCCGCGCCGGGCTGGCCAGCGGCACCGCCGCTCCCGTGGCGCGGCGCGCCCAGAACGGCGAACTGTGATCACCGTGACGGGCGTGTCGCAACGCGAAGCGATGCGCCGGACCCGGTAATGGAGATACCCTGCCGCACGTGAGGTCACCACGGCGCTGCTCCCGTAACGGCTGCCCCCGGCAAGCGGTCGCCACATTGACCTATGTCTACAACGAGTCGACAGCGGTGGTGGGGCCGCTGGCGGCGTTCGCCGAGCCGCACACGTACGACCTGTGTGAGCCGCACGCCCGCAGCCTGACGGCACCGCGTGGCTGGGACGTGGTCCGGCACGAGGGCGCGTTCGAGCCGCCGCCGCCCACCACCGACGACCTGGTGGCGCTCGCCGAGGCGGTCCGCGAAGCCGCCCGCCCGGCCCCCCGCCCCCCGGAGCCCGACCAGAACCGCCCCGAGCACCCCCACCAAACCGGCCGCCGAGGCCACCTCCGAGTAATCCCCCCCAACCACTAACCCCCACCCGGCCCCGCGGCCCTCTTCGGTGTTGATCAAGAGGTTTGCGTCAAGAACGCGCCGGTCGATGACCGAAACCTCCTGATCAACCAGCGTGGCGCGGGTGGGTCGGGGACGTTGGTGGGGCACCTGGGGGCGTTTGGGGGGCGTATCAATACGTCTCACCGCCACACGCCGTTAGGCCGCAGACACCGCCACGCAGCGTGGTTAACATGCGCCGCAGCGTGCACCGTTCCAGGTCGCGGTGTACCCCTCGTGGGCGGGAGGGTCCGAGTGGCGAACGAGGCGTTGCGGGTGGCGATGGCCGAGGCGGGCGAGACGGTCGAATCGCTTGCGGAGAAGGTTCGCATCCACCCCAAGACGGCCGGGCGGTGGCTCGCCGCGGGGCACATCCCGCACCCGCGCACCCGGATCGCGGTCGCCCGGGTGCTCCGTCGGGACGCGGCCGACCTCTGGCCGGAGCCGTTCCGCCGCCGTGACCTGCCGTGGTTCCGGCCGTGGGCAGAGCTCGAACAGGACGCCGTCTCGATCCGTTCCTACCAGCCGCTGCTCGTGCCGGGCCTGCTGCAGACCGAGGGGTACGCCCGCGCGGTGCTGGGTACCGGTGGGCTGCTCGCACCGTCCGAGGTGGATCTGATCGTCGCGGGCCGCCTCGAACGGCAGTCGGTCCTCGGTCGCGACGCCCCACTGCAGCTCGTGACGGTGATCGACGAGGTGGTGCTGCGCCGGCTGGTCGGTGAGCGCGCCGTGATGTCCGGGCAGCTGGCCCACCTGGCGGCGGTCGCGGAGTGGGAGCACGTGCAGGTGCGGGTCATCCCGGCGGAGAGCCCGTGGCACACCGGTCTGGCCGGTCCCTTCGTGCTGGGCCGCCTGCCCGACGGGACGGAATTGGCGTATCTCGACAACCAGCTCCGCGGTCAGGTCGTGACCGATCCCGTCGACGTCGCTAGCCTGGGACGCAGGTGGGAGAGCGTCACCGGTGAGGCGTTACCCCAACGCCTGTCGATCGAGCTGATCAGGGAAGTGGCCACGACATGGACATGACCGACGCCCGTTGGCGCACCGCTACCCGCAGCAGCAACAACGGCGGCGACTGCGTCGAGGTAGCCGACAACCTGCCCGGCCGGGTGTTGGTACGCGACAGCAAGGACCGTGACGGTGGCACCCTGGCCTTCGCGCCGGCCGCCTGGACGTCCTTCGTCAACCTCGTCCGATCGAGCTGAGCCGTCGGTCCGGCCGCTGATCCACTCGGGTTGGGGAAAGCGCGGTGTCCCGGCGCGCAGACACCCCGCCATCCGCAATATCGCGTGGCTCACGCTGAGCGTGGTCGACACGTCCACGGGTGGTGACGCGTCGGCCCCGATGCTCCGCCGGTGGTGCCGGTTTGTCATCGTGTCAGTCGTCCACGGCACCGACCCCTGAGGAAAACTGATGCGTGTCCCCCTCCGGCCCCTCTCCCGGCGTGGACTGCTCACCGGCGCTCTCGGCTCGGCCGCCCTGGTCGCCGCGGGTGGCGGCCTTGCCGGCTGCGGCACCAAGGGCGCCCAACAGACCGAGGCTGGCTGCGTCAGCGAGGACCTCTCCGGCACCGAGCGGAAGCTCGCGTTCTCCAACTGGCCGCAGTACCTGGACGTGGATGAGGAGGACGAGTCCAAGCGACCCAGCCTGGACGAGTTCGTCCGGAAGACCGGTATCCAGGTCACCTACACCGAGGACATCAACGACAACAACGAATTCTTCGGCAAGGTGCGGCAGCAGCTCGCCGCCTGCCAGAGCACCGACCGGGACATCATCGTGCTGAGCGACTGGATGGCGGCCCGGATGAGCCGGCTCGGCTGGATCCAGAAACTCGACCCGGCGAACATTCCGAACGTGCGGGCCAACCTGCTCCCGCCGCTGCTCAACCGCTCCTTCGACACCGACAACCAGCTCTCCATCCCGTGGCAGTCCGGCCTCGCCGGGTTGGCGTACAACGGCAAGGTCACCAAGGAGCTGCGTACGGTCGACGAGCTGCTGACCCGCCCCGACCTCAAGGGCCGGGTGACCGCGCTCAGCGAGATGCGCGACACGATGGGCCTGCTGCTCGGCGCGGGTGGGCACGACCCGTCGAACTTCACCACCGCCCAGTTCGACGACGCGCTCCACAAACTCAAGAAGGCCGTCGACTCGGGGCAGATCCGCCGCTTCACCGGCAACGACTACGCACCCGATCTCGCCAAGGGCGACATCGCCGCCTGCATCGGCTGGTCCGGGGACGTCATCCAGCTCTCCACCGCCGACGAGAGGGTGCGGTTCGTCGCGCCCGACTCCGGGGTGATGCTCTACAGCGACAACATGATGGTGCCCAACAGGGCCACCCACAAGGCGAACGCCGAGCAGCTCATCAACTACTACTACGAGCCGGCCGTCGCCGCGAGGCTCGCCGCGTACGTCAACTACATCTGCCCCGTCAAGGGCGCTCAGGCCGAGATGGAGAAGATCGACCCCGAGCTGGCGACCAACCCGCTGATCTTCCCGGACGAGGCTCTGCTGTCGAAGTCCACGATGTTCATGGCCCTGGACGAGAAGCAGGAGAAGGAGTACGAGGGTAAGTTCCAGCAGGTCATCGGGGCGTGACGGGATGGCACGCGAGACACCCGCCGACCACCTGCGCCTGGCCAACCTCACCAAGCGGTTCGGTGCCTCCACCGCGGTCGACGACCTCAGCCTGTCCATCGGACCGGGCTCGTTCTTCGCCCTGCTCGGCCCGTCCGGCTGCGGCAAGACCACCACGCTGCGCATGATCGCCGGGCTGGAGGAACCGACGAGCGGCCAGGTGCTGCTCGGTGACCGGGACGTCACCCGGCTGCGACCGTACCGGCGGCCGATCAACACCGTCTTCCAGAGCTACGCGCTGTTTCCGCACCTCACCGTCTTCGAGAACGTGGCCTTCGGGCTGCGTCGACGCGGCATCCGCTCGGTCGACGGCGAGGTTCTGCGGATGCTGTCGCTGGTGCAGCTCGACGGCTACGGCAACCGCCGGCCGGCCCAGCTCTCCGGCGGCCAGCAGCAACGGGTCGCGCTGGCCCGGGCGCTCGTCAACCGGCCGCAGGTCCTTCTGCTCGACGAGCCGCTGGGTGCCCTGGATCTGAAGCTGCGCCGGCAGATGCAGATCGAGCTGAAGCGGATCCAGACCGAGGTGGGCATCACCTTCGTGCACGTCACCCACGACCAGGAGGAGGCCCTGACCATGGCCGACACCGTCGCGGTGATGCACGACGGACGGATCGCGCAACAGGGCACGCCGGCCGACCTCTACGAGCTTCCCGCCACCGCGTTCGTGGCGAACTTCCTCGGCCAGTCCAACCTGCTCGCCGGCGACGCCACCGGCGTCAGCGGCGACGACGTCACGGTGACGGCGCACGGCAGCCGCTTCTCGGTGCCCACCGGCCGGTCCCGGTCCGACCACGGTCCGGTCCACCTGGGGGTACGCCCGGAGAAGCTGATTCTGGTCGGCTCCGCCGACCAGGTGCCCGCTGGGCATCAGCACGTCACCGGGGTGGTCAGCGACGCGTCCTACGTGGGGGTCAGCACGCAGTATCTGCTGCGGACCGGCTGGGGCGCCGAGTTGTCGGTCTTCACGGCCAACAGCGGGACCTCGACGCCGGTGGCGGTCGGCAGCACGGCCGTGGCGTACTGGGATCCGCGGCACGCGTTCCTGCTGCCCCGTGCCGCCGGGGACACCGACCGGACGTCGCCGGTGCGCGACGAGCCGGTGGGCGCGCCCTCGTGACCCGTCCGGCGCCGACCGGAGCGGGGCAGGGGCCGCCGGCGGTCCGGTCCGGGCGGCGCCGCCTCCTGCCGTACCTCCTGGTGTTGCCCGGGGTGGCCTGGCTGCTCGTCTTCTTCGGTGTGCCGCTGCTGCAACTCGGTGCCGCGAGCCTCTACGACCCCGGCGGCTCGCTCTCCACCGGGTACGCGATGGCCTGGGCGTTCGGCAACTACCCGGACGTGGTGCAGGCGTACTGGCCGCAGTTCCTGCGCTCGTTCGGCTACGCCGGGCTGGCCCTGGTGCTGGCGCTGTTGCTGGGCTACCCGCTGGCGTACGCGATCGCGCAGAAGGCCGGGCGGTGGAGGAACCTGCTGCTGGTGTGCGTGGTCGCGCCGATGTTCACCAGCTTCCTGGTCCGGACGCTGGCCTGGAAGACCATCCTGTCGGACAACGGCGTGCTCGTCGGTCTGCTGCGCGACGTGCACCTGCTGGCACCGCAGGGACGGCTGCTGGCCACGCCGTTGGCGGTGGTGCTCGGCCTGACGTACAACTTCCTGCCGTTCTTGGTGCTGCCGCTGTACGCGAGCCTGGAGCGGCTCGACCACCGGTTGCTGGAGGCGGCCAGCGACCTGTACGCGAGCGGTGCGCAGGCGTTCCGTCGGGTGACCCTGCCGCTGTCCCGGCCCGGCCTGGTCGCCGGCACGCTGCTGTTCTTCATCCCGGCCAGCGGCGACTACATCAACGCCGAGCTGCTCGGCACCCCCAACGAGTACATGATCGGCAACGTCGTCGACTCGGCGTTCCTGGTCCGGTTGGACTACCCGCAGGGCGCCGCGCTGTCGTTCCTGCTGATGGCCGCGATCCTCGCGGTGGTCGTCGGCTACCTGCGTCGGGCCGGCTTCGAGAGGCGGCTCTGATGAGGTTCTGGCGCTGGCTGGTCGACCGCTGGGTGCTGATCGTGGCGCTGCTGGTGGTCGGCTATCTGTCGCTGCCGATCCTGGTGGTGGCCGGTCTGTCGTTCAACCGCCCGTCGAGTCGGCTGTCGTACGACTTCAACGAGTTCACCCTGGACAACTGGCGGCGGCCCTGCGCCACGTCGGACATGTGTGACGCGGTGGTCCGCAGCGTGCAGATCGGTTTCCTCGCCACCGTGGTCGCCACCGTGCTGGGCACCCTGCTGGCGTTCGCGCTGGTCCGGCACCGCCTCCGCGGCCGGTCCGGCATCAACGTGCTGATCTTCCTGTCGATGGCCACCCCGGAGCTGGTGATGGGTACGTCGCTGTTGGCGCTCTTCGTGTCCGCCGGGGTGCCGCAGGGCTTCTGGACCATCGTGGTCGCGCACGTGACGTTCTGTGTGTCGTTCGTGGTGGTCACCGTGCGGGCGCGGTTGGCCGGGATGGACCGGCGGTTGGAGGAGGCCGCTATGGATCTCTACGCCAACGAGTGGCAGACCTTCCGGAGGATCACCCTGCCGTTGGTGCTGCCCGGCATCGTGGCCGCCGCGCTGCTGGCTTTTTCGCTGAGCTTCGACGACTTCATCGTCACGAACTTCAATGCCGGCACCACTGTCACGTTCCCGATGTACGTCTGGGGCGCCGCCCAGCGGGGCATCCCACCACAGGTGAACGTCATCGGCACCGCGATGTTCGCGATAGCGCTCCTGCTGACCGGGCTCACGTCGCTGCGGGGTCGGCAGGCTCGTCGGCCCGCGTCGGATGTCGGCGCGACGGGGGCAGCGCGTTGAGCCCGCCTGCTGACGGCATCTCGACACATCACCTGTCCTGCGTCGACGAGTGAGCGCGCGAGGGCGTACTCGTTCGGATTCGCGGCTTTTGTAGGCAAATCCAGCCGCACGATCGGCCCTGATCAGTCGGCCTGAGGGTTGCCGCAGGTGTCGTCCCGTCGTCCGAAGACGTGCCCACGGATCATCGGCGTGACGCGAACGGCGCAGGTGACGAGCACGACGGAGGATCTTGCGGACGGTGTTTGCGACGACACTCATCGCCGTGACGATGCAACCACCGCCGGTCCCCGGCCCGCCGTACGCACCGCAGTCCGGCCCGGGTGGCCGCCCGAACTGGTTCCGTCGGGCCAGTCCCGCCCGTCGGACCGCCGTGATCCTCGGCTCGGTGACCCTGTCGATCCTGCTGCTCTGCTGTACCGGTACCGCCATCATCGGCGCGTTGGCCGGCGAACCGGAGCCGACCAAGACCGGCACGGCCGCCGAGCAGGCGCAGCAGCCCATCGTGGCGGCGCCCGCCGAGCCGACCGACGAGGCTTCCGCGCCGGCTGCCGCGCCGATTGCCACAACGGTCGCCACGCCCGTCGCCACGCCCGTCGCCACGCCCGTCGCCACGCCCGTTGCCACACCGGTCGCCACACCGGTCGCCACGCTCGGCGCCACCGAGTCCCCGGTGCCGGCCCCGCCGGATGCCGCGCCCGCGCCGGTCGTGCGGGTGAGGACCGAGACGGAGCAAGCCACCGTCCGGTACGGCGAGACGACCGTCAAGGACGCGTCCCTGGCCGAGGGCAAGCGCGTCGTCCGGACCAAGGGCGTCAACGGAGTGCGAACCCTGACGTACGAGGTGACCACCACGAACGGGGTGCGGACGTCGAAAAAACTGGTCAAGTCCACGGTGACGAAGCAGCCGGTGACCCAGGTCGTCGCCGTCGGCACCAAGAAGCCGCAGTCCTCGACGTGCGACCCGAACTACAGCGGCTGTGTCCCGATCGCCAGCGACGTCGACTGCGCGGGCGGCAGCGGCAACGGCCCTGCCTACGTCAGTGGACCCATCAGGGTGATCGGCGACGACATCTACGACCTGGACCGCGACGGCGACGGCACGGCCTGCGACTGACGGCCCACCCCCACCCCACCCCCACCCCGCCCCCGCCCCCGCCCTCACACCTCACCCGCGCGATCTCGCGGTTCTGTCGCGACATAAGGGATATCCCACCCATCCCGACAACAGAAACCGCAAGATCGCCGAAGCGCCCGCCCTGATCTGCGTGGATCATGGAGTTGTGGTGCCGCGCACAAGGGGCGCATGCGGAGCTGTCGCCCACCACGAACCCATGATCGACGGGCGGGGGCGGGGGCGGGGCGAGGGCGTCCGCGCGGGGCGGGGCGAGGTGCGCGGGTGCGGGGCGGGGTGCGCGGGCGCGGACCGCGGGGCGGGGGCGCGGACCGCGGGGGCGTGGGGTTAGTCGCTGTCGCTCCGCTGCGCGAAGCGGCCCTAATCGGTAGGAAGTAGGTCTACTTCCGAGTTAGTGCGGGGTGTGGTTGTGTTGGGTGAGGCTTGTGGTGACTCGGACGGTGGTGCCGGCGGTGCTGGTGACGACCTCCATGGCGTCGGTCAGCTCGCGGGCCAGCCAGAGGCCCCAGCCGCCGGCGGTGTCCGTGGCTGGCCGGCTGCGATCGCCCAGTCGCTGCGGGCTGATCCCGTGCCCGTGATCGGCGACCTCGCAGACCAGCAGCTCCGACTCGTGCCAGAGCCGCAGCCAGCCGCGTCCGCCGCCGTGCCGCACCGCGTTGGTGATCAACTCGTTGATCGCGAGCACGAAGTCGTCGAGCCGTTGGCCGGCGAGCCCGGAAGCGTGCGCGCAGGAGGTGACCGAGTGTCGAATCTCGGTCACCTGGGCCTGGTCGAAGGCGTCGGCGATCAGGAGGGCAGGTTCGATGGGCACAACCGTACGCGGTGCGTGCGGATCTGCGTTCGTCATGGGCCCGTCCCGGCGGCGCATCTCGGAGTATTTCGCGGCTTTTCCACCGTACGTCAGGGTTTCCCGAACCGCACTCGCTGCTCGCCGTGCTACCTGTCGGATGTGGCATCGTGACGGCCATGCCGTCGCCGCCAGGTGGATTCGAGGTGCCGCTGTGGCGTGCGCTCGCGGTGTTCAGGCTGGCGTCCCTGGCGTACGTCTGCGCGCTCGCGGTGCGCGACGCCGACCGGTACGCCCACCCGTACGCCGTCGGTGCCCTGGTCCTCGTGATGATGACCTGGACCGGGGCGACCGCGCTCGCGTACGCCCGACCGGCCTGGCGGCGCTGGCCGCTGCTGCTGGCCGATCTCGGCGTGGTGCTGGCCGTCGTGCTGGCCACCCCGTGGGTGGTCGGACGGACGGCGCTCACCCACGGCGTACCCACCATGGGGGTCGCCTGGATGGCCGGCCCGGTGCTGGCCTGGGCCGTCTCCGGCGGCCGACGGCGGGGCACGATCGCGGCACTGCTGGTTGCCGGCGCGGATCTGGCCACCCGGGAGCGGATCGGCCAGTCCTCGTTCACCGGGGTGATCCTCATGCTGCTCGCCGGGGTGGTGGTCGGGCACGTGGCCCGTCTCGCGGCAGGCGCCGAGGAACGACTGCAACGTGCGGTGGAACTGGAGGCCGCCACCCGGGAGCGGGAACGACTGGCCCGGGGGATCCACGACTCGGTGCTCCAGGTGCTGGCGCTGGTCCAGCGGCGGGGCGCTGACCTGCCCGGCGAGGCCGGCGAGCTGGCCCGGCTGGCCGGTGAGCAGGAGGCCGCGTTGCGGGCGCTGATCGCCGGCACCGGTCCGGCCCCCGGTGTGGCCCTGGACGGACCCGACGCCGCCGCGGTGGACCTGCGGACCCTGCTCAGCCGGTACGCCTCGTCGGCGGTGGCGCTCTCCGCCCCGGCCACCCCGGTGCCGCTGCCACGCCGGGTGGCCGGAGAGTTGGCCGCCGCGACCGGCGCGGCGCTGGACAACGTGGGGCGGCACGCCGGCGGACGGGCCTGGGTGCTGATCGAGGACGAGGGGGAGACGGTGACGGTGTCGATCCGCGACGAAGGGCCGGGCATCCCGGACGGCCGACTGGCCGAGGCCGCCGCTCAGGGCCGGCTCGGCGTGACCCAGTCGATCCGGGGCCGGGTGGTCGAGTTGGGCGGGTCCGTGCGGATCGCATCCGCCCCCGAGGCGGGCACCGAGATCGAGCTGACCGTGCCGAGGGCGCAGCGGTGAACGCGACGCGAGTGATGGTGGTCGACGACCATCCGATGTGGCGGGAGGGCGTGGCCCGCGACCTGACCGAGGCCGGATTCCTGGTGGTGGCGACGAGCGGCGAGGGGCGACAGGCCATCCGGGTGGCCGCCGCCGCCCGGCCCGACGTCGTCGTCCTCGACCTGCAACTGCCGGACATCTCCGGCGTCGAGGTGATCCTGGGGCTGCGCGCGGCACTGCCCGACGTGCGGGTGCTGATGCTCAGCGCCAGTGGCGAACAGCAGAGCGTGCTGGACGCGGTCAAGGCGGGGGCCACCGGATACCTGGTGAAGTCGACAGCCCCCGCGGAGTTCCTCGACGCGGTCCGCCGGACCGCGGCCGGCAACGCGGTCTTCACCCCCGGCCTCGCCGGGCTCGTCCTCGGCGAGTACCGCCGGCTGGCCGCCGGGCCGGGGCAGGACCCCGACCCGGCCGGCGGCGGGGAACCGGCAACGCCTCGGCTCACCGACCGGGAGACCGAGGTGCTGCGGCTGGTGGCGAAGGGGATGTCGTACAAGCAGATCGCGCAGCGACTCGGACTGTCGCACCGCACGGTGCAGAACCACGTGCAGAACACCCTGGGCAAGCTGCAACTGCACAACCGGGTCGAGCTGACCCGGTACGCCATCGAACGCGGCCTGGACGACTGACCACGGTCAGACCGAGCGCGGCGGCTCCGTCTCGTGGATGGCCAACTCCTCGGCGGTCGCGCCGCCGCCGGCGGAACCGGCGTCGTACGCCACCGAGTCGGTCTCCTGGTCGGTGTGCGACCCCTCGTCCGGCTCGACCAGCCGACCCACCGTGGCGTCGGCCACCGTGCCGAGCTGACCGTGGTCGTAGAGGGAGACCGGCGAGTTCGGATCCGAGGTGGGTCCCGGGTCCATCACGTCGGCGTCCAGCTGTGCCTCCGCGGCGGCTTCCAGGTTGTCCGCCTCGAAGGCGATCTTCGGGTCGATCGTTCCGGCCAGCGGGTCGTCCGCCGGGCGCTCGTAGACCTCGCGGTCGAGCTTGTAGTCCAACGACTCGCCGTCGAGCTGCTCCTCGGCGGTCGTCCCGAACCGGTCCACCGCCACCGGCGTCCGGTCGCCGGGGAGTTGGGCCGGGTCCGGGCCGTCCGCCTCGCGGCCGGTGAGGACGTCGTCGTTGGCGGTCGAGTCGTCATCGGCGGTGTCGGGCAGACCTTGCGCCTCGGTGTCGGACACGGGGGTCGGGTACTCGTTGTCGCGCATGTCTGATCACTACCCGCTGCCCTCCCGCCATAACCGGAGCACCCGAGGCTGTGCCGTGGTCGAAAGCGGCACCGGAGGCGATAGGCCGCATCAGCCGAGGTGTGCGACCTCGTCCTCCGGGTGCAGCACGCACCACACGACCTTGCCGTCCGGTAGGGCGCTGCTGCCCCAGCGTCGCGCCACCGTGTCGATCAGCAGCAGCCCCCGGCCGCCGACCCGGTTCGGCGGGGACAACCCGGCGAACGTCGGCCGACGCGCCGAGTAGTCGCGCACCGCCAGGTGCAGGGTGCCGTCCTGGGGGGCCAGCCGTACGGTCATCGGGGTCCGTGCGTGCGCCACCACGTTGTTCACCATTTCGGTGATCGCGATGCTGGCCGGGTCGGTCAGCATCTCCATGCCCCAGCGTCGGCAGCCGGTGGTGACCAGGTCACGGGCCTGCCGGGCGGCTCCCACCGCCGGGGCCAGTTCGGCGGTGAGCACCGCCGCCAGCGGTGCCACCGCGACCGAGGCCAACGCCCCGTCCACCGTCGGCCAGGCCGGCACGCCGGCCACCATCGCCGGCCGGGGCGGTGCCCCGGCGTCCACCTGCACGGGCCGGTCGACCGCCGGGTCGCACAGCAGCAGATCCACGGCGGGCCAGTCGGCGACCTCGCGGCGAACGTCGGCGAAGACGGCCCGCCCGATCGGGTCCGCGACCCGCAGCCCGGTCACGTCCGCCACCACCGGGCCCGGTCGGTCCCAGAGACAGGCGAGCAGCGCGCCGCGTACCGCCTCGGCTTCCGCGGCGTCAAGCGTCCCGGTCAGCCGGACCACCGCCGACGAATCGTCGATCTCCACCAGACAGCTCGACATGATCGCCCCATTGTGCGCGCCGACGACCGTTCGCGCATTCGGGCGCTCGATGCCGGTCATCAGGGCGCCAACCGGGATCGACGATTGATCGCCGCCAGGGTGCCGACCGCGGTGCCGGCGGCGGCGAGACCGAACGCGGCGCTCATCCGCACCAGCTGGCGTCGGCGACCGTGCCAGCCGCCGTCCCGGTGGGCCTGCCCGTCGGCGTCGAAGACGTTGCCGCTGCTGTCCACCCGTGCGCCCGGGCCGAACTGCGCGCGGTGGGCGTACCAGCCGAGGGCGCGCTCCACGAGCGCGGGCGCCAGCCGCCACTGCAGGCCGAGCAGGCGGCCCGCGCCGCCGGCGTACGCCTCGCGCCGGGGCCGACGCAGCACCCGGACGATGGTCTCCGCGACCACCTCCGGTGGGTAGATCGGGGGCGGCGGCATGAGTTCCCGACCGCTGTGGTTGGCCGCGTGCCGGAAGAACGGGGTGTCGATGGTGGCCGGTAGCACCGTGCAGACGGAGATCTGACCGCGACCGGTGACCCGCAACTCCTGTCGGACCGTGTCGGCCAGCCCGCGGATGCCGTGCTTGGTGGCGTTGTACGCCGACTGGTACGGCATGGCCACCTCGGCCAGCACCGAGGCGTTGTTGACCAGGACGCCGCCTCCGGCGGCGCCGAGGTACGGAAGGGCGGCCTTGATGCCGTGCACGGCGCCGAGCAGGTTGACCTCCACCACCCGACGGAACTCGGCGATCGGAATCTCGTCGAACAGACCCACCACGCCGACTCCGGCGTTGTTCACCCAGGCGTCGATGCGACCGAATTCAGCCGCCGCCCGATCGGCCAGCCGCTGCACCGACTCCAGATCGGTCACGTCGGTCGGTACGACGAGCGCCCGGCCGCCCAACTCCTGGCAGCGCAGCGCGACCTGGCGGAGGGCCGCCTCGCTGCGGGCGGCCAGCGCGACGGCCGCACCCCGGCGGGCCAACGCGTACGCGGTCGCCGTGCCGATCCCGCTGGACGCGCCAGTGATCACCACGGTCGAATCGTCGAGGCTGCGGGTCAGCGGCATTCCTGAGCGGTACCCCCGCCCGCGCCTGGTCATGCCACCTGTTGATTGTCGATCTTCCGGCTAACGGCGTTTCGTGTGGTCAATGTGATTGCCGTGGCGCAAGCGTCGGTGGCACTCGCGGGCACTCTTCCCGATCTGCCAGGTTTCGACTCCCGCTCCCGAGGTTAATGGGACGCTCTGAACGGGAGGACCACTGCCGAGGGAAGATCGCAGGGAGGTGACCCATGCGCGTCGGCCTCGTCTGCGCGCACGCCAGCTCATACCGCCACGCCGACGGCCCACCGGTCGGCACCAGGCAACACATCGCACGGGTCGCCGCCGAGTTGGCCGAGCGAGGCCACGACGTACGACTGTACGAGCGCCGGGACGACCCCGGCCTGCCGGCGACCGTCGACGTCGACGGCTACCAGGTGCTCCAGGTGCCCGCCGGCCCGCCCACCCCACTACCCACCGCGAAACTCATCCCGCACGTGACGGAGTTCGGCCGCTGGTTGGCCGACTCGTGGTCCGGCGCCTGGCGGCCCGAGGTGGTGCACGGGCACTACTGGGTCGGTGGCCTGGCCGCCGCACACGCGGTTCGGGAGACCGACATCCCGGTGGTGCAGACGTTCCACTCGCTCGGCGTCGAGCAGGCACGCCACCTGGGCGGCCACTACGACGGGC
The DNA here is from genome assembly GCF_040686315.1 of Micromonospora sp. NPDC085948. NCBI lineage: Bacteria > Bacillati > Actinomycetota > Actinomycetes > Micromonosporales > Micromonosporaceae > Micromonospora > Micromonospora sp. NPDC085948. The sequence goes on along the minus strand of NZ_JBFBJW010000001.1, from coordinate 353,585 downwards.
CGGGGGAGCGGATCACGCTGGAACGCGCCCTGACCCGGGCCGTCGACATCGCCGTCGCCCAGTCGAACGACGAGGTCGACGAGCTGACCCGGATGGGCCTGCAACGCAGTTCGGTCGCGTTGGTGCCGGCCGGGGTGGACATCGAGCTGTTCCAGCCCGACGGCGAGGCGGCGCCGCGCGAACAGCGGTCCCGCATCCTCTCGGTCGGCTCGCTGTCTCCGGGGCACGGCCAGGAGGACCTGATCCGGGCGATGCGACTGGTCGGTGACGCCGAGCTGGTGATCGCCGGTGGGCCGCCGGCCGACCAACTGGCCAACCATGCCGAGGCGCGGCGTCTGCGCGAACTGGCCGAGCAGGTCGGCGTCGTCGACCAGGTACGGCTCGTCGGAGCGGTGCCGCACGACCAGATGGCCACCTGGTACCGCTCGGCGGACGTGGTCGCCTGCACGCCGCACTACTCCTCCGCGGGGCGGGTCTCACTGGAGGCGATGGCCTGCGGCGTGCCGGTGATCGGTTACGCGATGGGCGGCCTGGCGGACGCCGTCGTCGACGAGGTCACCGGCCGCCTGGTGCCCCCCGGCGACGTGCGGGCGCTCGGCGTCTCTCTGCGCCGGCTGCTCGCCGACAACGCCGGCCGGTTCGCCTACGGGCACGCCGCGGTGGACCGGGTGCGCAGCAGCTACACCTGGGAGCGCACCGCGGGCGCGTTGGAGCGCCTCTACGAGCGGGTGGTGAGTCGCCGCAAGCCGGTCGAGGCCTGAAGAGGGCGCGTCGGGCGGCCCGGTGTCTCAGCCGGACCGCCCGACGACGACCATGGCCTGGTCGCGACGTCGTCCCACCGCGCGTTGCTGCTGCGGCTCGGCGTACCGGGTCAGCCCGATCACCGCGGCCAGGGTGACCAAGAAACCGGCCGCGGCCAGCCACTCCCGGCCGGGCCAGATCTTGTCGTTGAGCAGCAGCAGGCCGACGATCGCGGCCGGCACCGCACCGGCGGCGTCCATCGCGGCGACCGCGGCGGTCGTCGAACCGCGCTGCATGGCCAACCCCAGCAGCAACTGGCCGACGATCGAGTGGGCGATCAGCAGATAGAACAGCGGGTGGGAGAGGAACGCCTCGGCGGACGACGCGGACGCCAGGGGCCGGGCGGCGACCGCCGCCGAGCTGAACGCCAACCCGGCCAGCGAGCCGAGGGCCACCGAGCCGGGCGCCCCGCGCAGTCGGACGGCGAAGACGCCGAGCACCGCGATGACGCCGAGCGCCACCAGCAGGGCGATCGAGCCAGCGGTGCCGAGCTGCTTCGACGGGGCCGGCCGGGCGGACAGCACCAGCGCCGTGATCCCGGCGAAGAGCAGGACCAGCAGCACCACCTCCGCCACCGGCAGCCGCCACTTCAACACCAGCACGCCGAGGATGGCGGTCACCCCGAGCCCGGCCGCGACGCTCGCCTGCACCAGGAACAGCGGCAGGTCCCGGCGGGCCAGGAAGGCGAGCACGAACCCGCCGATCTGGCAGCCCAGTCCGATCAGGTACGTCCGGTGCCCGGCGAGACGCAGCAGCAGGCCCGGATCGAAGGTGTGGTGGACCGTGGTGCGGGCCGCGGCCACCGACTGGAGGAGGTTGGCGAAGCCGTACGCGACGATCATCGCCGCGAGAAAACACCAACCGGAGGAGACCACCTGGCGAGGATAGAGGTTGGCGGGGGTCAGCGCTCGGCTGGCCGATCGAGCCGGCTGAGGATGTCGGCGTGCAGCACCCCGTTGGTGGCCACCACGCTGCTGTCGGTGCCCGGCGCACCGGCCGGAGCCGGTCGACCGAACAGATCCGTGACCGTGCCACCCGCCTCGGTGATGATCGGCACCAGCGCCGCCACGTCCCACAGGGACAGCTCCGGTTCGACCATCACGTCCAGTGCGCCCTCGGCCAGCAGCATGTAGCCGTAGAAGTCGCCGTACGCCCGACTGCGCCACGTCGCCCGCATCAGGTCCAACATCGCGTCCAGCCGCCCGGCGCGCTCCCACCCGTCGAGCGACGAGTAGCAGAAGCTGGCATCCGCGATCCCGTGCACCGCGGACACCCCGATCCGCTCGCCGGCGGCGGCACCGGGACCGGCGTACGCGCCCGCGCCCGCGCTCGCCCACCAGCGCCGGCCCAGCGCCGGTGCGGACACCACGCCGACCGCCGGCCGGTCACCGTCGTAGAGCGCGATCAGGGAGGCCCAGACCGGCACCCCCCGGACGAAGTTCTTGGTGCCGTCGATCGGGTCGATGATCCACCGGCGGCCGTTCGGGTCGGCGGACGGCTGCGCGCCGTACTCCTCGCCGAGCAGCCCGTCGGTCGGCCGGTGCTCGGCCAGCAGGGCGCGGATCTCCCGCTCCACGGCGGTGTCCGCGTCCGAGACCGGAGTCAGGTCGGGCTTCGCCTCCACCCGCAGGTCGAGCGCGCGGAACCGGGCCATGGCGATGGCATCGGCCCGGTCGGCGAGCAGGTGGGCAAGGGCGAGGTCGTCGGCGTACCCGGTCATGCCGGCAACCTAGCCGACGCCCCTCGGCTCACTCGTCGGGCCCGCGCCGGTCACCCTCGCCGGGCCCGCGCTGGTCGCTCTCGCCGCGCGAGTCACCCTCACCGGCCCGGGAGGCGAGCAACCGGCGGTACGAGGCCAGCCGGCGCGGGTCGGCCTTGCCGGCGGCCACCCAGGCGTCCAGCCCGCAGGCAGCCTCGTCGGCCGTGTGCTGACAGTTGGGCGGACAGTCGACGGTGCCCTCGACCAGGTCCGGGAAGCCGTGCAGCAGGCTGTCGGCCGAGACGTGCGCCAGCCCGAAACTGCGGATCCCGGGGGTGTCGATGATCCAGCCGGGGTCGGTGTCGACGCCGGGCACCGGTGGCAACCGCAGCGCCACCGCGCTGGTGGAGGTGTGCCGGCCCCGGCCGATCGCGCTGACCACGCCGACCGCGCGCAGCGCGTCCGGGACGAGGCGGTTGACGAGTGTCGACTTGCCCACCCCGGAGTGCCCGACCAGCACCGACACCTTGCCACTGAGCAGCGCGCGGAGCGCGCCCAGGTCGGAGTCGGGACGGTTGAGCACGTACGGCAGCTCCAACTCGGTGTAGTAGCCGAGCACCTCCTCCGGCCCGGCCAGGTCGGCCTTGGTGAGGCAGAGCAGCGGCTCGACGTCCGCGTCGTACGCGGCCACCAGGCAGCGGTCGATGAACCCGGTGCGCGGCGGCGGGTCGGCAAGCGCGCTGACGATCACGAGCTGGTCGGCGTTGGCCACCACCACCCGTTCCAGCCGGCCCTCGGCGGTGGTCTCGTCGTCGTCGGCGGTGCGGCGCAGGACCGATCGGCGCTCGGCGATGCGGACGATCCGGGCGAGAGCGCCCTCCGCGCCGGAGGTGTCCCCGACCAGGCTGACCCGGTCGCCCACCACCACCGACTTGCGGCCCAGCTCCCGGGCGCGCATCGCGGTCACCGTGGGCAGCTCGGCCCCCACCACGCCGCGCTCGGCCCCGGCCAGCACGCACTGGTAGCGCCCCCGGTCGACGGCGATGACGAAGCCGTCGACCGCATCGTTGTGCTGGGGGCGGGTGCGCGTACGCGGGCGCGACGACTTTCCGGGCCGGACCCGTACGTCGTCCTCGTCGTACTCCCGCCGTTTGGTCGCCAGGACCTGTCCTCTTCTCGCGTCAGCTCTTGCCGGTCACCATCGCTGACCATAGTGCCGGGAACTCGGGCATGGTCTTGGAGGTACACCCCACGTCGTCCACCTCGATGCCGGGAACGGCCAGCCCGGCGACCGCGGCGGCGTGAGCCATGCGGTGGTCGTGGTAGGTGCGGAAGGTCCCCCCGCGCAGTGGACGGGGTCGGATCTCCAGCCCGTCCGGCGCTTCGGTGATGTCCGCCCCGAGGGCGGTGAACTCGGCCGCGAGCGCGCTCAGGCGGTCGGTCTCGTGGCCTCGGATGTGCCCGACGCCGGTGAGCACCGACGGCGAGTCGGCGAGCATGGCCAGCGCGGTCAGCACCGGGGTCAGCTCGCTGACGTCGGAGAGGTCGGCGGTCAGGCCGTGCACCACGCCGGTGCCCCGCACGGTCAGCCCGGCGGTGGAGAGGGTGACCTCGGCGCCCATCCGGTGCAGCAACGAGCGGAGTTGCTCGACCGGTTGGGCGCTGCTGTGCGGCCAGCCCTGCAGGGTCACCTCACCACCGGTGACCAGGGCGGCGGCGAAGAACGGCACCGCGCCGGAGAGGTCCGGTTCGATCTCCCAACCGCGCCCGGTGAGCGGGCCGGGCTCGACGGTCCACACGTCGGGGGTGCTGTCGTCGACGGCCGCGCCGGCGGCCCGCAGCATCCGCACGGTCATCCGCAGGTGTGGCGCGGAGGGCACTGGCGGGCCGACGTGGCGCACCACCACACCCCGGTCGAAGCGAGGGGCGGCCAGCAACAACGCGGAGACGAACTGGCTGGACACGGACGCGTCGATCACCACCTCGCCGCCGGTGACCCCACCGGTGCCGAAGACGGTCAGCGGCAGGCTGCCCGTGCCGGTGACGTCGATCCGGACACCCAGCGAGCGCAGTGCGCCGACCAGCGGGCCGAGCGGCCGGGTGCGAACGTAGGGGTCGCCGTCGAAGGTGACCGGCCCGTCGGCCAGCCCGGCCACCGGCGGCACGAACCGCATCACGGTGCCGGCCAGGCCCACGTCGACGTGGGCGGGGCCGCTCAGCGGGTGCGGCCGGACCAGCCAGCGCTCGTCGTCGCTGATCGACACGTGGGCGCCCATCGCGCGCAGGCCGGCGGCCATCAACTCGGTGTCGCGGGCTCGCAGCGGCTCGGCAAGCGTCGACGGTCCGGCGGCCAACGTGCTGAGCACCAGGGCGCGCGCGGTCATCGATTTGGACCCGGGCAGGCGCAGCGTCGCCGCCACCGGGTTGGACGCGGTCGGTGCGCTCCACGGCTGTGGCGGCCGGGTCGCGGTCAGATTCCCCACGGTCACATTCTGCCGCGTCGACCGCCCGATGGCGGGAGGCGGTGGTCGTACTCCCGGTTGGCGGGACAGCCGGCGGGGCGCTGACGCGTTAGCGTGTGGTCCATGTGCGGCAGGTACGCGACGACCAGGAGTTCCGGGGAGCTGAGCGCGCTGTTCGAGTCGTCCGACGACACCGACGGCCTGCTCCGACCGGATCACAACGTCGCGCCGACCGACCCGGTGCCGCTGGTCCGGGTCAGCCCCGAGGGGCACCGCAGCCTCTGCGTCGGTCGCTGGGGTCTGCTGCCGCACTGGTCCCGCTCTCCCGCGGGGGCGGCCCGCATGATCAACGCGCGGGCCGAGACGGTGGCCACCAGTCGGGCGTACGCCGGGTCGTTCGCCCGTCGCCGCTGCCTGATCCCGGCGGATGGCTGGTACGAGTGGGTCCGTCGGCCCGACGGTGGGCGACAGGCCTACTACCTGACGCCCGCCGACGGCTCCGTGCTCGCCCTGGCCGGCATCTGGTCGGTCTGGCAGTCCGAGGTCGAGACCCGGCTCACCTTCAGCGTGCTGACCACCGCGGCGCTCGGCGACCTGGCCGAGGTGCACGACCGGATGCCGGTGCTGCTGTCGCCCGAGCACTGGGCGTCGTGGTTGGCGCCGACCGACGAGCCGGAGCGGTTGCTGACCCCGGCGTCGGCCGAGTGGCTCGCCGGGTTGGAAATCCGGCCGGTCGGGGCGGCGGTGGGCGACGTCCGCAACGACGGGCCGCATTTGACCGCCCGGGTGCCGGTGGAGCCATCGGTGCGACCGCAGGAGCTGACCCTGTTCTGAGACCGACCGCCGCGCATCGTCAAGCGCCGATTTGCCAGGGTTGCGCGCGATTCGTCTCCTGGCCGTTCAGTCATGTTCCCGGCAGACCCTTGTCTCGGCGTTGTGAAGTGCGATAGAACACAGCGCCGGTAGTGGCTGTCGATTCGCACGGGGCGGACGACGTCCACCGATCTTGCCGGTCCCACGGGGGAGGTGGGTGGATGACACGGGCGCGTATGCCTCGCCCGCACGAGGTTGCTGCGGCGCGGCGAGATCCGCGACTGCTGAAGGCCGTGCGGGAACGGCGACAGGACGACGCGTGGCGCACCAGAGGCACATGCCAGAGCGTCGATCCGGAGACATTCTTTCCGGCACCGAACGAACCGGCGGACGCCGCCGTCGCACTGTGCCGCAGTTGCGACGTGCAGGGGTCCTGCCTGGCCTGGGCGCTGGACGTCGGTGACTGCCACGGCGTGTGGGGTGCCACGACACCCCGCGAGCGGCGGGCGATGCTTGTCGCCTGGCGTGGCGAGGTCGAGCCGGACCCGGACGCCGTCGACGACGCCGGCCCGCCGGTACGGGATCGGCTGCTCACTCTGGTCCCGTTGAGCTGATCGGTTCACCCGGCCCGCACCCGTCGCCGGTCCGGCGGCGCAGAATGGGTCGGTGCTGCCCAGCGACGAGATCGACACACCGCGCGGTTCGGCGCGGATCGACACCGACCTGCCGTCCCGCCCGGCCACCGCCCTGCTGGTGCTCGGGCACGGCGCGGGCGGCAGCGTCGATGCCCCCGACCTGCTCGCGGTCCGGGACGCGGCGGTCGGGGCCGGCTTGGTGGTGGCGCGGGTGACCCAGCCCTACCGGGTCGCCGGTCGACGTGCGCCGGCACCGGCAGGTCATCTCGACGAGGCCTGGACGGCGGTGCTCGCCGTGCTGCGGGAGCGGCACGCCGACGTGCCGACGATTCTGGTCGGTGGCCGTTCCAGTGGCGCTCGGGTGGCCTGCCGCACGGCCCGTGCGGTGGGTGCGGCCGGTGTGGTCGCGTTGGCCTTTCCGCTGCACCCACCCGGGCGGCCGGAGCGCTCGCGGGCCGCTGAACTGGACACCGGCCTGCCGACGCTTGTCGTCAACGGTGACCGGGACCCGTTCGGGACACCGGAGCCGGGGCCGACCGTGCAGGTGGTGAGTCGTCCCGGGGAGACGCACGACCTGCGACGGGATCCGGCCGGCACCGCTGACCTCGTCCGGGTCTGGTTGCACGCCCAGGGCTGGGCGCCCACCTGATCCCGGCTCGCCCGCGCGACCGTTTCCGGTGCCGGGCGCGGGTCGTTGCATCCGATGGTGCCGCCGGCCCGATCCGGACCGGTGACACCAGTCCTCCCAGGCCCTTCCTGGTCCCAGCGCCGGCCGCCGTCGGGGCCGGGACCAGGAACGGGAGGCCAGCCGGAATGCCCCAGTGGTCATCTCGCGTTACTAACCCCGGAAGACTTTTCTGCGAGGGGGGTGACCGGTGCCGACCGAGACACGAAGCCTGGAACGGGACGAGCGGGACGCCCGGCAGCTGAAGCGGCTGCTGGATGGCCCGGAGTGGCCCGCGACGGCGGGACCGGGCGGGGCGGGTGCGGTGAGCACAGGCACACCGGCGGGAAGTGAATCTGCGGGCAGGTCCGTGCGCGTATCCTCGGCGGGAAAGCATCCGACGCGAGGGGATGTGCGGTTGACCACCGAGAAGACGGACGAGCGCAGGGCCCGGTTCGAGCGGGACGCGATGCCATTCGTCGATCAGCTCTACGCTGCTGGGCTGCGGATGACACGCAACCCGGCGGATGCCGAAGACCTGGTCCAGGAGACGTACCTGAAGGCGTACGCGGCCTTCCACCAGTTCGAGCAGGGCACGAACCTGAAGGCCTGGCTCTACCGGATCCTGACCAACACCTACATCAACTCCTACCGCAAGCGGCAGCGCCAGCCGATCCAGGCGCCCACCGAGGAGATCACCGACTGGCAGCTCGCCGAGGCCGAGTCGCACACCTCCAGTGGGTTGCGCTCCGCCGAGACCGAGGCACTGGACCGGCTGCCGGACAGCGACGTCAAGGAGGCCCTCCAGCAGTTGCCGGAGGAGTTCCGCCTGGCTGTCTACCTCACCGATGTCGAGGGCTTCTCCTACAAGGAGGTCGCCGACATCATGGGTACGCCGATCGGCACGGTGATGTCGCGTCTGCACCGGGGCCGTCGTAATCTGCGCAAGTTGCTTGAGCGCTACGCCGGGGAGCGGGGCTTCAGTGCGGCCCGCTCGTCCAAGGGCTCGACCGCTGCCGCCGGCCGGGAGGTGTGACGTGAGCTGTGGGGAGCCGCACGAGACGGATTGCCGTGAGGTGCTCGCGGAGGTCTACCTCTACCTGGATCTGGAGTGCGCCGACGAGCGGCGCTCGCTGATCCGGCACCACCTGGACGAGTGCGGGCCGTGCCTGCGTGAGTACGGGCTCGAGCAGGAGGTACGGGCGTTGGTGGCTCGGTGCTGCGGCAACGAGACCGCCCCGGACGAGCTGCGTGAGCGGCTGCGGGTCAAGCTCACCGAGCTGGTGGTCTTCGAGACCAGTGATTCGCGCGAGTTGGCCGACTGAGCGTCGGCAGAGCACAGCGTAAGACCGGTGGCCCGGGTCGTTGTCGACCCGGGCCACCGGTGTACCCGGCGTCGGCCGGGTCGAGCTGAGCGGTGACGGGCCGCCGGCCCGTCGACCCGTTCAGGAGTTGGGACGCTTGCCGTGGTTCGCGGCGCTCTTCTTACGAGCCTTCTTCTTGCGGGACTTCTTCGCCATGCTGACCTCCTCGTGATGGGGGCGGATCCGTGCTGCCCACGACCTCGGCGTCGGTGCACCCACCGACGGCCCGGCATCGGGTCCGACCCGCTGATGGTAGTGCGGTCGACACCTGCCGCCTTTCCCCGGGGCGGGTGCGTCATCCCGGCCGTGCCGCTGCGCGCCCACCGGCGGACGTCGCATGATTGGATACGTCGGCAGGCACATCGCGAAAAGGGAGGGCCCGGACATGGCCGAGGAGATCCGCGCCGAGATGGTGGCGAACGTCTGGAAGGTCGTCGCCTCGGCAGGTGACACCGTGGCCGAGGGCGACACCCTGGTGATCCTCGAGTCGATGAAGATGGAGATCCCCGTCCTCGCCGAGTCCGACGGTGTGCTCGAGCAGCTGGCGGTGCACGAGGGTGACGTCGTACAGGACGGTGACCTGATCGCGGTGATTGCTTGAGCGGGCTGCGGGTCCGTTCGGCCGAGCCGGCCGACTTTCCGGCGGTGGCCCGGTTGACCGTGGCCGCGTACGAGGCGGACGGCCAGCTCAAGGGCGAACACGGGTACGGCGAGGTGCTGGCCGACGTGTCGACCCGGGCCGTCAGCGGTGAGGTGCTGGTCGCGGTCGACGAGGTGACCGAGGCGGTGCTCGGGTCGGTGACCTTCGTGCTGCCGGGCACCCCGTTCGCCGAGCTGTCCGGGCCGGGCGAGGCGGAGTTCCGGATGCTCGCGGTCGACCCGGGCGCTCAGGGTCGGGGTGTCGGCGCGGCACTCGCGCAGGCGTGCGTGGCACGCGCCGTCGAGTTGGGTTGCACGGCGGTGGTGATCTGCGTCCGGGCCGGAATGGCCGATTCGGCGCACCGGCTCTACTCGCGGCTCGGGTTCGTCCGGGCACCGGAGAAGGACTGGGCTCCGGCGGTGGGCGTCGACCTGCTCGGTCTGCGGCTGGTCCTGACACGCGGCTGAGCCGCCCGACCGGTCAGCCCTGGCCGGCGGCGGGTCCGTCGTGGTCGCTCGCGTCGGGGTCGGTGCCGATGGCGGCGAGCAACTCGTCGGCCACCTCCAGGGCGAGCTTGCGGCGTTCGTCGTCGCTGATGTGCGGTGCGCGGACCGCGAACCAGCTCGTGTGCACCGCGAAGATCGACAGCGCGGCGCGCAGTTGGGCGGCGGGGGACTCGTCGCCCCGGCACAGCGCGTCGGCCAGGTCCAACATCCGACCGCGCATCTGTTGGCCGGCGGAGAGACTCTTCAGCGCGGTCTGGTTCTGCTCGAAGAAACGCATCACCGACGGCTGCGCGCCGTCGAACATCGTGTCCGCGTACCGGGAGATCAGCTCGCGGCGGGTGGCCAGCGTGGCGGGCTGCGTCGCGGCCCAGGCGTTCAGCTCGTCCATCCGGTCCAGCCGGTCCTCGACGAAGCTGGCGACGATGTCGTCCTTGCTCTTGAAGTGGTAGTAGAGCGCGGCCTTGGTGACGTTGAGACGCTCGGCGATCTCCCGCAGCGAGGTCTTCTCGTACCCCTGCTCGGTGAAGAGTTCGAGCGCGACGGCCTTGATCCGCTCCCGCGTCCCGCCTGTGCTCTCCCTCACTCACGCACTCCTAATCGCTTGACCGTGGCTTCCTACCCAACTTACCGTGCGGCTAGTAAGGTGACTAGCCGGGCGGCAAGTAAGTACGACATTCCTCGGGGGGAGCTTACCTATGACTCAAGCAACACAGACCGGCGTACGACCCAACAACATCCGGGTCGTGCTGTTCGGGCTGATGATCGCGATGATGCTCGCGATGCTCGACAACATGATCGTCAGCACCGCGTTACCGCGGATCGTCGGCGAGTTCGGCGGCCTCAACCACTTCACCTGGGTGGTTACCGCGTACGTCCTGGGCACCACCGTGTCCACCCCGATCTGGGGCAAGCTCGGTGACCTCTACGGCCGCAAGTCGGTCTTCCTGACCTCGGTCATCATGTTCCTCGTCGGCTCCGCCCTCTGCGGCATGGCCGGCTCCGGGATGCTCGGCGGCCCGGAGGACGGCATGGTCCAGCTCATCGCCTTCCGTGCCGTGCAGGGCCTCGGCGCCGGTGGGCTCATGGTCGGCGTGATGGCGATCATCGGTGACCTGGTCCCGCCCCGCGAGCGTGGGCGCTACCAGGGCATGATCGCCGGCATCATGGCCATCGCCATGGTCGCCGGTCCGCTGGCCGGTGGCTTCATCACCGACCACCTCTCCTGGCGGTGGGCGTTCTACGTGAACCTGCCGCTGGGCGGGATCGCGCTGCTCGTGCTGATCACCACGATGCACCTGCCGAAGTACCGCACCGAGCACCGGATCGACTGGCTCGGCGCCGGGCTGCTCTCGGTCGGCATCACCGCAATCGTGCTCATCACCACCTGGGGCGGCAACGAGTACGACTGGACGTCGCCGCAGATCCTCGGCCTGGCCGTACTGGCCGTTGTCGCGTTGGCGGCGTTCGGCCTGGTGGAGCGCCGGGTCCAGGAGCCCATCCTGCCGTTGGCGCTCTTCGCGAACCGTAACTTCGCGCTGATCTCGGTGATCGGCTTCCTGCTCGGCTTCGCGATGTTCGGCGCGATGAACTTCCTGCCGCTCTACCAGCAGACCGTGCAGGGGGCGTCGGCGACCAACAGCGGTCTGCTGCTGCTGCCCCTGATGTTCGGCATGCTCGTGGTCTCGCTTGTCATCGGCCGGGCGATCACCCGTAACGGCAGGTACCGGGCGTACCCGATCATCGGTGGCGTCGCGATGACCGCGGGCATGGGGCTGCTGTCCATGCTCGACACCAACACCAGCAAGCTGATGTCGTCGCTGTACATGGTCGTGCTCGGCGTCGGCATGGGCTTCCTGATGCAGACGACGATGCTGATCGCGCAGAACAGCGTCGAGCAGAAGGATCTCGGCGCGGCCAGTGGCGCGGCGACGTTCTTCCGGTCGATCGGCGGCTCGTTCGGCATCTCGCTCTTCGGCGCGATCTTCGCCAACCGGCTGGCCAGCTCCGAGGGCGGTCGAGCCTTCGGCGGCGAGTCCGGTGGTGCCGGGATGGACCTGGAGAAGCTCAAGGACCTGCCCGCCCAGGCGCGTGAGCTGGTGCTCGGTGGTCTCTCCGACGCGATCTCGCACGTGTTCCTCTGGGCGGTGGTGTTCACCATCGCGATCCCGGTGCTCGCCTGGTTCATCAAGGAGATCCCGCTGCGCACCGCCAACGAGGCGCCGCCGCAGGCCACTCCGGAGGAGGAGGCCGAGGTCGCCCTCGGCAAGGCAGCCCCGGTCGCCTGACCCACACCGTTCCCCCGCGCCGCGCCGCGTCAGCCCATCCGGGCCGGCGCGGCGCGCTGCTGTGCCCCGCGGGCAGGGTCAGGATCGGCGGGTCAGGCGTTGCCAGAGGCGACGGAGGGGGTTGCGGGGGCGGGGGAGTCGGGAGGACCGCGTGTCGAGCAGTTCCGTGGCCAGCGCCGCGGCGGCCTTGTCCAGTTCCGGGACGGCGAGCGCCAGGTGGGCCAGCGAGACGGCGATCGGGACCGGCCGGACCCGAGCGACGGCGGCCGCGTCGGCGAGCCGTTCCGCCACCACCCGCGCCACGTCCGACCGTACCGAGGGATCCACCCAGGCGGCCGTGACCAGGGCGAACAGCGCCGCCTCGGTGACCCAGTCCTCGACGTCCCAGATCAGGTCGAGCAGCACCCGGCGCCGGGTCGAGCTCTCCCATGGCTCGTCGGTGCGGTGGTGCAGCAGCCCCAGGCACGCCCACACCTGCACCCCACGGACCCAGATCGACGGGTCGTGCGCGGCCAGCAGGCGACCCACCGCGTTGGCCGGTGCCGCTGGTGGGTGCACCAGCAGGCCGAGCAGGTCCGCCAGGTCGAGGCCGGCGAGGCCCACCGCCGCGTCGTACGCCGCCGGTGGGTGCGGCCACGCCGGGTGGGCGAGCTGACCGATCCGTTCGACAGCCGTCGCCGAGGGCGCCGGCAGGGCGGGCATGGGGACGTTGTCCGCGTAGTGCCACAACCGTTGGGCCGACGCCCGCCGGGGCTCGCGCGGGTCCGGCTCCAACGAGCCGACGACGTCGATCCGCAGCCCGGGGGCGGTGGACGTCGCCGTCCGGACGGCGCTCGGCGGGGCTGCGGCGGGCAGTCGTACGGCGCTGCCGGAACCGTTGTCGTCATCGGCCACCGCCTGGCGCAGCGCGTCGACGAGTGGGCCGCCGGCCGGGGTCAGCTGGCCGAGCCAGGGGCGGCCCCGGCAGCACTGGGCCAGGTCACCATGCTCGTGGCTGTCATTGGGGTGGTCGCGGACGAAGTCGGCGAGCGCGACCAGGTGGGCCAGGTCGCCGTCGCGCAGGTGCCGTAGCCGGTGGGCGGTGTGCACCGCGCAGTCGAAGGACGGGTCGCGCGCCAGCGCCCGCTCGGTCCACTCCAGCGCCTCGTCCAGTCGGCCGATCTCGGCCAGGGTGCCGGCGATGTCCGCGTAGATCGCCAGGTCGTCGGGGTCCAGCTCGACGGCCCGACCGAGGGCGGCGAGGCCCTCGCGGGTCCGGCCCGCGCTGCGGTACGCGTACCCGAGCCAGACCTCGCCCATCTTCGAGGGCTGTGTGCGTACCCCTCGGGTGGCCCAGCGCACCGCGAGCGCGGCCTCGCCGAGGCGCCGGGCCAGCGCGGACGCCGCGCCCAGCAGCAGACCGTGGTCGGGGTGGACGGTGGCGGCGTTGCGGGCCAGTGTGAGGTACGGCGCGAGGGCGCCCCGGTCGACCCGCGGCACCGGGTCCGGCAGCGCGGCGCAGACCTGCATGAGGATCCGGGCGATGTGTTCCGGGTCCAGCCGTTCGGCCAGTTCGGGCGCGGTGACCCAGGGAACGCCGGCCCACTCGGTGCCGGGCGCGTACGCGGTCGCCGCGGCCAGCAACTCCAGTCCCTCGGCGGGACGGCCGGCGGTGGCGAGCAGATGGGCGCGGGCGACGACCGCGCCCACGAAGGTGTGGTGGTTGATCGGAAAGAGGCCGAGGCCACCGCCGCTGGCCGCGGCGAGCCGGGCCAGCGTCTCGTGCACCTCCGGGAGCGTGGGGGCCTGCGCCAGCGCGCCGGCGAGGTGGCCGGCGGCGTGGTGCAGGTCGCCCTCGTCGAGTGCCAGCCGGGCCAGAGCCAGCTCCTCCGTCGGGGAGAGCGCGGGGTCGTCCGTTCCGTCGGGCACGTCGTCCTCTCGTCGCTGGGGCTGGGCCGGGTGCAACCACCAGCTTAGTTGATATTGAGATCAACTGGTGATCACCTGCGCAGTCCTGCTCGTTCGATTGCTGAGCTACGGTTAAAAGTGCAAGACTGAGCAAGAATCGCGCGGCAATCGCGCAGGGGAGGGGTTTCCGTGACACGTGCAGGCTCCGGCATGGCCGCCGACATCGACGAGCAGCCGGCTGGCTACGCCCGCCTGCTCTCGGCCGCCAACGCCGCCGAGATCGCGCGGGTGGCGGCGGTCGTCGCCGAACGTCGCCCACGGCACGTGGTCTTCACCGCCCGGGGCACCTCCGACCACGCGGCCCTCTACGGGGCGTACCTGACCGAGATCCGGCTCGGCCTGCCTGCCGGGCTCGCCTCGCCAAGCGTCGTCACCCTGTACGGGGCACGCCCCGACCTGTCCGACGCGCTTGTCGTGGGGGTCAGCCAGAGCGGCGGCTCGCCCGACCTGGCCGAGGTGCTGCGCGCCGCCCGCGCCTCCGGGGCGCTGACCCTCGCGGTGACAAACGCCCCCGACTCGCCGCTCGTCGACGTGGCCGAGCTGAGCGTCGACATCGCCGCCGGGCACGAGCGGGCGGTCGCCGCCACCAAGACGTACACCGCCGAGCTGCTCGCCCTGCTGATGCTCGTGGAGGGGATCCGGGCCGGCGACGGCGTGCTCCCGGCGGCCGAACGGGAGGCGCTCGACGCGCTGCCCGAGCTGGCCGCCCGCACCCTGGCCGACGGCACCCCGGCCCAGCTCGCCCCGCGCTACCGGTTCGCCCGCCAGTTGGTCACCACCGGCCGGGGGTACGCCTACCCGACCGCCCGGGAGGCCGCGCTGAAGCTGATGGAGACCTCGTACCTGCCGGCGCTCGCCTTCTCCGGCGCCGACCTGCTGCACGGCCCACTCGCGATGACCGACCCGGAGGTCCCGGTGCTCGCCGTGGTCGGCTCCGGCCCCGGTGGCCGCTCGATGGGCGAGGTGCTGCCCCGCCTCGGCGAACGCCGTGCCGACGTCGTGGTGGTCGGCTCCGCCGACGTGCCGGGCGCCACCCGGCTGGCCGTCCCCGAGGTCGACGAGCGGTACGCCCCGCTGTTGGACATCCTGCCGTTGCAGCGGTTGGCGCTGGCCCTGGCGCTCACCCGGGGCGAGGATCCGGACGCGCCGCGTGGGTTGAAGAAGGTCACCGCGACGATGTGAGGCGTGGCGTGGCACCCTGGTCACCGTGTCCACGCTGCGCGACCTCGCCGAGGAGCACACCCATCTCCGTCCGGCCGACATCGACCACCTGCACCGCATCGCCGGCGACTGGCAACTGCTCTCCGATCTCTCCTTCGCTGACCTGCTGCTCTGGGTGCCGGTTGACGCCGACGGCACGTTCCTGTGCGTCGCCCAGGTCCGCCCGACCACCGCACCCACCGCGTACCAGGACGACCAGGTGGGGCGGATCGTCGGCGGGCCGGAGGTCGCCCACCTGGGGGTGGCGTACTCCCAGGGCCGGATCTGGCGCGAGGGCGACCCGGTCTGGTACGGCGACGTGCCGGCCCGGCACGAGGCGATCCCGGTCCGGCTGCGCACCGCCGAGGGGGAGGCCGGCGAGGTGATCGCCGTGGTGGGGCGGGACACCAACCTCTCCACCGCGCGCACCCCGAGCCAACTGGAACTCAACTACCTGACCACGGCCGACGACCTGGCGCAGATGATCGCGGACGGCACCTTCCCGCCACCGCGGCACCCGGGCGAGACCACCTCCGCGCCCCGGGTCGGTGACGGCCTGGTCCGGCTCGACGCCGGCGGCAAGGTCACCTACGCCAGCCCGAACGCGCAGTCCGCGTACCGGCGGCTGGGCTACGCCTCGCACCTGGTGGGCGAGGACCTGGCCGCGCTGCACCGCCGGCTCGCCGGCGACCCGCTGGACGGCACCGAGGCGGCGAACGGCATCCTGGCCGCCCTGCGCGGCGAGGCGCCACCGCGCCGGGAGATCGACGCCCGCGGCGCCACGATGCTCACCCGGGCGCTGCCGCTGATGCCCGCCGGGGTGCCGATCGGCGCGCTCGTGCTGGTGCGGGACATCACCGAGGTTCGCCGCCGGGATCGGGCACTGATCACCAAGGACGCCACGATCCGGGAGATCCACCACCGGGTGAAGAACAACCTCCAGACCGTCGCCGCGCTGCTGCGATTGCAGGCCCGCCGGGTGTCCATGCCGGAGGCGCGCGTCGCGCTGGAGGAATCGGTCCGCCGGGTCGCCTCGATCGCCCTGGTGCACGAGACGCTCTCCATGTCCAGCGACGAGGCGGTCGAGTTCGACGGCATCGTCGACCGGGTGGCCAGCGCGGCGACCGAGGTCGCGGCGACCGAGGTGAGCGTCGGCATGCGGCGACGGGGCAGCTTCGGCGTGCTGCCGGCGGAGATCGCCACGTCGCTGGTGATGGTCCTCAACGAGTTGCTGCTCAACGCCGTCGAGCACGGCTTCCCGCCGGCCGACGAGGCGGACGAGCCCCGCGCGCCTGCCGCCTCGGGCATGGTGCCGGTCGCTGCTCCCGAGGTCGACCCGTCGCTGCGACCCGAGGTGGTGGTCTCGGCGCACCGGTTCCGCAAGATGCTGCACGTCTCGGTGACCGACAACGGGCGCGGGTTGCCGCCGGACTTCGACGCGGAGCGAGCCAGCCGGCTCGGCCTCCAGATCGTCCGTGCCCTGGTCACCGGGGAGCTGCGCGGCACCATCGAACTGCGGGCCGGTGCCACCGGCGGCACCGAGGCCGTGCTCGTCGTCCCACTGGCCCGCAACGCCCCCGACGGCCGCTCACAGGCCTGACCGCCGCGCCGGGACAGCCGTGGGTGTCAGCGGATCAGCGGGCGGGGCGGCTGGTCAGTAGGGCTACGGTCAGGCCGGGGCGCGGCCAGACCTGGGCGACGGTGAAGTCCGCGCGTAGCGCGTCACCCTTGGCGCCGGTCACGGCGGCCAGCGGCTCGGCGTGCCGACCGGAGAGCACCAGCCACACCCGTGTCGTACCGGCCAGGCACTGCTCCGGTCGGGGGCACTCGGCCGCCCACAGGTCCCCCCGGCGGACCTCGTCCTCGGTGACCAGGATGTCCCGCGGAGGGTCGTCGAGGTGGTACTCGATGCCGAGGTCGAGGAAGAGCCAGCTCTGCCGGGGCGAGTAGACGATCGCGTCGCCCGGCCGCTGACCGTCGGCGATCACGCGCGCCGCGCCCGCGTAGTCCACCGGCGCGCTGCGCGGCCACTCGTGGGTGCGCCGCAACGCCGCCTGGTCGGGAAGGCCGAGCAACCCGGCCAGGACCACCACGGCGAGCGCGGCGGGCACCGCCACCGCGGCCATCGCCGCGCCGGCCAGCAGGCAGGCGAAGGGCACCACGAAGACCAGGTACCGGGGCACCCACAGCGGTACGACCTCACCGGCGGCGAAGAGCAGCAGCACGGGCAGCAGCACCGCGCTCACCGGCAGCAGGGCGCGACGCCCGAGGCGGGCCGCGCCCAACGCGGCGACCCCGACCAGCAGTCCACCCACCACGCTGCTCTGCGCCACCCCGCCGGGCAGAGCGGTCAGGTCGTCCAGGCGGACCAGGTGGACCCAGTTGAGCTGCCGGGACCGCTGGGCGCGGGCCTTGAGCAGCAGGGGGGCGACGAGCAGCGCGGCCGGCACCACGGAGACCACCCAGCGCCACACCCGCCGGTCCCGCGCAGCGTCGTGCTCGTCCCGGCTGCCGACGCCGGCCGTGGCCGGGCCGCGCCACCAGGCGAGCAGGACGACCAGGCCGTGCGCGGCGAGCAGGGTGAGCGCGATCAGGTGGATGAGCCCGAGGGCGGCGACGGCGGCGGCGTATCCGGCCCAGCGGGTCCAGCTCGGTCGGCGCAGTGCGGGCACCAGCAGCAGGGTGGCGAGCACCGCGAGCATGGTGGCCAACGCGTACGGGCGGGCCTCCTGCCCGTAGCGGGACGTGCCGGGGAGGACCGCGAACAGCAGCCCGGCGAACAGGCCGGTGCGCCGGTCGACCAGCCGCGCGCCGAGCACGGCGAGCAGCCCGGCCGCCACGGCCATCGCCAGCACGGCCGGCACGCGCAGGGCGACCGTGGAGTCGCCGACGATCGCGGTCCAGCCGTGCATCAGCAGGTAGTACGGCCCGGTGGCGGCGTCGATGGTGCCGGCCAGCCGGGCCAGGTCCTCGGGCGACCGGCTGGCCGCGCTCCAGGTCGCCAGTTCGTCGCGCCAGAGCTGGGCGGAACCCAGCCCGGTCAGGGTCACCGCCAGGGTCAGCAGTGCCGGGGCGAGCCAGACCGGTACGCGGCGCAGGTGGTCCCACGCCGCGCCGGTCGACTCGGACAATCTGCCCACGGTCCGAGCCTGCCACGGTCTCGCCGTTCGTGGTGTCAGCCGGCCGCAGGCGGTGGGCGCCAGGCGGGCATCACGTCGTTCGGCCGGGCCGTCTTCGCCGGATCACGCTCGACAAGGTCACCGAGCACGGCATCGATCCGCTCCATCAGCTCGTCGTCCAGCCGGACCGCCGCCGCGCCGGCGGTCTCGGCGAGCTGCCCGGGTCGGGACGCACCGACGATCGCACTGGCCACGGTCGGTCGGTGCAACACCCACGCCACCGCCAACTGGGCCATCGTGCAGCCGGCGGCATCGGCGATCGACCGGAGCTGGCGGACCCGGGAGAGCAACAGATCCGAGGAGTAGCGGGCGACGAACGACCCGCCGAAGCCGTCGGTGGCCCGGGAATCGGCGGGCGGGCGCCTGCCGGGCTCGTACTTGCCGGTCAGCACGCCCATCGCGAGGGGCGCCCAGGCGAGCTGACCCAGCCCGAGTTCCGCGCTGGTGGGCACCACCTCGGCCTCCGCCACCCGCCACAGCATCGAGTACTGCGGCTGGTTGGCGATGAACGGGACGCGCAGGTCGGCGGCGAGCCGCAGACCCGCACGCAGTTGCGGGGCGGTCCACTCGGAGGCGCCGACGTAGAGCACCTTGCCCTGACGGACGAGGTCGGCGAAGGCGAGCATCGTCTCCTCCAGCGGCACGCTGTCGTCGTACCGGTGCGCCTGGTAGAGGTCGACGTAGTCGGTGCCCAGCCGGCCCAGCGAGGCGTGGCAGCTCTCGATGATGTGCTTGCGGGACAGTCCGGAGTCGTTGGCCCCCGGCCCGACCGGCAGGAACACCTTCGTGCACAGCTCGATCGAGCTGCGCCGGACGCCACTGAGCGCCCTGCCCAGCGCCAGCTCGGCCCGCCCCTGGGCGTACCGGTCCGCGGTGTCGAAGGTCGTGATGCCCGCGTCCAGGGCGGCGGCCACGCACGCGCCCGCCGCGTCGTCGTCGAGCTGGTTGCCGTGGGTGACCCAGTTGCCGTACGCGACCGCGCTCACGCGCAGGCCCGACCGGCCCAGTTGCCTGTATTCCATGCTCGGATCCTCCGGCGGTCGCGCGCTGTCGCCGAACCGTTCGAACGTGGTCGAATCTGTCGGTGATCGAGGTTCGGTTCACGCCGGACGACCTGAGTCGCGTCCGGTTCGTGCACTCGCCGCTGGCCGAGCTGGTGGCCAGTTCCTGGGCGCTGCGCAAGCCGGCGAAGTACTGGATGCACCGCCCGTGGCGGGAGCGCGCCGAACGGCTGCTGCCGGGGGCCGGCCTGGAGCCGCTGTTGGCGGTGCTCCGGTCGTCCAACGGCTACGTACCGGACTTCCTCACCCCGATCGGGGTGGCCCCGAACCTGGCGGCCGAGCTGCGGGCGGTCGCCGGCACCGACCCGTCCCGGGTGCGGCGGCAACTGGACCGGGCCGGCGCACCCCGGCTGGCCCCGGACGAGCTGGTCGCGCAGCTCCGGCGGTACTTCACCCTGCTGATCGCACCGGACTGGCCCCGGCTGCGGGCGCTCGCGCTGGCCGACATCCGGCGGCGCACCCTGCTCGCCGCCGACCAGGGCGGGCGCACCCTGCTCCGCGAGCTGCACCCGTTGATCCGCTGGGACGGCGCGGCGCTGCGGGTCGCCGTCGGCACGTCCCGGCCGGCCGGTCTGGACGACCGCCCGTGGACGTTGCTGCCCACCTCGTTCTCCGGACCGACGGTGCACGCGATCCTGGAGGGGGACGCCGGACCCGCCCTCTGCTATCCGCCGGCCGGGCTCGGCGGGCTGTGGGCGTCGCCGCCGCCCAGCGCGGCGCTCGGCGCCCTGCTCGGCGGTACGCGGGCGGCGGCGCTGTCCCTGCTCGACGCGCCACTGAGCACCGGCGAGCTGGCCGCGATGTTGGGGCTCGCGCCGGCGACGGCGTCGCACCACCTCACCACGCTGCGGGACAACGGCCTGATCGTCGGCGTACGGGAGGGCAGGGTGGTGCGGTACGCGCGAACCATCCTCGGTGACCAGCTGGTCGACTAGCCCCCTCGCCCGTGATGTGGGATCCAGCACGTGGACATTGGCCGGCCCCCTCGGGGTGTGGCAGCATGGGGCGCATGACCGCCGCAGTCGTCCGCCGCTTCGTGGCACGTCGCCACGTCGA
This sequence comes from Micromonospora sp. NPDC085948, assembly GCF_040686315.1. NCBI lineage: Bacteria > Bacillati > Actinomycetota > Actinomycetes > Micromonosporales > Micromonosporaceae > Micromonospora > Micromonospora sp. NPDC085948. The sequence goes on along the minus strand of NZ_JBFBJW010000001.1, from coordinate 333,273 downwards.
TTACGGCCGCGTGCGCAGCGCGATCTGTCCGGCCTACTGACGACGCCCGATCAATCTGTCTCGGGCGCGCTCCGCGCCGGCTGTCTGAAGACACCGTTGTCCCGCCCGCTTCGCCGGGCCGGCCGCCGCGCCCCGCGTACCCCGAGGCACAGCAGACAACGGAGGACGCCGCGATGGCGGTCAGCAGCATCCCGGCCCGTTCCGAGGACCCGACGGCTCGCCCGACCCGAGCACCGCGCCGGCCACGGGGTGAGGGTCAGTGGGCGCTCGGCCACCGTGAGCCGCTCAACCCCAACGAGCGGATCAAGAAGGACGACGACCCGCTCAACGTCCGGGCCCGCATCGAGACCATCTACGCGCACCGCGGCTTCGCCTCCATCGATCCGCAGGATCTGCGGGGCCGGTTCCGCTGGTGGGGCCTCTACACCCAGCGCAAGGCGGGCATCGACGGCGGGCGCACCGCCGTGCTGGAGCCGCACGAGCTGGAGGACGAGTTCTTCATGCTGCGGGTCCGAATCGACGGCGGCCAGCTCAGCCTGGCCCAGTTGCGGGTGATCGCGGACATCTCCCGGGAGTTCGCCCGGGACACCGCCGACATCACCGACCGGCAGAACATCCAGTACCACTGGATCCGGGTCGAGGACATGCCGGAGATCTGGCGTCGGCTGGAGTCGGTCGGCCTGCAGACCACCGAGGCGTGCGGCGACTGCCCCCGGATCGTGCTGGGCAGCCCGGTCGCCGGCGTGGCCCGTGACGAGGTGCTCGACCCGACCCCGGCGATCGACGAGATCGTCGCCCGGTACGTCGGCGACAAGCAGTTCTCCAACCTGCCCCGCAAGTTCAAGACGTCGATCTCCTGGCTGGTCGACACCCCGTACGAGTCGAACGACATCGCCTTCCTCGGTGTCGAGCACCCCGAGTACGGCCCCGGCTTCGACGTCTGGGTCGGCGGCGGTCTCTCCACCAACCCGATGCTCGCCCAGCGGCTCGGCGTCTGGGTGCCGATGGCCGAGATTCCGGACGTGTGGGCCGGGGTGGTCGGGATCTTCCGCGACTACGGCTACCGGCGGCTGCGCAACCGGGCTCGGCTGAAGTTCCTGGTGGCGGACTGGGGTGTGGAGCGGTTCCGCGAGGTCCTGGAGAAGGACTACCTCGGTCGTACGCTGCTCGACGGCCCGGCGCCGACCCTGCCGTCGAAGCCGGTCGACCACGTGGGCGTGCACGAGCAGGCCGACGGGCGGCACTACGTGGGCGCCGCGCCGGTGGTCGGGCGGGTCTCCGGCGGGCAGCTCGCCCAACTGGCCGACGTGGTCGAGGCGCACGGCAGCGACCGGGTGCGGCTCACCCCGTACCAGAAGCTGCTGGTGCTCGACGTGCCGTCGGAGCGGACGGAGTCGCTTGTCGACGCGCTGCGTGGCATTGGCCTGGAGGCCCGGCCGTCGGCCTGGCGGCGCGGCACGATGGCGTGCACCGGCATCGAGTACTGCAAGCTCGCCATCGTCGAGACGAAGGCCCGCGGCGAGGAGTTGGTGGCCCGGCTGGAGCAGCGGCTGCGTGACTTCGACGCGGACATCTCCATCCACATCAACGGCTGCCCGAACGCCTGCGCCCGCACGCAGGTGGCCGACATCGGGCTCAAGGGCCAGCTGGTGGTCGGCCCGGACGGCCGACAGGTCGAGGGCTTCCAGGTGCACCTGGGCGGCGGGCTGGGCATGGCCCAGGGGCAGACGGCCGGTTTCGGCCGCAAGCTGCGCGGCCTGAAGACCACCGCCGAGGAGCTTCCGGAGTACGTGGAACGGCTGGCCCGTCGCTACCTGGCCGGTCGGAGCGAGGGCGAGACGTTCGCCAACTGGGTGATCAGAGTCGATGAGGAGGCACTGCGGTGAGCAGCGAGAACCGAGCGGCACCTCTGTACTGCCCGTACTGCGGCGAGGAGGACCTGCGGCCGCACGAGGCGGGGCACGGCGCCTGGGAGTGCCACGCCTGCACCCGGGTCTTCTCGGTGAAGTTCACCGGCCTGCTCTCCCGGGCGGTGACCCGATGAGCCTCGTCTCCGCAGCGAACCTGCGCCTGGTCGGTCCGGGCGCTTCGACATCCGCCGACCCGGCCCGACGCGACCCCGCCGAGCTGCGCGCCCTGGCCGAGCAGGCGGCCCAGGACCTGGAAGGCGCTCCGGCGCTGGAGATCGCCCGCTGGGCCGCGCAGACCTTCGGCGACCGGTTCTGCGTCACCAGCTCGATGGCCGATGCCGTGCTGGCGCACCTGGTGTCCCGGGTGGCCCCGGGCGTGGACGTGGTCTTCCTCGACACCGGCCTGCACTTCCCCGAGACGCTGCGGGTGCGCGACGAGGTGGCCCGCACGCTCCCGGTGAACGTCCGGTCGATCCGGCCCCGACTCACGGTCGGCCAGCAGGATGGCCAGTACGGCCCCCGGCTGTTCAACAAGTCACCGGACGACTGCTGCCAGCTGCGCAAGGTGGAGCCGCTGGAGCGGGCGCTGTCCGGGTACGACGCCTGGGCCGCGGGCCTGCGGCGGGACGAGTCGCCGACCCGGGCCAACACGCCTGTGGTGACGTTCGACGCGCGGCGCGGCAGGGTCAAGGTCAACCCGATCGCGGCCTGGTCGCAGAAGGATGTGGACGCGTACATCGCGCGCTTCAACGTGCCGGTGAACGAGCTGTTCAAGCAGGGTTACGGGTCGATCGGCTGCTGGCCGTGCACCCGCCGGACGAAGGCCGGCGAGGACGCGCGGGCCGGCCGGTGGGCCATGTTCGAGAAGACTGAGTGCGGGCTGCACGTCTGACCTCGCCAGCGACCACCCCGACCGGCCCGGACGTGGCCGGCGGGGTGGCCCCGGTGGTGCTCGTCGCCCACGGCAGCCGGGATCCACGAGCGGCCGACGCCACCCGGGCACTCGCCCGAGCCGTGTCGGCGGCCCGGCCCGGGACACAGGTCTGGGCGAGTTGGCTGGACCACACCGAGCCGGGGCCGACCGAGGTGCTGCGTGGCCTGGCGGCGGCCGGTCACCAACGGGCGGTACTGGTGCCCCTGCTGTTGACCGCCGCGTATCACCATCGGGTGGACATTCCGGCGGCGGTCAGCGCGGCGGTGCGGGCCGAGCGGCCACTGGCGGTGCGGGTGACCGACGTGCTCGGCCCGGCGGACGGCACCGTCGACCCGGGGCTGCTGGCCGGGCTGCGTCGACGGCTCACCGAGGTGCGGCCGGGCCGCTTCGACGCGCTGGTGTTGGCCGCGGCGGGCACCCGGGACGCGCGCGCCCGCCGGTCGGTGGGTCAGGCCGCGGAGGCGCTCGGTGCCGAGTTCGGGGTGCCCTGTCGGGTGGCGTACGCCTCGGCGGCGCCACCGGCGGCCGGTGTGGCGGTGTCGCGGCTGCGGGCGGCCGGCGCACGGCGGGTCGCGGTGTCCGCGTACTTCCTGGCGCCGGGCCTGTTCCACGACGCGGTGACCGAGGCGGCTCGGGCGGCCGGCGCGGTGGCGGTGTCCGCCCCGTTGACCGACGCGCCGGAGCTGGTCGAGGTGGTGCTGCGCCGGGTCGACGACCTGTCGAACGGCCACGTCGTGGCACCGGCCGGCTGAGGCTGGGGCGGACAGCGGAACGCCCCGGTGGGCGGACCCACCGGGGCGTACAGCGGTGTCGTTGGGATCAGGCGGAGTGAGCGCGCAGCACGCGGAGGCCGCCGCGCCGCTTGACGGCCCGCCGCTCCTCTTCGCTCATTCCGCCCCAGACGCCGGCGTCCTGACCCGACTCGAGTGCCCACTGCAGGCACTGGTCGGTCACGGAGCAGCGCCTGCAGACGGCCTTGGCCTGCTCGACCTGCAGCAGAGCCGGTCCAGACGTCCCGATCGGGAAGAACAGCTCTGGGTCCTCGTCGCGGCAGACACTATGGTGACGCCAGTCCATGGCGGCAACACTCCTCATTCTGGATGGGTGGCGAACAATTGCTTGGTCGTGCTTTTCCTATATGCATCCGCAGTGCCGATGGTGACGGTTAGCGTCCGTCCATTCGGCAGTGCGTGAGCAGGCGTTCAGCGCCGGGGACCTGCTGGAACAGCTCAACCTGACGAGCATATCCAGGCAATGTCCCGGTAACTCAAGTCCGCTTGTGAATACTTTCACGAACAGTCGTGATGTCAAGGGTGACGCTCGGAAAAACTCCGGGCGGTGAGCAAGCCCACAGCCCCTTTGTCCGGTTTTCGGGGCTTTCCCGATTACCCGCCGTGCCACAGTCGAGGATCAATATAGTACAGTCCGCGTGACATTGCTGACATTTCCGGCACCTGCCCCTCGGTGTGGCGGCGACCAAGTCGATCGGTTGTGGCCACCGTGTCGACCAAGGGCAGTACCCGAGACCTAGCAGATTACTCTCAGTGCGGCCGGAACGGAGGTGAATCTGACTTTCTCCCGCTCGCCGAGATAGTCGCCGTCGAGCTGAAACGCCTGCGGACGGCTGGAGACCAGCGTGAACTCCGCCGTGTCATGGAGTCGTAACACCTGCCGACCGCGTGGATCCGGTTGCCGGGATAGGAACTGAGTCACTGTCCGTGTTGTGCTAGCCACCCGGAGCTGACGTAGCGCCAGCACATCCAGCCCGAGATCGAACGACGCCGCCGGGTTCGGGTTGACCTCCCGGTCGCCCAGGTACGTCCACGGTGCCGTGTTCTGGATGATGACCGTGGCCAGCTCGGCCTCGGACGGCTCGCCCGGACGCTCCAGCACGATCGCCGGATGTCGCCGGTCCGAGGCGAAGAAGTACTGATTCATGATCGAGCGCAGGTAGAGCGTCGGCGTGGACACCCGACCCTTGCGCCGGGCCTGCTCCACCCGGTGGATGACCGCGGCGTCCAGGCCGAACCCCGCGCAGAAGGTGAAGTAGCGGTCGTCGGCGAGGCCCAGCCCCACCGTCCGGCTCCGGCCCAGGCGCAACCCTTCGAGGATCATGCTGGTCGCCTCCGGCCACTCCCGGGGCAGGCCCAGCGCGCGGGCGAATACGTTTGTCGACCCGCCCGGCACGGTCGCCAGCGCGGGCAACCGCTCGGCCATCGGCGCGTCGTCGGCGCGGGGCGGCGGGTCGGCCGTCATGAGGCCGTTCACCACCTCGTTCACGGTGCCGTCGCCACCCAGGGTGACGACCAGGTCGACACCCTCGGCCGCGGCCTCCCGGGCCAGCGCCATCGCGTGTCCGCGCCGCCGGGTGTAGCGCACGCTGAGGTCGACTTCGCTGCGCAGCGCCCGGACGAGCACGTCCCGGCTGCGTTCGCTGGTGGTGGTGGCCTTTGGATTGACCACCAGGACGGCGTGCATGGGCGGCACTGTACCTCCCGGTAGCCCGGGTATCGTGGCGCGCGTGACCATCGACTCGGCTCCCGTCACGCTCCGCTGGGCGGTCCGGCTGCTCTGGGCGGAGGCGGCCGCCGTCGGGCTCATCGCGGCATGGCTGATCTGGGCCGACCTCACGGCCACCACCACCGATCTGGCGTCGGCGTTGCTGGTGACCGCGTTCGCCGTCGGGGCCGCGGTCGCGCTCTGGGCGCTGGGCCGGGCCCTGTCCCGCCGTAAGGCGGGCGCCCGTGCGCCGGCGATCGTGCTGCAGCTGATGCTGCTGCCGATCGGATGGTTCATGATCCAGGGCGGGTTGGGCTGGCTGGGGGTGCCGCTGATGGCGCTCGGCCTGGGCGTGACCTGGCTGCTGGTCAGCCCCCCGACGACCCGGGCACTGGGCGTGGCGTGACGGACCCGGCGCGCCGAGCCGGTCAGTAGCCCGCTGGAGCGGCGCCGGTCAGTAGCCGCCGGAGCGGCGCCGGTCAGTAGCCGCCGGAGCGGCGCGTGAGCAGCGCGATCGTGGCCCGACCGTCGGCGGCCGTGGCGGACGCCGACGTCGTCAACGCGGTGAGCACCTTCCAGGCGAAGGACGACTCGGCCGGCAGCGTGGCACCACGCACGGTCGGCACGGTCACCTCGACGGTCAACGCGTCCTCGGTGACCGCGAAGCGGCACTCCAACTCGGCGTCGCGGGTGGCGATGGCGAGCAGCATGGCGCACGCCTCGTCGACCGCGATCCGCAGATCCTCGATCTCGTCCAGCGCGAACTGCAACCGGGCCGCGAGGCCGGCGGTGGCGGTGCGGAGCACGCCAAGGTAACCGCCGTCGGCGGGCACCGTGAGGTGCACCACGTCGTCGTCGGTCGCTGGCTGGCCAGTCAGTTGAGTCACGCCTCATCCCCCCGGTCGGGGACTCTACCCGCTCGGTCGCCCGTACGCGTGCCAGCGGTGGCGGCATGGTCGGCCAGCTCGCGCAGCGCGTCGCCACTGAGCCGATAGGGGACCCATTCGCTCATCTGCTCCGCGCCGATCGACGCGTAGAACCCGGCGGCCGGGTTCCAGTCGATCATCCACCACTCCAGTCGCCGGTATCCGCGTCGTACGCAGATCTCGGCCAGGGCGGCGAGCAGCAGCCGACCCGCACCGGACCCCCGGGCGGTCGGCCGAACGTAGAGGTCCTCCAGGTAGATGCCGTGCACACCGGCCCAGGTGGAGAAGTTGAGGAACCACAGCGCGAAGCCGATCGGCTCGTCCTGCTCGTCCACCGCGACGTGCCCGAAGAGCGCCGGAGCCGGCGCGGGGCTGGACGCGTCCGTGGCCGCGCCGCTCGCTGGAGCGGCCGGAAACAGGGCCGAGGTCAGCTGCTCGGCGGTGAGGTGGCACTGGTCGGCGGCCCGTTCGTACTCCGCCAGCTCGTGCACCATGGCGACGACGGCCGGCACGTCCTCGGGACGTGCCGGCCGGATCGTCAGGATGACCGGTGCGGTCACGCCTTCTTGGTCTCCCAGAAGATCTTCGAGATCTCGTCGATCTTCGAGAGGAGCTTGTCGGCGGTGGCCGGGTCGAGGCTGCCCTTGACGCCACCGGCGCCGGCGAGCTTGGTGGCCTCGTTGAACAGGCTGTGCAGGTTCGGGTACTTCTCGAAGTGCGGCGGCTTGAAGTAGTCGGTCCACAGCACCCAGAGGTGGTGCTTGACCAGCTCGGCGCGCTGCTCCTTGATGATGATGGCGCGGGTGCGGAACTCCGGGTCGGTGTTCGCCTGGTACTTCTCGCAGATCATTTTGACCGATTCGGCCTCGATCCGAGCCTGAGCCGGATCGTAGACACCACACGGCAGGTCGCAGTGTGCGCTCGCGATGACGCGGGGCGCGAGGATGCGCGGAAATCGCATCAGGATCCTCCATGGGAAGTTTGCGATGATCAAAGGCGACATTACTCCTGGGGGATGCTTTCCGAACGGACGGAGGTGAAACCAGTGGGCACCGATCACCCGCCTGAGGTGGCCCGGTTGCGCGGGCCGTTGACCGCCGTCCTGGTGGTCGGCCCGTCCATGGCACCGACGCTGCGGCACGGCGACTCGGTGCTGGTCCGCCCCGGCGACCGCCGGATCCGACCCGGCGACGTGGTGGTCGCGGTCTTCCGCACTCGCCCCGACCTGCTGGTGGTGAAGCGGGCGGTCCGGCAACAGGACGGCGGCTGGTGGCTGCGCGGCGACAACGAACTGGTCACCGACGACTCCCGGGCGTACGGGGTCGCCGACGTACGAGGGCGGGTGCTGGTCCGCTACTGGCCGCGCCCCGGTCGGGTACATCGCCGGCGGTTATGACCCCGCTCACATCCGGGTGTGGGCGTCGACACTATGCTCGGAAGTGCCCGGGTGACCCCCGTACGCGTGCCACCGCTCGCCGCCCACCTCGCGGCCAGGCCCGGCCGCCTCACATCTGCTCGACAGATCCTGGAGTCACCGCCATGTCTTCGTCCACCGTGGACCCCGCTGATCCCGTCTTCCTGCTGCACCGGGGCGGCAAGATGGCCGTCACCTCGACCGTGCCGCTGACCAGCCGGGAGGACCTCTCCCTGGCGTACACCCCGGGGGTGGCCCGGGTGTGCGAGGCGATCGCCGCCGACCCGGCCCTGGTGGACGACTACACCTGGGTGTCGCACACCGTCGCGGTGGTCACCGACGGCTCGGCGGTGCTGGGGCTCGGCAACATCGGCCCACGTGCCGCGCTGCCGGTGATGGAGGGCAAGGCGGTGTTGTTCAAGCAGTTCGGTGGGGTGGACGCCGTCCCGGTCTGCCTGGACACGCAGGATGCGGACGAGATCGTCGCCGTGGTCCGGGCGTTGGCCCCCTCGTTCGGCGGGATCAACCTGGAGGACATCAGCGCCCCGCGCTGCTTCGAGATCGAGCGCCGGCTCGACGAGGCGCTGGACATTCCGGTCTTCCACGACGACCAGCACGGCACGGCGATCGTGGTGCTCGCCGCGCTGCGCAACGCCGCCACCCTGCTCGACCGCAAGCTCGGCGACCTGCGGGTCGCGGTGAGCGGTGCGGGTGCGGCCGGGGTGGCCGTGACGAAGATGCTGATCGCCGGGGGCGTCAACCCCGACCAGGTGGTCGTCTGCGACTCCAAGGGCATCATCGGCCGGCACCGCACCGAGCTGACCGGCACCAAGGCCGAGTTGGCGGCGACCACGAACGCGGAGGGCCGACACGGCGACATCACCGAGGCGCTGCGCGACGCCGACGTGCTGATCGGGGTCTCCGGCGGGCAGATCCCCGAGGCCGCGGTGGCGGGGATGGCACCCGGCGGGATCGTGTTCGCGCTGGCCAACCCGACCCCGGAGGTGCACCCCGAGGTCGCCGCCCGGCACGTCGCGGTGGTCGCCACCGGGCGCAGCGACTACCCCAACCAGATCAACAACGTGCTGGCCTTCCCCGGGGTGTTCCGTGGGGCGTTGGATGCCGGTGCGACCCGGATCACCGAGGCGATGAAGGTCGCCGCCGCGGACGCCATCGCCGGTGTGGTGGCCGAGTCGCTGACCGCCGACGCGATCGTCCCCTCGCCGCTCGACCCGCGCGTTGCGCCGGCCGTCGCCGAGGCGGTCGCCGAGGCGGCCCGTCGCGACGGCGTCGCCCGCCGTTAGGGTCTGCGCGCCCGCACAGGCGCTGGCGCGCTCCGCCGCAGCATGCGCCGTCGGCCGCGCTGGCCTGCACCGGGACGCTCTCGGCGCCGCATGGGCCGGGCGCCTTCTTAACGGGCGCTCAGCTTGTTACCGTGCCGATCATGCGTGCCGCCTTTGCCTCCCGCTTCAATGACGCCGACCCGCTCGCCGCGCTCACCGTCGGTGAGCGGCCCGAGCCGACCCACCCGGCCGACGACTGGGTGACCGTGCAGGTGCAGGCCACCTCGCTCAACCACCACGACCTCTGGTCGCTGCGCGGCGTGGGGCTCGCCGAGGCACAGCTGCCGATGATCCTCGGCTGCGACGCGGTGGGGCTCGACCCGGAGGGCCGCCCGGTGGTCGTGTACCCGGTGGTGGTCACCCCGGGCGACCCGCGCGGGGTCTCCATCCTCTCCGAGCACTTCGCCGGGACCCTCGCCGAGCGGGTGGCCGTACCCCGATCGAACCTGATCCCGCTGCCCGACGGCATGGCGGCGACCGACGCGGCGTGCCTGCCCACGGCCTGGCTGACCGCGTGGCGGATGCTGACCACCAAGGGCCGCGTCGCGGACGCCGACAGCGTGTTGGTCCAGGGCGCGGGCGGCGGCGTCGCCACCGCGGCCGTCGCGCTCGCCGTCGCGATGGGCAAGCGGGTGTACGCGACCAGCCGCGACGCCGGCAAGCGGGACCGGATCTCGGCTCTCGGCGCCACCGCCGTGGAACCCGGTGCCCGGCTGCCGGAACGCGTCGACGTGGTGATCGAGACGGTGGGCGCGGCCACCTTCGACCACTCGCTGAAGTCGGCCGCGCCGATGGCCCGGATCGTGGTCTCCGGCGCGACCGCCGGGCACGAACCGGCGGTCAACCTGCGCCGGCTCTTCGCGATGCAGTTGGAGATCCTGGGCACCTCCATGGGCACGCCGGGGGAGCTGTACGAGCTGCTGGCGTTCTGCTCGGACAACGAGGTGCGCCCGGTGGTGGACAGCGTGGTCCCGTTCGGCCGGGTCGAGGACGCCTTCGCCCGCCTGCAGTCCGGCGACGCCTTCGGCAAGGTCGTCATCGACCACACCGCCTGACGCGTCCCGCCCCGCCCCGCCCCGCCCCCAAGATCGCGCAACATCATGGAAATAGTGGCCTCCGCGTCGCGGGAGGCCACTATTTCCTGGTTACTGCGCGATCTTGGGGCAGGGCGCGGCGCGGCGCGATCGGTCCGCCCGTTCAGAGGTGGTCGTCGAAGGTGGCGACGTCGCCGCGGGTCGCGTCGGTGGGGATGCGCTTCCTGGCGTCGGCGTCGCCGTACAGCGACCAGCGCAGAAACTCGACGGACGTGTCCGAGACGACACGCAGCGTCGCGCCGTCGGTGAGCAGCGCCCGCCCGTGGTCGCCCTTGGGCAGGCTCAGCATCGCCTTGGGCCACGGCACCTTGTCGTACGCGGCCTTGCCCGCCGCGTACTCGACCACCTCGTCCAGCTCACCGTGCACGAACAGTTGCGGCGCGGCCGCGCCGGCGAACGCGGTGCCCACGCCGAGCGCGGTGCCCGCGAACACCACGCCCGCGTCCAGCCGCTCGTCCCGGTTGGCGGTGAACAGCCCGATCGTGGTCACCCCGCCCGCCGAGTGCCCGGCCGCGGCCACCCGTTCGCCGTCCAACCGCCCCCGCAACGCGTCGCCGGCCTTGCCGTCCAGCGCGAGCACCTGGTCCAACGCGTACGAGACGTCGGCCGGCTGGTTGAGCACGTCGAGGACGTTCTTGTCGCCGCCGGCGGAGGTGTGCGGGAACGTCGGCGCGGCCACCACGAAACCCGCCGCCGCCCACCGCGTCAGCAGCGTGGCGTAGTCGTCCGGCCGCCCACCCAGCCCGTGACTGAACATCACCACCGGAAACCGGCCCTCGGCCGCCGTCGCCGACCGCTTGGCCGCGCCGCCGGACTGCCCGGCCGCCGGGTACCAGAGCGTCGTCGGCAGCGCACGGCCGTCCCGGTTCAGCTTGAGTTGGCGTACGCCGACCGCGAAGGCGCGCTGCGGGGCCTTCCCGGCGGGGACCTGCGGTGCCGGCGTGGCGGCGGCCTTCGGCTCGACCGGCGGAACCGGACCGCTCTGGCTCGGGCGGGTGTCCGTTGAGCAGCCGGCCAGACCGGCCATGAGCACGGCGCTGGCCAGCAGCGCGGGAGTGACGCGACGCGACATGAATCCGATTGTGCCCCGACCGGCTGGGGTGCCCGGCGGGCATTGACGCGTTGTGCCCTTCCGGTCACCCCGTGCTGTGCCCTCGGAGGCGGGCCCACTCAGGCCGCGGCACGGTCCGCGAGAGGACGACGCCGACGTGCGATGTCCGTCAGCGCGCGCAGTGGGAAGGCGGCATTGGGGTTGTACCGGTTCGTGCCGGGCGGCACGATCTCGTCGATCCGGTCGAGGGTCGCGTCGTCCAGGGTGAGCGTGGCGCCCTTGAGCAGATCTTCCAGTTGCGGCATGGTGCGCGGTCCGATGATCGCCGAGGTGACGGCCGGATGGGCCACGGTGAAGGCGATGGCGAGCTGTGGAAGCGTGCAGCCGATGCTCGCCGCGAGCTCGACGAGCTGCTCGACGGCGTCGAGCTTCGCGGCGTTCTCGGCGATCGTGGGATCGAACTGCGCGGGCCGCAGTGCGGCCCGCCCGGTCGACAGGTCGACGGGCTGGTCCCTGCGGTACCTCCCGCTGAGAAATCCGAAGGCGAGCGGGCTCCAGACCAGCACCCCCATGCCGTAGCGCTGGCAGACCGGCAGGGTCGAGGCCTCGACGCCACGGGCCAGGATCGAGTACGGCGGCTGTTCGGTGCGCAGGCGTCCGAGGCCGCGACGCTCGGAGACCTGGTGCGCCTCGACGATCTCCTCGGCGGGGAACGTCGAGCAGCCGAACGCGCGGATCTTGCCCTCGCGGACGAGGTCGGTGAGCACGGAGAGCGTCTCCTCGATGTCGGTCGAGGGGTCGGGACGGTGGATCTGGTAGAGGTCGATCCAGTCGGTGTCCAACCGCCGGAGGCTCCCCTCGACGGCCTTGAGGATCCACCGCCGCGAGTTGCCGCCCTGGTTGGGTCCCTCGCCCATCGGGAAGTGCACCTTGGTGGCCAGCACGACGTCGTCGCGGCGCCCGCGCAGCGCCTTGCCCACGATCTGTTCGGACTCGCCCCGGCCGTACATGTCGGCAGTGTCGATGACGTTGATGCCCTGGTCGAGGGCGGTGTGGACGATGCGGACGCAGTCGTCGTGGTCGGGATTGCCGACGGCACCGAACATCATGGTCCCGAGGCAGTGGGTGCTCACCTCGATGCCGGTGCCGCCGAGGGTGCGATAGCGCATGACGATGCTCTCCCAGGTGGTGTTCAGTGGTGATCACCTGGCACCGTAGGAGCTCGAGTCGGCTCTAGGTCAACCCCCGTTACCCTGCTCGACATGGCTGAGGTCACCGCGGGTCTGAGCATCGGACAGGTCGCCGAACGCACCGGCTTGAGCGTGCACGCGCTCCGCTTCTACGAGCAGCAGGGCGTCTTCGTCAGCCCCGTACGCCGTGGGTCCACCGGGCGTCGCGTCTACAGCCAGGACGACGTGGACTGGCTGACCGTCTGCGTCATTCTCCGCGCCTCCGGCATGCCGCTGCCGGCGCTGCGCCGCTACACCGAACTCGTTCGCGAAGGCGCGGGCAACGAGGAGGAACGACTCGCGCTCATGCGTGCGCACCACAGGCGCGTCACGGACCAGATCGGCCAGCTCACCCAGAGCCTGGATCTGATCAGCTTCAAGGTCGGGGTGTACGAGGACCTGCTCGACGAGGCCCGGCAAGCAGTCGAGCCAGGTCGTCCGCGTCCTTCGGACGGCGAGGCCGCTCCGGCATCCACACCGGGTACATCTGCTTGAACTCGATCTGGGCCGGCACCGAGATCGTCGGAACGACGAGCGGGCCGATCCGGCGACCTCGACCACCTCGGCGATGCTCGCCAACTGGCGGCGCGCGAGGTCGTCCACCAGGGCGCCCTACCGGGGCGGTGCTTCGCGAGCGGCTTCGCTAGGGTCACCGGCATGCCTGAGAACTACACCGACCCCAGTGGCAACACCGAGGCGTTCCGCGCGTTCAGCCAGACACCGGAGGCCGCTGCGCCGGTGGAGTCGCCGTCCCGCCTGCCGCTGATCATCGGCGCGGCGGTCGTGGTGGTCCTGCTCGTCGTCCTCGTCGTCTGGCTCGCGAGCTGACCGGACCGGGCCGGGTCGACCCGCACAGCCCACGGGGCGGGCCACCACCACTTGTCGCATCGCCTCGGACGGGTCGTCAGTGGCGGGCGACCACGTCTCGGGTCTGCCGGGCGATCTCCCGCTCCTCGTCGGTGCGGATGACACAGACGCTCACCTCGGCGCCGTCGGGTGAGATGACGCGGTCGCCCGTACCGTCGTTGCGCGCATCGTCGACGGCGATACCGAGCCGGTCCAGGCCGGCCAACGCGGCTGCCCGGACGGGCGCGGCGTGCTCGCCGACCCCGGCGGTGAAGGCGATCGCGTCGACGTGGCCGAGCAGTGCGTAGTACGCCCCGACGTACTCGGTGATCCGCCGGCAGTACATGTCGAAGGCCAGCGCCGCCGCCCGGTCCCCGGCCGCCCGGCGCGCAAGCACCTCGCGCATGTCGTTGGCGCCGGTCAGCCCGAGCAGCCCGCTGCGGTGGTTGAGCAGGTCGTCGATCTCGTCGACCGACAGCCCGGCCTCCCGGCGCAGGTGGAAGATCACCGTGGGGTCGAGGTCGCCGCTGCGGGTGCCCATCACCAGCCCCTGCAACGGGGACATGCCCATCGAGGTGGCGACGCTGCGACCGTTGGCCACCGCGCAGGCGCTGGCCCCGTTGCCCAGGTGCAGGGTGATCGTGTTGACCTGGTCGTACGGGCGGCCGAGCAGTTCGGCGGTACGCCGGGACACGTACGCGTGCGAGGTGCCGTGGAAGCCGTACCGGCGGATGTCGTACCGCTCGGCGGTGTCCCGGTCGATCGCGTAGGTCGCGGCGGCCTCCGGCAGGGTGTGGTGGAACGCGGTGTCGAAGACGGCGACCTGCGGGACGTCCGGGAGTGCCGCGCGGGCCACCTCGATGCCGGCCAGGTTGGCCGGGTTGTGCAGCGGGGCCAGCGGCACCAGGTCCTTGATCGCGGCCAGGACCGCGTCGTCGACGAGCACCGGCGCGCTGAACGTCCGACCACCGTGCACCACCCGGTGCCCGACCGCCTCCAGCCCGCCCAGGTCGAGTCCGTCCAGGATCTGCCGGACCGCGCTGGCGTGGTCCGCCGGGCCGCCACCGGGCTCACCGACCCGCTCGACGGTGCCGTGGTCGAGCACCCGGTCCCCGTCGTAGTGGCGCCACTTCACCGACGACGACCCGCAGTTGAGCACCAGCACCCGACTCATGAGGCCTCCTCGGTGGCCGCCTGGATGGCGGTGATCGCCACCGTGTTGACGATGTCCGGCACGGTCGCGCCGCGGGACAGGTCGTTCACCGGCCGGCGCAGGCCCTGCATGACCGGGCCGACGGCGACCGCCCCGGCCGAGCGCTGCACCGCCTTGTACGTGTTGTTGCCCGTGTTCAGGTCCGGAAAGATGAAGACGGTGGCCTGGCCGGCGACCGGGCTGCCCGGCAACTTCGTCGCCGCCACCGCCGGGTCGATCGCCGCGTCGTACTGGATGGGCCCCTCGACCAGCAGGTCGGGCCGGCGCTCGCGGACCAGGGCGGTGGCCGTGGCGACCTTCTCCACGTCCGCGCCCGCGCCGGAGCTGCCGGTGGAGTAGGACAGCATGGCCACCCGGGGTTCGATGCCGAACCGGGCGGCGGTGTCGGCCGACGAGATCGCGATGTCGGCGAGCTGTGCGGCGTCCGGGTCGCGGTTGACCGCGCAGTCGCCGTAGACCAGCACCCGGTCGGCGAGCAGCATGAAGAAGACGCTGGAGGCCACCGAGACGTCCGGCAGCGTACGGATGATCTCGAACGCCGGTCGGATGGTCGCGGCGGTGGTGTGCGTGGCGCCGGAGATCATGCCATCGGCCCGGCCGGTCGACACCATCAGCGTGCCGAAGTAGTTGGGCTGGGCCACGATGTCGTGCGCCAGTTCGGCGGTGACGCCCCGGTGGGCGCGCAGCCGTGCGTAGTCGGCGGCGAAGTCGTCGCGCCACGCACTGGTGGCCGGGTCGACGACGTTCGCGTCGCCGAGGTCGATGCCCAGTTCGCGGGTCCGCCGGGCGATGTCGTCCGGTCGGCCGAGCAGCGTCAGCTCCGCCACGCCCCGGCGCAGCAGGATCTCCGCCGCGCGCAGGATCCGCTCGTCGGTGCCCTCCGGCAGCACGAGGTGCCGGGGCTTCGAGCGGGCGCGGTCGATCAGCTCGTTCTCGAACATCAGCGGGGTGACCCGGGTCGACCGGCTGACCCGCAGCCGGCGAGCCAGGTCGTCGGTATCCACACAGCGCTCGAACGCGCCCAGCGCGGCCTCCACCTTGCGCGGGTTGGCCGTGCTGGGTCGACCCTCGATCCGGCTGGACGCGGCGACCGTGTCGTAGCTGTCGCTGCGCACCGACAGCACCGCCAACCCGGTGTTCAGCCCCTGCACCAACCGCATCACCCGGGGGTCCGGCTGCTCACCGAGCGTGAGCACCAGCCCGGCCACCGACGCCTGACCGGCCACGTGCGCGGCACTCGCCGCCACGAGCAGGTCGGCCCGGTCCCCGGGGGTGATCACCAGGGCGCCCTCGGTGAGGTGGTCCAGCAGGGTCGGTACGTGCGCCGCGCCGACCACGAAATCCAGCACGTCCCGGCTGAGCGCGGCGTCGTCCCCGGCCAGCAGGGTGGCGCCGAGCGCCGCCGCCACCTCGGCCACCGTCGGCGCCGACACGCTCGGCACCTCCGGGATGGCGTACGCGGGGACCGGCAGGTCGGGCAGCGTCATCGGCTCGGTCACCCGGTTGGCGATCACCGCGAGCACCGTCGCGCCCAGGTCGGTCAGATCGTGGTACGCCCCGCGCACCGCCGACGCGACCGCCGCCGGCTCCTGCCCGAGGCCGTCCACCACCGGCACCACCACGCTGCCGAACTCGGTGGCCAGCCGGGCGTTGAAGGCCAACTCGCGAGGATGGGCCGGATCGCCCGGGTCGTCGAAGTCGCTGCCCACCACGACCACTGCCGGGCACTGCCGCTCCACCGCCCGGTACCGCTCGACAACCGTGGAGATCAGTTGCTCACGTCGGCCGTCCGCGACCAGCGCCGCTGCCTGGGTGTAGGTCGCCCCGGCCAGCTCCGACAGCGGCAGCTCGACCCGGTAACGCTCACTGAGCAGGGCGAGGATCGGATCCGGACCGGTGTCGGCGACCAACGGCCGGAACACGCCGATCCGCCCCACCTGGCGAGAGAGCAACTCCGCCAATCCGAGAGCGATCGTCGACTTGCCCCCGCCCGAACCAACGCTGGTCAGATACACACTGCGAGCCACGTTCCCACCCCCTGCTCGTTGATCAAGAAGTTTGCGTCAGCTCCGGCCCCCATCGTGACCGAAACTTCTTGATCACCGGGTGCGGAACGGGGGGACGGGTCAGGCGTCGTCGTCGTCGGGGTCGTCCAGGCGGGCCAGGTACGTTGCCAGGCGCTCGATGGGGGTTTCGAAGTCGGGGTTGAGGTCGACGAAGTCGCGCAGGCGCTCGCCCAGCCACTCGAGGGTCACCTGCTCGGCGCCCCGGCGCTCGACCAGCTCCTCGATACCGCGGTCGGTGAAGTACATCGGGTACGTCCTCGTGCTCGGCCCGGCGCGGGCCGGGCGGATGGGCGGGTGGGTCGGTGGGTCCGTGGACCGACGCGAGCCGGGGCAGGACCGTGGGTAACGGCCCTGCCCCGGCTCGCGTGGTGCGGTCAGGTCACGGGCGGGGGAGAGCCGCCTCGATCAGCGCGTTCTGCTCGACCTCGTGGGTCTTGGCCGAGCCGACGGCCGGCGCTGCCGCGGCCGGGCGGGAGATCCGCCGCAGCCGGACGTCCGTGAGGTGCTCCAGCAGGTTGAGCGCGACGAACGACCAGGCGCCCTGGTTGGCCGGCTCCTCCTGCACCCAGGCGAAGTCCTCCGCGTTCGGGAACTGCGCGAGGGCGGCGCGGATCTCCTCCACCGGCAGCGGGTACAGCTGCTCGATCCGGAGGATCGCGGTGTCGGTGACGCCGCGGTCCTGCCGGGCCTGGAACAGGTCGTAGTAGACCTTGCCGGAGCAGAGCAGCACCCGCTTCACCGACTCGGGGGCCGGTGCCGCCGTGTCGCGCAGCACCGGCTGGAAGGTGCCGGTGGTGAAGTCCTCGACCGAGGAGACGCAGAGCTTGTGCCGCAGCAGCGACTTCGGCGTGAACACCACGAGTGGCTTGCGCTTGGGCGACAGGGCCTGGCGGCGCAGCAGGTGGAAGTAGTTCGCCGGGGTGGTCGGGATGGACACCCGCATGTTGTCCTCGGCGCACATCTGCAGGAACCGCTCCGGCCGACCGGAGGTGTGGTCCGGACCCTGGCCCTCGTGGCCGTGGGGAAGCAGCAGGGTGACGGCGGAGCGCTGACCCCACTTCACCTCGCCGGACGAGATGAACTCGTCGATCACCGACTGTGCGCCGTTGACGAAGTCGCCGAACTGGGCCTCCCAGGCGACCAGGGCGTTGATGTTCTCCACCGAGTAGCCGTACTCGAAGCCCATCGCCGCGTACTCGCTGAGCAGCGAGTCGTGCACGAAGAACCGGGAGCGCTCGCCGTCGCCGGTGAGCGACTTCAGCGGCAGGTAGTCGTCGCCGGTGCGGGAGTCGACCACCGAGGCGTGCCGCTGGACGAACGTGCCGCGACGCGAATCCTGCCCGGCGAGCCGGACGGTGACCCCGTCGTGCAGCAGCGCCCCGAGCGCGATGATCTCGCCGAAGCCCCAGTCGATGTTGCCCTCGACGGACATCTTGGCCCGCCGGTCCAGCAGTTGCTGGATCCGCTTGTGCGGGGTGAAGCCCTCGGGGAGGTTGATGTGCGCCTCGCCGATCGCCTTCACGACCGACGCGTCGGTGGCGGTGTCGACCTGGGGCTCCGGCTCCTCCTCGCGGCGCGGCCGGTTGAGCTGGCGGGGCGCCGAGGCGGCGTCCCGGGTGGCCTTGAAGACCTTCTCCAACTGCGCCTGGTAGTCGCGCAGCAGCTCTTCCGCGTCCTCCACGGTGATGTCACCGCGACCGATCAGCTCCTCGGTGTAGAGCTTGCGCACCGAGCGCTTCGAGTCAATGATCTTGTACATCTGGGGGTTGGACATCGACGGGTCGTCGCCCTCGTTGTGCCCGCGCCGGCGGTAGCAGACCATGTCGATCACGACGTCCTTGTTGAACGTCTGCCGGTATTCGAAGGCCAGCCGGGCCACCCGGACCACGGCCTCCGGGTCGTCGCCGTTCACGTGGAAGATCGGCGCCTGGATCATCCGGGCCACGTCGGTGCTGTAGAGGCTGGACCGGCTGTACTCCGGGGCGGTGGTGAAGCCGACCTGGTTGTTGACCACCACGTGCACGGTGCCGCCGGTGCGGTAGCCGCGCAACTGCGACAGGTTGAGCGTCTCGGCGACCACGCCCTGCCCGGCGAACGCCGCGTCACCGTGCACCGCCAGCGGCAGCACGGTGTAGCCCTCCAGCTTGAGGTCGATCCGGTCCTGCTTGGCGCGGACGATGCCCTCCAGCACCGGGTCGACGGCCTCCAGGTGCGACGGGTTGGCCACCACCGACACCTTCACCGAGTGCGCGCCGTCCGGAGTGGTGAACTTGCCGTTCTGGCCCAGGTGGTACTTCACGTCGCCGGAGCCCTGCGTCGAGCGCGGGTCCAGGTGACCCTCGAACTCCGAGAAGATCTTCTCGTACGGCTTGCCGACGATGTTGGCCAGCACGTTGAGCCGACCCCGGTGCGCCATGCCGATGACGACCTCGTCCAGCCCGTTCTCGGCGGAGGACTCCAGCACCTCACCGAGCAGCGGGATCAGCGACTCGCCGCCCTCCAGCGAGAAGCGCTTCTGGCCCACGTACTTGGTCTGCAGGAAGGTCTCGAACGCCTCGGCGGCGTTGAGCCGGTTGAGCACGTGCTTCTGCTCGTCGGCGGCCGGCTTCTCGTACTTGCGCTCGATCCGTTCCTGCACCCAGCGCCGCTCCTCCGGGTCCTGGATGTGCATGTACTCGATGCCGACGCGGCGGCAGTACGAGTCGCGCAGCACGCCGAGGATCGAGCGCAGCTTCATCCGCTGCCGGCCGGCGAAGCCGTTGACCGGGAACTCGCGGTCCAGGTCCCAGAGGGTGAGCCCGTGCTGGAGGACGTCCAGGTCGGGGTGCTTGCGGATCGTGAATTCCAGCGGGTCGGTGTCGGCCATCAGGTGACCGCGCACGCGGTACGCGTGGATCAGCTCGTGCACCCGGGCGGTCTTGTTGATCTGACCCTCGGAGTTGACCGCGACGTCGCGCATCCAGCGCACCGGCTCGTACGGGATGCGCAGCGAGGTGAAGATCTGGTCGTAGAAGCCGTGCTCGCCGAGGATCAGCTCGTGCATCACCTTGAGGAACTCGCCGGACTGCGCACCCTGGATGATCCGGTGGTCGTACGTGCTGGTCAGCGTGATGATCTTGCTGACGGCCAGCTCGGCCAGGGTGGCCTCGGACATGCCCTGGTAGGGGGCCGGGTACTCCAT
This sequence comes from Micromonospora sp. NPDC085948, assembly GCF_040686315.1. Classification (NCBI taxonomy): domain Bacteria; kingdom Bacillati; phylum Actinomycetota; class Actinomycetes; order Micromonosporales; family Micromonosporaceae; genus Micromonospora; species Micromonospora sp. NPDC085948. The sequence continues at coordinate 313,567 of NZ_JBFBJW010000001.1, read as the reverse complement.
CGCACCGACGCCGATGATCGCGCTCTGCCCCTGCATCAGGCGGGGCATCGAGTGCACGGTGCCGATGCCGCCCGGGTTGGTCAGCGAGATCGTGGTGCCGCTGTAGTCGTCCATGGTCAGCTCGTTGCGCCGCGCCCGCCGGACCACGTCCTCGTACGCCTGCCAGAACTGCCGGAAGTCCATCGTCTCGCAGCCCTTGATGGAGGGAACCACCAGGTTGCGGCTGCCGTCCGGCTTGGCCAGGTCGATCGCGATGCCGAGGTTGACGTGGGCGGGGCGGACCATCGCCGGCTTGCCGTTGGCCTCGGCGAAGGAGTTGTTCATCTCCGGGTGCTGGACCAGCGCCCGGACCAGCGCGTACCCGACCAGGTGGGTGAAGCTGACCTTGCCACCGCGCCCCCGGGCGAGGTGGTTGTTGATCACGATGCGGTTGTCGACGAGCAGCTTCGCCGGGACCGCGCGCACGCTGGTCGCGGTGGGCACGCTCAGCGAGGCGTCCATGTTCTGGACGATCTTCGCGGCGACGCCCCGCAACGGCGTGGTCTGCGGGCCGTCGGCGCTCGGCGCGGCGGCCGGCTTGGCCGGGGCCGCCTTCGCCGGGGCGGCCTTGGACGCGGCCGGCGCGGCAGCGGGCTTGGCCGGCGCCGACTGCGCGGTGGACGACGGTGCGGCGGACGGCTTGCTCGCGGACGACTGTGCGGCGCTCGGCTTGCTCGCGGTCGCCGGCGGCGTGGCGCTCGGCTGGCTGACCGTGGCGGCTGCCTCCGGCTGGCCGTCCGGCTCGGGAGCGGCGGCCGGCTCTTCCGACGCCTCAGCCCCGCGTGGCGTGGCCGCGCCGGGTGCCGGCCGGTAGTCGGCGAAGAAGTCGTGCCAGGCCGAATCGACGCTCGATGGGTCGGCGAGGTACCGCTGGTACATCTCCTCGACGATCCACTCATTCGGGCCGAAACCCGCCAGTGGGTTCTCCTGCGAAGTCTGCTGGGTCGACACGGCCGGTAATCGCCTCTTTCACGCGGGTTTGTGTGGCACGCGGTGTGTCCCTCGTGCCCGATTAGGAGCACGGACTGGACGGCTCCCAGGCTACGCCGTACGGATCCCGTAGGCATTTCAGCCTCGGCCCCGTGGCCGGTTTCACAGAAGATGCCAGAAGTTCAGCAACCGCTGCGCGGCCAGCCGAGGGCTGGTAACGCGCGGCAGATCGAGGTTGGTGACGCACGGCAGATCGCCGGTGACGCGCGGCCAGCTCCCGGCGTGGTGCCGACCCCGGGGCGGCCAGCTCGCCGCCCCGGGGTCGGAAAAGCCGTCAGGCGATGTCGCGACGTCGAGTGATCAGGATTCCGACGATGCCACTGACCAGCGCGTAGCCCACCAGCACCAGGGCGCCGACCCACCAGTCGGGGGTCAGGTCGGTGCTGCTCCCGCTGATCATGACCTGGGATGCCACCGCGGGCCAGACCACCTGCCACTTCATCACCGCCTCGTTGTCCAGCCAGCTGGAGAGGAGGAAGAAGAGCAGCTGGGCCACCTGGGTGCCGATCAGGTACAGCACCGAGGCGGTGATCACCGCGCCGAGCTGGTTGGGGATCAGCGTGCCGATGCCCACCCCGAGGACCGTCCAGATCATGTACGCCAGCAGGTTCAGCAGCAGTGCCCGGTGCACCGTCCACTCGCCGAGCTGCGCGCCGTGGTCGTTCAGGCTCAGGAAGACCGACCCAGCGGCCAGGTCGATCACCGTGGTGGCCAGCCAGAAGCCGAAGCCCAGCAGCGAGGCGGCGCCGAGCTTGGCCAGGATCACCGAGGTGCGACGCGGCGTGGTCAGGTAGGTCGTGGTCGCGGTCTGGTGGAAGACCTCGTTGGTGACCATCAGGATGCCGATCAGCATCACGAACATCAGCCCCAGGTACTGCCCCGAGGTGTACAGGTTGGCCGCCTGGCCGGCGGGGGTGGCCTGGTCCCCGCTGACGCCGAAGTCCTCCTGGTTGCCGCCGAGCACCTGGCTGGCGAGCCAGGCGTTGACGACGAAGGCCAGCACCAGGGCGAGGAACGCGCCGAGGGCCAGCCACCACCAGGTGCTGGTCGTACGGATCTTGAGCAGTTCGGCTCGGACCAGGTTCATCGGATGCCCGCCTTTCCGGCCGTCAGCTCCAGGAAGACCCGTTCCAGGTCGGGTCGTTCGGTGGTCAGTTCGTGCAGTTCGACGCCGGCGGTCAGGGCGGTCCGGCCGATCGTCGGGGCGTCCACCCCGGCGACCAGCAGCACGCCCTGCTCGTCGGTGTCGACGGTCGCCGACTGCGCCTTCAGCGCCGCGACCAGAGCCTCGGCCTGCGGCGTGCGGACCCGTACCCGGGCGGTCTGCGCCATCGAGCCGAGGACCTGGTCGACAGGTCCCTGCCGGACCAGCTGCCCGGCCGCGATGATCACCACGTCGTCGGCGAGCAGCTGCATCTCCGACAGCAGGTGGCTGGAGACCAGCACGGTGCGGCCTTCGTGGGCGAGGTTCTTGAGGAACCCGCGCATCCACCGGATGCCCTCCGGGTCGAGCCCGTTGGCGGGCTCGTCGAGGATCAGCACACGAGGGTCGCCGAGCATGGCGGCGGCGATGCCCAGCCGCTGCTTCATGCCCAGCGAGTAGCCCTTGAACTTGCGCTTCGCCGCCGGGGTCAACCCGACCAGGGCCAGCGCCTCGTCGGCCCGCTGCCGGGGCAGCCCGGCCGCCGCGCAGATGACCCGCAGGTGGTTGATGCCGGTGCGGCCCTTGTGCGCGCTGGAGGCTTCCAGCACCGCGCCGACGTGCCGGAGCGGGTCCGTGAGATCGGCGTACCGGTGGCCGCTGATGGTGGTCGTGCCCGCGGTCGGCGTGACCAGGTTCAGCAGCATGCGCAGGGTGGTGGTCTTGCCAGCGCCGTTCGGGCCGAGGAAGCCGGTCACCCGCCCCGGTGCCACGGTGAAGGACAGGTCGTTCACCGCCCGCACGTTCTTGTACTGCTTCGTCAGACCGGACACCACGATCTGACCGTCGCTGGTGGGGCTTCGCTGCCCGTCAGTCATCGTTCTCCTCCCGTGTACGGCGTCGAGGTACGCCGTGGCACAGCGTGACGGCCCGGGGCATCAAGGTCAATCAGGCTCGGTTCCTATGTTCGTCTCCGTCGCAGGGCGGAGGCGACTCCACCCTGCGGACGACGGACGGTCTCAGCGGGCGATCCAGGTCGCCCGCGCCGCGCCGAGCAACGCGCCGTCCGGGCCGTACAGGCTGGTGTGCACGAGCGCCTTGCGGCCATCGACGTCGAGCAACGCCCCGGTCACCACGCAGTCGTCGCCCGGCCCCGGCAGCGCCGTGACCACTGCGGCGATCCGACCCAGCAGGTACAGGCGGCCCGGCGCGAGGACCGTCCAACCGCCGGGGCAGTCCAACGCCGCCCAGACCGTGGGTGCGCTGACCCGCTCGGGCGCCCGGAACGGCGCGGCGGTCCGCCCATCAGGTAACCGGCCGGGAAAGATCCGCAGCCCGTCGGCCCGCTGCGGCCCGCAGACGTAACAACCGGGGAACGGATGCTCGACCAGGCCGGGGTAGCGCGTCGCCGCGGCCACCGCGGTGTCCAGGTCCACCGGGGGTACGACGACGTCGACCACGCCGGCCGGGCGCACCTCGGCCACCAGTTCGCCGGCCGGGTCACGGACCTCGCCGTCGGTCAGGATCAGCTCGGTGTCCAGTGGTGGCGGTCGGCGCAGCGTCACCTCGACCGGGCCCGTGCCGCCCGCCTCGGCGGCGAACACTCCCGCGCTCCAGCCGCCGTTGCCCGAGCCGGGCGGCCCGTTGTAGCGGGACTCGATCCGCATCGTCGACCTCCGGTGGGGCGTGCCGGCGTCGTCGCCGGTTCGTCGGGCAGCCTCGCACGACCACCGGTGGGACGCATCTGCCGGCCGGCGTTCATCCTGCCGACACCGGTGGTCTGAGTGAATGGCAACCCGAGCACCTACACAGATCCCATGGCCGTTCTGCATGCCGCTGGCGCACCCCTGACGACCAGCGGATACACCCTGCTGATCGCCGACGACCCCATCCAGGTCGCGGCCGCGCAACGCCTGCGCCACGAGGTGTTCGCCACCGAGCTCGGCGCCACTCTCCTCCCCGATACCGCCGGGCTGGACGTGGATCCCTTCGACGCGCACTGCGACCACCTGATCGTCCGCGAGGACAGCACCGGCCAGGTGGTCGGCACGTACCGTCTGTTGCCACCGGGCCGCAGCACCCGGCGGTACGCCGAGGACGAGTTCGACCTCGGCGCGCTCGATCCGCTCCGCGACGACCTGGTCGAGGCGGGCCGGTCGTGTGTGCACCCGGACCACCGCTCCGGCGCGGTGATCAATCTGATGTGGGCGGGCATCGTCCGATACCTGCACCTGCGGGGTTCCCGTTGGCTCGGCGGCTGCGCGTCGGTGCCGGTGGCCGACGGCGGGCGGACGGTCGCCGAGGTGTGGACCCAGGCCCAGACCCGGCACCTGTCGCCGCCGCCCCTGCGGGTCCGCCCGCTGCGGCCCTGGTTCACCGAGTCGGCCGCCGGACCGGTGGCCGCCGATCCGGCGGGCCGCGTCGCGGTACCGCCGCTGCTGCGTGGCTACCTCCGGCTGGGCGCGTGGATCTGCGGCGAGCCGTCGTACGACCCCGACTTCGGCTGCGCGGACTTCTACGTGCTGTTCTGCCTGGATCGGATGAACCCGCGTTACCTGCGGCACTTCCTGGGCGAGGCGCAGCGATGACCGCCGGGTCGCACGACCTGTGGCGGCCGTCGTCGGGTTGCGACGACGACTGTCTGCCACCGACCGGCGGGGTGCCCACCGTGTCGGTGGCCCGTCGGGTACTGCGGTTGGTCGCCGTGTCCGGCATGCTGCTGGCCGGCGTCGGCCTGGTGGTGCTGCTGCCCGTACTGCCGGTCCAGGAGCGCCACGCGGCGGTGCGCGGGTGGGCCCGGTCCACCGCGCGGGCCTTCGGGGTCCGGCTGGTGATCCGGGGCCGACTGCCCCGGCGGCGGGCGCTGCTGGTCGCCAACCATGTCTCGTGGCTGGACATCCTCGCGGTGCTGGCCGTCGCGCCCACCCGGATGGTGGCGAAGCGGGAGATCCGCTCCTGGCCGGTGTTCGGCCTGCTGGCCGCGGTGGCGGGGACCGTCTTCGTGGACCGCGCCCGGCCGCGCGCGCTACCGGCCATGGTCGGCCGGATCGCCGACACGCTGCGCGCCGGCCGGTCGGTGGCGGTCTTTCCGGAGGGGACGACCTGGTGTGCGGGCGCCGGTGCCGCCGACTGCCGCCCCGGCGGCGGCTTCCGGCCCGCGACGTTCCAGGCGGCCATCGACACGGGCAGCCCGGTGGTGCCACTGCGGCTCGCCTACGCCTGTGCGGCCACCGGTACGACCACCACGGCCGCTGCCTTCCTCGGTGCGGACACGTTGCTGCGGTCGATGGTCCGGGTGGTCACGGCGCGGGATCTGGTGGTGTCGGTGACGATCGCCGCCGCGTTGCATCCGGCCCGTACCGCCGACCGGCGGTTGCTGGCTCGGGCCGCCGAGTCCGCCGTACACCTGGTGCCCGCGGCCGGGGCGGGGGCGCGGACCCGGCCGCACCCGGTGCCCACGGCGACCCCGGCGGTCGCGGTGCCCACGGCGGTCCCGGCGGTGCCCGTGCCCACGCCGGTTGTCGGCGGCGGGCTGGACCTGGCGGCCTGAGACGGCGGCCCTGCGCCGTGCCCGTGCCCTGCGCCTGCGCCCTGCGCTCCGCGCCTGCGCCCTGCGCTCCGCGCCTGCGCCCTGCGCTCCGCGCCCGTGTCCTGCGCTCCGCGCCCGTGTCCTGCGCTCCGCGCCCGCGTCCTGCGCTCCGCGCCCGCGTCCTGCGCTCCGCGCCCGCGCCCTGCGCTCCGCGCCCGCGCCCTGCGCTCCGCGCCCGCGCCCTGCGCTCCGCGCCCGCGCCCTGCGCTCCGCGCCCGCGCTCCGCGCTCCGCGCCCGCGCCCTGCGCCCCGCGCCCGCGCCCGTGTCCTGCGCTCCGAGCCCACCAAGATCGCGCTCGATCCAGCATGTAGTGGCCTCGGGGATGTGGGATGCCACTACATCAAGGATCGAGCGCGATCTTGGTGTGAAGGTTGGGTTCGCGGTGCAAGATCTTCGCAACTTCGGTGATGTTGCTGCCTGGTGCGCGTCTGAGGCAGCAACATCCGGGAAGATGCGCGGATCTTCGGGGCGGATCTTGGGGGCGGATCTTGGCGCGCGCAGGATGGCCGCCAACTCGCGATCTGTCTTGTGCTGTCGCGATGTATCGCGTTACTGTCTGCTCGTCCGGCGCGCGTTGGCGCGCCGTCGAGAGGAGGACGCGCCATGGCCGGATGGACGGTCGAGAGCCCGCAGCGGCTCACCGTGGACGGACCGGTCACCCGGTTGGATGTCCGCCTGGTCAGTGGGCGGCTCAACGTGGTCGCCGCCGAAGGCCCGACCCGGATCGACGTGACCCAGGTCGGCCGTCGGCCGGTCCTGATCGAGCATGCCGACGGCCGGCTCAACATCCGTCAGGAACGCGGTCGGAGCTGGTCGGACGTCCTGCGGTGGTTCCGGATGATCCACCGCTACCCCCGGGTGGACGTCTCCATCGCCGTGTCCGCCGACGTCCTCGCCGACCTGGGCCTGGTCGCGGGCTCGCTCGTCGTCTCCGGCCTGCGCCGGCAGACCAGGGTCCACGTCACCGCCGGCCAGATCACCCTGATGGGGCTGCGGGGCAACACCACGGCGAACATCACCTCCGGCCCGGTGGAGGCTCTCGGCGTCCGCGGCGACCTCACCCTGGAGACGGTCTCCGGTGAGGTGATCCTCGCCGACAGCGCCGCCGACCGGGTACGGGCGCAGACCGTCTCCGGGGCCATCACCTGCGACCTGGACAACCCCCGGCACAGCGAGATCCGGCTGAGCACCATCTCGGGCGGCATCACCGTCCGGGTCCGCGCGGACAGCGACCTCGCCGTCCAGCTGAACACCGCCTCCGGGCGCATCACCAGCGGCTTTCCGCAGCTGCGCAGCTCGACGTTCCCGGTGCGCAACAGCGAGGGAGTGCTCGGCGCCGGCAACGGTAAGCTCTGGGCTTCCGCGACCTCGGGCAGCATCGCCCTGCTCGCCCGAGCCGTCGACCATGATGGGGAGGAGCTGCCGTGACCGCCGTGTTCAGCCACGGGCGGCTCCGGCTCTACCTGCTCAAGCTGCTCGACGACGGCCCGAAGCACGGCTACGAGCTGATCCGCCTGCTGGAGGACCGTTTCCTCGGGCTCTACGCGCCCAGCGCCGGCACCATCTACCCCCGCCTGCAACGGCTGGAGGTCGAGGGCCTGGTCAGCCACACCGCGGCCGGCGGCCGCAAGACGTACGACATCACCGACGCCGGCCGGGCGGAGCTGCGCCAACGGGCCGGCGAGTTGGAAGCCCTCGAGGCGGACATCGCGGCCTCGGTGGCCGACCTCTCCACCCTGGCCGGTGAGATCCGCAGCGAGGTACGAGGCTCGGTTCGCGACCTCAAGCGGGAGCTGAGCGAGGCCACCCGGCAGACCCGACGCACCCGGTGGGACGCGCCGGCGCCGCCGCCCCGGCCGGCGTCGACCGTCGGGCCGCAGGCGGAGCTGCTCGACGAGCTCGACAAGCGGCTGCTCGCGTTCAGCGCCGAGGTGGGCCGGTTGACGCGCGCCCGGCAGTTCAGCGACACCCAGCTGCGCACCGCGATCCGGCTGCTCGACGGCGCCCTGGACGGGCTGCGCCGCCTGCTGCGTTGACCCGAGTCGCCGAACGGCGTTGACCCGAGTCGCCGAACGGCGCTGACCGGAGTCGCCGTACGGCGGTGACTCACAGGTTTTTTGCAGGAAGTGTCCAGCGCTGGCGCAGTGATGTCACCGATGATGGGCGCATGCCCGCTACCCAGACCGAGGCGCGACTTCTCGTCGTCGAGGACGACCCCAACATCCTCGAACTGCTCTCCGCGAGCCTTCGCTTCGCGGGGTTCGACGTGGCCACCGCGACCAGTGGGAGCGCGGCGCTCAACGCCGCCAAGGACCACCGGCCCGACCTGGTGGTGCTCGACGTGATGCTGCCGGACCTGGACGGCTTCGAGGTCATCCGGATGCTCCGCGAGGGCGGCACGCGTACCCCGGTGGTCTTCCTGACCGCCCGGGACGCCACCGACGACAAGATCCGTGGGCTGACCCTGGGTGGTGACGACTACGTCACCAAGCCGTTCAGCCTGGAGGAGTTGACCGCCCGGATCCGGGCCGTGCTGCGCCGCACCACGACCGGCGGGCAGGCGCCCTCCCGGCTCACCTTCGCCGACCTGGAGCTGGACGAGGAGACCCACGAGGTGCACCGGGCCGGCCAGCGCGTGCAGCTGTCGCCGACCGAGTTCAAGCTGCTGCGCTACCTGATGCTCAACGCCAACCGGGTGCTGTCCAAGGCGCAGATCCTCGACCACGTCTGGAACTACGACTTCCGCGGTGACGACAACATCGTCGAGTCCTACATCTCCTACCTGCGACGCAAGGTCGACACCACCCAACCCCGGTTGATCCACACGCTGCGTGGCGTCGGGTACGTGCTGCGCAAGCCGGCGGCGTGAACGCGGTCCAGCAGGCGAAGGGACGGCTGCGGGGCGTACCGCTGCGAGTCAAGCTGGTGACCGCGGTGCTGCTGCTCGTCGCCGCCGCGCTGCTGGTGATCAGTTCGCTGACCACTGTCTTCCTGCGCAGTTACCTGGTCACCCAGGTCGACAGCGAGTTGAGTGGCTCGGCACGCAGCCTCGACGAGGTCGTCGCCGCCCAGCAGGGCAGTGTGGGTGTGGGTTTCCCGACCGACTACCTGGTGGTGGCCATCAACTCGAGCAACGGCCGGGACCTGGTCTACGACAACAAGCGTTTCGTGCTGGGCGACCTGCCACCGTTCCCGTCGGACGCCGCCGGCTTCGAGAAGCTGGAGGGCAAACCCTTCACCGTCCGGGCCCGGGACAGCAAGGTGCGCTGGCGGATGCTCTACACCCAGTTGCCCAACGGTCAGCCCCTGGCCATCGGTCAGCACCTCACCGACGTCGACCTGGCGGTGAAGCGGCTGGTCTGGATCGACCTGCTGGTCGGCGGGTCGGTGCTGATCATGCTGGCCTCGGTGGGCGCGGCGATCGTCCGGACCAGCCTCAAACCGCTCGTGGAGATCGAACGAACGGCCGCCGCCATCGCCGGCGGCGACCTGACCCGGCGCGTGCCCGACCCGGAGGAGGGGCAGGCCGAGCCCACCTCCGAACTGGGCCGCCTCTCCCGCGCGTTGAACGCGATGCTCACCCAGATCGAGGCGGCGTTCACCGCCCGAGCCGCCTCGGAGGCGTCGGCGCGTTCGGCGGAGAGCTCCGCGCGGGACGCCGCCTACGCCGCTCAGGCATCCGAGGCGCGGGCCATCCGCTCCGAGGAGCGGATGCGACGCTTCGTCGCGGACGCCTCGCACGAACTACGGACCCCGCTGACCACCATCCGTGGTTTCGCCGAGCTGTATCGCCAGGGCGCGGCCCGGGAGCCGGAGCAGACCGCCGGCCTGCTGCGCCGCATCGAGGACGAGGCGGCCCGGATGGGGCTGCTGGTGGAGGACCTGCTGCTGCTCGCCCGGCTGGACCGGGAACGGCCACTCGCGCTGAGTCCGGTGGAACTGCCGGTGCTCGCCTCCGACGCCGTACAGGCCGCCCGGGTGATCGCCCCGGACCGCCGGATCGAGTTGGAGATCGCCCCCGGATCGGGTCCGCTCGTCGTCTCCGCCGACGACCCGCGGTTGCGTCAGGTGATCGGCAACCTGGTCACCAACGCGCTCACCCACACCCCGCCGGACGCCGAGATCCGGGTGCGGTTGCGGGCCGAGCCGGGAGGCCAGGCCGTCATCGAGGTGGCCGACAGCGGTCCGGGCCTCTCGCCGGAGCAGGCAGAACGGGTCTTCGAGCGGTTCTACCGGGCCGACGCGGCACGCACCCGGCGGGCCGACGGCAACACCGGCACCGGCCTCGGCCTGGCGATCGTGGCAGCGCTCGTCGCCGCGCACGGCGGCTCGGTCGAGGCGGTCGAGACACCCGGCGGCGGGGCCACCTTCCGGGTCCGGTTGCCGCTGCTGCCGCAGGTCGACGACGTCGGCGAGTGACTTTCAGCCAACTTCCAGGACGGTTCCAGGTTGATTGCAGTGCCAAGGGAGAAGGTAGTGCCATGACCGAGTACGAGTCCGACCCGCAGCGCCGGCCGGCCCCCACCGACGCCGAGCCGTCGCACCCCACCGCCGAGCTGCCACGCGACGAGCGCGCGCAGTCCGACTCCCCGACCACTCCCATCCAGGTCGTTTCGACCACGGGTGACGCGCAGGCCGCCGGTGACGCGCCGACCACGAGCGACACCTCGACCACCGCCGTCACCGAGGCCGCACCCGCCGCCTACGGCGCGCAGCCGGCCAGCACGCAGCCGACCGGGTACGAGCCGCCGACCGCCGCGCAGCCGACCCCCGCGCAGCCGACCGGATACGAGCCGCCGGCCACCGCTGGATCCGCGCCGCCGTACCCGGTCTCCGGCTACCCGGCACCCGGCCAGTCCGGCTATCCCACGCCCGGCCAGTCCGGCTACCCGCAGCCGAACGCCGGCCGGTACCCCGGTGCCCCCTGGTACGCCGGCCAGCAGTCCGGCTGGGCCGGTGGGGGACAGCCGGGCATGGCGTACCCGCCGCACCAGCAGCAGCACGCCCCGCACCAGCAGCACCCCGGGCAGCACGCCCAGCACCCGGGTCAGCCGGTCCCGCCGTGGGGTCCGCAGGTCGCGCCGCCCGGCAGCGGTCCCCGGCCCGGCCGGATCGCCAAGTTCGCCGGCGCCGGCGTCGCGGTGTTCGCGCTGATGCTCGGCTCCGGCGTGGCCGGTGGGGCGCTCGCCCTCGCGCTCGACGGCGACGGCGGTGGCGTCACCCGCACCTACACCGCGGCACCGGTGCTCAACAGCGCCGACCTGCCGAAGATCGCCGCGTCCGTACAGGACAGCGTCGTCTCGATCACCACCGGCAGCGGCGAGGGCTCCGGCGTGGTGCTCACCACCGACGGCTACGTGCTGACCAACAACCACGTGGTCGCCTCGGCCAGCGGTGACACCGTCGAGGTGGTCTTCGCCGACGGCAAGAAGGCACCGGCGAAGATCATTGGCACCGACCCGAAGACCGACCTGGCCGTGGTCAAGGCCGACGGGGTCGCCGACCTCAAGCCGGCCAAGTTCGGCGACAGCGACGCCATGCAGGTCGGCGACCAGGTGCTCGCCCTGGGCAGCCCGCTCGGCCTGCAAGGCTCGGTGACCTCGGGCATCCTCAGCGCCCGGGACCGCACCATCCGGGCCGGCGAGGGCCAGCAGCAGGACCCGACCCAGCAGAGCCAGCCCGTCAGCTCGATCTCCGGTCTGCTCCAGACCGACGCGCCGATCAACCCGGGCAACTCCGGCGGCGCGCTCGTCAACACCCGGGGTGAGGTGATCGGCGTCAACACCGCCATCGCGACCTCCGGGCAGAGCACCGGCAACATCGGGGTCGGGTTCGCCATCCCCAGCAACAAGGCGAAGGACGTCGCCGGCAAGCTCCAGCGCGGCGAGAAGGTCAGCCACCCGTCGCTCGGAGTGGGCGTCAACCAGGCCGAGGGCGGCGGCGCGCTGGTCGCGTCGATCACCCCGGGCAGCCCGGCCGAGAAGGCCGGCCTCCAGCGCGGCGACGTCGTCACCCGGTTCGGCGACAAGCCGGTCAACGACTCGGACGACCTGGTCGGCGCGGTCCAGGCCGGCAAGGTCGGCGACCGGGTCGAGGTGCAGTTCAAGCGGAACGGCGCCGAGAAGTCGGTGTCCGTGACGCTCGCCGAGACGAACTGACAGATATCTGAACCTGCTTCCTCCCTCCGGCGGCGGGTGGCGGGGCCGAGGGGGTCGGCTCCGTCACCCGCCGCGCTTTTTCGGCCAGGACGGCGGTTCACCCGGATCGGGTGAGCCGCCGTCACCCGTGTGCCCGGCAGATTTCGGTGCGCGAGTCTCGGCGACCGAAACCGGGGGTGGGTGCCATGACCGAGGTGGTGGACGTCCGCGACGACCAGCGGATCCAACGCGACGTCCTGGCGGAGCTGGCCTGGGACGCCCAACTGCAACCGAACGAGATCGGTGTGACCGTCGACCAGGGCGTGGTCACCCTGACCGGGTACGTGGACGGTGCCGCCCGCGGTTGGGCCGCGACCCGATGTGCCCAGCGGGTCCGTGGCGTACGGGCGGTGGCCGACGAGATCGAGGTGCGGCTGCCCGGTACGCCGGGGCGTACCGACGCCGAGGTCGCCATCGCCGCCTCCCGGGCTCTGGAGTGGGACAGCTTCGTGCCCGCCGAACGGCTCGACGTGACGGTGGCCAACGGCTGGCTGATGCTGCGTGGCGAGGTCGAGTTCGGGTGGCAGCGGCGGGCCGCCGAGGGGGAGGTGCGCCGGCTCGACGGCGTACGGGGGATCACCAACCTGATCGAGGTACGGCCGCCGGCCCCGCCGGTCGCTGACCGACTGCGTCGGGACGTCCAGCGGGCGCTGGCCCGCACGATCGGTGGCGATCGGGTGACCGTCGAGGTGGACGGCGACACGCTGGTCCTCGCCGGGGTGGTCCGCTCCTGGTGGGAACGTGACCAGGTCCAGCGGGTCGCGTGGAGCGCGCCGGGAGTGCGGGTGGTGCACGACCAACTCCTGGTCGGCGGGTGAGCGTCCGCCTTGTCCGGTTTACCCGGGACGCCACCGGGAACCCGCCGCCGACCACGCCGGTCGGCGGTCACGCCGTACCGGGGATCAACGGGGAGGACTCGTGGCCGTGACCCACCCGCCCGCGGGCCGCCCTCCGGAGCGGTCGCTGCGCATCGCGATGGTGGTTCCGCCGTGGTTGTCCGTGCCGCCGCCCGGTTACGGCGGCCTTGAGCAGGTCGTCGCCGCACTGGTGGACGCGTTGAGCGGTCACGGACACGCGGTGACCCTGTTCGGCGCCGGCAGCCACCACGGCACCGATGCCGACGGCTTCGTCTCGACCGTGCCCGATGTCCAGTACGAGCGGCTTGGCGAGTCACTGCCCGAACTGGCCCACCTGGCCCGGGTCAACCGGCTGATCACGGCGGCCGACTTCGACGTGATCCACGACCACACCACGATCGGTCCGTTGATCGCCGGCCGCCGGGCCGTGCCGACGGTCGCGACCGTGCACGGCAACCCCGTGGGGGAGTACGGCGATGTGCTCGACGAGATCGACTCGGGTGTCGCCCTGGTGGCGATCTCGCACGCCCAGCGTCGGCTGAATCCGAGCCTGCCCTGGGCCGGCACGGTGCACAACGCGCTGGACATCCGCGGCTTCCCGCGTAAGACCGTGCCCGGCCGAGGGCCGGTGCTGTGGTTGGCCCGGTTCAGCCCGGACAAGGGTCCCGACGTCGCCATCCGGGCCTGCCGGGAGGCGGGGTTGCCCCTGCTGCTCGCCGGCAAGTGCAACGAGCCGGCCGAGCGCCGCTACTACGAGCAGGTCGTCGCCCCGCTCGTCGACGAGAACGTGACAGTCGTCCTCAACGCCGATCGCGCGGCGACGCTGCGGATGCTCGTCGACGCCCGTTGCCTGATCATGCCAATCCAGTGGGACGAGCCGTTCGGCATGGTCATGTTGGAGGCGATGGCGACCGGGACACCCGTGGTCGCGCTCAACCGGGGTGCGGTGCCGGAGCTGGTCCGGCCCGGGGTGACCGGGCTGGCCTGCGCGCACGCGGACGAGCTGCCCGCGGCCCTGCGCGCGGCGGAGCAACTCGACCCGGAGGACTGCGTGGCGCACGTCGCGCGGAACTTCTCGGTCGAGCGGATGGCGTACGGGTACGCGGAGATCTACCGGCGCTTCGCCGCCGGCGGCCACGACGTGCGCGAGTCGGCCCACGTGTCGGCCCGCTGACCCTGCCCGCCGGGGCGTCACCGTGCGGTCAGACCCGGGCCATGCCCAGCTCCGCGACGGCGACGTCGAGTTGCTGCGCGTACGCCGGACTGATGCCACCCTCACCGAGGCGGACCGCGACCTTGTTGCGCAGCCGGGCCACCGGTGGTGCCAGCTCGTCGCGGCCGGAGCTGACCGCGGCGGTCAGGTTGCGCAGCTCGTTGCGCAGGTCGAGGCCGACGTCGCTGCGGATCTCCCCGGCGCTCAGCCCCGCCGTGATCAGCTCGTCGACCCGGTTGGCGGCCTCCACGAGGGTGCCCGGATCGGAGCGGGGCGACGTGGTCCTCGGCCCGGCCGGCGGTGCCGTCGTCGGCTCGGGCGGCGCGGAGGTCGGCGGGGCGGTCGTCGGAGTCGTCACCGGACCGGCCGAGGGTTGCGCCTGCCGGGTGGGCTGCTGGTCGGGCCGCAGGGCCACGCCGATCAGCACCGCCGCGACCACCAGGACCACGGGCACCAGCAGCAGCGCCAGTCGCCGTCGCGACCACCGCGACCCCGCGTCGGTCTCGCCCGCGTCGGTCCCGACGACGGCCGTTCCGCCGGCGGCGGCTGTTCCGCCGGCGGCCGTCTCTCCGGGGGCCGCCGCGACGGTTACCGCCTGCGACGGCAGGGGCTGAGCGGGCACCGGGACGGTCGTGGGTGGCGGGTCGGCCGGCACGAGCTGTTCGCGAAGCGTGGTGGCGACCTGGCGGGCGGTCGGCCGGTCCGCCGGGTTGCGGGCGAGGCTGCGCAGGCAGATCCGGGTCACCGCCGGAGGCAGGTCCGGCAGCTCGGCGAGGGTCGGCGCCGGACCGTTGGCCAGCGCGGCGCTGAGCTGCTCCCAGGTCTCCGCCGGGTACGGGACCCGGCCGGTGAGTGCCTCGTGCAGCAGGACGCCGAGTGAGTACACGTCGGTGGACGGCTGGGCCGGTGCGCCGTCGAGCCGTTCCGGAGCGACGTACGCCGGAGTGCCGAAGGTGCCGCCGTCCTCGTCCTCGTCGGGCGCGCCGATCCGGGTGGCGATGCCGAAGTCGAGGACCTTGACCCCCGAACCGGTCATCATCACGTTGGCCGGAGTGATGTCGCGGTGCACGATGCCGAGTCGGTGCGCGGCGGCCAGCGCGTCCGCGACCTGCGCGCCCACCTGGACCGCCTCGGCCCACGGCAACGGCCCCTCGGTGAGCCGCAGCTCCAACTCCTCGCCGTTGAGCAGCTCCATCACCACGAACGAGGTGATCGAGCCGTCCGGGGCGACCGTCTCCCCGTAGTCGTGCACCGAGGTCACGTGTGGGTGTACCAACTGGGCGGCAGCGCGGGCCTCCTCGCGCACCATGCCGCGGAATCGCGCGTCGGCGGCCAGCGAGGGAGCGAGCACCTTGAGCGCGACGACCCGGTCCAGCACCTCGTCGCGGGCACGCCAGATCACGGACATGCCACCGGCGCCGATCTGGTCCAGAAGTCGGTATCTGCGAGCCAGCAATCGGCCCGGATGCAGCGCTGCCTTCACGGATCGCACCTGCCTCAGGGGTGGGAGCGGTATCAGGTTGCGCGAATGCGTTCGGCCTGTCAACGCCGTCACCGGCTCCGGTCGCCGGGCGGTGTCTGGCGTGCGCCGACCGTCCGGCGACGGCGGCTGGCCGGTCGGCTGCGGACCCGTGCCAGGATGAGGGGCATGGCGGCGGGACCTGTGGCGTTCGTGCTCGGCGGCGGGGGAGTGCTCGGCGCGGTCGAGGTGGGCATGCTGCGCGCGCTGTTCCGCGCCGGCATCCAGCCCGACATGGTGCTCGGCACCTCGATCGGCGCGGTGAACGGGGCGCTCGTCGCCGCCGACCCGTCGGAGGCGGTGACCGACCGGCTGGTCCGGCTGTGGGCCTCGCCGGAGGCGAGCGAGGTGTACGGCGACTCGGTCGCCCGGCAGTTGCGTCGCTTCGCCGCCCGCACCCACCTGCACTCGCCCCGGCCGCTGCGCCGCCTGCTCGAAACCGAGCTGGGCGTGGACACCACCTTCGCCGATCTGCGGGTCCCGTTCCGCTGCTGCGCCGCGCACATCGAGCGGGCCGCCGAGCACTGGTTCGACACCGGTCCGGTCGTGCCGGCGGTGATGGCCTCGGCCTCGGTGCCGGGCCTGCTCCCGCCCATGGAGATCGACGGCGCGCACTACGTCGACGGTGGCATCGTCAACTCCATCCCGATCGGCGAGGCGGTGGCCGTCGGCGCGCGCCGGATCTACGTCCTCCAGGTGGGTCGGATCGAACGCGAGCTGACGCCGCCCCGACGGCCGTGGGAGATCGCGCAGGTCGCCTTCGAGATCTCCCGCCGGCACCGCTTCTTCCGCGAGATGGCCGCGCTGCCCGAGGGGGTGGAGGTGCACGTCCTGCCCACCGGAGGGCTGAACCCACGAGACGACACCCCGTGGGCGTACCGGGACATGGCGGCGGTGGGGCGGCGGATCAGCCGGGCGTACACCGCCTCCCGGCGTTACCTCGCCACCCACCTGGAGCGGTGATGCCGTTGCCCCCCAGGTGGCTACGCCGGTTGCTGTTCGCCCCCGCCGTGGTGGTGCTCGCCTTCGTCGTGGTCACCACGTTGCCGGTCTGGGCGCTCCTCGCCGCAGCCGCGTCGCCGCTGGTCCCGGGTCGCCTGCGCCCACTGCGGCTGCTCTGGATCGGCTGCGTGTACCTGGTCTGGAACGCTGCCGCGCTGCTCGCGCTCTTCGTGCTCTGGGTGGTCTCCGGCTTCGGCTTGCGGGTCCGGTCCCCGGCCTTCCAGCGTGCGCACTACGTGCTGGCCGGCTGGTTCCTGCGGGTGCTGTTCTGGCAGGCCCGCTGGACCCTGCGGTTGCGCATCGACGTGGTGGGCACCGACCCGGACACCGCGCTGCCCGGCCGGCCGGAGCTGGTGCTCTGCCGGCACGCCGGGCCGGGTGACTCGTTCATCCTGATCCACGGCCTGGTCAACTGGTTCAAGCGGGAGCCACGCATCGTCCTGAAGGACAGCCTCCAGTGGGACCCGGCGATCGACGTGCTGCTCAACCGGCTGCCCAACCGCTTCATCGCGCCGACGCCGGAGCGCGGCGAGGAGACGGTACGCCAGGTCGGGCACCTGGCCGCGGGCCTGGACGACAACGACGCGTTCGTCATCTTCCCCGAGGGCGGTAACTTCACCCCCAAACGGCGGCTGCGCGCCATCGCCCGGCTGCGCTCCCTCGGCCTGGAACGGATGGCCCTGCGCGCCGAGCGGATGCGCCACGTCCTCGCCCCGCAGCCCGGCGGGATGCTCGCCGCGCTGGACGCCGCCCCGGACGCCGGGGTCATCTTCGTCGCCCACACCGGACTGGACCGGATGCTCACCGTCGCCGACGTGTGGCGGGAACTGCCGATGGACAAGCAGATCGTGATGCGGTTCTGGTCGGTGCCGCCGGAGGACGTGCCGGTCGGACGGCAGCAACGCATCGACTGGCTGTTCGACTGGTGGGCACGGATCGACGCCTGGATCGCGGCCAATCGATGAGCGTGCGCCGCGCGGCCTCGCGGTCGGGAGCGAAAAGCCGGCTCGACGGGGTGGCGCCGCGTAGGGTGCGGGCGTGGATCAGATCTGCGTGGTGACGACGGTGGTGGATGCGCGTTCGGTCGCCGACGTGCTGGCGGCCGCGGCCGTTGCCGGTCGGCTGGCCGCCTGTGCACAGGTGGGCGGTCAGGTGGACAGCACCTACTGGTGGCGGTCCGGAGTGGAGACCAGTTCCGAGTGGTCGGTGCAGTTCAAGACCGCACCGGACCGGCTGGCCGCGTTGGTGGATCAGATCCGGGTCAGCCATCCGTACGAGGTGCCGGAGATCCTGGTGTCCAGGGTGGACAGCGGTGATCCCGCGTACGCGACCTGGGTCTTCGAACACACCCGACCCTGAGTACGCGGACTCTGGGCCGCGCCCCGGTCTGCTCCCGATGATGACCGGGTGGATGACACCCGCTATCCCTGCCCGGCCTGCGCTGCCCCGGCCGGCCTGAGCACCGGCTGCACCGGCTGCCGGCGCGCACCCGATCCGGTCGCCGCCGA
The DNA here is from genome assembly GCF_040686315.1 of Micromonospora sp. NPDC085948. Classification (NCBI taxonomy): domain Bacteria; kingdom Bacillati; phylum Actinomycetota; class Actinomycetes; order Micromonosporales; family Micromonosporaceae; genus Micromonospora; species Micromonospora sp. NPDC085948. Next base: position 295,511 of record NZ_JBFBJW010000001.1, on the reverse strand, counting down.
GGTGTTCCGGCTGGGCCGAGAGGTCGCCCAGCTCGAGCCGGAGGTGGAGCGCGCCCGCCGTGCGTACACCGAGCTTGCTGGACGCCTCTCGGTGCTGTCGCGGCGGCGGGCCGAGCTGGCGGCGGTCGTCCGCGCGGGGTTGGCTGTTCCGGTGGTGCCGAGCCCGACGCCTGTCGTCGGGCCGGTGCCGACCGGCGGCCCCGGTGCTGCGGAGCATGCGGCACCGGGTGCTGCGGAGACGTCCAGCCGGACGATCCAGGGTCTGCTCTTCGTCCTCGGTGGACTGCTGTTGGGCACCGCGGCGGTGGTGTTCACCGCGGTGGCCTGGGCGTCGGTGGGCGTCGGTGGGCGGGCGTCGATCCTGACCGCGTTCACCGCGCTGCTGCTGGCCGTACCGCTGCTGGCGGTCCGTCGAGGGCTGCGCGGCACGGCGGAGACGTTCGCCGCGGTCGGGTTGCTGCTGGTGGTGCTCGACGGTTACGCGGCCTGGTCGGTGGACCTGGCCGGGGTGGCCGGCTGGCCGGGCAGCCGGTACGCCGCGCTGGTCGGGGGGGCCAGCGCGGCGGTCGCCGTGGCGTACGGCAGGTGGAGCGGGTTGACCGGGCCGTGGTTCGCCGCCCTGCTGGCCGCCCAGCCGGTGCTGCCGCTGCTCGCCGTCGCGGTCGAACCGGGTGCGGCCGGATGGGCGCTGGTCCTGCTCGCCGTGGCGCTGCTGGACCTGGGCGTGCTTGTCGCGCTGCGCGGCCGGGACGGTGTGGCGGTGCTGGTCGGCCGGGTGTCGGCGGCGGTCGGGCACGTGGCCGCGCTCGTCGGCGCCGCGAGTTGCGCCCTGGTGCCGCTGGTCCTCGGACGGGCGGCGGATTCGCCGCTGCTGGCCGGGTTGCCGCTGTTGCTTGTCGCGCTGACCGGGCTCGGTGCGGCCTGGTTGGTCGGCGGACCGGCGCTGCGGGCGGTGGCCGGCGCTGTGCTGGTGCCGGTGCTCGCCGCCGCGCTGCTGCGCCCGGTGGCCGAGCTGCGGCCGGCACTGCTGCTGATCGCGGCGGCGACGGTGGCCCTCGTGCTGGCCGGTGCGGTGCGGCTGCTGCCGGGTGCCGGGGGTTGGCGGACCGGCCCGCGCGCCGGTGCGCTGCTGGTCGCGGCCGGCACGGCGCAGGTGGCCGCGCTGATCACCGCCGTGCTCGCGGTCGCGGCCGTGAGCCGCTCGCTGCCGCCGTGGCGCGGGGCCGGGACGGGGCCGGACCTGGACTGGGGTTGGCAGCTCGCACCCGCCGTCGCGTTGGTGCTCGGCGCGACGGTCCTGCTGCTGCCCGGGAGGGCGCGAGCGGTGCTCGCCCCGGCCGGCGCGGTGGCGGTGCTGCTCGCCGTGCCCACCGGCTGGGCGGCCCCCTGGCCGGCGGTGGTGGCCGTCGACCTGGTCGGCGGGGTCGCCCTGCTGGTCGCCGTGCTGGCCCGCCCGGCGGCACGCGCCGCCTCGCTGCGCACCAGCGCGCTCGGTGCCGCCGTCCTGCTCGGGCACGGGTTGCTCGTCGCGCTGGCCACCCCGACCGGTGCTCTGGTGGCGCTCGGCAGCGTCGTCGTGGTCGGGCTGACACTCGCCGTACGACGGGGCGCCGGGCCGTACCGGCAGGTGGCCGGCGTGGGGCTGCTGGTCGCGCAGCTCGCGCTGCCCGGGGTCGCCACGGTGGCGCTGTTCGCCGCGTGTGCGCCCCCCTGGTGGCAGGCGCGGCTGGCCCTTGTCGCCGCCGGGCTGTCGCTGGTCGCGGTGCTCGCGGCGCGTCGCCACCGGGTGGAGCTGACCGGGTACGCGGTGACCGGCGCCGTGGTCGCGGTGACCGTGCCCGGACTCACGCCGCTGGTCGTGGCGGGCAACGAGCCACTGCCGCTGTACGCCGCGCTGGCGGCGCTCGGTGTCGCGCTCGTCGCCCGGTGGGAGCGGCCGGCGGCCGGCGAGAAGGAACCGGTCCGGCGGGCCGTGCTGCTGGCGGCGGGGGGCCTGCTGGCGGTGGTCACGGTCCTGGCGGCCCTGCCAACGGTGTTGACCGCGCTCGGGTCGCCGTACGGCAGTCGGGAGCGGGTGTGGTCGGGCGTGCCCACGATCGTCACCGACCCGATGGCGCTCCCTCGCGGGTTGGCGCTGGCCGTGCTGGGGGCGGCCGTCGTGCTGGCCGGTCGGGGGATCCGCCCACGCGTGCTGCTCGCGCTGCCGTTCGTCGCGGCCGCCCTGCCGGTGCTGCTCCTCGCGATCGGCACGCCGTGGCCGGTGCTGCCGGCGGCTGTGCTGTTCGTCGGAATGGCCGCGCTGCTGCTCGCGGCACTTGCCGCGCGGCCGGCGGGCGCACCTGTCGTCGTACCGGTGGGGGTGGTGCTGACCACGTCCGGTGTGGCGGGGCTGCTGGCCACCCCGGCCGGGACGCTCGCCGCGCAGGGGGTGCTGCTGGTGGCGGCGGTCGTCGTCGCCGTCGGGGCGCGCGTGGTCGAGGTGCGGGTCGCGGGGTGCCTGGCCGCGGTGGGGGCGGCGTCGGCGCTGGCGGTGACCGCCCCGCTCGCCGGAGGGCTGCCGCTGCGGGCGGCGGCGTACCCGCTGCTGGGGGTGGCCGCGCTCGTGCTGGCCGTCGCCGCGGTGGCCTCGCCGCGAGACCGGGTCGGGCGGGTGCTGGACGCTGCCGCGCAGGCGGTGGCGCTGGTGGCGGCGGTGCTCGTCGTCGAGGTGGCGCGGCACCTCGCCACCGTCTGTGTGCTCTGGGGCGTGGCCGTCGCGCTGCGGCTGCTGCGACGGGGTGAGCCGGCCGGTCGGCGGTGGGTGTTCGCCGGCATCGCCGCCGGCAGCGAGTTGCTCGGTGCGTGGGTGCTGCTGTCCGCCGGCGGCGTGACCGTGCTGGAGGCGTACACCCTGCCGGCCTCGGCGCTCGCCCTCGGCGCTGGTCTGCTGGCGCTGCGCACCCGGCCGGGCCTGACCAGTTGGCCGGCCCTCGGCCCGGGGCTGGTCGCGGCGCTGCTCCCGAGCCTCGTGTCGGTGCTGGCCGGGGCGGACCCGCAGCCGTGGCGGCGACTGTTCCTCGGCGCGGCGGCCCTGGGCGCGGTGCTGGCCGGCGCCAGCCGCCGGTGGCAGGCGCCGGTGCTGCTCGGTGGGGGAGTGCTGGCGCTGTTGGCCCTGCACGAGGTGGCCCGGGGCTGGGACCTGCTTCCCCGGTGGATCTACCTCGGTGTGGGCGGGCTGGCGCTGGTCGGGCTGGCCGCGACCTACGAGCGGCGGCGGCGTGACCTGGCTCGGTTGCGGGCCACGGTGGCCCGGCTGGGCTGAGTCACGCCATCGGGGGTAGTGCCCGCCCTACCCCCGATTCGGGGGTTGCCAGGTTTTCTCAGCGCTACCGCGGACGGGAGACTTGACGATAAGCCCGAACCGTCCTGGTTCAGGCACAAGCGGATCGGGAGCAGCAATGGCGCTCGGAGCGGTGGCGGAACCGCCGGTACGACGGCGAGGCAGTGACTACGCACAGTTGTCCCGGCGGATCAGCCAGGCGGGCCTGCTGGAGCGACGCCCCGGTTGGTACGTCGCCCGCATCACGCTCACCCTCGGCGCCTTCGTGGCCGGCTGGATCGCCGTGTTCCTGCTCGGCGACTCCTGGTGGCAGCTGCCGCTCGCGGCACTGATGGCGGTGGCCACCACCCAGGTCGCGTTCCTCGGGCACGACGCCGGTCACCGGCAGATGTTCCGACGCCGGGGCGCCAGCGAGTTGGTGGGGATGTTCGCCGGCAACGTGGCGGTGGGGATCAGCTACGGCTGGTGGGTCGACAAGCACAACCGGCACCACGCCAACCCGAACCACGAGGACGAGGACCCGGACGTCGGCGCGGGCGCCCTGGTGTGGACGCACGAGCAGGCGCTGGAGACCCGCGGGTTCGGCCGTTGGATGGCGCAGCGGCAGGCGTACTTCTTCTTCCCGATGCTCCTGCTGGAGGGTCTGAGCCTGCACGTGGCGAGCATCCGGGCGATCGTCGGCCGGGAGGACGGCAGGTACGCCGTCCCGATGCGGCACCGGGCGGTCGAGGCCGCGCTGCTCGTCGCGCACACCGTCGGCTACGTGGCGCTGCTGTTGGCGGTCATGTCGCCGGTCAAGGCGCTGCTCTTCGCCGTCGTGCACCAGGCGCTGTGGGGCCTCTACATGGGCTGCGCGTTCGCACCGAACCACAAGGGCATGCCGATGCCGACCGCCGAGGACGACCTGGACTTCCTGCGTAAGCAGGTGCTGACCTCCCGCAACGTGCGGGGCAGTCGACTGGTGGACACCACGCTGGGCGGGCTCAACTACCAGATCGAGCACCACCTCTTCCCGAACATGCCCCGCGCCAACCTGCGGCGGGCTCAGCCGATCGTGCGCGCCTACTGCGCCGAGCAGGGCATCCCGTACGCCGAGACCGGGCTGATCGAGTCGTACCGGCAGGCGCTCGGTCACCTGCACGAGGTGGGCCGGCCGCTGCGCGGCTGAACGGCACCGCCGCTGCGGCGGTGGTGAGTACTGATCGATGGGGCGGCATCTGATGATGCCGCCCCATCGATGTGTTTCTGGCCGGCATATCCGGTCTCGGGGGAAAAGCAGCGATCGCAAAAATTGCCTCAGGTCAATAGTTGCCATGGTCAATCATGGCTTGCTAGGTTCACTGCGGCACCCACGGGGGGCGCTGATCTGACTCATTCTCTGAGCCTCGTCGCGGTGTCCGGCGCTGTTTCTGCGCGTCCGATTCCTTCTTCGCGGCAGTGTGACCGGCACGTCAAGTGCCGTGGGCAATTGTGTCTTCGTTGTCGGCATCGCGTGAAGGAAAACAAATGAGCATTGTCGGTAATGGACGCCGCCTAATTGCGGTCCTGGTCGGCGTCGTGCTGGTGGTCTCGGGCAGCCCCGCGTACGCGCGGCCGGCAGGTGGCGCCGAGTCGGCACCCCGGGCGGGCACGGTCTTGCGCCCGCCGACGCCGCAGGGCCGGGACGTGCCGGACACCCCACCGGGTCCGGCGAAGGTCCTGCCCTCGGTGGCCCAGCCGACACCCGCCGAGGCGATACCGCCGGCACGCCGGGTCCGGGAGCTGGTCGACCGCCGCACCGCGAGCACCAAGGTCTACCTGCTGGCCGACGGACGGATGCAGGCGGAGGCCAGCCGCGAGCCGGTCCACTACCGCGACGGCAAGGGCCGCTGGCAGGACATCCAGTCGACCGTGTCCGCCGGGGACAGCTCTGGCTACCCCTTCGCCGCCACCCGCAACACGTTCGCCGGCAGGTTCGGCGACCGCAGTGACCGCGTGCTGTCGTACTCGATGGGGGATTACGGGTTGACCCTCGGGCTCGCCGGCGGCCCGCAGGCCCTGCGCCCGACCGCCAAGGGTTCCCGGGTCACCTACCCGGGCGCGCTCGGCGGCGCCGACCTGGTCTACGAGGTGACCCCGTCGGCGATCAAGGAGCAGATCGTGCTGGCCGCCGCGCCGAGCGGGCCGGCCACGTACACGTTCACGCTGGACGTGGACTCGGTCCGCGCGGTGCCGGAGGCCGACGGCTCGCTGTCGTTCTTCGCCACCGACTGGCAGGGTCCGGCGCTTTTCACGATGCCTCGGCCGTACATGTACGACAGTGCCGACGACCAGGCGTCGGTGGTCGGCAAGGCGATGAGCTACCAGGTCAGCCAGCGGGTCAGCCAGCAGGACGGTCGCACGGTGGTGACGGTCAGCGCGGACGACGCCTGGCTGCGCGACCCCGCCCGTAAGTACCCGGTGGTGATCGATCCGACGATCAAGGTCCAACCCACGTTGAACCAGGCCCAGGACGTGATGCTCGCCTCCGGCGGTCCGACGGAGAACTTCGACAGCACCTGGAAGCTGTCCGCCGGCGCCTCCACCGGGGGCACGTTCCGCTCGCTCACCAAGTTCGACCTGTCCAAGGTGCCGGCCAACACCGTGCTGGACTCGGCGCAGCTGCAGATGTATTTCGACCAGACCCACGGTGGCGCCGACGACAGCGCGATCGCGTTCGAGGCGCGTCGGGTGACCGCGGCGTGGAACGAGACCACCGCGACGTGGAGCAGCATGAGCGCCAAGTTCGCCGAAGTCGGGGAGAACCGGGAGCAGGTCGACGAGGCGGAGACCGCAAAGGTGTCCGCGAGCGGTGAGTGGGTGGGTGCCACGGCCACCGACCGCAGCCTGGCGAACAACGGCGCGTACCGGTACAACGCCGACGCGTCCACCGGTCAGACGTTCACCTGGGTGCCGCGCCTGACCGAGGACGGCCAGTACGAGGTGTACGTGCACTACGTGCCGGGCTCGGACCGGGCCACGAACGCGCCCTACACCGTGTTCCACGACGGCGGTTCGGTGGTCAAGACGGTCAACCAGACCACCGGCTCCGGCAGTCAGAACTGGGTGTCGATCGGCACCTACGGTTTCAAGGCGGGCACCACGCACAAGGTGGTGCTCGGCGACGTGGCCAACAAGAAGGTCGTGGCCGACGCGGTGCGGCTGGTCAAGCGGGCCGAGGTGACCAAGCCACTGAACCAGACCAACGCCTGGCACAGCTACAGCGTCCGCTCGATCGTGCAGGGCTGGCTGGACAATCCCGCGACGAACTACGGCTTCATGCTCAAGGGCAAGGACGAGACCAACAAGAACGGCGGCCCACGGTACGAGTCCGGCGACTTCTCCTACGGTGGTGAGGACGACCACGGCCCGAAGCTGGTGCTGACCTGGGGCAAGCCCGGGGTCGCGCTGAATCCGGTGACCACCGTCCGGGCCACCGGCGCCGACCTGTCCTGGTCGTCCTACACCGACCCCTCGTCGTCGCCGGATGACGACCTGGTCGAGTACCAGGTGCACTCCAGCAAGACACAGAACTTCATGCCGAACGCGTCCACCCTGGTCGCCCCGATTCGACCGGGCCGCACCACGTACTCGGACACCCACGCGACGCCCACCCCGGCGAACTCGTCGACCCAGTTCGGCGAGGCCTACTTCTACATGGTCGCCGTGCGGTTGCGCGACGGCACGGTCATCCCGGCGCAGACCCAGATGGTGCGGCTGCCCAAGGCCGGCCAGGTGATCAGGTTCTTCACCGGCGCGGACGACAACACGTTGACAAGCGCCAAACCGGACAACAACTGGGACAAGTTGGATGCCGGCGGTGAGCTTCAGGTCGGCAACAAGGGCTCGATCTACGGCAACAGCCGAGTGGTGCTGAAGTTCCCCAACGTCACCGGACTGCCCGCTCAGGCGAAGATCGTCAACGCGCAGGTCGGCCTGTGGGGCTGGTACACCGAGGGCGACGGCGCCGGCCAGCAGCAGTTCCAGCTCCGCGGGTTGACCCAGAACTTCAGCGAGACGACCTCGACGTGGAAGAGCGCCCAGTCCGGGATCGCCTGGAACACGGCGGGCGGCGACGTGGAGTCGACCGTGCAGTCCACGGTCAGCTCGCTCAACGGCGACCCGGGCTGGGTCAACTGGGAGGCCGGCCCGCTGGTGCAGCGCTGGGTGGACAGCGCGAGCAACAACAAGGGTGTCCAGATCCGGCTTGCCAACGAGGCCGGTGTGGAGCAGCGGGTGCTGTTCCTCTCCGCCGAGGCGGCCGAACCGTCGCTGCGGCCCCGGCTGCGGGTCATCTACACCGTGCCGAACAACGCCAGCACCTACCACGCGCCGAACACGCCGAGCCGGATGATCCCGGGTGACCAGTACCTGGTGCCGGTCACCGTCACCAACACCACGTCGTCGTCGGTGTGGTCGCCGTCGGACTGGGTGCTGTCGTACCACTGGACGCGTCCGGACGGCACCCCCGCCACCAACGCGGGCAACCCGATCGAGACGCCTCTGCCGTCGGCGCAGGCACCCGGCGGTGTGGTCACCATCAACGCCACCGTGAAGGCCCCCGCCGGCGGTGGTGACGGCGATCGCCGGGAGGACTACGTCCTGAAGTGGGACCTGCGGAACAAGAACTCCGGGCAGTGGTTGTCGGAGGGCACCCAGATCCAACCCCTCGACCAGGCGGTGGCCGTCGAGGACCCCACCTCCGACCAGCTCGGGCTGGAGAAGTTCTACCAGTACGCCGGCGGCAGCGCGGGCTCCGGCTCGTCGCTGATGGTCAACCAGTTCTCGGGTAACGCCGTGTTCGGCTACAACCCGTTGGCCAACCCGAGCCGGGGCGTGTCGACATTCGTCCGGCTGACCTACAACAGCCAGGACACGTCCACCTCGTCGATGGGGTTGGGCTGGTCGTTGTCCACCACGAGCGCGGTCCGGCTCGGGTCGCCGTTGCAGTTCCGGGGCGGGGACAGCACGTGGCCGCAGCAGGTCGCGATGACCGACGGTGACGGCACCACCCACCTGTTCAACCTGGACAAGCACAACAGCGCGAACACCGCGGACTGGCGCTACGTGCAGCCCGCCGGGGTGCACCTGTACCTGCAACGCACCGGTAGCGGCGACACCAGCCAGGCGTGGACGATGACGCGGCCGGACCGCAGCCAGTTCGTCTTCGACGAGCAGGGCTACCAGAGTGCCGTGCGGGACCGTAACGGCAACCAGCTCCTGTTCACCTACGAGCGGATGCAGGTCGACTACCGCAACACCGCGATGCTGCGCTACCTGACCGATCCGGAGAACCGGCGGACGTTGTCCCTGGACTACTACGCCGCGGGCGACAGCTACACCGCGTTCGTCAACGGCACGAAGCAGAGCCTGACGAACCTGCAGGACCGGCGGATCATCAACCAGCTCAAGTCGATCACCGACGTGAGTGGGCGGGTGATGTCCTTCGTCTACAGCGACGGTGGACTGCTCCGGGAGGTCACCGACGGGTCCGGCACTGCCGACGCCAAGCCCTTCGGCTTCGTCTACGACGAGTCGCAGGGGCCGCAGAACGCCCGCCTGACCCGGGTGGTGGACCCGCGGACGGCCGTGTCGAAGATCGCCTACAACGAGGCAGGTGACCAGTTCCTCCAGGGCAAGGTGAACATGGTCACCGACCGGTTGCTCAAGAACACCCTGGTGGATTACCAGGACCCGGACGGCGACGCCAGCGACGGGGTGCTCACCACGGTGACCGACCCCAAGGGCCGGGCCACCGAGAGCTTGATCGACGGTTTCGGTCGGGCCACGCGCATCACCAACGCCCTGAACCAGGCCACCCTGCTGGGCTGGGACGCGGACAACAACGTCAGCCGGTTGGAGGAGGCCGGCGGGGCGATCAGCACCTGGCGGTTCGACCAGGTGACCGGCTACCCGCTGGAGGTCAAGGATCCCGAGGCGAACCGGAACAACACCCCCGGCCTGCGGATGGACTACCGGTACGGGTTGGCCGGGCACACCGCCGAGCTGACCGACAAGTACTCGCCGGAGGGCCGGCACTGGAAGTTCGGGTACGACACCGTCGGCAACCTCACCTCGGTGACCGACCCCAAGGGCACCGCCACGAGCCTCGAGGGTGACTACACCTCCAGCTACGCGTACGACCCGTTCGGGCGGATGACCAAGGCGACGGACGCCAACAAGCACAGCACCGACTACGCCGACTACGACCCGGTCGGTTACCCGCGCAAGATCACCAACCCGTTGACCGAGGTCACGAAGTACACGTACTCGTCGATCGGCAGCGTGCTCACCGTCACCGACCCGAAAGAGCGCACCACGACCTACACGTACGACGGCTTCGGTCGTCCCCTGACGCAGAAGGTCCCGAAGGACGCCGCGAACGGCGTGTACATCACCACCCCCGCTCCGGTGTACGACAAGAACGACAACGCCACCCAGCAGACGTCACCGACCGGGGCGGTGACCACCGCGGTCTACGACGCGCTGGACCGGCCGAGCACGGTCACCACACCGAAGGACACCTCCAACTCCGAGGCGTCGACCACCAAGTACGACTACGACCAGGTGGGCAACGTCATCAAGGTGACCGAGCCGAAGGGCATGCTGACCCCGGCCGACACGCTGGACTACGCCACGGTGTACGTCTACGACGAGCTGAACCGGCCCAAGGAGGTCACCGACGCGCTCAACGGCCGACTCAGCATCGACTACGACCTGGCCGGCAACGTCCGGCAGCAGATCGACCAGCGGAAGAACGCGACGTCGGACCCCAACGACTGGACGGCACAGTTCACCTACGACCTGAACCGTCGGGTCAAGACGACGATCGACCCGAAGGGCAACAGCACCGGCGTCGAGTACGACCGGGACGGCAACCCGACCGTCGCGATCGACCAGGACGGCAACCGGTCGCTGATGAACTACGACGAGCGTTCGGCCCTGATCGAGCAGAAGGTGCCGTACCAGTCGTCCGGCGGCACGATCACCTACCGGACCACCAAGTACGAGTACGACGGGGTCGGCAACCTCAGCCGGCAGATCAGCCCACGCGGGGTCGAGACCACGAACGATCCGGACGACTTCACGACCGTCACGCTCTACGACGCCGTGAACCGGGTCCGTGAGGTCCAGCAACCGTACGACCGGGACGACTCGCAGTTCACCACGCCGTCGGTCACGAAGTACCAGTACGACACGGTCGGCAACCTGGAGTTGATCTCCGCACCGCCGTCGAACGACCAGTCGGCCCGCAACGACACCGTGCAGACGTTCTTCGACAACGGCTGGATCCGCACCTCGAAGGACGTCGGCTGGAACATCACCACCACGTACGACTACGACAACAACGGCGCGCAGACCTCCCGGACGGTCGCCGGCGCCAGCGGCACCCCGCGCCAGATGGACTGGACCTACTACCCGGACGGCAAGAAGAAGAGCCAGTCCGACAACGGCGCCGGTTCGGGCACGCCGAGCAAGAACTTCGCCTACGAGTACGACGTGAACAGCAACCTCGCCAAGATGCTGGACACCAGCACCGGGGCGGCCATCGACACCTACGCCGTGTCGTACGACATGCTCAACCGCGTCGCCAGCGTGGAGGAGAAGAAGAGCACGGCGGTCAAGAACACCACCACGTTCTCGTACGAGCCCAACGATCTGCTCAAGAAGCGCACCCACGACACGCAGATCTCCGAGTACACCTACGAGACCGAGCGGGACCTCGCCAGCGAGATCAAGAACTCGACGTCGCCGACGGACCCGAAGCCGAAGTACACGCGCTACACCTACAACAAGCGCGGGCAGACGGCGACCGAGACCAAGGGCAACGGCAACGTCGTCACCACCGACTACTTCCTCAACGGCTCGGTGCAGAGCCAGGTGGAGAAGAAGTCCGGCGGCGCGGTGGTCAACCAGCACACCTACGAGTACGAGGCCAACGGGCAGAAGTCGAAGGACGTCTCGCACAAGCAGAACGCGGACAACCGCAGCGCGTACGTCGACACGACGAGCACCTTCGCCTACGACCCGCAGGACCGGATCCGTACGGTCACGAAGACCGGCAGCGGCGCCGGCACCGAGAGCTACGTGCACGACGCCAACAGCAACGTCGTCAAGCAGACCGTCGGCGGTGTCACCACCGACTACGAGTACGACAAGAACCGCCTGAAGTCCGCCAAGATCGACGGTGTCGAGGCGAGCTACGCGTACGACCCGTACGGCCGGCTCAAGACGGTGACCTCGCTCGGAATCACTCTGGAGAGCTACACCTACGACGGCTTCGACCACGTCGTCACCAACGTCAAGAACCCGGGCAACAAGACCACCAACTACACGTACGACCCGCTGGACCGGCAGGCGACCCGCACCTACGGCGGCAAGACCACCACGTACGCGTATCTCGGGCTGACCGGTGACATCTCCGCCGAGCTGGAGGGCACCAAGGTCGTCAAGTCCTACCAGCGCGGTCCGGGCGGTGACCTGCTGTCGCAGGTGAAGACCAACACCGACGACACCCAGGAGGACTCGTACGTCGGTTACGACGGGTCCTCCGACATCGGGCAGATCACCGACGACAAGGGCGACGGCCGGGCCACCTACGGCTACAGCGCCTACGGCAAGAACGACGCCGGTCAGTTCACCGGTGTGGACAAGCCCGACGCCGGTAACCCCGAGAACCCGGACAAGGCGCCGTACAACGCGTACCGGTTCCAGTCCAAGCGCTTCGACCAGTCGACCGGCGACTACGACATGGGCTTCCGGGACTACGACCCGGGGATCAACCAGTTCCTCTCCCGGGACTCGTACAACGGGGCGCTGGACGACCTGGGCCTGGCCGTCGACCCGTACACCGGCAACCGGTACGCGTTCGCCGGCGGCAACCCGATCAGCAACGTGGAGCTGGACGGCCACAACTGGCTCTCCGACGCCGCCGACGAGGTCGGTGACTTCGTGAAGGACGCGGCTTCGGCGATCGGCTCCGACGTGAAGGAGGCCGGGCAGAACATCGCGCAGGCCGCGTACGACACCGCTGTCGCCGACAGCCCCGCGGTCGACAAGGAGACCAGCGACGCGGCCAAGGGCCGGAACAAGGAGCGCGGCGAGTCGCTGAAGAAGACGTTGAGCAACCCGGGTCAGGCCGTGAAGGACTGGTCCGACGGGCTGACCAACGACGTCAAGTCCGGTCATCCGGGTAAGGCAGCCGGGCACCTGTTGTTCGACGCGTTCAGCATCGCCGCCGGTGGCGGCGGGGGCGGCGCGGCGAAGGGGGCCGCAGCCACGGGTGCCAAGGGTGGGGCCGGTGGCGGCGGCCTGAAGCTCGGTTCAAAGACCGGCGGGAACTGCCTGTCCAACAGTTTCGTGCCGGGCACCCTGGTGCTGATGGCCGACGGCAGCACCAAGCCCATCGAGGCCGTCGAACTCGGTGATCAGGTGCTGGCCAGCTCTCCCGAGACGGGCGAGACCGAGGCCAAGCCCGTGACCAGGCTGATCCGTGGTGAGGGTGAGCGGGACCTGGTAGACGTCGCCGTCGCCGTGGACGGTGCGGCCGACGGCGAGACCGCCGACATCACCGCGACCGCCGGTCACCCGTTCTGGGTGGAGGACGAGCAGCGGTGGATCGAGGCCGGGCAGCTGATTGCCGGCGACCAGGTGGTCAGCTCGGACGGCCGCGAGCTGTCAGTGGTGAGTACGCGCCGCTGGACGGAGCACGCGACGGTCTACAACCTGACCGTCGACGACATCCACACGTACTATGTGCTGGCCGGCACGACCTCGGTGCTCGTGCACAACTGCACCCCCGATGCGGGTGCCATGCACAAGAGCGCCACCGACCCACTGAACGGAAAGGCAGGAGATTCCGCTGCCTCGCGGGCGTACCAGAAGCACATGGGCCGACCGAACACGTCACTCATCCCGCTGCGTTCCGGCAAGGATCGGGTCGGGATGTCGAATCATCTGATCGAAGACCTCCTCACGAATTCCAAGACGGCAACTCAGAGGTGGAACCACCCCGAACATGGGGGTGTGATCGACCAACTCCTTCCGGACATCGGCGCGAGATGGAAGGCGAACGGCGACTTCGTCGGATTCCTCGATCACACGGACTATCGAAGGGGCCAGCCGTGAGCCCCGGCAACCACGCTGAGCTTCTCCGTCGGATATCTCTGCAAGAAGGTGGACTGCTGGAGATATGTGTCCTCGATGCCTCTCTTAGGGATTGGCAATCGACCCTCGACGCGCTCGAGCAGGCGGGTTACGAAATGTCGCTGGCAACGGAGGGCGAGGGCGACAAGGAGCCAGTGTCGATAACGCCCGTGCTCTTCTCCGAAGGAGACAACGTGACCAGCACGTTGCATGTCCGAGTCGGTCGCCAGCTGTGGACGACCCAGTTCTACTCGACGTCACTTGTCGACTTCCAGGGCGACCCACTCGCGGTGACCACGAAGGCCGATCTGGACGACGTGGAGAAGTTCATGGTGGTCATCTCTCGGGCGACCGGAAAGACGGCGCGCTTCATTCCGGAGTCTCTTGATCCGCAGAAAACCAGGTCCTACCTGGAGGTCGGTCCGTGAGCTGAGGGCGTGTCGGTGCGGTCGCGATCGCGGTGTCGTCGGCGACGAGCGAACGACGGCACGGCGTCGAGGCCTTGACCGGTGGCGCGTCCGGCTCGTCGGCCGCGCCACCGGTAGGGTCTGCTCATGGCAGACCTGCTCACCGCGGACGCGGTGCGAGAAGAGCTGGGCCGGTTGCCCGACTGGTCGGGTGACCCGACCGGCATCGGTCGTACGGCCCAGCTCGGCAGTTTCCCGGCCGCCATCGCGGTGGTGGACCGGGTGGCGGCGGTGGCTGAGGAGCTTGACCACCATCCCGACATCGACATCCGATGGCGGACCCTGACCTTCCGCTGTGTCACGCACTCGGCCGGTGGGGTTACCCACCGGGACGTCGAGCTGGCCCGGCGGATCGACGACATCGTCCGGAGTGCGGCATGAGATTCGAGATCAGCAAGGTTCTGGATGCCATCGAGGGTCGGGTCTGCACGGACCCGTCGCTGGCCCGGGCTGTCGTCGACCTGGCCGAGGTGATCCGCTACCAGGACATCGACGGTGGCCGGCCGGCGAGCCTGCTGCGCCTGGGCATGGTCATCGACGCGCTCTCCCGGGAGTTGGAGGAGGACAGCGTCCAGGTCTACGCGGTCGTACACCGGGCGTTGCTCTCCGACGCCGACCTGACGTCCAACGAGCGGATGGTCGTGCGGCGCTGGGCCGACGACGGGCTCGTCGAGGTGCTCGACAATCCGGGCGACCGGATGTTGGAGGTGGCCGACCTGCTCGGGTTGCCGGTGCTCAGCCGGGTCCGCTTCGACGGGCTGCGCGGGCGGTTCCCGTGGCTGGTCGAGCAGCCCGGTCGGGTGGTCGCCCCGGTGCCGGGCGCCGGCGGGCCGGTGTTCATCGCGCACGTCGGCGGTGGGCACGCGCCGGTCGCCGGCAAGCCCTCGCCGACCGGCGTGAAGCTGCTGGCCCGGCAGTGGCGCTGCCCAGAGTCGGGTTGCGCGTTGTTCGGCGGCGGTGGTGGGGGTGGCGCGTTCGCCGACCTGGCCGGGGGCGCCGATCGCGGCCCGGCCGCGCAGCCGCCGCCCGCGCTGCGCAACGGCGTGCCGACCTGCCCCCGACACGGGGTACGCCTCGGTGACAGTGGCCCGCGTCCGCGTAGCGAGGTGCTCGCGGTGCGCGTCGGTGGTCTGGTCCGGCGGCGGTTCGTGCTCACCGAGGAGCGGCCGATCGTGGCCGGCCGGGCTCCCGAGCAGGACGGCGGGATCATGCTCGGTCAGTGGCTCAACGACGAGGCCCGGCGGTGGATCAGCCGTGGTCACGTCCAGTTCGAGCTGCGGGTCGGCGAGGTCATCGTGACCGACATCAGCACCAACGGTTCCGGCATCCGTCCGGCCGGCTCGATGACCGAGTCGGACCGGGTTCCCCTGGCCCCGCAGCAGTCCCGGGTGCTCGGTGAGAACGACATGGTGGAGCTGTACCCGGGGGTGCAGATCGGCCGTGCCGAGGAGTTGCCGACCGGCGCCCCGTTCACCCCCACCTCGGTGATGGCCGAGGCCCCAACAATGGCGATGCGCCTACCCCGCCCCTGACGCGGAAGGCGGGCGTCGGGACTCCCGACGCCCGCCTTCCAGCACGTGTGCTTCAGCCGGCCAGCACCTCGGCCAGCTTGGTTACCGCCAGGTCGATCTCCTCCTCGGTGATGACCAGGGGCGGGGCGAGCCGGATGGTGGAGCCGTGGGTGTCCTTGGCGAGCACGCCACGCTCGGCGAGCCGCTCGCACGCCTCCCGCCCGCTCATCAGCGCCGGGTCGATGTCCAGACCGGCCCACAGGCCGCGGACGCGTACCCCGACCAGACCCTTGCCGACCAACCCTTCCAGGCCGGTTCGCAGCCGTTCACCCAGCTCGGCCGAGCGGCGCTGGAACTCGCCGGTGGCCAGCAGCCGGACGACCTCGATGGCGACCGCGCAGGCGAGCGGGTTGCCGCCGAAGGTGGAGCCGTGCTGGCCGGGCTTGAGCACGCCGAGCACGTCGGCGTTCGCGGCCACCGCGGAGACCGGCACGATACCGCCGCCGAGCGCCTTGCCGAGCAGGTACATGTCGGGCACGACGCCCTCGTGGTCACAGGCAAAAGTCTCGCCGGTACGCCCCAGACCGGACTGGATCTCGTCGGCGATGAACAGCACGTCGCGGTCGGTGCAGACCTGACGTACGCCCGGCAGGTAACCCTCCGGCGGCACCACCACGCCCTGCTCGCCCTGGATCGGCTCCAGCAGCACGGCCACGGTGTTCTCGTCGATCGCGGCGGTCAGCGCGTCCAGGTCGCCGTACGGCACGACCGTGAACCCCGGGGTGTACGGCCCGAAGTCGGCGCGGGCGTCCTCGTCGGTGGAGAAGCTCACGATGGTGGTGGTCCGGCCGTGGAAGTTGCCCTCGGCGACCACGATGTTGGCCTGGCCGGCGGGCACACCCTTGACCTGGTAGCCCCACTTGCGGGCCACCTTGATCCCGGTCTCCACGGCCTCCGCGCCGGTGTTCATCGGCAGCACCAGGTCCTTGCCGCACAGCTCGGCCAGCTCCCGACAGAAGTCGGCGAACTGGTCGTGGATGAACGCGCGGCTGGTCAGCGTCAGCCGGTCCAGTTGCGCGTGCGCGGCGGCGATGAGCTGCGGGTGCCGGTGGCCGAAGTTCAGCGCGGAGTAGCCGGCCAGGCAGTCCAGGTAGCGCTTGCCGTCCACGTCGGTGAGCCACGCGCCCTCGGCGGACGAGATCACCACCGGCAGCGGGTGGTAGTTGTGCGCCGTCCAACGCTCGGCGTCCCGGACCGCTCCCGGCGTCCGCAGGATGTCATCCACGATCACTTGATTGCCTTTCCCTGGCGGAGTCGCAGTGTGCAGCACTTCGGTCCGCCGCCGGCCTTACGCAGCTCGGACAGGTCGATACCGATGGTTTCGTAGCCCCGGTCGCGCAGCTTGGCGGCCAGGTCGGTGGCCTGCGCGGGCAGCACCACGTGCTGTCCGTCGCTGACCGCGTTCAACCCCAGCACCTCGGCGTCGGCCAGGGTGGCGTGCACCGCGTCGGGGAAGAGCCGGCGCAGCACCGCCTGGCTGCCGGGGGAGAACGCCTCCGGCAGGTACGCCACGGTCCGCTCGTCGAGCACGGTCAGCGCGGTGTCCAGGTGGTAGAAGCGGGGGTCGACCAGTTGCATGGTGATCACCGGGTAGCCGAAGACCTCCTGCAACTGGGCGTGCGAGGCGTGCGCCGTGCGGAAGCCGGTGCCGGCCAGCAGGTGGTCGCCGGCCAGCAGGACGTCGCCCTCGCCCTCGTTGACGTGCTTCGGGTCGTACATCTCGAAGCCCGCGTCCTCGAACCAGGCCCGGTAGGCCGGTGCCTCGTCGGCGCGCTGCGGGTCGCGGAACTGCACGGCCATCGCCTTGCCGTCGATGACCGTGCCGCCGTTGGCGGCGAAGACCATGTCGGGCAGGCCGGGCACCGGAGTGATCTCCTCGACGGTGTGGCCCAGATCAAGGTACGTCTGGCGGAGCTGCTCCCACTGCCGGACGGCCAGCGCGGTGTCGACCGGCGCGCTCGGGTCCATCCAGGGGTTGATCGCGTAATCGACGGCGAAGTACGTCGGCCGGCACATCAACAGGCGCTGGCTGGTGGCGTCCATCGTCATTGTCCTGCTCCAAGGGGTCGGGCGCGCCCGGCCACCGTGGCCCACGGGCTGGCGCCGTGACTCAACGCTATGCGGCCCCAGCGGCAGGATCCACCACCGAGAGTTGCGCAGACCGAACATTCATTGCGTCTCAGGGGGGCTCGGCTGCGAATCGTTGCGTTCCGGGCTGGGTGGGCCAGGATTCGTGTTTCGGGCCACCGGGCACGGAAGCCGCCACGGGCCTGGCCCGGAAAACACTTCAGGGGCGGCGAACCGCCGCCCCTGAAAGGGTGTTGCCCGGCCGGTGAACCACCGGATGAGTTCGGGCTGCCGGCGAACCGCCGGCTGTTCGCCGGTGCATCACCGGCGAGCGGAACAGTGCCCGCTAGAAACGATCCACAAACTGTGAGTCAAGCCACTCCCGGAAGCGTTGCACCCAGTCCCCGTCGGCGGTCGGCCAGTCGAACTGCCCGGTCATCGCGAGCACCCCGATCACCACCGCGGCCAGGCCGATCAGCACGCCGAACAGCGCGTCGGTCTTGCCGGCGACGTGCCGGCGGTGGGTGGCCATCAGGCCGAGCACCGCGAGCACCGCGCCGAACGCGCCGACCCCGATGCCGTACCCGGCCAGGGTGCCGGTCAGCACGAACATCGCACCGACGACGGAGACGATCAGGCCGAGAGTGGCGAGCAGGCTGGCCCGCGGCTTCGGGCCACGGGTCACCGGCGGCTCCGGCGTGGTCGCGCCCGGGGTCGGGTCGGCCGGGCGGTCGGTGGTGAGCCCGTCCGTCGGCTCGGGCCGGCGGGTGGTGGGGTCGAGGTCGGCGTCCCGCTCGGCGGTGCGCGCCAAGGTCGGGGCGGTGCCGGCCCGGGACTCGGTCTCCACCGCAATGCCGGTCCGGGACTCGGTCTCCGCCGGGCGGGCGGCCGGGGACGTGGTCTCCGCCGGGCGGGCGGTGCCGGTCCGTGGCTCGCTCTCGACCGGGCGGGAGATGGCGGCTCGGGCCACCGCAGCCCGCTCGGCGGCCCGCCGCTCGGCCTCGCCGAGCTGGCCGCTGGGCGCTGCGGCGCTGCGGTACGTCGTCTGGTCGGCGTCCCGGTCGGTGACCACCGGCCGTCCGGCGACGTCGTCAAATCGGCCCGCGTCGGTGGCCGCCGTGCTGTCCCGGTCGGCGACCGGGGCGTCGCGGCCGTCCACGCGGCCGTCGAGGTTCTCGTCCCGCGTCGGTGCCGGCTCGGACCGGCGGGACAGCGAAGGAATCCTGACCACTACACACCTCCTGATAAATGCGTGGTGGCCGACGGACGGGGTGGCACCCACGCGCTTCCGTCCTGAATTACCCACCTGGGCGTTTCTTGACACCAATTTCGGGTACGGGGTCGCCACGCCGCACCCCGGCCTGCCGCACGAAGACCTCCCGCCGGTCGACGGCCAGGCCCTTGCCATTCAGTACGTAGCCCGTCAGCCAGACCCATCCGTGGTACGTCGGGCGCTTGTCGACACTGACCAGTCGTAGGCGCAGCGCCCGCTCGCCGGCGAACTGCACCGAGCACGCCGCGCCGATCAGCAGCAGGTCGCCGGGTTTCCACTCGGTCACGTCGGCCAGTGGCCACGGCTGATCGGGATGCGGTGGCGGGCCCGGCAGGGCAGTTCGTCGCCGCAGCGGCACACGGTGCGCCAGCGCACCCAGCTCCACACGGGCCGGTGTCGACGGGCGAGGGTCAGCGCGGTGACCAAGAGATATTCGTTGTACGACACGCGCATGGCGGTGTCCTTCCGAGCAATAGCGTCCCGGTGGCCTTGTGCTGACGCTATTCCCGATTCTGCTTTCTGGGAGGCGCCAACGCGTGACATCTTGTTCCATGCTGGCCCCCTTGTGCAATCCGCACAGCCGCCCTAACGTCACGTCATATTGACGCACGAGGAATGGAAGAGAATTGCGTGCGAGGCGAAACATTCGGTGTTGCAGGAGGGACGCGGTGATGTTGCATGACGGATGAAACAAGCGGGTCCACGGTCCCTCGGCGGCAGCTCGGACGGCTGCTCACGCAGCTCCGCGAGGATGCCTCGGTCTCGCTGGACGCCGCAGCCGAAGCACTGGACTGCTCACGGCAGAAGGTGTGGCGCGTCGAGAAGGGGCTGGTCCCGGTGCGCGTCGTGGACGCCCGAGCGATGTGTGCTCTCTATCGGGTGCCCGACGCGATGGGCGAGATTGTCGCCGGGCTGGCGAAGGAGACTCGCGCCCGGGGTTGGTGGCATTCGTACGGCGATGTCGTGCCGTCGTGGTTCTCGCTGTACGTCGGCCTGGAATCCTCCGCCTCGGCACTGCGCCAATATGACGCCGAGCTAATTCCCGGACTCCTGCAAACCCGGGAGTACGCCGGCGAGCTGTTCCGCCGGAAGAATCCGACCCTGCGCGAGGAGGATCGGGAGAAGCTGGTGGAGGTCCGGCTGCAACGGCAGGGCATCCTCGTGCGTCGGCTGCCCACCGCGCCCACCCTGCGGGTCGTCCTGAGTGAGGCCGTTCTGCGGCGCACGATCCCCGACCGCCGGGCGATGGCTCAGCAGTTGCGACACCTGCTCGATGTGGCCGCACTGCCGACGGTGAGTCTGCGGGTCCTGCCGCTCGCGGCCGGTCCGCCGCTGGCCAGCGAGACGGGCACCTTCGTCCTGCTGGACTTCCCGCAGGCGTTCGGGAGGGCGTCCACCGAGCCGACCACTGTCTACGTGGAGAACATCACCGGGGCGCTCTATCTGGACAAACCAGCCGAGGTGGTCGCCTACGAACATGTCTGGTCGGATCTGGAGGCCCTCGCCTCGGGTGAGGCAGAATCAGAAAAAATGATCACTTCGATCATCGAGGAGCATCATGACTGACCTTGCCGGTGCGACCTGGCGCAAGAGCACCCGCAGCGGCGGGAGCGGCGGCAACTGCGTCGAGGTGGCCGACGACCTGCCCGGCGTCGTGGGCGTACGCGACAGCAAGGACCCGACCGGTCCGGCGCTCGCCTTCGCTCCTGCCGCCTGGGCCGCGTTCGTGGGCGACGTCAAGGGGCAGCGCCGGAGCTGACTACACCGTCCAGGGCGCCCTCCCGCTTGATCGACTCGCCCTCCTGAACGTCGGGGTGTCCCGCTCACCAGAACACCCCGACTTCCTAAAAGCCGAGTCGATCAGCGCGGCGACGCCCGGAGGCGGCGCGGCGACGCCCGAGGCGATCAGCGCGGCGGCGCCCGAGGCGAGGGGCGCGGCGACGCCCGAGGCGAGGGGCGCGGCGGCGGCCGGCCGGCGGCGATCAGCGCGGCGGTGACCTGGGCCGATCGGCGTCTCGGTGCGGGCTGGCTATCCTTGGCACCTGTGCCAGAGGGACATACGATCCACCGCCTGGCGGCCCGCCACGCCGAGCTGTTCGCCGGGGACAAGGTGCACGCCGCCAGCCCGCAGGGCCGCTTCGCCGACGGCGCGGCCCGGCTCTCCGGCACCGTGCTGGAGGGCACCGAGGCGTACGGCAAGCACCTGCTGCACCACTACGCCGGCGAGCTGACTCTGCACGTACACCTTGGGCTTTATGGGAAGTTCACCGACGGATCGGGGGAGCCGCCCGAGCCGATCGGCCAGGTGCGGTTGCGGCTGGCCAGCGATCGACACTGGCTGGACCTGCGCGGACCCACCGCCTGCGAGCTGATCAGCCCACCCGAGGTGGCCGCACTAAGGGACCGCCTCGGGCCGGATCCGCTACGAGCCGACGCCGACCCGGAGCGGGCGTACCAAAGGATCTCGCGCAGCCCGACGCCCCTCGCGGCGCTGTTGCTGGACCAGTCGGTGGTGGCCGGCACCGGGTTGATCTTCGTGACCGAGGCGCTGTTCCGGGCCGGACTGCCGCCGACGATGCCCGGCCGCCGGCTGACCCGCGCCGGCTGGGACGCGCTCTGGGCCGACCTGGTCGGGCTGATGCGGCTCGCGGTCGAGCATGGCCGGATCGACACCGTGCGCGACGTACACCTGCCGGAGGCGATGGGCCGGGCGGCCCGGGTGGACCGGCACGGCGGCGAGGTGTACGTCTACCGCCGCCCCGGCGCGCCCTGTCACGTCTGCGGCACCGAGGTCAGCCGTGGTGAGCTGGCCGGGCGCAACCTCTACTGGTGCCGCACCTGCCAAGCCGGCTGAGCCGGTCGCGTCGCCCAGGCCGCCCGAGCCGCCCGAGCCGCCCTTGATCGTGCTGGAACAAGGAAAGAGTGGCCTCCTGGGTTGGGCAGACCACTACATCCTGAATCGAGCGCGATCATGGGCGGAGTAGTCGATCAATGATGGCGGTCAGTCGCCGTCGAGCAGCCAGCGGACCACCTCGATCTGGTGCGGAAAGACGCCGTCGTCGGCGACGCTCCAGGCCAACGTGTGCCCGATCGTCCAATCCCGCACCCGCTCCCGGTCCAGTCCGAGGTCGGTGCTGAGCCGGCGCAACCGGTGTCGGACGGCGGCCGGCGAATGGCCCAACTCCGGACCCCGCACCATCGACACGACCGAGAACTCGCGTTCGCCGGTCAGCGGCTTCGGGTCGATCGCCAGTCAGGGTTCCCGGTCCGCGGCGAGCACGTTGCCGGCGTGCAGGTCCTGGTTGACGAGCACCTGCTCGCCCTGGCTCGACACCAGGGCGGTGAGCAGGTCGAGCGCCGCGTCCAACAGCCGCCGCTCGTACGGCCGGCCGACCCGCTCCCATGCGCGGGGCATCCGGTCGATCCGGCCGGCGGCCTCCTCAGCGAGCGGGGTGAACGGTCTGCCAGCGGGTCGCCAGAGCCGCGGCAGCAGCCTGGTCACCACGTCCAGCGCCCGGTCCATCGGCAACTCGTGCAGCGGACCGCCGGGCCGGCAGCGTTCCACCAGCAGGGCGCGTCGTTCCGGATCGTGTGCGAGCAGCCGGATCGCGCCGTCGCCGTCCCAGTGGGCCAGCGCGTCGGCCTCGTGCCGGCTGTCGTCGTCCGGGTACTGGAGCTTCAGCACCGCCGCCGTCCCGTCCGGTAGGTCCGCCGGGAGCGCCAGCGAGGCGTACGCCTGCCGGAAGGGCGGGCCAAGTCGCAGCGACCACTGCTCGGCGCACTCCGTCAGCCACGTCGGGAGCGTGGCGAGCCAGGCCCGGCCGGCCGGTGACGCGCCTACCCAGTCGAGTCCCTCGGGTAGTTCCATCCGGCCATCCTGGGGCTGGGCGTTCCCAGGCTCGTCCACAGTGGCTAGCGTAGGCCCGTGCAGATCGGCGTGAACGTCCCGAACTTCGGCCCGGGCACCGACCCCGACGTGCTGCGACGGTGGGCGCAGACAATCGAGGGCCTCGGGTTCGACCTGCTGATGGTCTCCGACCACATCGCGGTGACTCCGGACGTGGCCCAGCAGTACCCGGCGCCGTTCTACGAGCCGTTCACCACGTTGTCCTGGCTGGCTGGGGTGACCCGCCGGGTCCGGCTGGGCACCACGGTGCTCATCGTCCCGTACCGGCACCCGCTGCTCACCGCCCGGATGGCGGCGAACCTCAACCGGCTCAGCGGCGGCCGGCTCGTCCTCGGGGTCGGCGTCGGCTGGGCCCGGCAGGAGTTCGAGGCGCTCGGCGTCCCGTTCCAACGACGCGGCGCGTTGACCGACGACCATCTGCGCGCGATGCGCGACGCCTGGCAGGACACCGACGACTACGACAGCCCGGCGGTCCCGATCTGGGTCGGCGGTAACAGCGACGCCGGCATGCGTCGCGCCGTTCGGCTCGGTGACGCGTGGCATCCGCTGCGACTCACGCCCGGCGAACTCGCGGACGCGGCCGGGCGGCTCGGCACCATCGCCAAGGAACTGGGCCTCCCCGAGCCGGCGCTGGTGCCGCGCATCGCGCTCCAGGAAACCCGCGAACCGGTCACTGCCCCGGACCGGCTCGCCGGTGTCGGCACCATCGAGCAGATCGTCGCCGACCTCGACCAGATCCGGCTGCTCGGCGCGGAGGCGGTGGTGCTCGACCCGTTCAACGGTGACCCGGCCGAGATCCGCCAACCCGAACGCGCCTGGCGGACCCTCGCGGCCGTGGCCGCGTACGCCACGACCCAGGAGGTTCGATGACACCCGACGACGAGACGTTTCTCCGCCGCGCCGTGGAGATCGCCAGCCAGGCGGGGGCTGCCGGCGAACGGCCGTTCGGGTCGTTGCTCGTCGGTGCGGACGGCACGGTGCTGATCGAGGACCACAACACGGTGGTGTCCGACTCGGACATCAGCGCCCATCCGGAACTCAAGCTGGCCCGCTGGGCCGCCCGGGAACTCGCGCCCGACGTGGCGGCCGGCACCACCATGTTCACCAGTTGCCAGCCCTGCCCGATGTGCGCGACCGCGATCGACCGCTCCGGGCTCGGGCGGGTGGTGTACGCCCTGTCCAGCGAGCAGTTCGAAGAGGTCAAGCCGGCCACCCCGCCGTTGCCCGCGGTCCGCTACGAGGGGCCGGCGCTGTTCGACGAGGCGCGTCAGCCGATCGACAACTACTACTGACCCAACCGGTAAGGGCTGCCGTCGCGGCTCAGTCGGGCTTCGGACGGGAGCGCAGGTATTCCATCTGGGCGTGGCTCAGGTCGTGTGCGCGCGCCAGGTGGCGGGTGATCACCTCAAGCTCGTCGTCGGTCTGGTCGTCGAGGATCGCCTGCCAGGACTGGCCGAGGTCGTCCCAGACCGCCGTGACCCGGTCGACGCGATCCGGCACGGGGCTGACCAGCACCCGGCGCCGATCCTCCCGGTCGGGCGTGCGTTTCACGTAGCCACCACGTTCGAGTCGGTCGACCAGGCGGGTGGCCGAGCCCGTGGTGAGGCCGGTCATCTCAGCGATCTCACGCACCGTGCGCGGACCGGGCGCCGCGGTGAGCAGGCTCAGGAACTGCACGTCGGTCGGGTGGAGGCCGAGGTGGTCGGCGATGGCCTGGTTGAACAGCACGTACGAGGCCAGATAGCGACGGGACGCCATCGACAACTCCTCGTACAGCCGGGCCCTGCGCGGTGGGGTCACCCAGATCACCTCCAAACTAGTTGCACGACGCAGCGATTCTTCCTAGCCTGCTGCGTGGCGCAGTTAATGCGTCACGCAGCTATATTACCCCAGGAGGACTCATGCTCACCGTTGCCGTCAGCGGAGCCACCGGAGCGCAGGGCGGGGCCACGGTCCGCGCCCTGCTGAAGGCCGGCCACCGGGTACGCGCGCTCACCCGCCAACCCACCTCCCCGGCCGCCAACGTCCTGCGCGACCTCGGCGCCGAGCTGTGCCACGCCGACTTCGACGACCGCGCCTCCCTGGACGCCGCGCTCGCCGGAGCCGACTCGCTGTTCGCGGTCACCACCCCCTTCGGCACCGACCTCGCCACCGAGGTCCGGCACGGCACGGCCCTCGTCGACGCCGGGGTGACCGCTGGCCTCGACCACATCGTGCTGACCACCGTCGCGCACGCCGACCGGGGCACGGGCGTTCCGCACTACGAGAGCAAGTACCTGGTCGAGCAGCACCTCCGGGGCTGCGGTGTGCCCTGGACGATCATCGCGCCGGCGGCTTTCATGGACAACTACGCCAGCGGCTGGACCCTCGACGGCCTGCGCGAGGGCGTCTTCGCCTGGCCGATGCCCGCCGACCGGCCGCTCGCCCTCATCGCGGCGGTCGACATCGGCGCGTTCGCCGCCCTCGTCCTGGGGCGCGCCAGCGCGTTCGCCGGCCGTCGGATCGACATCGCCTCCGATCAGCGCACACCCGCGGAGATGGCCGAGATCCTCGCCGGTGCCATCGGCTCCGCGATCAACCATCGGCGGGTGCCCCTGACCCGCGTCCAACAGTGGTCCACCGACCTGGCGGCGATGTTCGCGTACTTCACCGATGTCGGTCTGGACCTCGACGTCGCCGGCCTGCGTCGCGACTACCCGGAGGTCGGCTGGCACGGCTTCGCCGACTGGGTCGCCGGCCAGGACTGGGCCACGCTGCTGTCCGCCGCGACCGGCGACCATGTGTCGTCCACGTCCTGACCAGGCCCCCGCTCCCGCTCAGGACGTGTTGCGGACGCGTGCGCGCCACAGGTCGTCCTGGGTGCCGGTCTGCTGCCAGAGGCGCGCGACGCCGTCCGGGCCGAGGTCGTCGAGTGGTACGAGAAAGTGCGTGGACAGCGTCCGGGCGAAGTCGTCGACGTCGGTGATCGTGCGCGGGCTGCTGGTGTCGGCGCCCAGCCGGCGCAGGGTCCGGGACAGCAGGATCAGGGTCTCGCCGGCGATCGGCCGGGCGGCCATGAGCGTGGTGACGTACGCCGAGGTGGGGGACGTGGACATGTCCCGGGAGCGGGCGGCGAAGTCGGCGATGTCCCGTGGTCGCAGGCGGAAATCGTAGGAGGCGATGGTGCCGCCGGGGTGGTGGTGGAATCGCCAGGTGTCCGGGTCGAGTTGTTCGAGCCGGTAGGTCAGGCGCCCCTGCGCGTGCGGACCCTCCCGCATCGGCAACGGCTGGACGAATCCGTCGCCGATGCCGGCGTCGGCCAGCCAGCGCCGACCGTCCAGGTCGACCAGGAGCGCGTTGTGGTTGCCCCACATCGCCTCGCCGCGCGTCGCGCGCAGAACGGCGGCCTCCACCATGGTTACCTGGAAGCCGGTCAGCCGCAGCAGCGTGGCCAGGCCGGCGTTCTGCTCGTAGCAGTAGCCGCCGCGTCGACGCCGCACGAGCTTGTCGAAGATCGCCTCCGCGTCGAGGGCGATCGGCCGGCCGAGCTGGATGTCGAGGTTCTCGTACGGCACGGTGTGCCGCCAGGCCTGATGTAGGGCGAACAGCGTCTCCACGTCGGCTGCCACGCGCCCGTGGTGCCCGATTCGGTGCAGCATCTGAGCCAGTTCGGTGCTCATCGGCGGACTCCTAAATGATAGATGCTCCTCCACTTGACGAGTGTAAGTGACAGAACTTCATCCGTATACTGATGGAGTGACGAACGAGGGCAGCAGGCTCCGGGCCGACGCCAGGCACAACCGCGAGCAGATCATCGAGGCCGCTCGGGCGCTCATCGCCGAACGGGGCGTCGACGTGCCGATGGAGGAGGTGGCCCGCCGCGCCGGTGTCGGGGCCGCCACCCTGTACCGCCGGTTTCCCGATCGCGAGGCCCTGGTGCGCGGGGTGGCGCTGGACGGCTTCGACCGTGTGGTCGCCATCGCTCGCGACGCCGAGGACGAGGAGCCGGACGCGTGGCGGGCGCTGGCGCGCTTCGTCCGCCGGGCGGCGGCCGAGCTGCGGTTGGCCACCTGGCTGTCGATCTGGTTCACCAGCACCTGGGAGCAGTTGCACACCGAGCCCGAGGAGCAGCGGCTGCGGCAAGCCCTGCTGAAGATCCTCGACCGGCTCGTCCGCCGCGCGCAGGCCGACGGCGATCTGCGCCGCGACGTGGGCGCCAGCGACCTGACCCTGATGATGGCACTGCTGCTGCGGCCGTTACCCGGGCTGCGCGCCGAACTCACCCAACGCAGCGTGGACCGCTTCCTGGTCCTCATGCTCGAGGGCCTGCGTGCCGGCCCGGGCATCCACGAGCTTCCTCCCGCCGAGATCGGTCTGACCGACCTCGGTGGCGCGTGAGGAACGCTGACGCCAGGCAACGCGGATGGCCGGAATTGACAGTCGGCCGGCTGCCGGAGCAGGGTTGAGAAGTGACAACGATGTCAACGGTCATAAGGGATGAATCGCACTCATGATCCTCCCTTGCGTCTGCGGCGTCACGCCGTACCGTTGACGGTTTTGCGGCGCGGACCCGGTCCGTACGCCGATCCTGGCCGTATGTCCCTTTCCTACCCGACGGTGACCAGCTGAGATGACCGACGTGCCCCGATTCGACGCCACCACGAACCCCGCAGGATCACCCGACCTGCCCGACCTGGACGACTTCCTCGCCGACCAGACCCGCACGCTGCTCGACACGGCCCGCCGCGCGGTCCGGGCCGAGGGCGGCTTCTGGTGGTTGACCGACGACCGCACCCCGGACCGTGGTGAACCCGTCTACACCTGGATCACCTGCCGGATGACCCACGTGGCCGCGCTCGCCCACCTGGGCGGCGACCCCGACGCCGCCGCCCTTGTCGACCACGGAATCGCCGCGCTCAGCACCCTGCTGCGCGACGACCGGTTCGGCGGTTGGTTCAGCGCCGTGGACCAGCAGGGAGCGCCCGTCGACGACCACAAGGCCGGCTACGACCACGCGTTCGTGCTGCTCGCCGCATCCAGCGCCGCGCGCGCCGGACGGCCCGGCGCGGAGGAGTTGCTCGCCGACGTCCTGACCGTGGTGCGGGACCGGTTCTGGGACGACGAGGTGGGAGCGGTCCGCGAGTCGTGGAACCGGGACTGGACGGTGACCGAGGACTACCGCGGCGCGAACAGCAGCATGCACATGGTGGAGGCGTTCCTCGCCGCTGCCGCCGCCACCGGCGACCCGAGCTGGACCGACCGGGCCCTGCGGATCGCCTACCACCTGCCGCACACCGAGGCCGCCCGGCACGACTGGCGGCTGCCCGAGCACTTCACCGCCGACTGGACGCCGCTGCTCGACTACAACCGGGACCAGCCCGCCGACCAGTTCCGGCCGTACGGCTCGACCATGGGCCACTGGCTGGAGTGGGCCCGGCTGCTGCTGGAGTTGGAAGCGGTCCTGCCGCAGCCGCCACGCTGGCTGCTCACCGACGCCCGCCACCTGTTCGCCGCCGCCGTACGCCGCGGCTGGGCGGTCGACGGTGCCGACGGCTTCGTCTACACGATCGACTGGGACGACCGGCCGGTGGTGCGCTCCCGGATGCACTGGGTGCTCGCCGAGGCCGTCGGAGCGGCGGTGACCCTGTACCGCCGCACCGGCGACGACGTCTACGCCGACTGGTACCGGGTCTTCTGGGCGTACGCGCGCCGCTACCTGATCGACGGCACCGGCTGGCGGCACGAGTTGGACCCGCAGAACCTGCCCGCCGACACGGTCTGGCACGGTCGGCCGGACGTCTACCACGCGTACCAGGCGGTGCTGCTGTCCCGCTCGGCCACCGGGCTCGGTGGCCCCGGCCCGCTCGCGCCGGGCGAGGTGACCGCATGATCGTGGTCGCGGGTGAGGCGCTGATCGACCTGGTGGTCACCGCCGAGGGGGAGCGCGCCGTGCCGGGAGGCTCCCCGGCGAACGTGGCGGTCACCCTGGCCCGGCTCGACCAGCCGGTACGGCTGCTGGCCCGGCTCGGGGCCGACGAGTACGGTCGGCAGCTCGCCGCACACCTGAGCGCCAACCGGGTGGAGCTGGACTGGGCGGTCCGCGCCCCGGAGCCCACCTCGGTGGCGAAGGCCACGCTGGACACCAGCGGGCAGGCCAGCTACGAGTTCCGGCTGGCCGGCACGGCGGACTGGCAGTGGACGCCGGACGAGTTGCCCGACCTCACCGGGTCAGGGGCGACCGCGCTGCACACCGGATCCCTCGCGCTCGCGCTGGCACCCGGTGCGCAGGTGCTGGAGGACCTGCTCGCCCGCGAACGCCGCCGCGACGGGCTCACCGTCTCGATCGACCTCAACCTGCGGCCGAGCATCGTCACCGACCGGGCGGCCGAGCAGGCCAGGGTACGACGCCAGGTGCCCCTCGCGCACGTGGTGAAGGCCAGCGACGAGGACCTGGCGTGGCTCTACCCGGACCGGTCGGTGGGTGACGTACTGGCCGAGTGGCGCGACGCCGGCGTGTCCTGCGCGCTGGTCACCCGGGGTGGTGAGGGTGTCTGGTTGCTCGCCCCGAACGGATCGCTGCACGAGCAACCGGCGGTACGCACCACGGTCGTCGACACCGTCGGCGCCGGTGACTCGTTCACCGGCGGTCTGCTGGCCGCGCTGGCCGACCTCGACGCGCTCGGCGACCGGCCGGCCGACCGGCTCGCCGGGGTGACCGAGCAGCAGTGGGACGTCGTGCTGCGGCAGGCCGCGACGGTGGCCGCGTTGACCTGCGCCCGCCAGGGCGCCGACCCACCCCACCGCGCCGACGTCGACGCCCTCCTCAACCCAACCCCGTAAAACCCCGGCCCTCGCCCCCACCCCGCCCCCCACCGCGCCGGGGCCCAGGCTCGCCGGGTCGATCATGGACTTATGGTGCCTCACAAACGCCGCGAAGTGCAGTCAAACGCCCACCACAACTCCATGATCGACCGGGTGGGGGTGGGGGTGGGGGTGGGGGTGGGGGTGGGGGTGGGGGTGGGGGTGGGGGCGAGCGGGGGTTGGGTTAGGGGAGGCCGCGGCGGAGGAGTTGGGTGGGGAGGACCGTGGTGGACGGCGCGGACTCGTCGTTTCCGGCGATCCGCTGGAACAGCCGCTCGGTGGCGACCCGGGCCAGCTCCCGGGTGTCGTAGGCGACGACGGTCAGGGGCCGGGGCATCAGGTGGGACAGCTCGAAGTCGTCGAAGCCGACAAGCGCGGCGTCGCTGCCCCGGCGGTGCAGCTCCTGGAGCGCGCCGACGGTGAGCCGGTTGTTGGCGCAGAAGAAGGCCGTCGGCGGGTCCGCCAGGTCCAGCAGCGCGGCGACCGCCCGCCCGGCCTCCTCGGGCGCGATGAGCCTCTCGGAGACCAGCGACTCGTCCGGTGCGACCCCGGCCGCGGCCAGGGCCGCCCGCGCCCCGGTCAACCGTTCGCGCATCGTGGGCACGCTCGGCGCACCGAGCAGCAGGCCCACCCGGCGGTGCCCCTGATCCAGCAACGCGGCGACGGCGGCGTGGCTGCCGCCCCGGTTGTCCAACAGCACGGCATCGGCGTGCAGCCCCTGCGGCGGCCGGTCCAGGAACACCACAGGCATCCCCAACTCGACCTCGCGCCGCAGGAACGAGTGGTCGAGGCCCGCCGGCACCACCAGCAGCCCGTCGACCCGGCGCTGGGTGAAGTCCTGGAGCAGGGCGCGTTCCCGCTCCGGGTCCTCCTCCGACGAGGCGGTGATCAGCATCGTGCCGTGCGCGGCGGCGATCTCGGCGGCAACGCTGGCGATTGTCGCGTAGAACGGGTTGGCGATCTCCTCGATGAGCAACCCGACCGTGGCGTTGAGCTGCCGGGAGCGCAGGTTGCGGGCGATGTCGTTGCGCCGGAAGCCCAGCTCGGCGATGGCGGCCAGCACCCGGCTGACCAGCTCCTGACCCACCGGCTCGTCGTTGACCACCCGCGAGACCGTCTTCAGGCTGACCCCGGCGTGCCGGGCCACGTCGACCATCGTCGGGCGCCGACGCGTCGTCGGCCGGGTCGGAGTCTGGGTCACGGGTCCTCCACGGCGGGCACCGGTCAGCGGTCGAGGGCAGCGAGCGCGTCGACCGCCTTGCGGGCGGCGACGAGCACCGGATCCCACACCGGCGCGTACGGCGGAGCGTAGCCCAGGTCCAGTGACGTCATATCGTCCACCGTCATGCCGTTCCAGAGTGCCACGGCCAGCGTGTCGATCCGCTTGGCCGCCTCGGACCAGCCGACGATCTGCGCGCCGAGCAACCTGCCGCTGGGCCGCTCGGCGATCAACTTGACGGTCATCGGCCGGGCACCGGGGTAGTAGCCGGCCCGGTTGGTCGACTCGGCGACCACCGAGACGAAGTCGAAACCGGCCAGGGTGGCCTCCCGCTCCCGCAGGCCGGTGCGTCCCACCTCCAGGTCGCAGACCTTCGTCACGGCCGTGCCGATCACACCGGCGAAGGTGGCGTACCCGCCGCCGATGTTGATCCCGGCCGCGCGGCCCTGCTTGTTGGCGTGGGTGCCCAGCGGCACGTGTACCGGCATCCCGCTGACCCGGTGCAACGTCTCCACGCAGTCGCCCGCCGCCCAGACGCCGGACAGCCCGGTCACCCGCATCCGCCGGTCCACCCGGATGCCGCCGGTCGTCCCGATCGGGAACCCGGAAGCCTCGGCGAGCGCGGTGTTCGGGCGTACTCCCAGGCCCAGGACCACGACGTCGGCCGGTATCGGCCCCTCGGCCGTGACCACCGCGGACACCCGGCCGTCGCGCTGCTCCAGGCCGGTCACCGGCAGGTCGGTGCGGATCGTGACACCCAGGCCGCGCATCGCGTCGGCGACCAGCTCGGCCATGTCGCCGTCGACGGTCGCCATGGGCTGTGAGCCCGCCTCGACCAGGGTCACCGACAGGCCGCGCTGCATCAGCGCCTCGGCCATCTCGACGCCGATGTAGCCGCCGCCGATCACCACGGCCCGACGCGGCCGTGGCTCACCCTCCAGCCAGTCGCGCAGCGCCGCCCCGTCGTCGAGGGTCTGCATGCCGAACACGCCGCCAGCGTCGGTGGCCGCCCAGGGCGGCTGCACCGGCACCGCGCCGGTGGCGTACATCAGGTCGTCGAAGCGCTCGCGGACCTCGCCGCCGCCCTCCAGGTCGCGGGCGACCACCTCGCGGCGGTCCAGGTCGATGGCCGTGACCTCGTGGCGCAGCCGGACGTCCATCGCGTACGTCGTGCGGAACGTCTGCGGGTCCCGGGCAATCAACGCCTCCGGGCCGGACACCAGGCCACTGATCCAGTACGGGATGCCGCACGCCGAGTAGGAGGTGAAGTGGCCCCGCTCGAAGACCGTGATCTCCAGGTCGTCGCGGTCGCGGCGGCGTCGGGCCTGGGACGCCGCCGACATTCCGGCGGCGTCCCCGCCGATGACGATCAGCCGTTGCGCCACGGCCTCATCCTGTCACGTGCTGATCAGCCGCGGGTCTGTCGTGCGACGTCCTGCACCACGTCGGTGAGTCGGCCGGTGCGCTCGAACACCGCGCGCTGCCGGGCCGCACCGCTGCCGTGCCGCCGCAACCCGCCCAGCAGGTCGGTCACGTCGGCCCAGTCGCCGTGCTGCTCAAGCGCCGGCCGCAGCCGTTCCACCAGCCGGTCCAGCAGCTCCCAGGCCGGGCGCACCTCGCCGGTGGTGACGTCGACCGCGTCGCCCTCCAGGCCGTCGTGCGCGGCCCGCCAGTGTGCGCCGACCAGCAGGTGGTGGTCGGTCTGCAACGCCGGCCGCCCAGCCTCGACATCCGCCATCGCGGTCGCCACCAGGGCCCGGACCAGGGCGGCGACCAGCACCGCGTCGTCCACCGACGGGCAGACGTCGCCGATCCGCAGCTCCACCGTCGGGTACTTCGCCGACAGGCGGGCGTACCAGTAGAGCATCCCCTCGTCGAGCATCACCCCACTGGAGATCAACTGTCGGATCAGCCGCTGGTAGTGCTCGTGCGACTCCAGATAGGGGGTCGGGGCCACCGACGGCCAGCGCTCCCACTCCACCGAGCGCCAACTCGCGTAGCCGGTGTCCTCCCCGCGGGAGAACGGGGAGTTGGTGGTCATCGCGTGCAGCATCGGCAGCCACGGGCGTACGTGGTTGAGCACCTGCACACCGGTCTCCGGATCGGGGACGCCGACGTGCACGTGCATGCCGTTGTTGCCGGGGCCCGGGACGAGCAGCCGGAACCGCTCGATCATCCGGTCGAAGCGGGGCTTGTCCACCACCGGCGGCACCGGACCGTCCACCGGACCCGTGCCGATGGCGAGCAGGCGTACGCCGGCCCGCTCGGCGGCGTCGGACAGCGCCCGCCGCAGCACCCCGAGGGAGTGCCGGATCGACGAAAGCTCCAGGCCGGGCGGGCTGCCGATCTCGATCTGACTGGTCTGGAACTCCCGCTCCACCTGCCCGCGAAGCTCGGCCGGCACCTGCTCCATCACCAGGTCGACGGCCGGGACCGCGGCCCCGGTGTGCGGGTCGACGAGCAGGAACTCCTCCTCGACACCCACGGTGAGCAATCCGGTCGCCGCAGCCGTCTCGCTGGGCGCCTCCGCCACCTGACCGGTCATCGACACCACCGTCCGTTCCTACCGGTCGCGGTCCATCCGCGTCGGTCCGCTGTCTGGTTACCCAACGTGGCGACACCGGGAAACGTGGCGTGACTCGTCGTGCTCGGGTGTGCCGTCGATTTCGGCGGGACGACGTGACAGCGGGTCCTATGCTGAGCCCGTGCCGGTGCCACTGGGGTTTGTCGGGGTCGCGTGGATGGTCGCGTTCGCCCAGCTCACCCTGCTCGCCGGCCGTCCGACCGACCTGCTCGCCGGTGCCGCGCTGACCGCCCTGGTGCTGCTCGCCGTGGTGCTCGCGGCGCGGGTGCTGGGCAGGTCGGGCACCCCCGGCACCGGGCCGCGGTGGGCCGGGCTGCGCGCCCGGTCCCGTGGCCGCCGAATGCCCCGGCAGATCGACCCGGACGCCGCCGGTCGCCCCCGCCCCCGTGCCCCGGGACACCCCTCGGCCGCGTAGCGCCACGCCGCCGCGCGGCCGATCCCGCCGTCACAGGTCCCCCTGTCGAGCGTCGCCCGTGCTGTCGGGTGTCGCTCGGGGGAGGACCCCACCGGAATCGGACCGAGGGGTTTGTCCATGCTTGCCTTCGCACCACTGCACGACGTCGTCGGCGCTGCCGGCACGGCACTGTCCTGGCTCACCGACCTGCTCACCCCACTGGCCGGCACGATGGCGACCGCCGCCGCCATCGTGCTGTTCACCATCGCCGTCCGGCTGCTGATCTCGCCACTCACCGTCGCGCAGGTCCGCGGCGAGCGGCGCCGCGCGGCGCTCGCCCCGCAGGTGCGAGACCTCCAGCGGCGGTACGCCGACGACCCGGCGAAGGTTCAGCGCGAGGTGTTCGCGTTGTACTCAGCAGCCGGCGCCAACCCGATCGCCGGCTGCCTGCCGCTGCTGCTCCAGGCGCCGTTCCTGCTGGTGCTCTACCGGCTGTTCGCCACGAACGAGGGCGGCACCGGGCTGCTCGACGAGCGGCTCGCCGGGGTGCCGCTGGGCCACCATCTCAGCGACGGTGTGGCCGGGGCGGCCGGCCCGCTCTTCGCCGTACTGCTGGCCGTGCTGCTGGCGGTGGCCTGGTGGTCGTCGCGGCGGGCGCGGCGCGCCGCGGCGGCCGTCGGCACGGTGGCCGGTACGCCCACCGAGGGGCCGGGAGCGGCCGTGCTCGGGCGGCTGCTGCCCCTGCTGCCGTTCACGACGGTGCTGGTGGCGCTGGTGCTGCCGCTCGCCGCGGTGATCTACCTGGTGACCACGAGCGTGTGGTCGGCGGTCGAACAGGCGGTGCTCCGCCGCCCGCAGGCAGTTGCGGCGGCGGCCGACCGGTAGCGGATCAGCGACCGGCGGTCACCGACCGCCGGTCGTCGCGCTCCCGCCGCTTGCGAACCTTGCGAATCACCCACAGGACCACCACCACCACGAAGGCGGCGCCGATCGCGTAGTTGAACCAGTCGCTGTAGCGCTCCACGTCCTGCCAACGGCTGCCGAGCGCGTAGCCGGCCCCGACGATGAGCCCGTTCCACACCCCGCTGCCGATCGTGGTGAACAGGATGAACTCGCCCAACGGCATCCGGTTGGCCCCGGCCGGCACGGAGACCAGACTGCGGACCACCGGTACCACCCGGCCGATCAGCACCGCCCACCGGCCGTGCCGCTCGAACCACTTGTCGGCCTTCTCCAGGTCGTCGCTGTCGACGAGCGGGATGCGGTCCAACCACCGTTTGAGCCGCTCCTCGCCGAGCGCCGCACCGAGCCAGTACAGCACCAGCGCGCCGACAAGCGAGCCGACCGTCGCGGCCAGCGTCACGAGCAGGACGTTGAACTTGCCCTCGTGGGCCAGGAAGCCGGCGAGCGCCAACACGATCTCGCTGGGAATGGGCGGGACGATGCTCTCCAACGCCACCAGCAGCGCCACGCCCACGGGTCCCATCGCCTCGATCACCGAGGCCACCCAACCGGTCAACCCGGTGAACTCGGCCGGGTCGCCACTCTGGGCGTACGCCATGGTCGTCCTTCCGGTCGGCTGCGGGGGATCGGATTGTCATACCCGGCAAGGCTATTGCTACACCTCGGGGTGCAGAGCGGTGTCCGCCGGACCCTGCCGCCAGCCGGTGAACACCACGGTCAGGCCGGCGCGTGACGGCGCACAGCAGAACGGCCCGGCCACCGCCTCGGCCGCCGGATCCAGCGGGGCGAGCCGGACCAGTCGCCACGGCTCGTCGTCGGCGCGGGCACGGACGGTCAGCGCGTCGCCGGCCCGGCTGACCCGGACGGTCACCTCCCGGCCCGCCCACTGCGGCACCGGCGCCACCGACCAGTCGGAGAACTCCCGGGTCACCACCGCGCCGACCTGCGCCTCACCGTCGCTGATCTCGACGCCGGCCTTGGTCCAGGTCCGTTCGTCGACGCGGACGAGCGCACCGGCCTGGTCGAACTGCGCCGCGAAGTCGAGCCGGAAACTCACCTCCATGGCGGTGTCGACCGGCAGCGGTGCCAGCAGCGCCGGGCCGTTGTCGTGGACGAAGCCGTAGCTGGTCCGCCGCCAGAAGTCGCTCTCCGCCGCCGGCTCGACGACGAGCTGGCCGGCGGGACCGTCCTCGACGCGTACCGGTGGGTGCAGCCACCTGCCCGCGGACCAGTCCAACGGTGTGCTCGGCGGTACCAGGTCGTTTCCCATGACAGGCACGATAACCAAGGGTTTGCCGCGGTGATCGAACGGAGATGTTCCTTCGGCATGGGTGACCGTTGGTATTCCGAAGCCGTCGTCTACTGCCTCGACATCGACACGTACGCCGACTCCGACGGTGACGGCGTCGGTGACATTCGTGGGCTGATCGGGAGGCTGGACTACCTGGCCCGGCTCGGGGTGACCTGCCTGTGGCTGCACCCGATCCACCCCTCGCCCAACCGCGACGACGGGTACGACGCCACCGACTTCTACAACGTGGACCCGCGCTTCGGCACCCTGGGCGACTTCGCCGAGCTGCTGCACCAGGCCCAGAACCGGGGCATCCGGGTGATCATCGACCTGGTGGTAAACCACACCTCCGACGAGCACCCGTGGTTCCAGTCCGCCCGGTCCTCGCCGGACTCCCCGTACCGCGACTGGTACGTCTGGTCGGACACCGAGCCGGACGACCGGCGCCAGGGCATGGTCTTTCCGGGGGAGCAGGACGAGACCTGGAGCTACGACCGGACCGCGAAGGCGTGGTTCTACCACCGGTTCTACAAGTTCCAGCCGGACCTCAACTTCGCCAACCCGCAGGTCCGGGCGGAGATCAAGAAGATCATGTCGTTCTGGCTCCAGCTCGGCGTCTCCGGCTTCCGGATGGACGCGGTGCCGTTCATCATCGAGCTGACCGAGCCGGGCAACCCGAACTCCCCGAAGGACTTCGAGTTCCTCACCGAGATGCGCCAGCACGTGCAGTGGCGGCGCGGCGACGCCGTCCTGCTGGCCGAGGCGAACGTCGAGCCGGACCAACTGCCGACGTTCTTCGGCGACGCCAGCGGGTCCGGCAACCGGATCCACATGCTCTTCGACTTCATGCTCAACGGTCGGCTCATGCTCTCCCTGGCCCGGCAGGACCCGGAGCAGTTGATCGACGCGTTGCACGACACCCCGAAGCTGCCGGTCGGTGGGCAGTGGGCCACCTTCCTGCGCAACCACGACGAGATCGACCTGTCCCGGCTGACGACCGAACAGCGCAACCAGGTGTACGCGGAGTTCGGCCCGGACGAGACCATGCGCATCTACGACCGGGGCATCCGTCGCCGGCTCGCCCCGATGCTCGGCAACGACCGGCGGCGCATCGAGCTGGCGTACGCCCTCCAGTTCTCGATGCGCGGCACGCCGGTGCTGCGCTACGGCGAGGAGATCGGGATGGGCGAGGACCTGTCGCTGCGGGGTCGGGACGCCATCCGTACCCCCATGCAGTGGTCGTACAAGCCGAACGCCGGCTTCTCCACGGCGGACCCGGAGAAGCTGGTCCGCCCGGTGATCGACAAGGGTGAGTTCGGCTACCAGAACATCAACGTCACCGCCCAGCGCGGCGACCCGAAGTCGCTGCTCGCCTGGTTCGAGCGCATGATCCGTACCCTGCGGGAGGCCCCGGAGATCGGGTCCGGCTCGACGACGCACATCGACGTGGCGGTGCCCGCCGGTGTGCTCGCGCACCGGGCGGACGGGCCGACCGGGACCATGGTCTTCGTGCACAACCTGGGCACCGACGACGTCGAGGTGGACCTGAGCAGCCTCGAACCGGAGGCCGACATGCCGATCGACGTGCTCACCGACCGCGGTTACGGCGAGCTGGGCAAGCTCGGCGCGGTGAAGGTCTCCGGCTACGGATACCGGTGGATTCGCCTATGCCGGGGGCCGGCCTGTTGACGTTAAGCTCCTCCGATCGACCCCACGTTACCGGGAGGTAATCATGTCGGAGGAGCCCCGCGTCGCCATCGTCACCGGAGCCGCACGCGGCATCGGCGCGGCCACCGCCCGACGGCTGGCCGCCGACGGGATGGCCGTCGCCGTCGTCGACATCGAGGAGTCGGCCACCAAGGACACGGTGGACGCCATCGTCGCCGACGGTGGCCGGGCGCTCGGTGTGGGCGCCGACGTCTCCGACCGGGACCAGGTCGAGGCAGCGGTGGCCCGGATCGCCGCCGACCTGGGCGCGCCCACCGTCCTGGTCAACAACGCCGGTGTGCTGCGCGACAACCTGCTGTTCAAGATGACGAACGCCGACTGGGACACCGTGATGGGGGTGCACCTGCGGGGCGCGTTCCTGTTCAGCCAGGCCGCGCAGAAGCACATGGTGGACCGCAAGTGGGGGCGGATCGTCAACCTCTCCAGCACCTCCGCGCTGGGCAACCGGGGTCAGGCGAACTACGCCGCCGCCAAGGCCGGCCTCCAGGGCTTCACCAAGACGCTCGCCATCGAGCTGGGGCCGTTCGGGGTGACCGTGAACGCGGTCGCACCCGGCTTCATCGTCACCGACATGACCGCGGCCACCGCCGCCCGGATGAAGGTCGAC
Organism: Micromonospora sp. NPDC085948; assembly: GCF_040686315.1. Lineage (NCBI taxonomy): Bacteria > Bacillati > Actinomycetota > Actinomycetes > Micromonosporales > Micromonosporaceae > Micromonospora > Micromonospora sp. NPDC085948. Next base: position 257,117 of record NZ_JBFBJW010000001.1, on the reverse strand, counting down.
TTCGACGACTTCAAGAAGCACGCGGCGGCCGAGATCCCGGTGCGTCGCCCGGGGTTCCCGGAGGACGTCGCGCACACCATCTCGTTCCTGGCGAGCGAGGGTGCCGGGTTCGTCTCCGGTCAGGTCATCTACGTCGCGGGCGGCCCGCGGGACTGACCCGTACCTGTGTACCCCCGACGAGGGCGCTCCGGCACTGCCGGCGGCGCCCTCGTCGTCGTTGTCAGGCGGGTGCGCGGCGGGTGCGCCAGAGCCAGATCAGGCCGAGCACCGGCAGCACCAGCGGGATGTAGCCGTACCCGCTGCCGAACTGCGACCAGACCGTCTCGTCCGGGAAGAGCTCCTCGTCGGCCAGGCTCAGGATGCCGACCGCGACCACCCCGACCAACTCCACGGAGCAGCACGCCAGCGCGACCCGTCGGCCGGTGTGCCCGGCCCGCGCCAACCCGACCGCCGCCACGATGTAGATGAGCGCGGCCACCCCGGAGAGCAGGTACGCCACCGGCGCCTCGTCGAACTTGGTGGCGAGCTGCAGACCCGCCCGGCTGGTCGCCGCGATGGCGAAGAGCAGGTAGACCGCGATCAGCAGCCGACCGGGGCCGGCGTTCGTGGCGCGTCCGGCCGGTCGTGTCTCAACCACCGAGCACCTCCCAGGTCTGCTGCAAACGGACCACCACCACCGGGGCCACCAGGCAGACCGCGCAGACGATCGCCGAACCCCAACGGGTCGGCTCCATCCGGGCCAGCACCCAGGCCAACGGCGGCAGGCTCACGAGCGTGACCAGGTAGCCGAAGAAGGCCCCGGGCTCACCGGGCCGGTCCCCGCCGCCGACCGCGACCAGGGCCAGCACGCTCAACACGAGCAATGCCACTTCGAGTACGCCCAGGCCGACGAACTGCACCCGGTCCGGCGGCCGTTGGCGCACCGCCGCCACCAGCGCCCACACCGCGACGAGTAGCGACAGCACGATCGACACGGTCGCGACGATTCCGTCCACCGGCGAGTCGATGCTCGCGCTGGTCACCGGACCTGCCCGGTCGTTGCCTCGGTCACCGGCACAGCCTACTAACCGCCGTAGTAATCGGATGACCCTGCCTCGGTGGGTGGCCGTCGACGGGCGTTCGGGACACTTCGGCGGACCGGGGCCGACGTCAGTCGCCGTCCGGCAACCAGTAGACCGAGACGGCGAGGAGCGGGTTCGGTCCGTCGTTCCGGAGCTGGTGCGGCACCCCGCTGTCGAACGCCGCGACGTCCCCGGGCCGCAGAACGCTCGTCTGGTCGCCGAAGGTCAAGGTTCCGGTGCCGGACACGATGATCCACACCTCGCGCGACCGATGGACATCGAGGTCGTTCGACGTGTTCGGCGCCACCGACCAGCGAGCGACCTCGAACGGCGCGGGTGCCGTCGACGGAAACGGCAGCAGGGCGCTGTGCACGGGCCCGCCCTCGGCGAAGTCGTACCAGTGTGTGAAGGCGACGGGGCCGCTGGTCAGTGTCGAATCAGTGCTCGGCATGCCGTCGAGACTGCCTCGCCGCGCTTGAGGTGTCTGGCGGCGATCGGACGTGGCGTTGCCCGGAGCGGGTCCGTGGAAACGGGGAGGTAGCTGCTTCGATTGGTCGAACCCGCCGCCGTCATGACCACCGCGGCGACTAGCGTGGATCACGTCCGTGGCGTTGCCGCGGGACGGGGAAACAGCGGAGGTACACGTGCTGCGGTTCGGCTTGTTCGGCACCGGTCACTGGGCGATCGAGACGCACGGGAAGGCGTTGCACGCACACCCGGACGCGGAGTTGGTCGGGGTGTGGGGGCGTAACCCGGAGCGGGCCTCCGCGCTGGCCGAGCGGTACGGCGTGCCGGCCTACGCCGACGTCGACGCGCTGATCGAGCAGTGTGAGGCGGTCGCCGTCGCGCTGCCGCCGGACGTCCAGGCCGACATCGCGGTCCGGGCCGCGTCCGCCGGGCGGCACCTGCTGCTGGACAAGCCGCTGGCGCTCAGCGTGGCCGACGCCGACCGGGTCGTCACCGCTGCCGAGGAGTCCGGGGTCGCCTCGGTCGTCTTCTTCACCCAGCGGTTCCAGCCGAACGTGACAGCTTTCCTCGCCGCCACCGCCGCCGTCGGGGGGTGGCAGCACGGTCGGACCACCGCGTTCGCCTCGATCTTCCAGGACGGCAGCCCGTACGGCGGGTCGTTGTGGCGTCGCGAGCACGGCGCGCTCTGGGACATCGCCCCGCACGCGCTCTCCATCCTCCTGCCGGTGCTGGGCCGGGTGACCCAGGTGGCGGCGATGGATGGGCCGAGCGGGATGGTGCACCTGCTGCTCACCCACGAGGGTGGTGCCACGAGCAGCGCCTCGCTCTCCCTGGACGCCCCGACCGAGTCGATGGCCCGGGAGTTCGTGTTCTACGGCGAGAACGGAATCGAGAACGTCCCGTTCGGCGAGAACGATGCCGCCACGGCGTTCGGTGTCGCGATCGACCAACTCGTCGAGCAGGTACGGACCGGCGCCCGGGACCACCGTTGCGACGTCCACTTCGGCCGAGAGGTCGTCGCCATCATCGCCGCCGCCGAAACCGCCCGAGCAGAAGCCCGCACCGTCCTGCTCCCATAACCCCGACCCACCCTGCAGGATCGCGGACTAGATCGCGGACTGCGTCGCGGGCTGGATCGAGGGCTGGATCGAGGGCTGGATCGCGGTGATCAAGAGGTTTGCGTCACGAAACGACCTGCCAACGACGCAAACCTCTTGATCACCGGGAAGAGGGCGGTTAGCTGAGGGTGGTCAGGGCTGCGGCCAGTTCGTCGGGGGAGGCGAACTGTTCGGGTGGCAACGCCTGCAACATCTGCAGCATCGCCGTGCTGGCCCCGTTCTCCTGGCCCCAGCGGACCAGGTCCTCCCGGGAGACCGGGTAGTCGAGCCCGGCCAGGTACTCCTGCAACTGAACGCCGGTGACGGTCATGCCGGCCGGCTACCCGCTCGCGGTGGGCGTACACCGTGGCGGCTGGCACGGGCGACGGCCCGGCGGTCGGCGTGTCGGCCCGCGACGCGCCCACGGTTTGCCCCAGCGGCGGCCGGGTAGCCGCTGGCATGCTGGTTCAGCGGCTCGGCGCGCCGAGCGACTTCGACCCGTTGCTGGAACGCGTACGAGACGCCCGGGTGGTGATGATCGGCGAGTCCACCCACGGCAGCTACGACTACTACCGGTTGCGTGAGCAGCTCACCCGACGGTTGATCGCGGAGTGCGGGTTCTCCTTCGTCGCGGTGGAGGGTGACTGGCCGGACTGTGATCGGGTGCACCGGTCGGTGACCGCCGCGCCCGGCGGCGCGCTCCAGCCGCAGCTCGCGCTCGACCAGTTCGAGCGGTGGCCGACCTGGATGTGGGCCAACGCCGAGGTGGCCCGGTTCGCCACCTGGTTGCGGGCCTGGAACGTGGAGCGGCCGGAGGACCAACGCGCCGGGTTCCACGGGCTCGACGTGTACAGCCTCTGGGAGTCGATGCAGGCGATCTTCGACTATCTGGGGGAGGAGGACCCGACGTCGCTGGAGGCGGCGCAGGACGCGTACCGGTGTTTCGAGCCGTACGGCAAGAGGGTCGAGGAGTACGGCGCGGCCAGCCGGTTCGTCTCCGCCCGTTGTGAGGAGGAGGTGGTCCGTCTGCTCGCCCGGACCCGTGAACACGCCCTCTCCGACGGGCCGGACCGCTTCTCGGCCTGGCAGAACGCGGAGGTGGTGGCCGGCGCGGAGCGGTACTACCGGGCGATGGTGGCCGGCGGGCCGGACTCGTGGAACATCCGCGACACGCACATGCAGGACACCCTGGACCGGTTGCTGGACCGGTACGGCCCGGATGCCCGGGGCATCGTCTGGGCGCACAACACGCACGTGGGGGACGCGCGGGCCACCGACATGGCCGCGGACGGGATGGTCAACATTGGTCAGTTGGCCCGGGAACGGCATGGCGACGACGCCGTGGCGCTGATCGGCTTCGGCAGCTACCGGGGCACGGTGATCGCCGCACCCCGGTGGGGCTCGCCTCCCGAGCCGATGGTGGTGCCACCGGCTCGGGAGGGGTCGGTCGAGCGGCGGCTGCACGAGCTGATGCCGGACCGGGCGGTGCTGATCTTCGGCGGTGACGACCAGCCGGGCTGGGTGACCGACACCGTGGACCATCGGGCGATCGGGGTCGTCTACGACCCGTCCTTCGAGTCCTGGGGCAACTACGTGCCGAGCCGCCTGGGCGACCGCTACGACGCCTTCATCTGGTGCGACGAGACGACAGCTCTGCACCCGCTACCGGTGCCGGCCGCCCCCGGCGAGATGGAGACGTACCCGGCCGGGGTCTGACGGCCGCTCGATCGCGTCGATCATGGAGTTGTGGTGCTGGACGAAGGCCTCTGATCGGGGCACAACGGGCACCACAACTCCATGATCGACCGCGTTGGGTCGGGGGCGGGGTCAGACGTGGGTCGGGGTGCGTTCTTCCAGGTGGGTGCGGAGGCCCTCGCCTTCTATGTCGACGTTCGGGAGGGCTCGGTTGAGCCAGCTCGGCAGCCACCAGGCGCGGTCACCGAGCAGTGACATCACCGCCGGGACGATCGTCATCCGGACCACGAACGCGTCGATGGCGACGCCGACCGCGAGGGCGAAGCCCATCGACTTGATCACCGGGTCCTCCAGGAAGACGAAGCCCCCGAAGACCGAGATCATGATCAGTGCGGCGGCGGTGACCACCCGGGCGCCGTGCCCCATGCCGCTGATGGTGGCCTGCCGGGCGGACTTGCCGTGGACGAAGTCCTCCCGCATCCGGGACACCAGGAACACCTCGTAGTCCATGGCGAGCCCGAACAGGATGCCGATGAGCAGGATCGGCAGGAAGCTGATCAGCGGACCAGGCGTGTCCAGGCCGACCAGGTCGGCGAGGTGCCCCTGCTGGAAGACGGCCACCGTGATGCCGAATGTGGCGGCGACGGTGAGCAGGAAGCCCAACGCGGCCTTGACCGGCACCAGCAGCGAGCGGAACACCAGCATCAGCAGCAGCACCGAGAGCCCGACCACCAGCAGCAGGTAGACCGGCAGTGCGTCGGAGAGCTTCTCGGAGACGTCGATACCGATCGCGGTGGCGCCGGTGAGCAGGACGTCCGCGTCGCGGATCCCGCCCACCGCGCTGCGGATGTCGTGGACCAGGGTCTCGGTGGCCTCGTCGGTCGGGCCGGTCTTCGGCACCACGCCGAGCAGCGCGGTCCGGCCGTCCGGGCTGAGCTGGGGCGGCGCCACCGCGAGGACGTTCTCGGTGCGCTGGAGCAGCGCGGTCACCTGCGGCACGGCGGCCGAGGTGGCCTGCGGGGTGTCACCGGCGACCACCACCGCGAGCCGGCCGGTGAAGCCCGCCCCGAAGCCCTCGACGGTCAGGTCGTTGGCCACCCGGGCGGGTGAGCCGACGGCGGCCGTCGCGGCGCCTGGCAGGGCCAGCCGCATGTCCGGCGTGGGCAGCGCGAGCAGCCCCAGGCCGAGCAGGCCGACCAGGATGACGGGTACGCGGAAGCGGGTGACGAACCGAGCCCAGCGGAACCCGAACCGGGACTCGTCCTCGGCGGCCGGCCGGTCGGTGTCGCCGGAGTGGTCGGCGACAGCGCTGGTGTCGGTGGTGGTGCCGTCGGTGACGGTGGTTCGCAGCCGGCGGGGGAGCACCCGGCGACCGGCGAAGCCGAGCAGGGCCGGTTGGAGGGTGATCGCGACGAGCACCGCGACGGTGACCGTACCGGCGGCGGCGAGACCCATCACGGTGAGGAAGGGGATGTTCACCACGGCGAGCCCGGCCAGCGCGATGACCACTGTGGCGCCCGCGAAGACCACCGCGGAGCCGGCGGTGCCGACCGCTCGGCCGACCGCCTCCTCCGGGGACAGGCCTTCGAGCAGGTTCTGCCGGTGCCGGGAGGTGATGAACAACGAGTAGTCGATGCCGACGGCGAGGCCGAGCATCAGCGCCAGGATCGGCGCGGTGCTGGTCAACTCGATGACGCCGCTGAGCGCGAACAGGCCGGCCATGCCGACGCCCACGCCGATCAGCGCGTTGAGCATGGTCATCCCGGCGGCGACCAGGGAGCCGAACGTGATGATCAGGACGATCGCGGCGACCAGTACGCCGAGCGCCTCGGTGGAGCCGATCTCCGGCTCACCACCGAGCACCTCGCCACCCGGGGCCACCTGCCAACCCTTGGCCTCGGCGGCGGCGCCGACCTCCTCGTACGCGGTGCGCTGCGCGTCGGTCACCTCGTCGCCGCCGCTGGAGAACTGGACCTGGACCAGGGCGTAGCGACCGTTGGGCGAGACCGCGCCGACCTGGAGCGGGTTCACCGCGCCGACCACGCCGGGCAGGGCCGAGGCCTCCTGGACCAGCTGCTGCACCACGGCCTGGCCCTCGGGGGTGGCCAGTTGGCCGTCGGCCGGCGCCTTGACCGCGATGGTGCCGGTGGCGCCGCTGGCCGCGGGGAACTGCTCGGCGAGCAGGTCGAGCGCGCGCTGGCTCTCGGTGCCGGGCATCGTGAAGTTGCTCGCCGTCGGGCCGCGCAGGGTCGCGGCGGCCAGGCCGGCGACGACGAGTACGACGAGCCAGAGCGCGACGACGAGCCGTCGCCGGCGCAGCGCGCCCCGGCCGAGCCGGTAGAGCAGGGTGGCCATCAGGAGTCCTTGTCCTCGGTCGTGGGTGGTTGGGGCAGGGGTGCGTCGACGGGTTCGACGGCCCGCCGGACGAGAGTGAGCAGGGCGGAGCGCAGTTCGTCGTCGGGGATGTCGGTGAACTCGCCGCAGGCCTCGGAGATCCCGGCGAGCAGCACCAGCGCGGCGATCCGGGCGCCCGGCCGGTCGGAGTGGCCGGCCAGCGCGTCACGCAGCCGGTCGGAGATCTGTTGGATGTGCGCGAAGGCCGGCTGGCACAGCAGTTCCGGGAACTCGCCGCGCAGCACCGCGATCTCCCGCCGGAACCGGACCGCGAGGTCGACGAAGCCCTGCGCGGCGACCTCCTGCGCGGCCGAACCGGTCTGGCCCGTGAGCCGGTCGTCGAGGTCCCGCAGCACGCCGATCGCCGGGGCCATCAGTTCGGCGAGCAGGGCTTCCTTGTTGGCGAAGTGGTAGAGCACGGTGGCCTTGGAGCAGCCGACCTCACGGGCGATGTCCTGCAGGGAGGTGCCCCGGTAGCCGCTCACCGTGAACTGCCGGGCCGCCGCGGCGAGAATCTCACCGTGCGTGTCGGACACCGCTCTGACCATGGTTGGTCCACCTCCCGCAAACCAGCATGCCTGACCGATCGGTCAGACCCTGACCGATCGGTCAGAGGAAAGCGGTGGCGTTCACCACACCTCGGCCGGGTTTATCCGGCGTGCTGGGCGTCGTACCTGGTCCGCGCCTCGGCGATGGCGCGGCGGTGTCGCTCGGCCCAGGCGGTCAGCGCCACCAGCGACTCGTACAGCTCCAGCGCCATCGGGGTGGCGGTGTACTCGACCTTCGGCGGAACGGTCGGATAGACCCGGCGGTGCAGCAGGCCGTCCCGTTCCAGGTTGCGCAGCGTCAGGGTGAGCATCCGGCGGCTGATCCCCTCGACGCTCCGCTCCAACTCGGTGAAGCGCACCGGGCCGTGTGAGGCGGACACCAGGATGCTGATGCTCCACTTGCCGCCGACCCGGTCGAGCACCTCGCGGACGGTGCAGGCCCGAGCCTGACCCGGGGTGAACGGCACGTTCTCGGCCGCGCAGGTCACCTCGGCCTCGACCTGCGCGGACACATCGCTGTTCCTCTGGGACATCACAGTGCCTCCTTCCGCTCCGGTTCATGGTCACAGACGATGACCTCGGTAACAAACCGTGCACCAAGGAGGGGTTTCATGGACCGCGTCGTTCCGTCCCGCTGGCCAGCACTGCTCGTGCTCTGTGCCGGCAGCCTGATGATCATCCTGGATGGCACCGTCGTGGCGGTGGCGCTGCCCGCCGTGCAACGCGATCTGGGCTTCGCCGCCGCCGGCCTGGCGTGGGTGGTCAACGCGTACCTGGTCGCGTTCGGCGGGCTGCTGTTGCTCGCCGGCCGACTCGGCGACCTGCTCGGCCGGCGGGGGGTCTTCCTGGCCGGCGTCGCGCTGTTCACAGTGGCCTCGCTGGCCTGCGCGGTCGCCACCGGGCCGGCCCTGCTGGTGACCGCCCGGTTCGGCCAGGGCGTCGGTGGGGCGCTGGCCATGGCGGTCAGCCTCGGCATGATCGTCCGGCTCTATCCCGAACCGGCCGAGCGCGCCCGCGCGATCGCCGTCTTCAGCTTCACCGGAGCGGCCGGCGCGTCGGTCGGCACCGTCGCCGGTGGGGTGCTCACCGACGCGGCCGGGTGGCGGGCGATCTTCCTGGTCAACCTGCCGATCGGGGCGGCCATCCTGCTCGCGGCCGTCCGCCGGCTCCCCGCCGAACGGGGTATCGGCCTGCGGGCCGGCCTGGACCTGCCCGGCGCGCTGCTCGTCACCGCCGGTCTGATGGCCGCCGTGCTGGGCATCGTGGGGACCGCTGAGCACGGCTGGACCAGCCCGCGCACCCTCGGCGCGGTGGCCCTCGCGGCGCTGCTGCTCGGCGGGTTCGTGCTCCGCCAACGGACGGCGGCGACCCCGCTGCTGCCGGGTCGGGTGCTGCGCGTCCCGGGTCTGGTGGCGGCGAACGCCGTGCAGTTCCTCATGGTGTCCGCGTACTTCGGTTTCCAGTTCCTGCTCGCCGTGGAGCTGCAACTGGTGCTCGGGCTGGACGCCGCCGCGACCGGCTGGGCCTTCCTGCCCACCCCGGTGGTGATCGCGGTGGTGTCACTCGGCCTGGCCGGTCGGCTGATCGCCCGCTGCGGTGCCCGGACCGTGCTGCTGGTCGGGCTGGGCCTGGCCACCGTCGGCTTCCTGCTGCTCGCCCGGCTGCCCGCGGACGGCGCCTACCTCGCCGACGTACTCCCGGCGATGTTGACCTTCGGGGTGGCCGGCGGTCTGACCCTGCCGGCCGTCACCACCCTGGCCATGGCGGGCGCGACCGACGCGGACGCCGGGCTCGCGTCCGGCCTGGTCAACACCACCCAGCAGGTCGGCGGCGCGGTCGGTCTGGCCGCGCTGGCCACCCTGGCCGCCGCCCGCACCGACGGACTGCGGGCCGCCGGCTGGGCCGAGACGGCCGCCCTGGCCGCCGGCTACCGGACCGCGTTCGCCGTGGCCGCCGCCCTGGTGGTCGCCGCGTTGCTGGTAGCGATGACGACACTGCCCCGACGCCCAGCCCAGCTCGGACCGGACGCCGACCCGTCGGGGTCGGCCACGGTGGGCGCCGGAATCGGTCCGGACCCGAGCGCCGCGTCCGGTTGACCGACGGCACCGGGACCGCGAAGGTGGTCGGGTGAGCAAGGCTGACGAGACCCGGGACGGCGTGGCCCTGACCAACCTGGACCAGCCGCTGTCCGACCGCGACGACGCGACCAAGCGAGACCTGGTCGACTACCTCGACGCCGTCAGTAGGCGGATCCTGCCGCAGTTGCGGGACCGCCCGCTGTCGGTGATCCGGGTCCGCCCCGGTCAGCCGCCCTTCATGCAGAAGAACCTGCCCCGCTACACCCCGGACTGGGTCCGCCGGGTGCCGGTCTGGGCGGAGGCGTCGCACCGGGAGATCTCGTACGCCCTCTGCGACGACAGGCGCACCCTGCTCTGGTTCGCCAACCAGCGGGCGGTGGAGTACCACCCGACGCTGGCCACCACCGCCGATCCGCACCGGCCGACCCACCTGGTGCTCGACCTGGACCCGCCGGAGGGTGACGGCTTCCGGGCGGCCGTCGCGGCGGCCCTGCTGGTCCGGCAGGCACTCGCCGACGCCGGCCTGGCCGGTGCGGTCAAGACCAGCGGCGCCAAGGGCGTGCACGTGTTCGTCCCGGTGGCCGGCGATCCCACGGCGGAGGAGTTGGCCGCCGCCACCCGGGCGCTCGCCGTCCGCGCCGAGCGGCTCGACCCGGCGCTGGCCACCACCGCCTACATCAAGGAGGACCGGGGTGGCCGGGTCTTCGTGGACGCCACCCGGGCGGGCGGCGCGACGGTGGTGGCGACGTACAGCCCTCGGCTGCGCCCCGGCCTGCCGGTGTCCTTCCCGGTCGACTGGGCCGACCTGACCGAGGTGGCCCCGGCCGACTTCACCATCCGGACCGCGCCGGAGCTGCTCGGCGACGGCGATCCGTGGGCCGCGCTGATGCCGGCCCCGCAGCCGCTCCCGGCCGACCTGGTCGCCGAGGGCCGGACCATCCCGGTGGCCCGGGTGCAGGCCATGCACGAGGGAAAGCGGCGGGCCCGCGCGCGTCGCGAGGTGGGCTGACCGGGATCGCCGGTCGCCGCGCGCGACTGGCGAACGGCGGATTGTCGGTGGGTTGTGGCACGATTTCCCAGGTGAGCAGCAAACCCGACGCGACCCAGCGACTGGGCGACCTCGCGCGGCTGCGCCGGGTCCGCGACCGGATCGACCGGGAGTACGCGCAACCGCTGGACGTCGAGGCGCTCGCGCGGGGCGCGCACATGTCGGCCGGGCACCTGAGCCGCGAGTTCCGGCTCGCCTACGGCGAATCTCCGTACAGCTACCTGATGACGCGGCGGATCGAGCGTGCGATGGCGTTGTTGCGCCGGGGCGACCTGAGCGTCACCGACGTCTGTTTCGCGGTCGGTTGTTCGTCCCTGGGCACCTTCAGCACCCGCTTCACCGAGCTGGTCGGCATGCCGCCCAGCGTCTACCGGCGGCAGGCGGCGCAGGCGGCGGCGGGGCTGCCGTCGTGCGTGGCGAAGCAGGTGACCAGACCGATCAGGAATCGAGAAGCGCAGGTCGCGGAGCCACAACTAGCGTGACGGCCATGGACATCACCATTCACTCGAGCTTCCTTCCGCACACCGACCCGGACGCCTCGCTGGCCTTCTACCGCGACGTCCTCGGCTTCGAGGTCCGCCTCGACGTCGGCTACGGGGGGATGCGCTGGATCACCGTCGGGCCGCCCGGCCAGCCCAGCACCGCCATCGTCCTGCACCCGCCGGCCGCCAACCCGGGCATCACCGACGACGAGCGGCAGACCATCCTTGAGCTGGTGGCCAAGGGCAGCTACTTCGGCGTCAACCTGGCCACCACCGACCTCGACGCCACCTTCGCCAAGCTGGAGGCCACCGACGCCGAGGTCGTCCAGGAGCCGACCGAGCAACCGTACGGCGTCCGGGACTGCGCCTTCCGCGATCCCGCCGGCAATCTGATCCGCATCCAGGAAGTGCGCTGACCGTCCGACCCCGGACAGATGGAGACCTGATGAGCACGGCCACCCCGCCGTCCACCCCGCACGTCGCGGACAGCCACGACCTGATCCGTGTGCAGGGCGCGCGCGTCAACAACCTCCGGGACGTCAGCGTCGAGATCCCGAAGCGCAGGCTGACGGTGTTCACGGGTGTCTCCGGCTCCGGCAAGAGCTCGTTGGTGTTCGGCACCATCGCCGCCGAGTCCCAGCGGATGATCAACGAGACGTACAGCGCGTTCCTGCAGGGCTTCATGCCGACGTTGGCGCGGCCCGAGGTCGACCTGCTGGACGGCCTGACCACGGCGATCATCGTGGACCAGGAGCGGATGGGCGCCAACTCCCGATCCACCGTCGGCACCGCCACCGACGCCAACGCGATGCTGCGCATCCTGTTCAGCCGCCTCGGGCAGCCGCACATCGGCTCGCCCAACGCGTACTCCTTCAACGTCCCCTCGGTGAAGGCCACCGGCGCGATCACCGTCGATCGGGGCGTGGGCAAGACGAAGACCGAGAAGGCGACCTTCACCCGGCTCGGCGGAATGTGCCCGCGTTGCGAGGGCATGGGTTCGATCAACGACATCGACCTGTCGGCGCTGTACGACGACAGCCTCTCGCTCAACGAGGGCGCGATCACGATCCCGGGCTACAGCATGGAGGGCTGGTACGGCCGGATCTTCCGTGGCTGCGGCTACTTCGACCCGGACAAGCCGATCGGCAAGTACACCAAGCGCGAGCAGCACGACCTGCTCCACCGGGAGCCCACCAAGATCAAGATCGACGGGATCAACCTGACGTACGCGGGCCTGATCCCGTCGATCCAGAAGTCCTTCCTCGCCAAGGACATCGACGCGTTGCAACCACACATCCGCGCCTTCGTGGAGCGGGCGGTGACCTTCACGACCTGTCCCGAGTGCGCCGGCACCCGGCTCAGCAAGGAGGCCCGGTCGTCGAAGATCAAGGGAAAGAACATCGCCGACGCCTGCGCGATGCAGATCAGTGATCTCGCCGCCTGGGTCCGCGGGATCAAGGAGCCGTCGGTGACTCCGTTGCTGGCGGGGCTGCAACACCTCCTCGACTCGTTCGAGGAGATCGGCCTGGGTTACCTCTCGCTCGACCGGCCCTCGGGCACCCTGTCCGGCGGCGAGGCCCAGCGCACCAAGATGATCCGTCACCTCGGCTCCTCGCTCACCGACGTCACGTACGTCTTCGACGAGCCGACGATCGGGCTGCACCCGCACGACATCCAGCGGATGAACAAGCTGCTGCTCCAACTGCGCGACAAGGGCAACACGGTCCTGGTCGTGGAGCACAAGCCGGAGGCCATCGCCATCGCCGACCACGTCGTCGACCTCGGCCCCGGCGCCGGCACGGACGGCGGCACCATCTGCTACGCGGGCAGCCTGGACGGCCTGCGCGCCAGCGGCACCAGCACCGGCCGCCACCTCGACGACCGGGCCGCCCTCAAGGAGACGGTACGCACGCCCACCGGCAAGCTGGAGATCCGTGGCGCGACGGCCAACAACCTCCAGGACGTGAACGTCGACGTACCGCTCGGGGTGCTCGTCGTCGTCACCGGTGTCGCCGGCTCGGGTAAGAGCTCGCTCGTGCGCTCCTCGATTCCCGCAGGTGCCGGTGTGGTCTCGATCGACCAGGGTGCGATCCGTGGCTCGCGGCGGAGCAACCCGGCCACCTACACCGGGTTGCTCGACCCGATCCGCAAGGCGTTCGCGAAGGCCAACGGTGTGAAGCCGGCACTGTTCAGCGCCAACTCCGAGGGCGCCTGCCCGAGCTGCAACGGCGCCGGCGTGATCTACACCGACCTGGGGATGATGGCCGGCGTCGCCGCCCCCTGCGAGGACTGCGAGGGCAAGCGGTTCCAGGCCTCGGTGCTGGAATACCGCTTCGGCGGTCGCGACATCAGCGAGGTGCTCGCGATGTCGGTGACCGAGGCCGAGAAGTTCTTCGGCACCGGCGAGGCACGTACGCCTGCCGCGCACGCCATCCTCGACCGGCTCGCCGACGTCGGGCTCGGCTACCTCAGCCTGGGTCAACCGCTCACCACCCTGTCCGGCGGGGAGCGGCAGCGCCTCAAGCTGGCCACCCACATGGCCGAGAAGGGTGGCGTCTACGTCCTCGACGAGCCGACCACCGGCCTGCACCTGGCCGACGTCGAGCAACTGCTCGGCCTGCTCGACCGCCTCGTCGACGCCGGCAAGTCGGTGATCGTCATCGAGCACCACCAGGCGGTCATGGCGCACGCCGACTGGATCATCGACCTCGGCCCCGGGGCCGGCCACGACGGGGGTCGGATCGTCTTCGAGGGCACCCCGGCCGACCTCGTCGCCGGCCGCGCCACCCTCACCGGGGAGCACCTCGCCGCGTACGTCGGGAGCTGAGCGTGGCCCGCCCGCCGGTCCGTCGTTCAGGCGACCGGCGGTCGGGCGCGCTGGGCCGTCGTGCTGGCGAGGACGCCGCAGGTGGCGGTGAGCAGGCCGAGGACGACCGTGCCCGGGTTGACGTATCCGGGCACGGTCGAGGTGACGTACCCGCCGCCACCGCTCAGGCGGCACTCGAAGCGCAGCGGTAGGTAGCTGACGTCGTACCCGTCGACCTGGCTTGCCCGCTGCGGCCCGGCCTCTCGGCACGGTGCGATCGGGAACGAGCCGGCTCCACCATCCTCGGCCCGCAGCACCGCGTAGCCGAGGTGGAGCAGGCCCCAGGCGTACACGCCGACCGTGGCGGCACCGGCGAGGAGCGCCGCCGCCCGCAGCCGACCCGATCCTTCGCCGGCCCGGAACGCCGCGGTGAGCCCGCGAACGGTGAGAACCGTCGCGAGGGCGGCCCCGCCCAACGCGGCGAGCAGCAACCCGAGAAACAGCATGACGCCATTCTTGATCACCTACGCACGTAGGGGCGTCGCCGGGTGCGGGTGGCGGCGGCTCTCCGGCGGTGCGCCCGGGGACTGGCATTCTCAAGCTAATGGTGATAGCTTTTGGCTAACGCGGTTAGCCAACGCGCCAACGGCCACCTGGAGGTAGTCATGACTGAGTTCTTGAACGTCGACGGCGGGACCATCGCCTACGAGGTGACCGGTGCCACCGGACCGCTGGTGGTGCTTGCCCACGGCATGGGCGACAGCCGCGAGGCCTACCGGTTCCTCACTCCCGCCCTGGTGCAGGCCGGCTACCGGGTCGCCGCGATGGATCTGCGCGGCCACGGGGAGTCCAGCGTCGGGTGGGCCTCCTACACCCGTACCGCTCTCGCCGGCGACCTGATCGCCCTGGTCGAGCACCTCGGCGGGCCGGCCATCCTGGTCGGCCACTCCATCGCCGGCGGCGCGGCCACGATCGCCGCGGCGAAGGCCCCGGAGCTGATCACCGCACTCGTCGAACTCGCGCCCTTCACCCGCAAGCAGCAGGTCAAGCTCGGTGACATGCGCGTGGCCGCCTACCGGCGCGGCGCGACCGCCCTGATGGGCACGACCATCCTCGGCAGCACCAAGCAGTGGGCCAAGTACCTCGACCTCGCCTACCCCGGCACCAAGCCCGTCGACTGGGACGCCCGCCTGCGACAGATCACCGCGATGCTGCGGCAGCCGGGCCGGATGAAGGTCCTGCAGAAGATGGGCACCATCTCTCCCGTCGACGCCGGTGAGCAACTCGGCAACGTCAGCTGCCCGACGCTGATCGTGCAGGGCGCCCTCGACCCCGACTGGGTCTCACCACAGGCCGAGGGCGAGGCGATCGTCGCCGACCTGCCGACCGGACTGGGCCGGCTGGCGATGATCGACGGTGCCGGGCACTACCCGCACGTCCAGTACCCCCAGCAGACCCTCGCCGTGGTCCTGCCCTTCCTGGCCGGTGTCCGTGCCTAGGGCGGGCCTGGACCCGGGTGCGGTCGTCGCGGCCGGCGCCGCGCTCGCCGACGAGGTCGGCTTCGCCGAGTTGACCATGGCCCGGCTGGCCGAGCGGGTCGGGGTGCGCACCCCGTCGCTGTACAAGCACATCGCCAGCCAGGACGACCTCAACCGACGCATCGCCGCCCTCGCCATCGCCGAGGCCGCCGACGCGATCGGCGCGGCCACCCAGGGCCGCTCCGGGCGGCACGCGCTGGCCGCCGCGGCCCGCGCGCTGCGTGACTTCGTGGTTGCTCACCCCGGCCGGTACGCGGCCACCCTCGGCATCACTCCGACCGGTCCGGACGACCCCATCGTGATCGCGGAGAGGCGGGCGCTCGGACCCTTCGAGGCGGTCCTCCGGGGGTACGACATCGCCCCGCAGGACATTACCCACGCCCTGCGCGCGCTGCGCAGCATGTTCCACGGCTTCGCCACCCTGCAGGCCACCAACGGATTCCAGTGGTCCACCGACATCGACGAGAGCTTCGAATGGCTCATCAACTTCGTCGACCGCGCACTGCGCTGCACCTCAGCCGCCGACCCCGCCGATCACCGGTGAGGCGTTGTCTGGGCCGTTCGGTGGTCAAACCGCGGTGGTGCACAGTCGGCTCACCGTCTGCGTGATCGCCGCCTCCACCTGCTCGGCCGGGCCGGGAAACGTGAGCTGGTGGAAGATGAGGCCGTCCAGGTAGTCGAGGATCGCCGCGCATTCGCTCTCCGGGTCGGTGGAGCCCATCGCGCGCAGCCACTGCGTGCCCCACGTCCGGATCGAGAGGGCCGCCTCCGCGAGTCGCCCCTGCAGTTCCGGGCGCAGTGCGGCCTCGATGAAAAGGCCGTATCGGGCGATGGTCAGGGCGCGCTCCGGGCCGAGGGCACGGTGCACGTAGGCGGCGAGCGCAGCCGCCAGCTCGACCGCGGTGGTGGGGCGGACGAAGCCCGCGATCGCCTGCCAGGTGGCGCGGTCGCGATCGGCGAATCGGTCGGCAACGGCATTGATCAGCATGTCCCGGGTCTTGAAGTAGTTCGCCGTGGAGCCGGTCGGCACGGCGGCGGCCGCGTCGACCGCGCGATGCGTCAACGCCCGTACGCCGTGACTTCCGAGGATGCCGATGGCGGCGTCGAGCAGGTTTTCTTCGCGGGAGGGCACGCCTCCACCTTATTCGGTCCACCACATCCGTAGTTTCAAAACAACAGGTGTTGTAGCGTGGTGAGAATGGAGAGACGTGCGTTGGTCATTGGCGGGGGCATCGGTGGGCTGACGGCGGCGATCGCGCTGCGACGCGCAGGCTGGACGGTCACCGTCCGGGAGCGGGACGAGGGGCTGCCGAGCACTGGCACGGCGCTCGGCATGTGGCCCGTTGCGCTGCGGGCGCTGGACGCGATCGGCGTCGGCGACCTGGTCCGCCGGGACGGCCGACGACAGCAGGCCGGGGTCTTCCTTCGTCCGGACGGTTCCCGCATCGCGACGATCGACGTCGAACGGCTGCACCGGCGCACCGGCGACCACGTCTACCTGTTGTCCCGGCCGGGACTGCTCGCCATCCTGCACGACGCGACGATGGAGGCCGGGGTGGAGCTGCGGGCCGGCGATCCGGTGGACGACGTTACCGAGGTGGGCGACGTCGATCTGGTCGTGGTGGCCGACGGCGTGTTCAGCAAGGCTCGCGAAAAGGTGTTCGGCCCGGCGTACCGGGCACGATTCTCCGGCAGCACGGCGTGGCGCGGAGTGGTGCAGGACATGCCCACCGACACGTTCGTGGAGATGTGGGGCCGGGGCCTCAAGTTCGGCGTGACACCGCAGGAGGGTGGTCGCACCAACTGGTACGCGTCCGCGGCGGCACCGGAGGGCCGGTTCCGCCCGGGCGAGGAACTCGTCGAACTGCGGAGGATGTTCGGCTGGTGGGCGCCCCCGGTCCAGACCGTCCTGGACGCGATCGACGAGTCCGCGGTGCTGCGCCACGACGTGTACGTGACGCCGCCGCTGCCGTCCTTCACGCACGGCACGGTTGCCTTCCTTGGCGACGCCGCGCACGCCATGACACCCGACCTGGGGCGCGGCGCGTGCGAGGCGATCATCGACGCGGTAGCGCTGGCCTCCCACCTGGGCGCGACGCGCGCGGTCGAGCAGGCTCTGCACGAATACGATCGCCGGCGTCGGCCAGCCACCCAGAGGTTGGCTCGCATGGCTGGCCTGGCTGCCCGGATGACTCACCTGCGGCACGCGATACCGGTCCGCGACCAACTCCTGCGCGCGAGCATGGTGGCCGGCCCGCCGGGCGCGTGAGCGCCACCAACAAACCGGTGCCCGGGCTCGGTCGTCGCCCGCATGTTGACCCAACGCAAGAATGCCCCGGCGAAACGGCCGGGGCATTCATGGTCCAAGGTGCCCCCGGCAGGATTCGAACCTGCGCCCCCGCCTCCGGAGGGCGGTGCTCTATCCCCTGAGCTACGGGGGCTCAGCGACTGGAGAAGACTAGCAAACCTCCTCCGCGTACGCCGAATCGGTATCGGGTGAGCCGATCGTGTCGACGACCGGCTCACCCGGTGCTCAGGCGGCCGCGACGGCCCGCCCACAGCTGGGCAGCGGGTGCAGGACGATTCGCCGGGGGAGCCGGCGTGGCCACTCGTTGCGCGGCCAGGAGCCGTCCACGATCAGGTGCACGGTGCGCTGCTCCTCGCCGCTGAGCCGCAGCACGAAGTCGCGGGGGAGCGGCGGGTCCACCGTCGGTGTGGTGATCATGAAGCGCACCCGGCCGCGGGACGAGACGGCGGAGATCACGTCCGCCGCCGGCATGGTGCCGCGCAGCCGGATCCGACCGATCCAGTAGACCTCGGCGAGGTGCTCCTGGGCGGCCCTGGTGATCGCCGGGTACTCACTGCGGACCCAGCGCTCGACCGCGCTGACGCAGAGCCCACAGGCCCGCTCGCGCGGCTCGCGCGGACCCAACCCCCAGGCCCGCAGGTACGCCCCGACCGCCCCGGCGTCCAACGGCAGGTCGAATCGGCGCTGGATGAGCGTGGTGAGGCTCTGCCTCGTCCACAGCTCGTCGTCCAGGCCGAACTCGTCGGGGTGGACGCCCCGCAGTGTGTCGATCAGTTCGAGTTCCTGTTCGCGGCTGAGCATTCCCGGCTCGCTCTGCCGCTGTCCGCGACGGACGGCTGCCACCGCCCCGTCACCGCCGATGGTGTGACGTCGGCACCAACTGGTGACCGAACGCCGTGCGTCTCTGAGTGCAACCCCCACGTCTTGGGCAACGAGCACGAATCGCAACTGGTCACGATATGTGGGGAGAAAAGTCTCGAAGCAACGTAATCGCCTGTCCCGGTCAAATCACCCACAAGGTACTTAGGGGTGCATCAAGGGTCAGAGGTGGTGGTCTGCCCGCTGTGATCGACTCGGGTTCCTGCAGGTCGGGGCGTCCTGGTTGCGAGGACAGCCCGACTTCCGGAAAGGCGAGTCGATCAAGGCGGTGCCGGGGGAGGTGGCCTCGACATGGCGCGGCCCGCGTCACCGCACCGATCGGCGGGAACGCGGGCCGGGTACGCCCGAACCGGTCGGTCAGCCCTTGGCGGCCTGCGCCTGGAGCTGCCGGAGGTTGTTCAGCTCGGTCTGCTGGGTGTTCTTCATCGTCTGTGCCACCCGGACGACCTCGTCGTTGCCGGTCTCGTCGAGCGCCGCGTCGATCATGTGGATGCCGCCCAGGTGATGGTCGTACATCAGGGTCAGGAACTGCCTGTCGACCTCGATGCCCCTGGCGTCCCGCAGGGCGGTCATCTGCTGCGGGGTGGCCATCCCCGGCATCAGGCCGTTCTTGACGGCGGCTCCGTCGGACATCCACGACATCGGCGGCTTCGAACCGGTCGGGCTGAGGCCCCACTCGCGCAGCCAGGTCTGCATGGCGCCGATCTCGCCCTGCTGCCCGGTGGCGATGTCGACGGCGATCTGCCGCACCTCGGGGAGGGTCGCCGACCGGTACGCGATCAGGCTCATCTCCACCGCCTGCGCGTGGTGGGTCGTCATGTCCCGGGCGAAGCCCGCCTCGACCGACGCGTCACCGGGGCGGGTCAACCGGGGGGTGAGCAGGCCACCCGCATAACCGAGGAGCAGCCCCACCACCACCATGACGGCGAGCGCCAGCACGCCGTAACGCGACGCCGGGGCCCGGCCGTCCTCGTCCGGGACGGCCGGGGTGTCGTCGTACTCGCTGTCGGTGGTGGCGGGGGCGGTCATCGGCGTCCTTACTGCTGGGGTTGCTGCTGCTGCGGAAGCTCACGCGGCGTGGTGCCGGTGGCGGTGATGCCCGTGTTGCAGAGCGCCGTCGGGCCCTCGGCGGAGGCGTTCACCCGCAGGTCCTTGATGAACTCGTCGATCCGCGAGTCGTCGGCGTTGTCGAGCTTGAGCTGGTAGCCCCAGGCCTGCAACGAGATCGGCTTGTCCAGGCCCTCGTACGGGCTCATCAGCATCTTCTCGACGCCGCGCACCTTGCCGGCGAGCTTGTCGACCTGGTCCTTGGGCAGGTCGGGGCGGTAGGTGACCCACACCGCGCCGTGCTCCAGGCTGTGCACCGCGTGCTCGTTGGCGATCGGCGCGTCGTAGACGTCGCCCATGCAGTTCTGCCAGGCGGCGTTGTGCACGCCACCCACCGGCGGCGAGTATTTCCAGGTCAGTGGACCCGACTTGTGCGACTCGTACTTCAGGCTCTCGCCGTCGGTCTTGCGGATGTTGACGATGCCGTCGATGGCGTTGGCCCGCTTGTCCCACGGCTTGGAGCCCTGGAACGCCGCGTAGGCGCCGTAGCCGATGATGCCGGCCGCGAGCACGCCCACCGCGACGAAGAGCGCGATCGGCCCCCAGGCGCGGCCCTGGCTCACCTTGACCGGGGTGACCGGTTTGCGCGGGCCCTTGCCGCCGGCCCGGGGGGAGCCGGCCGGCTTACCGGAACCGGCCTTGGCGCCGGGCGCCGGCCGGCCCGCGGCCGGCTTCTTGCCGGTGCTGACCACGGTCGGGCGGCGCTCAGGGCCACCCGGGGTGCTGATGCTCATCGTGCCTCGTCAAGTCGGTCGGTCAGGGGAGTGGCGGGCCGGTAGACGCGCAGGGGAGCCGCCGAGTGCCCGAGTCTACCCCCGATAACATGGCTGGGTGACTCCTGCAGAACTAGCCTCGGTCGTCCTTGCCGCCGCCCACGCCGTCTTCGCGCAGCGTGGGCTCGACCACGCCGCGCTGCCGGCGAGCACGGTGGTGGAGCGACCGCGCAACCCCGAGCACGGCGACTACGCGTCGACGCTCGCGCTGCAGTTGAGCAAGAAGGTGGGGGTCCCGCCCCGGGAACTGGCGACCGCGCTGGCCGACGAACTGGGCCGGACGGCCGGTGTCAAATCGGTGGAAATCGCCGGGCCGGGCTTCCTGAACATCCGGCTCGACGCGGCCGCCGCCGGTCAGCTCGCCCGGGTGATCGTCGAGGCCGGCGCGGAGTACGGCCGCAGCGAGCGACTCGCCGGGGAGAAGATCAACCTGGAGTTCGTCTCGGCCAACCCGACCGGGCCGGTGCACATCGGCGGGGTCCGCTGGGCGGCCGTCGGCGACGCGTTGAGCCGGCTGCTGCGGGCCACCGGCGCCGAGGTCGGCACGGAGTACTACTTCAACGACGCGGGCTCGCAGATCGACAGGTTCGCCCGCTCACTGCTGGCCGCCGCCAAGGGTGAGCCGGCCCCGGAGGACGGCTACGGCGGGGCGTACATCGCCGAGATCGCCGCCGAGGTGCAGGCCCGCCGGCCGGAGGTGCGCTCGCTCGACGACGACGCCGCCCAGGAGATCTTCCGGGTCGAGGGCGTCGCGCTGATGTTCGACGAGATTCGCACCTCGCTGCGCGACTTCGGAGTGGAGTTCGACACCTACTTCAACGAGAAGGACCTGCACGACCGGGGTGAGCTCGACCTGGCGCTGAACCGGCTGCGCGAGCAGGGACACCTCTACGAGTCCGAGGGCGCCACCTGGCTGCGCACCACCGACTTCGGTGACGACAAGGACCGGGTGCTGCGCAAGTCCAACGGCGAGTGGACGTACTTCGCCGCGGACTGCGCCTACTACCTGGACAAGCGCGAGCGCGGCTTCGAGCGCGTCGTGATCATGCTGGGCGCCGACCACCACGGCTACATCGGCCGGATGAAGGCGATGTCCGCCTGCTTCGGTGACGACCCGGACCGCAACCTGGAGATCCTCATCGGGCAGCTGGTCAACCTGCTGCGCGACGGCGCGCCGATGCGGATGAGCAAGCGGGCCGGCACGGTGATCACCCTGGAGGACCTGGTCGAGGCCATCGGCGTGGACGCCTCCCGGTACGCGCTGGCCCGCTACTCCAGCGACTCCCCGATCGACATCGACATCGAGTTGTGGACCAAGGCCAAGAACGACAACCCGGTCTACAAGGTGCAGTACGTGGCTGCCCGGACGGCCGGCGTGGCCCGCAACGCCGCCGAGGTGGGGCTGCTCGCGGGTGACGCCGACGCGTTCCGCCCCGAACTGCTCAGTCACGAGAAGGAGAACAAGCTGCTCAAGGCGCTCGCCCAGTTCCCAGCGGTGGTCGCCACCGCCGCCGAACTGCGCGAGCCGCACCGGGTGGCCCGCTACCTGGAGGAGGACGTCGCGCCGTCCTACCACCGGTTCTACGACGACTGTCGGGTGCTGCCGCGCGGCGACGAGGAGATCACCGACCTGCACCGCGCCCGGCTCTGGCTCAACAACGCCACCCGCACGGTCGTCGCCAACGGCCTCTACCTGCTCGGCGTCTCCGCGCCCGAGAGGATGTGACATGAGGGCTCATGAGGCCGGAGCGCTGCACGCGGACATCAGCGACCGGGGGCCGGCCTGGCTGCGTACCCCGGCGGATGTCAACGCCCTCGTGCCGGCGCTGTGGCCGCGGTCGGTGACGCGCGGCGCGGACGGCGCGGTCGCCGTCGCGGGCCTCAGCGTCCGCGACATCGCGGCCGAGTTCGGCACCCCGGTGTACGTCCTCGACGAGGCCGACCTGCGCTCGCGCTGCCGCGACTTCCGGGCGGCCTTCCCCACCGAGGACGTCTACTACGCGGGCAAGGCGTTCCTCTGCCGGGCGGTGGTCCGGATGATCGCCGAGGAGGGCCTGCACCTGGACGTCTGCACCGGGGGTGAGCTGGCCACCGCGCTCTCGGCCGGGATGCCGCCGGAGCGGATCGGCTTCCACGGCAACAACAAGTCGGTCGCCGAGCTGTCCCGGGCGTTGGACGCCGGAGTGGGACGGATCATCGTCGACTCGTTCACCGAGATCGACCGGCTCACCGCGCTCGCCCGCGAGCGCGGGGTCCGGCCCCGGGTGCTGGTCCGGGTCACGGTCGGCGTGGAGGCGCACACCCACGAGTTCATCGCCACCGCCCACGAGGACCAGAAGTTCGGCTTCTCGCTGGCCGGCGGTGCCGCCGCGACCGCCGCCTTCAAGATCCTCGACGAGGGTGTCCTGGAGTTGCGGGGTCTGCACTCGCACATCGGCTCCCAGATCTTCGACGCCAGCGGCTTCGAGGTCTCGGCCCGCCGGGTGCTCGCCCTCCAGGCGCAGATCCGCGACGCACGCGGGGTGGAGCTGCCCGAGCTGGACCTGGGCGGCGGCTTCGGCATCGCGTACACCACCCAGGACGACCCGGCCACTCCGCAGGACCTGGCCAAGCGCCTGCGCAAGATCGTCGACCTGGAGTGCGCGGCGGAGAACCTGGCCGTGCCGTACCTGTCGATCGAGCCGGGGCGGGCCATCGTCGGCCCGGCCGTGTTCACCCTCTACGAGGTCGGCACGGTCAAGGAGCTCGACGGCATCCGCACGTTCGTCAGCGTCGACGGCGGGATGAGCGACAACATCCGCACGGCGCTCTACGACGCGTCCTACTCGGCGACGTTGGCCTCCCGGGCCTCGACCGCGCAGCCGTTGCTCGCCCGCGTGGTGGGAAAGCACTGTGAGTCAGGGGACATCGTGGTGAAGGATGAATTCCTGCCCGCCGACGTGCAGCCCGGAGATCTTGTCGCAGTGCCCGGCACCGGTGCCTACTGCCGGAGCATGGCCAGCAACTACAACCACGTGCCCCGGCCCCCGGTCGTGGCGGTACGTGACGGCCAGGCGCGCCTGATCGTCCGCCGGGAAACCGAAGAGGACCTGCTGGCATTGGATGTTGGATGACGTCACCTGTGCGCTTGGCGCTGCTCGGCTGTGGCACGGTCGGCCAGGAGGTGGTCCGGCTGCTGCACGAGCAGTCGGCCGACCTGACGGCCCGGATCGGCGCTCCACTGGAGATCGCCGGCATCGCCGTCCGCCGGCTCGGCCGCGACCGCGGTGACCTGCCCGTCGACGAGGCCCTGTTCACCACCGACGCGCTCGGCCTGATCAAACGCGACGACGTGGACGTGGTGATCGAGGTGGTCGGCGGTATCGAGCCGGCCCGGGGCTGGCTGGTCGAGGCGCTGCGGGCCGGCAAGAGCGTGGTCACCGCCAACAAGGCGCTGCTCGCCGAGGACGGGGTGGCCCTGCACGAGGCGGCGGCCGAGGGCGGCGGCGACCTCTACTACGAGGCGTCCGTGGCCGGTGCGATCCCGCTGCTGCGCCCGCTGCGCGAGTCGCTGCACGGGGACCGGATCAACCGGGTCACCGGCATCGTCAACGGCACCACCAACTTCATCCTCTCCGCAATGGACGCGACCGGCGCCGGCTTCGCCGAGGCCCTCGAAGAGGCCACCGCCCTGGGGTACGCGGAGGCCGACCCGACCGCCGACGTGGAGGGCTTCGACGCGGCGGCGAAGGCGGCGATCCTCGCCTCGCTGGCGTTCCACACCCGGGTCGGCGCGGCCGACGTGCACCGCGAGGGCATCACCGAGGTGACCGCCGCGGACATGGCCAGCGCCCAGGCGATGGGCTGCACGATCAAGCTGCTCTGCATCGCGGCCCGGGGCGTCGACCCCACCGGCCGGGAGACCGTGAGCGTCCGGGTGCACCCGGCGATGATCCCGCGCAGCCACCCGCTGGCCAGCGTCGGCGACGCGTTCAACGCGGTCTTCGTGGAGGCGGACGCGGCCGGGCAGTTGATGTTCTACGGTCGGGGCGCCGGGGGTGCGCCGACCGCCAGCGCGGTGCTCGGCGACGTGGTCGCGGTGTCCCGCAACCGGCTCGCCGGGGTGCGCGCGGCCAGCGAGAGCGCGTACGCGGCCCTGGCGGTCCGGCCGATGGGTGAGGCGTTGACCCGCTACCACGTCAGCCTGGACGTGGCCGACCGTCCGGGTGTGCTGGCCGCCGTGGCGGGCGTGTTCGCCCGGCACGACGTGTCGATCGCGACGGTGCGGCAGGGCTCGGCGGGTGGGTCGCCCGGCCGTGACGGCGACGCCGAGTTGGTCATCGTCACCCACGTGGCGCCGGACGCCGCGCTCGCCGCGACCGTCGGCGAGTTGCGCGGTCTGGACATTGTCCGGTCCGTGACCAGTGTGTTGCGGGTCGAGGGTGGCGCCTGATTCGTTGACACCATCGATGGGTGGGCTCGTGCGTCCCGACAGGTGGGTAAGCCGGGGTGTGCCATCGACCACTCCGGCAGGCTGGTCCAAGGTGGCCCTGATGCTCGGGTCGGTGCGGCGGTAGAGGCGAGGAGATCGACATGTGGCGGGGTTTGATCGAGGCGTACCGGGATCGGCTGCCGGTCACCGCGGCCACGCCGGTCGTCACGCTGCACGAGGGCAACACGCCGCTGTTGCCGGCGCCGGTGCTGTCCGCCCGGATCGGTTGCGACGTGCACCTCAAGGTGGAGGGCGCCAACCCGACCGGCTCGTTCAAGGACCGGGGGATGACCCTCGCGGTGTCGAAGGCGGTCGAGGCCGGCAACAAGGCCATCATCTGCGCCTCCACCGGCAACACCAGCGCCTCCGCGGCGGCGTACGCGGCGCGGGCCGGGCTCACCTGCGCGGTCCTGGTGCCGCAGGGCAAGATCGCGTTGGGCAAGCTGGCCCAGGCGCTGGTGCACGGCGCGAAGCTGCTCCAGGTCAGTGGCAACTTCGACGACTGCCTGTCGCTCGCCGCGAAGCTGGCCCAGGACCACCCGGTCGCGCTCGTCAACTCGGTGAACATCGACCGGTTGCACGGCCAGAAGACCGCCGCCTTCGAGGTCGTCGAGGCGCTCGGTGACGCGCCCGACATCCACTGCCTGCCGGTCGGCAACGCCGGCAACATCTCCGCCTACTGGATGGGCTACGCGGAGGATCGGGCCGCCGGCGCCACCACCCGCACGCCGAAGATGTACGGCTTCCAGGCGTCCGGTGCCGCCCCGATCGTGACCGGCCAGGTGGTGCCGGAGCCGTCGACGATCGCCACGGCGATCCGGATCGGCAACCCGGCGAGCTGGACCAAGGCACTGGACGCCCGGGACACCTCCGGTGGCCTGATCGCCGCGGTGACCGACCGGGAGATCCTTTCCGCGTACCGGCTGCTCGCCCGCGAGGTGGGGGTCTTCGTCGAGTTGGGCAGCGCGGCCAGCGTGGCCGGCCTGCTCCAGCAGGCTGAGGCGGGCGCGGTGCCGCCCGGGTCGACGGTGGTCTGCACGGTGACCGGCCACGGCCTCAAGGACCCGGAGTGGGCGATCTCCACGGCGCCGGCGCCGCTGACCATCGCGAACGACCCGATGGCCGCCGCTCGCGCCCTCGACCTGGCCTGAGCGCGCCGCCGGCCGCCCGCTGCGGGCAGGCCGGCGGTCGGGTGGTGAGACTGCGTCGGGGGCGGCGGGGGTTCCGGTGATCGAATCCGGCACACTTTCACGTATCCCCGCCCGCATTCTCGTTCAGGAGTGAACCAGGCCGATGTCGCTGCTTGCCAGATTCAGCCTCGCCAACCGAGGGCTGATCGCCCTCATCGCGGTGGTGACCACGGTGTTCGGAGTGTTCGCCGTGCCGTCGCTGAAGCAGCAACTGCTGCCGTCGCTCGAATTCCCGGCCGCGTTCATCGTGGCCCCCTACCCCGGTGCCGGCCCCGAGATCGTCGAGTCGCAGGTGACCGAGCCGATCGAGAACGCCCTCCAGGGCATTCCGGGGTTGGACAAGGTCACCTCCACGTCCCGCGAGGGGTCGGCCACCGTCCAGGTGACGTACGAGTTCGGCACCGACCTGGACGACGTGGTCAACAAGATGCAGACCGCGCTGAGCCGGATCGACGCCCAGCTGCCGGAGAGCGTCGACCCCCAGGTCATCGCCGGTAGCACCGACGACCTGCCGGCGGTGGTGCTGGCCGCGGCCGGCGCGGCGGACGAGCGGGCGCTCGCCGAGAAGCTCCAGGCGACGGTGGTGCCGGAGCTGGAGGGCATCGAGGGGGTACGCACGGTCGAGGTGACCGGCACCCGCGACGACGTCGTGGTGGTCACCCCGGACCCGGCGAAGCTGGCCGCGGCGCAGGTGCAGCCGACGGCGATCGGCGCGGCGCTGAAGACCAACGGCGTGGCCGTTCCGGCCGGCGCGGTGACCGACGGCGGGTTGGCCCTTCCGGTGCAGGTCGGTGCGCCGATCGCCAACCTGGAGGACCTCCGCGGCATCGTCGTCACCCCCGGCGCGACGCCGGTTCGTCTCGGTGATGTGGCGACGGTCGAGCAGCAGCTCGCACCGGCCACGGCGATCACCCGGACCAACGGCAAGGACAGCCTCGGCATCGCGGTCACCGCCGCCCCGGACGGCAACGCCGTGCAGATCTCGCACGAGATCCGGGACCGGCTCGCCGACCTGAAGGACGCCTCCGGTGCGGAGCTGACGGTCGTCTTCGACCAGGCGCCGTTCGTCGAGAAGTCGATCGAGTCGTTGACCACCGAGGGTCTGCTCGGCCTGGTGATGGCGGTCATCGTCATCCTGGTCTTCCTGCTGTCGGTGCGCTCGACGGTGGTCACCGCGGTCTCCATCCCGCTCTCCGTGCTGGTGGCGTTGATCGCACTGTGGATCGGTGACTACTCGCTCAACCTGCTCACCCTCGGCGCGTTGACCATCGCGGTCGGCCGGGTGGTGGACGACTCGATCGTGGTGTTGGAGAACATCAAACGACACCTGGAGTACGGCGAGGAGAAGCGCCACGCCATCGTCACCGGCGTCCGTGAGGTCGCGGGTGCGGTGACCGCGTCCACCCTCACCACGGTGGCGGTGTTCGCGCCGATCGCGTTGGTCGGCGGGTTCGTGGGTCAGCTCTTCGCACCGTTCGCGATCACCGTGACGGTGGCGCTGCTCGCCTCGCTGCTGGTGTCGCTGACCGTGATCCCGGTGCTCGCGTACTGGTTCCTGAAGCCGCGTGGCGGCACCGCGGACGACGAGGCGGTGCGGCGTGGCGCGGAGGAGAAGGAGCTGCGCAGCCCGTTGCAGCGGGCGTACCTGCCGGTGGTCGGGTTCGCCACCCGCAAGCGGTCGACCCGGTGGATCACTGTCGGGCTCGGCCTGCTGGTGCTCTTCGGCACCTTCGGTCTGGCCCAGAAGCTGGAGACCAACTTCCTGGACGACTCCGGCCAGGACACCCTCAACATGAGCCAGGAGCTGCCGGCCGGAAGTGGCCTGGCGGCCACCGACGCGGCGGCCAGGCAGGTCGAGTCGGTGCTGTCGGCCACCAGGGGCGTCGAGACGTACCAGGTGACCGCCGGCGGTGGCGACAACCCGTGGGCGGGTGGCGGCGGCAACAACGTCGCCAGCTGGTCGTTGGCGCTCGACGGTGACACCGACGCGAAGCAGATGCGTGAGGTGTTGCGCAAGGAGTTCGACAAGCTCGGCGCCGGTGTGGGGGAGATCAGCTTCGGTGGCGGGCAGGAGGCGTCGACCAGCCAGCTGGAGGTGGTCGTCCAGGCCAGCGACCCGGAGGTGCTGACCCGGGCCGCCGAGGAGGCCCGGTCGGCGATGGCCGGTGTCCCGGACGTCGAGGATGTCTCCACCAGCCTGGCCGAGCGCGTGCCGCGGGTCGACGTGACCGTCGACCGGGTCGCCGCCGGCCGGGCCGGACTCACCGAGGCCGCCGTGGGGCAGCTCGTGTCGCAGGCGTTCCGGGGAGCGCCGCTGGGTCAGGTCTCGCTCGACGGCCAGCAGCAGAACGTGGTGCTGCGGCTGGGCACGCGCCCGCCGGTGACGGTGGAGGAGCTGCGGGCGCTGCCGGTGGGGTCGGTCAAGTTGGACGACATCGCGGACGTCACCCAGGGCGAGGGGCCGCAGCAGGTCACCCGGATCGACGGCGAGCGCAGCGTGTCGGTGACCGGTGCGGCGACCGGCTCGAACCTGGGCGCGACGAGCAAGGAGCTGCAGAAGCGGCTGGACGCCCTCGACGTGCCGGGCGCGAGCTTCACGATCGGTGGCGTCAGCGCGGATCAGGCGGATGCGTTCGGTGACCTGGGCCTGGCGGTGCTGGTGGCGATCGCGATCGTCTTCCTGATCATGGTGGCGACGTTCCGCAGCCTCACCCAGGCGCTGATCCTGCTGATCTCCATCCCGTTCGCGTCGACCGGCGCGATCGGTCTGCTGCTGGTCACCGGGACGCCACTCGGCGTGCCGGCGCTGATCGGCGTGCTGATGCTTGTCGGCATCGTGGTGACCAACGCGATCGTGCTGCTCGACCTGATCAACCAGTACCGGGCGCAGGGCATGGGCGTCCGGGAGGCGGTGGTCGAGGGCGGCCGGCGTCGACTGCGCCCGATTCTGATGACCGCGGTGGCGACCATCTTCGCGCTGCTGCCGATGGCGTTCGGGCTGACCGGTGAGGGCGGGTTCATCTCGCAGCCGCTGGCGGTGGTGGTGATCGGCGGTCTGCTCAGCTCCACGCTGCTCACCCTGATCCTGGTGCCGACGCTCTACACGATGGTGGAGCACACCAAGGAGTCGCTGCGGGACCGACGCGACCGGCGGCGCGCCGGCAGGTCGGAGGTGACCGCGGCGGAGACCGACGAGGTGTCGGCCCCGAACCAGGTGGCGGTGCCGAGCGGCGCACCTGCCTCGGCCGCGGCCGAGGGTGCGCAGCCGGCCGGGCGAGCCGCGCCGTCGGCCGCGCTGGTCGAGGGTACGGACCAGTTCGAGGTGCTGCGGCTGCCCCGTAGCCGTACCTCGCCGCTGCCTCCGTCGGAGTCGACCGAGTAGGTCGGACCGCGACTCGGAACGCCCCCGGCAGGGTTCTGCCGGGGGCGTTCCTGCGTCTGTCGACCGAAACACTCCGATCCGACCGGAGCCGCACCTTCTGTAACTTCTTGCGTACTCTTCGTAGATAGATGGGTGCGGGTGACGCAAGGGTGGGCGGATGGCCGACGGCACGCGAGGGTGGGGGCGGCGCGATCTGTTGCGCCGTGGCCTGCTGGTGGTCGGCGGGGTTGCCATCGGCGCCGGGGCGTCCGAGGCGTGGCAGGGCACCCATCGTCGGCTGCCGATCGCCGGCGGCCCCGCCAGCGCCACACTCGGAAACGGCCAGCAGGATGTCGGCGCCGGCGCGCTTGAGGTCTTCTGGTCGGGAAGGACCAGTCAGCGTCTGGTGGCCCTCACCTTCGACGACGGCCCGGCACCACAGTGGACTCCGATGGTGCTCGACACCCTGGCCCGGCACCAGGTTCCGGCCACGTTCTTCATGGTGGGCGCGCAGGTCCGCCGGCACGCCGACGTCGTCCGCGACCGGCTCGCGGGGCACGAGGTGGGCAACCACAGCTGGGACCACCGGGACCTGGCCGAGCTGGACGCCGCCGAGGCGTACGACGACCTGCGCCGGAGCCACGACGCGATCGCCGACGTGACCGGGGCTCAGCCCCGGCTGCTTCGCCCACCGTACGGTCACCTGGGCGGGGCGGTGCTGCACGCGGCGGCGCGGCTGGACTACCGGCTGGTGCTCTGGTCGCTGCAGATGGTGGAGCGCGAGTTTCCCGACGACCCGGCCGGCCACGCCCGGCGGATCGTGGCTGAGGTCCGACCGGGAACGATCGTGCTCGGCCACGATGTGGGGGCCCATCGGCGACTGGTCGCGCTCCGCGGCCTGACCGACATGATCAATGGACTGCGGTCGCTTGGTTACACCTTCGTCACGGTTTCGGCGCTGCTGACAGCGAGCGTGGCCCCGACCCCGACCAGGTAAGGTGCCGCTCCGTGGCGTCCACCCTCTCGGTCCTGACCGGCAACCGGAGCTTCCGCAACCTCTTCCTGGCCGAACTGGTGGTCTTCGGCGCCGACTGGTTCGTCATGGTGCCGCTGCTGGTGCTGTTACCGCAGCTGACCGGCAGCGGGGTCTGGGGCGCGCTGGTGTTGGCGGTGGACACCGGCATCGTGGCGCTGCTGCTGCCGTACACGGGCACGATCGCCGACCGTTTCGACCGCCGGAAGATCATGATCGCGGCCAACGTGGCCGCGCTGGCCGGCGTGTTGCTGCTGCTCGGCGTGCGCGGCGCCGCCACGGCGTGGCTGGCGCTCGTCGCGATCGGGGTGGTCGCGGTGGCCAAGGCGTTCTATTCGCCGGCCGCGCAGGCCGCGCTGCCCAACGTGCTGGAGCCGCACGAGCTGGCCGCCGGCAACGCGGTCGCCGGCTCGGCCTGGGGCACCATGACCGTCGTCGGTGCCTCGCTCGGTGGCGTCCTCAGCACCGCTGCCGGCCCGTACGTCTGCTTCTGGGTGGCGGCGGTCGGCCTGGCGCTGGCCGCGGCCCTCGCCACCCGGATCCGCCGGCCGTTGCAGGCGCCACGGGACGCCCACCTGCCGGCCCAGCGGACCTGGGCCGCCGTCCGCGAGGCGCTCGGCTACATCGGTCACCGTCCCCGGGTGCTCGCGCTGGTCACGGTGAAGTCGGCGGTGGGCCTGGGCAACGGCGTGCTGACCGTGTTCCCGTTGCTGGCCGGCGTGTACGGCGTCGGCCCGCTCGGCGCCGGCCTGCTCTTCGCGGTGCGTGGGGCCGGTGCGTTGGTGGGGCCGATCCTGATGCGTCGGGTGCTCACCAACCGGGCGTGGTTGCTGCCCGGGCTCGCGCTGTCGATGTCGCTCTACGGGCTGTCCTATCTGGGCACGTCGGTGGTGCGTTGGTTCCCGTTGGTGCTGCTGCTGGTCTTCGTGGCGCACTTCGCCGGCGGCAGCAACTGGGTGATGTCGAACTTCGCCCTGCAGGGCGAGGTTCCGGACCGGTTGCGTGGGCGTGTCTTCGCCACCGACATGATGCTCGCGACGCTGGCGATCTCGGTGAGTCAGCTGGCCGTGGCCCTGGTCGTGGACGTGGTGGACGAACGGGTCGTGCTCGCCGGCTGCGGGCTGATCACCCTCGTCTACGCGGTCGGCTGGCGGATCGCCACCCGGCGGCTCACGCTCAGCGATCCGGTTGCGGAACCGGTCCCGAACCCGGCCGGCTGAAGTCGGCGGTCCCAGGCAGCGGGCAACGGGCCGGTTCGTCGGTGCCGACGCCTAGCATGAGCGCGTGCCGACGAACTTCACCGCCGGGCCGGTCCGTGTCCGGGTCCCCGCGACCAGCGCCAACCTGGGTCCGGGCTTCGACGCGTTGGGTCTCGCCCTCGGGCTCTACGACGACGTGTCCGCCGAGGTCGCGCCGGGCGGGGTCCGGGTGACGGTGACCGGGCAGGGTGCCGGTGAGCTGCCGGACGACGACCGGCACCTGGTGGTGCGGGCCATGCGGGCCGTGTTCGACGTGCTCGACGCCCACCCCGAGGGCCTGAGCGTGGAGTGCGTCAACCGGATCCCGCAGGCGCGCGGGCTGGGCTCCTCGTCCGCCGCGATCGTCGCCGGGGTGCTGCTGGCCCGTGCCCTGGTCACCGACGGGGAGCACCGGCTGGACGACGGGGCCGCGCTCCGGCTGGCCGCCGAGATCGAGGGCCATCCCGACAACGTCGCACCGTGCCTGCTCGGCGGCTTCACGGTGGCCTGGTCCGAGCCGACGGGCGCGCGGGCGGTGTCCCTGCCGGTCGCGGACGGGGTGCTGCCCACCGTCTTCGTCCCGGCGGAGCGCGGGTTGACCGCTGCCGCGCGGGCCGCGTTGCCGGCCACCGTGCCGCACGGCGACGCCGCGTTGACCGCGGGGCGGGCGGCTCTGCTGGTGCACGCGCTCACCGCCGACCCGGGGCTGCTGCTGCCGGCGACCGTCGACCGACTCCACCAGGACTACCGCGCATCCGGGATGCCAGGCACATCGGCGCTGGTCAGAGCGTTACGAGCGGCTGGTGTGGCAGCCGTGGTCAGTGGGGCCGGCCCCACCGTGCTGGCGTTCAGCGAGCCCCCGGAGGGCTTCCCGGTGGGAACAGACTGGGAAATCTGGCAGTTACCGATAGACGTCAGCGGTGCGCGGGTTGCTCGGGGTAGACTTGGACACGCCGAGCGGGGCCCTGTTGCCGCAGGTCGGAAGAGTTGATTACGCTCTAGACCTAGCACAGCCGCGAAGCACGCGATCTCCTGCGAGGCGGCGCACCCCGAAGCTCTCGGCGGTCAGCCCGTCACACCCCTGCCAAAGGCCCACGCCGCACCGCAGATTCCACAGGTCGCCGCAGACGGCGAGACCTGCTCACCGACGTTGGTGAGTCGGGATACCGACCGGCTGCTGTGTCACAGACTCCCGCGACGCGTCCTTGCGAGGCGGGTGCACCGAGGCCGCCCGGCCACCTTAGTTCCGACTCCGGGCAGTCCCGGCCTTTATCGAGGGAAGGAATCCATTGAGCGACACCACCGACGTGACGTCGGATGTTTCCAACGTCGCTGGCGATGCCACCGCCGCCGCTCCCGCCCGTCGTCGGCGTAGCGGCACCGGTCTGTCGGCGATGCTGCTGCCAGAGCTGCAGAGCCTGGCTGCGTCGCTCGGCATCTCCGGCACGGCTCGCATGCGCAAGGGCGAGCTGATCGCCGCGATTTCCGAGCGGCAGGGCGGCAACGCCGCCGGGACCCCTCGACCGCGGGCCGAGGTCGCGGCCGCAGCAGCCCCGACCCGTGAGGGGGTGCGCGCCGAGGTGCGGGAGACCGCCGACCGGCCGGCCGCCGAAGGACGTGGCGCCGAGCCGGCAGCGGCTGAGCCAGCCCCCGAAACCGAGGGCCGTGGTCGCACCCGGCGGAGCCGGGCCGCAGCGGCGGAGACCCGTCCGGCTGAGGCGCGTTCGACCGAGACGGCACGTCCGGCCGAGACGCGTACCGACGAGGCGGAAGCCGGCGACCGGGCCGACCGTGGCGAGAACCGCCGCGAGCGGGCCGAGCGTCCGGAGCGGGCCGAGCGCACTGAGCGGGCCGAGCGCACTGAGCGGGCCGAGCGTCCGGAGCGGGCCGAGCGCACCGAGCGCACCGAGCGGGCCGAGCGCACCGAGCGGGCCGAGCGTCCGGAGCGGGCCGAGCGCACCGAGCGGGCCGAGCGGGCCGAGCGTCCGGAACGGGCCGAGCGCACCGAGCGCGTGGACCGCACCGAGCGCTCCGACCGGGGCGAGCGGGCGGATCGTGCCGAGCGCAACGACCGGGGCGAGCGGGCCGAGCGCGGCGAGCGGAACGAGCGCACGGAGCGCTCCGACCGGGGCGAGCGCAACGACCGCAACGACCGGGGCGACCGGGGCGACCGCAACGACCGTGGTCAGCGTGTCGAGCGTGTCGAGCGGGACAACGACGACGATGACGGCGAGGGCGGCGGCCGGCGTGGCCGGCGCAGCCGTTTCCGGGACCGTCGTCGCGGGCGCGGTGAGCGCACCGAGACCGGCACCGACACCGGTGGGCGTGAGCCGCAGGTCAGCGAGGACGACGTGCTCGTCCCGGTGGCCGGCATCATCGACGTGCTCGACAACTACGCCTTCGTGCGGACCACCGGCTACCTGGCCGGCCCGAACGACGTGTACGTCTCGATGTCCCAGATCAAGAAGTACGGCCTGCGCCGCGGTGACGCGATCACCGGTGCGGTGCGGGCGGCCCGCGAGGGCGGCAACAGCGGCGACCAGCGGCGCGACAAGTACAACCCGCTGATGCGGCTGGACACGATCAACGGGATGGAGCCGGAGGAGGCCCGGCGTCGTCCGGAGTTCTACAAGCTCACTCCGCTCTACCCGCAGGAGCGTCTGCGCCTGGAGACCGAGCCGCACATCCTGACCACCCGGGTCATCGACCTGGTCATGCCGATCGGCAAGGGCCAGCGGGCACTCATCCAGTCGCCGCCGAAGGCGGGTAAGACGATGGTGCTGCAGGCGATCGCGAACGCGATCACCCGCAACAACCCGGAGTGCCACCTGATGGTGGTGCTGGTCGACGAGCGGCCTGAAGAGGTCACCGACATGCAGCGGTCGATCAAGGGCGAGGTCATCGCGGCCACGTTCGACCGTCCGCCGCAGGACCACACCACGGTGGCCGAGCTGGCCATCGAGCGGGCCAAGCGCCTGGTCGAGCTTGGACACGACGTGGTCGTGCTGCTCGACTCGGTGACCCGGCTCGGTCGGTCGTACAACCTGGCGGCTCCGGCCAGCGGCCGGATCATGTCGGGTGGTATCGACTCCACGGCGCTCTACCCGCCGAAGCGCTTCCTCGGCGCGGCCCGCAACATCGAGAACGGCGGGTCGTTGACCATCATCGCCACGGCGCTGGTGGAGACCGGTTCCATGGCGGACACGGTCATCTTCGAGGAGTTCAAGGGCACCGGCAACGCGGAGCTGAAGCTGGACCGGAAGATCGCCGACAAGCGGACCTTCCCGGCCATCGACATCAACCCGTCCGGCACCCGGAAGGAAGAGGTCCTGCTCGCACCCGAGGAGCTGGCCATCATCCACAAGCTCCGGAAGGTGCTGCACTCGCTGGACTCGCAGGCGGCGATGGATCTCCTGCTGGACCGGCTCAAGCAGTCCCGTACCAACATCGAGTTCCTGATGCAGATCGCGAAGTCGACGCCGGGGGAGTAACCAGTCCCGGGTGATCGACGACGAAGGGGCACGGCCGTCCTGGCCGTGCCCCTTCGCGGCTCAGAAGTCGCCGTCGGCCACCTGGAAGACGGTGAGGCCGAGGGCTCGCCACATCTGGACCACCTGGGCACGGTCGTCGAAGACACCGGCCACCCGGTAACGGTCCCGGATCTCCCGGTCGTAGATCTCCCGCTTCACGGCCGAGTCCTTCCGCGAGTCGCCGACGGCGCGCAGGTGCAGGCCGAGGTACGGCACCTGGACGTGCTGGTCCAGCCAGGCCTCGGTGGCCGCTCGGGCGGAGGCGTCCCGCCCGGAGCAGAAGACCACCCCGTATCCGGCGGCGTGCATCGCCCGGACCGCCGCGATCACCGCCGTGTTCGGCGCGTCTTCGCCCACCCGGGTCATGTCGTACGGGCTGCGGGACACGGCCAGCGCGACGGTGCCGTCGATGTCCACCAGGACGATCTCCGGTGGCTCGGTCGACGGCGGGTGCACCACGGCGGGGCGTCCGGTGCGGGCCTGCGGCACCGGCAACGGCAGGGTCCGCCCCTCCAGGTACCGCTCGTGCAGCTGACGGATCGCGTCCGCGCCGACCTGGTCGGCAGGTGGGCGCGCGGCGTCGCGGCGCAGGCACTCGTCAAGTGGCACGTCGGTGAAGTCGTGCACCTCGAAATCAGCGCCGTGCCGGGCGGCCAGGTCGGCCCAGCCCCGCAGGGCCCGCGAGCGCAGGTTGGTGTCGTCCACGCAGACGTCCACCCGGGCGCGCAGCAACGCCTCGACCTGGGACCGCTGTGCGACGGTCACCTGGGCCTCGGCCCACTGGGTGAAGAGCCGCTCGCCGTGCAGCATCCGGCGCAGGTCGTCCCGGTTCACCCGGGCCACGGACGGTTGGAGCGTTCGGGCGAAGGTCGTCTTACCCGAGGCGGGTAGTCCGCGGGTGGCGATCAGGCGGGTCACCGGTATCCCTCCGGCTCGTGGGACGTACCCCCGGCGGGGTACGCGGCGGCGGACCGCCGGGTGGGCGAATGCCCCGCCGGGCGGCGGGAATGCGGGTGGGGTAGCACGTGTTGACGATGCCGGACGAGGTGTGCGGCCCGATTGCCGGGTCGGCTCAGGCCCATGGCACACTGGTCAATCGGCCACCGGTTCCGGTTCACGCCCGAGCCCGTCGTGTACGGCGCGACGAGTGATGACGGCGACCCGGCGACCACCAACGAGAGGACCGAGGCGATGAAGGCAAACATCCACCCGGAGTACGTGACCACCGAGGTCAGCTGCTCCTGTGGCAACACGTTCACGACCCGCAGCACCGCCAAGGGCGGCACGATCCACGCCGAGACCTGCAGCGCCTGCCACCCGTTCTACACCGGTAAGCAGCGCGTTCTCGACACCGCCGGCCGGGTCGCGAAGTTCCAGCAGAAGTACGCCAAGGTTCAGGCCAAGAAGGCCAGGTAACTCCTCGTTCGGCGCCCGCGTCCGGTTTTCCACCGGGCGCGGGCGCCGTCCGCGTTGTGCCCTGTTACGCAGCCGGCGGCCTTCGGCCCGGCCGGCTTCGCACCGTCGAAGGAGCATCCGCAGCATGAGCAGCGAGCGTCTGGCCGCCCTCCTCGACGAGTACGCGACGCTGGAGAAGCGGTTGGCCGATCCGGCCATCCACGCCGACCAGGCCACCGCGCGCAGGGTGGGTCGCCGCTACGCGGAGCTGGTGCCCCTGCACAAGGCCGCTGCCGAGCTGGAGCAGACCCGCGCCGACCTGTCCGCGGCTCGTGAGTTGGCTGCCGAGGACCCGTCCTTCGCGGGCGAGGCGGAGTCCATCGCCGGATCCGTGCCGATGCTGGAGGAGCGCCTCGCCGAGCTGCTCATTCCGCGTGACCCCCACGACGCCAAGGACGTGATCGTCGAGATCAAGGCCGGTGAGGGTGGCGAGGAGTCGGCTCTCTTCGCCGCTGACCTGCTGCGGATGTACACCCGCTACGCCGAGCGGCACGGCTGGATCACCGAGGTGATCGACGCCCAGGATTCCGACCTCGGCGGGGTCAAGGACGTCTCGCTGGCGATCAAGACGAAGGGTGTGCCGGAGGGCGGCAACGGCGTCTGGTCGCGACTCAAGTGGGAGGGCGGTGTGCACCGGGTGCAGCGGGTCCCGGTCACCGAGTCGCAGGGCCGCATCCACACCAGCGCCGCCGGAGTGCTGGTGCTGCCCGAGGCCGAGGACGTCGACGTCACCCTCGACCAGAACGAGCTGCGCATCGACGTGTTCCGTTCGTCCGGCCCGGGTGGTCAGTCGGTGAACACCACCGACTCCGCGGTGCGGATCACCCACCTGCCGACCGGCATCGTCGTCTCCTGCCAGAACGAGAAGTCCCAGTTGCAGAACCGGGAGCAGGCCATGCGAATCCTGCGCGCCCGGCTGCTCGCCGCCGCCCAGGAGCAGGCCGACGCCGCCGCCTCGGACGCCCGCAAGGCGCAGGTGCGCACGGTCGACCGCTCGGAGCGGATCCGCACCTACAACTACCCGCAGAACCGGATCAGCGACCACCGGATCGGCTACACGGCGTACAACCTGGACCTGGCGCTCGCCGGCGACCTGGACGGGGTGCTGGACGCGCTCGCCGAGGCCGACCGCGCCGCCCGGCTCGCCGGCGACACCGAGCTGACCCGCCGCTGACCGCCGCCGCGCCCCGCCGCTGTCCGCCGGGCGATCAGCTCGCGCGGGGACGCGACTTGGCGCGGAGCATGGCCCGGTCGGCCTGCTCGAAGGCGACGCCGAGGGCGTCCCGCAGCCCACCGCCGCCGGAGACCTCCGCGAAGCCGATGCTCACCCCGACCGGGGTCCCCGGCACCAGCGACTCCCAGTCTTCGAGTCGGACGGCGGCCTCGATCCGGCGGGCCACCTCGGCGGCCTCGCGCATGCCGGTGTCCGGCAGCACCACCACGAACTCGTCGCCGCCGTAGCGGGCCACGAAGTCACCCCGGCGCATCACCCGGTTGATCACTCCGGCGATGCGTTGCAGCACCAGGTCACCGGAGTGGTGCCCGTGGCGGGTGTTGACCGCCTTGAAGCCGTCCAGGTCGCAGACACCGATCACCACCCGGTCGCCTCGGGTGACCACGGCGGTGATGTAGCGCTCCAACCGGCGGCGGTTGGGCAGCCCGGTGAGCGGGTCGGTCAACGCCTCGCCCTCGAACCGTGCCGCCTCGCGGCGCATCTCCTCGTGGTCGATCCGGGCGGCGATGCCGTCGATGTAGACGTCGCGCAGCCGATCGTTGCGTTGGGCGGCGAGCCGGAACGCCAGCCGGTCGGCCCGGTGCGCCGCCGCGTGGTCGCCGGCACGGGCCAGCGCGATGCTGCGCAGTCGGGCCGGCTCGGCCGCCCCGAGCGTCTCGTTGGAGACCTGGACGGTGTCCAGTCGGGCGACCGCCTCGATCGGCCGGCCGTCGGCGACGGCGAGGCACACCTGCCCGAGCTGACGCAGGTCGCGAGCGCGGGAGCTGTCCCCACCGTGGCTGATCAGGCGGGCCGGTTCGGCTTTCCCGTCGGTCTCCACCTGGTCGCCGAGCGCGGCCTGCCGGGCCGACGCGTAGCCGTACGCGGCGAGGCTGCTCGGGCGCAGCCGTCCGGCCCGCCCGGAGTCGATGAAGCGGGCCAGGTCGGCGGCCACGTCCCGGAGCACCCGCAGGCAGCCGTCACTGTCGCCGTTGTGGTCCAGTGCCACGGCGTTGCGCAGCCGGATGCCCGGCGCGGCGAACGTCTCCTCGGGGATCCCGGCGGTGAGACCGAGTTGCCGGGCTCGTTCGATGGCCCCCAGGGCGTATCCGTGGAAGCTGAGGTAGCTGTACGCCATGGCCAGGTCGTGCCAGCCCCAGGCGGTGTCCCGGTCCGGGTCCTCGACGGCGCCCAGCGCGCGGGCGGCTCGGACGAGGTGCGTGACCGAACGGTCCAGTGCGCCCTGGTGGTGTGCGGCGAGGGCGGCGAGCGCGTTGAGGTGCCCGTGCAGGTAGGGCTCGGCGAGATCGCGGACGGCCGCCGACGCCTCCTCGATGGCCCGGGTGAACTCCGCCGTCCGACCGAGATTGATCAGGGCGGAGAGGCGCTGCACCATCGCGTCCGCACGCGCCGCCGGATCGGTGGTGGTGCGGATCACACGTTCGAGCAGGACGTACGACTCCGCGGAGCGACTAGCCTCCTGCAGCGCCCGGGCGCGCGTGAGGAAGTCAACCTGGTCATCGACCCGGTCGAGCCACCCCACCCGCCGACCTCCTGTCGTGTGCGCCGCCCGCGCACCCGTTGGTCGCGCTGCCCGCGACGCATCATGATTGTCGCGTGACCACTCTGCCGCAACACCCCCCCGAAGGGACAGGCCCCACCCGCCCGTCCGCCGCGGTGGCTCGGGTGGCCCGCGCGCTCGCCGCCGCCGGGGTCGGCTCGGCCCGGGCGGAGGCGGAGGTGCTGGCCGCGTACGTGCTGGGGGTCTCCCGAGGCCGGCTGGCTCTCGCCGACGACCTGAACGAGGAGCAGTTGGCGCGGCTCGACGAGCTGACGCGCCATCGGGCCGCGCGGGTGCCGTTGCAGCATCTGACCGGCCGGGCCGGGTTCCGGCACCTCGACCTGTCGGTCGGGCCGGGTGTGTTCGTGCCCCGGCCGGAGACCGAGCTGCTGGCCGGCTGGGGTGTCGAGCAGGCCCGGGGCCGCACCGACCCGGTGGTGGTCGACCTCTGCAGCGGCTCGGGGGCGATCGCGCTGGCGGTGGCGCAGGAGGTGCCGGGTGCGCGGGTGATCGCGGTGGAGCGGTCCCCGCGGGCGCTGGCCTGGTTGCGGCGCAACGCGGCGGAGCGGGCCGCGTCGGGAGACCGGCCGATCGAGGTGGTCGAGGCGGACGTGACCGCGCCGGACCTGCTGGCGTCCCTGGTGGGCTCGGTGGACGTGCTGCTCTGCAACCCGCCGTACGTGCCGGACGACGTGGTGGTCCCGCCGGAGGTGGCCGGGCACGACCCCGCGGAGGCGGTCTTCGGCGGCGCGGACGGCCTGGCGGTGATCCGGCCGGTCGTCAGCCGTGCGGCGGTGCTGCTGCGCGCGGGCGGCGTGCTCGGGGTGGAGCACGACGACACCCACGGCGCGGCGGTTCCCGCGCTGCTTGCCGGCGACGGTGGCTTCACCGCTGTCACGGCGCATCTGGACCTCACCGGACGTCCCCGTTACGCCACCGCGTCCCGACGGGCGGACGGCCAGCACGCCCCGATCGGGGCGGCGTGGCAGACTGACTCCTCGTGATGCTTTACGACTGCCGATCGCCCGCCGATCGGGACCGCGGCATCGCTGCGGCCATCGAGGCGGTCAAGAACGGCGAGCTTGTCGTCCTCCCGACGGACACCGTCTACGGGATCGGCGCGGACGCGTTCACCCCGTACGCGGTCAAGGCCCTGCTGGATGCCAAGGGCCGGGGTCGGCAGATGCCGCCGCCGGTGCTGATCGGCTCGCGGCACACCCTGGACGGGTTGGTCTTCTCGCTGCCCACCGCAGCCCGGGACCTGGTGGAGGCGTTCTGGCCGGGTGCGCTGACGATCGTGGTCGAGCACTCGCCGAGCCTCCAGTGGGACCTGGGCGACAAGACCGGCACGGTGGCGGTGCGGATGCCGCTGCACCCGGTGGCGCTCGAGGTGCTGCGGGAGACCGGCCCGATGGCGGTCTCGTCGGCCAACAAGACCGGCCAGCCCGCCGCGGTGACCGCCGAGGAGGCACGGGACCAGCTCAGCTACTCGGTGCGGGCCTACCTGGAGGCCGGGCCGTGCCCGGATCCGGTGCCCAGCACGATCGTG
Source organism: Micromonospora sp. NPDC085948 (assembly GCF_040686315.1). Classification (NCBI taxonomy): domain Bacteria; kingdom Bacillati; phylum Actinomycetota; class Actinomycetes; order Micromonosporales; family Micromonosporaceae; genus Micromonospora; species Micromonospora sp. NPDC085948. Next base: position 216,234 of record NZ_JBFBJW010000001.1, on the reverse strand, counting down.
GATCTGACCGGTGAGGTGCCGCAACTGCTGCGGGCCGGGGCGATCCCGTTGGAGAAGCTGCGCGACGTCGTTCCGGACCTCGTCGACGGTCGGGGGGTCTGAGTGCCCCCGTTCACGGTCCTGCACGTCTGCATGGGCAACATCTGCCGCTCCCCGATGGCGGAGCGGCTGCTCGCTCTGGCGGTGCGGGAGCGGTTGACGCGGCGTGCGCAGGACCCGGCCCAGGCCGATAATTTGCTGCACAGCCACAGCGCCGGCACGGGTGGTTGGCACGCGGGCGAGGAGATGAATCCGCCGGCGGCCCGGCAGGTCACCGGCCGTGGTGGGGACGTCGAGGGGTTCGCCGCGCGCAAGCTGCGGTCGGACCACATCGACGCCGCCGACCTGGTGCTGACCGCCACCGCCGACCAGCAGGAGTACGTGGTGGCGTTGCGGCCGGACGCGGCGGCCCGCACGTTCGTGCTGGGTGAGTTCGGTCGGCTGCTGGCCGCGGTGGACGCCGCCGCGTTGCCGCCGGGTGACGCGACCCCGGAGGCCGTGTACGCCCGGGGGGTGGCCCTGGTGGCAGCGGCCCACGACGCCCGGTTGGGCGCCTCGGCGTTGACGACGGACGATCTGGACGACCCGTGGGGCCGTGGTGACCAGTGCTTCAGCCGGGTCGCCGACGAGATCGAGGAGACGGTTCACCCGCTGGCCGGCGCGCTGCTGCCCTGATTGGGCGCGGTGCGAGTTTCCTCCGGGTTTGGGGAAAACCCGGGGCGAAAGCGGCGTTCCGGGTCATTCTGAACGGGTCCTAGCGTGACCGGCTCCTGCGGGGAGAGCTGATGATCCGGGCCCATCTCGACAAACTGCTGACCGTGGTGATCGCTGGAGTGCTGGCCGGGTTGGTGCTGGCCGCAGCCGCCCTGCCGGTGGCCCTGGTGTTCGGGATCGGCTTCAGCGCCCTGTCCACGCCGTACTCGGAGCTACCGAACACACTTCGTACGCCGCCCACCGCCCAGCGCTCCAACCTCTACGCCAACGACGGCACCACCCTGATCACCTCCTTCTACCAGGAGGACCGGGTGGACGTGCCGCTGCGTGAGGTGGCCCCGGTGATGCGCCAGGCGATCGTGGCCGCCGAGGACGTCCGGTTCTACCAGCACAGCGGAGTGGACCTGCGGGGCGTGGTGCGCGCCTTCACCGTCAACAAGCGGGACGGGCAGACCCGGCAGGGCGCCTCCACGTTGACCATGCAGTACGTCCGCAACGTGCTCAGCAGCGATCCCCGGCTGACCGAGGCGCAGCGGGTGGCCGCCACCGAGGTCAGCACCGCCCGCAAGCTCCAGGAGATGCGTTACGCGCTCGCGCTGGAACGCGAGCTCGACAAGGAGGAGATCCTCACCCGCTACCTCAACATCGCCTACTTCGGCGCCGGGGCGTACGGCGTCGCGGCGGCCAGCAAGCGCTACTTCTCCCGGTCCCCGGCCGAGTTGACCCTGGCCCAGGCGGCGCTGCTGGCCGGCCTGGTCCGGTCGCCGGACAGCGACGATCCGATCAACGGCGACGCCGACAGCGCGATGGCGCGGCGGTCGTACGTGTTGGAGCGGCTGGTGGAGTCGGGGCAGGTGCCGGCGGACGCGGCGGCGGCGGCGCGGGCCGAGCCCTTGCAGCTACGGCCGAGCGAGACGCCCAACGACTGCACCGGGGTGCCCGAGGCGCACAACGACTGGGGCTTCTTCTGCGACTGGTTCACCCGCTGGTGGAGCAGCCAGTCCGCGTTCGGCGCGTCCGCCGACGAGCGGCAACGCGCGCTGCGCCGGGGTGGGTTCTCGATCGTGTCGTCGCTGGACCCGGGGGTGCAGCGGGCCACCACCGAGCAGGTGCTGAAGATCTATCAGCCGTCGGCGGCCGAGGCGGTGCCGACCGCGGTGGTGCAACCGGGCACGGGACGGGTGCTGGCGATGTCGGTGAACCGCACCTACAGCGTGCGGGACAACCCCGTCGGGCAGAAGAACCGCCCGAACACGGTCAACCAGTTGATCGGCGGCGGCGGTGCGATCGAGGGGTACCAGGGCGGGTCGACGTTCAAACTCTTCACGATGCTTGCCGCGCTGGAGGCGGGCCTGCCGCTGTCGACCGACTTCGTGGCGCCCACCCAGTTGCTCACCCGCTTCCCGGCGACCGGGGAGGCGAGCTGTGCCGGCCGCTGGTGTCCTTCGAACGCCAGCCCATCCTCGATGGATGGCCCCCGCACCATGTGGACCGGGTTCGGTCGGTCGGTGAACACGTACTTCGCCTGGCTGACCGAGAAGGTCGGCGCCGACCGGGTGGTGGAGATGGCCGAGCGACTCGGCATCGTGCTGCGGGCCGACGCCGACGCCCGACTGGCCCGCTACGACGCGAAGGACTGGGGTGCGTTCACCCTGGGCGTCGCCGCGACCACGCCGCTGGACCTGGCCACCGCGTACGCCACGGTGGCGGCCGAGGGGACCTGGTGCGCGCCGCTGCCGGTGGTGTCGATCACCGACGCGGGTGGCCGCCCGGTCGACGCCGCCAAGCCGGACTGCCGGCAGGTGCTCGACGTCGACGTTGCGCGGGCGGCCACCGACGCGGCTCGCTGCCCGGTCGGCGACCAGTCGATGTACGGGCGCTGCGACGGTGCCACCGCAGCCGGCCTGCGGGCGCGGCTCGGCCGGCCGGTCGCGGGCAAGACCGGCAGCTCAGAGCATTACGAGACGGAGACGGTCGTCGCGTTCACCCCGCAGATCGCGGTCGCCTCGATGGCGGCGAACCCGGACGATCCCCGGGACGCGGTCGGTCAGGCCGTGCAGGCCCGGATGGTCGACGCGGTCGGCGAGGTGCTCTCCACCGCCCTGCGCGGTCAACCGGTCCGCGACTTCGTCCCGCCGAGCGAACGAACCGCCTTCCAGCTCACCGGAGCCCGCACCGGCAACTGAGACCTGCGGGGATCAGGGGGTCTGTTCGGCGTTGCGGGCGATGTTGCGGGCCATGCCGCCGAAGACCACCGCGTGGAACGGGGCCACCGACTTCCAGTAGGCGTGCCCCGGCAGGCCGCGCGGCAGGAAGACGGCACGTTGCTGGTAGCGGCTGCGGCCGCCGTCGGTGGGGAGCACCCGCATCTCCAGCCAGGCCCGGCCGGGCAGCCGCATCTCCGCGCGCAGTCGCAGCAACTCGCCCGGGACGATCTCCTCGACCCGCCAGAAGTCCAACGCCTCACCGACCTGGAGGCGGTGTGGGTCGCGTCGGCCCCGACGGAGGCCGACCCCGCCGACCAGGCGGTCCAACCAGCCGCGCACCGACCAGGCGAGCGGGAACGAGTACCAGCCGTGTTCGCCGCCGACGCCCTCGACCACCCGCCAGAGCGCCGCTGGTGGCGCGTCCACCGTCCGCTCCCGGACGTCGGTGTAGGCGGTGCCACCGGACCACACCGGGTCGGTGGGCAGTGGCTCGGCGGGCGCGTCCGGGCCGCTCGCGTTCGACCAGCGGGTCTCCACCTGGGCGTCGCGCACCTTGGCCAGCGCCAGCGCCACCGCGTCGTCGAAGCCGGTCAACCCGCCCGGCGGGTCGGGAACGTAGCGGGCGATGTCGTGTTCGTCCGCGACCGCCTCCTGGATCAGGCTCTCCACCAGCGGGCGGGCGATGGCATTCGGCACCGGGGTGATCAGGCCGACCCAGTGCGAGGAGAGCGCCGGGGTGAGCGCCCGGACCGGCACGATGATCCGCCGGCGCAGCCCGGCCACCCGCGCGTAGCGCTGCATCATCTCGCGGAACGTGAGCACGTCCGGTCCGCCGATGTCGAAGCCCCGGTTGACCTCCGGCGGTAGCGCGCTGGAGCCCACCAGGTAGTTCAGCACGTCGCGGACGGCGATCGGCTGGATCCGGTTACGCACCCAACGCGGGGTGATCATGGCGGGCAGTCGCTCGGTCAGGTAGCGCAGCATCTCGAACGACGCCGAGCCGGATCCGATGATCACCGCGGCCCGGAGCACCGCCGTGGGCACCCCGCTGGCCAGCAGGATCCGGCCCACCTCGGCCCGGGAGCGCAGGTGCGGCGAGGGGACCGCACCGGTCTCCGGCAGCGGACCGCCCAGATAGACGATCCGGCGTACGCCGGCCGCCCGGGCCGCCGCCGCGAAGTTCGTCGCCGCCGTCCGGTCGACGGCCTCGAAGTCGGGCCGGCCGAGGGAGTGCACCAGGAAGTAGGCGACGTCCACGTCGGCGAAGGCGGCGGGCAACGTGTCCGGCCGGCTCAGGTCCCCTTCGACGATCTCGGCCGCCGAGGCCCAGGGCACGTCGCGCAGTCGGACCGCCTTGCGGGCCAGGCACCGCACGGTGTGTCCCTCGGCGAGCAGCAGTGGCGTCAGCCGCCCGCCGATGTATCCGGTCGCTCCGGTGACGAGGCATCTCACGAGGTCCAGTCTGCGGCCCCCTAGACTCGTTCGCTGTGGAGACCGAGACGAGCACCTTCTGGGGACCGGATTTCGCCCAGCTCAGGGCCACCGACCCGGAGATCGCCGGGGTGGTCCTCGGCGAGCTGGACCGGCTGCGGGGTGGCCTGCAGCTCATCGCCAGCGAAAACCTGACCTCGCCGGCGGTGCTGGCCGCGCTCGGCTCGACGCTCACCAACAAGTACGCCGAGGGCTACCCGGGCCGGCGCTACTACGGGGGCTGCGCCGAGGTGGACCGGGCCGAGGAGATCGGCATCGCCCGGGCCAAGGAGCTCTTCGGGGCCGAGCACGCCAACCTTCAGCCACACTCCGGGGCGAGCGCCAACCTGGCCGCGTACGCCGCGCTGGTCCAGCCGGGGGACACCGTGCTGGCGATGGACCTGCCGCACGGTGGGCACCTCACCCACGGCAGCCGGGTGAACTTCTCCGGCAAGTGGTTCCACCCGGTCGGCTACCCGGTCCGGCCGGACACCGAGCTGATCGACTACGACGAGGTACGGGACCTGGCCCGTGCGCACCGACCCAAGCTGATCATCTGTGGTGCCACCGCGTACCCCCGGCTGATCGACTTCGCCCGGTTCCGGGAGATCGCCGACGAGGTCGGCGCGTACCTGATGGTGGACGCCGCGCACTTCATCGGCCTGGTCGCCGGTCGGGCGATCCCGTCCCCGGTGCCGTACGCGGACGTCGTCTGCGCCACCACCCACAAGGTGCTGCGCGGCCCGCGCGGCGGCCTGATCCTCTGCCGTGAGTCGCTGGCGCAGCGGATCGACAAGGCGGTCTTCCCGTTCACCCAGGGCGGTCCGCTGATGCACGCGGTCGCGGCCAAGGCGGTCGCGCTGCGCGAGGCCGCCCAGCCGGAGTTCCAGACGTACGCCCGGCAGGTGGTCAGCAACGCCCAGGCGCTCGCGGCCGGGCTGGCCGACGAGGGGATGCGTCCGGTGTCCGGCGGCACCGACACCCACCTCGCCCTGATCGACCTGCGCGAGGTGGGGGTGACCGGCGCCGAGGCCGAGCGACGCTGCGACGCCGCGTCGATCACCCTGAACAAGAACGCCATCCCGTACGACCCGCAGCCGCCGATGGTGGCCTCCGGTCTGCGGGTGGGCACCCCGAGCGTCACCACCCAGGGCATGCGGGAGGGTGACCTGCGGCAGGTGGCCACCCTGATCGCCCGAGCGGTGCGCACCGATCCCGGCGCCCCGGGCGGGGCCGACGAGTTGACCCGGATCGGTGCCGAGGTGGCCGAGTTGGTCGCGGCGTTTCCGGCGTACCCCCGTGGCTGAGCCCGGGGTGGTCGCGCCGGACAGCGACCGGCGGTGGCGGCTGCGGCACCTGCCCGTCCTGTTGGCCGCGTCGGCGGCGCTGGCCGTGCTCGCCGCGGTGGTGGGCGGGGTGACCGGCGGTGGGACGGCCGCGCTCGGCGCGGCGGCCGGCGTGGGTGTCACGGTGCTCAGCTACACCCTCACCACAGTGGTGTTGGCGCGGGCCGACCAGGTCAACCCGCAGTTGCTGTTGCCGCTCGGCCTGGGCCTGTACGTGGTGAAGTTCAGCCTATTGGGTGCGGTGCTGGTGGCGGTGGCGTCGACCGGTTGGGCCGGTTTGATCCCTCTGTGCCTTGGCATCGTCGCCGGGGTGGCAGTGTGGACAGCGGTGCACCTCTGGTGGCTGACCACGGTGCACGCTCGTCGGCCGCACGGCTGACCTGGCGGTCGCGTCCCAACCAGCGGACGCGCCGCAATGTGTCGGCCTCCGGTCATTTTCCGACGGGCGGAAGGGGAGTAGCGTGCCCACAGACGACGGCGCCCACGAGAAGCCCACACAACGATGGTTGTGCGGGGGGTGAGGCACAGCCTCGTCTTCCCGGCTGATATCGTTCGCCCCGTCATGGCTGATGACCAAACCCCCCGTCCCCCCGGGCAACCGGACGACTATCCGTCCGGTGCCGGTCAGGGCTGGACCGCACTGAGTTACCTCATCGGAGGCATGCTCGTGTGGGGTTTCATCGGCTGGCTGGTCGACCAGTGGCTCGACACCGGTGGCGTCGCCACCGGGATCGGCTTCGTGCTCGGCATGGCCGGGGGAGTCATCCTGGTCATCCGCCGACTCGGCACGCCTACTTAGGAAGGGACGCGGTGTTCGGACAGGCGAACGTCCTGGCAGCGGGCCAGGCAGAATTCCCACCTAGCAAGGAGGACTTCTACCTGCCCAGCATCCTGCCCTGGGGTGCGCACGACTCCTACTGGTTCACCAAGTTCACGTTGATGGTCTGGATCGCCGTCGGCGTTCTGATCATCTTCTTCCTGGCGACCTATCGGAACCCGAAGCTGGTGCCGACCAAGAAGCAGTGGTTCGCCGAGTCGATCTACGGCTTCGTGCGCAACAACATCTCGGTCGACATGATCGGTCACCAGGGTGTGCGGTTCGCGCCGTACTTCACGACGCTGTTCTGCTTCGTGCTGGTGACCAACGCGTTCGCGATCATTCCGTTCTTCCAGATCTCGCCGAACTCGCACATCGCCTTCCCGGCGATCCTCGCGGTGATCAGCTACGTGCTGTTCAACTACATCGGCATCCGGCACCACGGCTTCGCCAAATACTTCAAGCACGCCCTGATCCCACCGGCACCGTGGTACATCCTGCCGCTGCTGATCCCGATCGAGGCGTTCTCGACCTTCATCATCCGGCCTTTCTCGCTGGCCGTTCGTCTCTTCGCGAACATGTTCGCCGGCCACATGCTCCTGCTGGTCTTCACGCTCGGCGGCTTCGCGATGATCAACGCCAACGCCTGGCTGGCACCGATCTCGGCGGTGTCCTGGGTGATGACCGTGGCGCTGACCCTTCTCGAAGCGCTGGTCATCGTCCTACAGGCCTACGTCTTCACGGTGCTGAGCGCCAGCTACATCCAGGGCGCGCTCGCCGAAGAGCACTGATCCACGCACCATCCGTTGTCGTCCCGCGTGAGAGACACGCGTGATAACCAGGAGGAACCACTAATGGATTACGTCGCCGCCGCAGAAGGTGTCGTTGGCAGCACCGCAGCCATCGGCTACGGCCTCGCGGCCATCGGCCCGGGCATCGGCGTTGGTCTGGTCTTCGCCGCCTACATCCAGTCGACCGCCCGCCAGCCCGAGTCGTCGCGGATGACCCTGCCGTACGTCTGGATCGGCTTCGCCGTCATCGAGGCGCTCGCGCTGTTCGGCATCGCCTTCGGCTTCATCTGGCAGGGAGAGCTCTAATCCGCTCGTCGACCGGGAGGTCACCCATGTACTTCCTCGCCGCTGAGGGTGGTGAGTCAGACCACAACCCGATCATCCCCATTCCCGAGGAGATCGTGGTCGGGATTGTCGCCTTCGCCGTGCTCTGCTTCGTACTGATCAAGTTCGTCTTCCCCCGTATGGAGCAGACGTTCCAGGCCCGGGTCGACGCGATCGAGGGCGGCATCAAGCGCGCCGAGGCCGCTCAGGCCGAGGCGAACCAGCTGCTCGAGCAGTACCGTGCCCAGCTCGCTGAGGCCCGCACCGACGCCGCCAAGATCCGTGACGACGCGCGGGCCGACGCCGAGGGGATCCGACAGGACATCCTCGCCAAGGCGCGGGAAGAGTCCGACCGGGTCATCCAGGCGGGCAAGGACGCACTCGCCGCCGAGCGGGCCACCATCGTGCGCGAGCTGCGCGCGGAGGTCGGCACGATCGCGGTGGACCTGGCCAGCAAGATCGTTGGCGAGTCGCTGGCCGACGAGGCGCGACGCAAGGGCACCGTCGACCGGTTCCTGAGCGGCCTCGAGAGCACGGGGGCCCGCTGATGCAGGCCGCCAGCCGGGAGTCGTACAAGGTCGCGGCCGAGCGCCTCGACGCGTACGTCCGCGGCGCGGAGCCGTCGGCGGTGGCCTCCACCGCCGACGCCATCCTCTCCGTGGCGACCCTGCTGCGGCGTGAGCCGCGGCTGCGTCGGGCACTGTCCGAGCCGGCTCGTTCCGGTGACGACCGCGGTGCCCTGCTCGGCGACATGCTGGGCGGGCGGATCGGCGCCGACGCGCTCGACCTGCTCGTGGCGTTGGTCTCCGGCCGCTGGTCGGCACCGTCGGAGTTGCTCGACGGCACCGAGCGCCTCGGCGTGGAGGCGCTGCTCGCCAGCGCCGACAAGGCCGGCGAGCTGGGCGAGGTCGAGGACGAGCTGTTCCGCTTCGGCCAGGTCGTGGCCGGTCAGTCGGCGCTGAGCAACACGCTGGCCGACCCGGTCGCCCCGGTCGAGCAGCGGGCCACCCTGGCCCGGGAGCTGCTCGCCGACAAGGCCCGCCCGGTCACCGTCCGCCTCGTCGAGGTGGCGCTCGGCGGGTTCGGGGGGCGCTCCTTCACCGGCGCGCTGACCCGGCTGGTGGAACTCGCCGCCGAGCGACGCGACCGGCAGGTGGCGTACGTGACCGTCGCGGCCCCGTTGAGTGACGACGACGAACGCCGGCTGGGTGCGAGCCTCACCGCGATATACGGTCGGGAGGTCTCCGTCAAGCAGACGGTCGACCCGCACGTCCTGGGTGGCGTGAGCGTGCGGGTCGGTTCCGACCTGTACGACGGCACCATCCTGCGCCGCCTCAACGAGACCCGCAACGCGCTCGCGAAGCGCTGAACGGCTCAGCCGCCCAGCGGCTGAGTGGCCTCCGCCGCTCAGCGTCGGGGCGGCTCCGCCGCCGCAGCGCCCGGAATGACAGACGCCATTCGGACCGGTCGGTACTAGGTATCCCGGGCCCCTGAATTTTAAGGAAGCAGAGGATGGCCGAGCTGACCATCTCGACGGAGGAGATCCGCGGCGCCCTGGAGCGCTACGTCTCTTCCTACTCGTCCGACGTCTCCCGCGAGGAGGTCGGCACCGTCGCCGACACCGGCGACGGCATCGCCCACGTCGAGGGCCTGCCCTCGACCATGACCAACGAACTCCTGGAGTTCGAGGACGGCACGCTCGGCGTGGCGTTGAACCTCGACGTCCGGGAGATCGGTGTCGTCGTTCTCGGTGACTCCGCCAAGCTGGAGGAGGGGCAGCGCGTCAAGCGCACCGAGCGGGTTCTCTCCGTTCCGGTTGGCGACGCCTTCCTCGGCCGCGTGGTCGACGCCCTCGGCAAGCCGATCGACGGGCTCGGTGACATCGCCAACGAGGGCTTCCGCGAGCTGGAGCTGCAGGCTCCGAACGTGATGTCCCGCCAGTCGGTGTTCGAGCCGCTGCAGACCGGCATCAAGGCCATCGACGCGATGACCCCGATCGGTCGGGGCCAGCGGCAGCTGATCATCGGTGACCGTAAGACCGGTAAGACCACCGTCGCCCTGGACGCGATCCTCAACCAGCGGGACAACTGGCGCACCGGCGACCCGAAGAAGCAGGTCCGCTGCATCTACGTCGCCATCGGCCAGAAGGCCTCCACGATCGCCTCGATCAAGGGCCAGCTGGAAGAGGCCGGCGCGATGGAGTACACGACCATCGTGGCCTCCCCGGCGTCCGACCCGGCCGGCTTCAAGTACCTGGCCCCGTACACCGGCTCGTCCATCGGGCAGCACTGGATGTACGGCGGCAAGCACGTCCTGATCGTCTTCGACGACCTGAGCAAGCAGGCCGAGGCGTACCGGGCCGTGTCGCTGCTGCTGCGTCGCCCGCCGGGCCGTGAGGCGTACCCGGGTGACGTCTTCTATCTGCACTCCCGCCTGCTGGAGCGCTGCGCGAAGCTCTCCGACGAGCTGGGTGGCGGCTCGATGACCGGTCTGCCGATCATCGAGACGAAGGCCAACGACATCTCGGCCTTCATCCCGACCAACGTCATCTCGATCACCGACGGCCAGATCTTCCTGGAGACGGACCTGTTCAACCAGGGCGTCCGCCCGGCGATCAACGTCGGCACCTCGGTCTCCCGGGTCGGCGGCGCCGCCCAGGTGAAGCCGATGCGGAAGGTCGCCGGTTCGCTGCGGCTCAACCTCGCCCAGTACCGCGAGCTGGAGGCGTTCGCCGCCTTCGCCTCCGACCTGGACCGGGCCTCGCGTGCCCAGCTCGACCGCGGTGTACGCCTCGTCGAGCTGCTCAAGCAGCCGAACTACTCGCCGTTCCCGGTCGAGCAGGAGGTCGTCTCGGTCTGGGCCGGTGTCGAGGGCAAGCTGGACGACATCCCGGTGAGCGACGTCCGGCGTTTCGAGGCGGAGTTCCTCCAGTACCTGCGGCACAAGCACGAGGGTGTGCTGGCCGGCATCGCCGACAACCAGTGGGGCGACGACATCGTCGGTTCGCTGGACGCGGCGATCGCCGAGTTCAAGCAGGTCTTCCTCAACAAGGACGACGAGCGCAAGGTCAACGACGCGCCGGCCGCTCCGCTCGAGGGTGACGAGAACCGCGAGACGGTGACCCGCTTCCGCGACAGCGCGACCGACCGCCCGGCCGAGAGCTGATCCCGTGGCGGCCCAGGTACGCGTTCTTCGTCAACGGATCCGCTCGGCGAAGTCGATGAAGAAGATCACCAAGGCGATGGAGCTCGTGGCGACGAGCCGGATCGCCAAGGCTCAGGCCAGGGTGCAGGCGTCCCTGCCGTACGCCCAGGCCATCACCGGCGTGCTCACGGCGCTGGCGTCCAACGCGCGGATCGACCACCCGCTGCTCACCCCGCGCGAGCGGGTGCGGCGGGCGGGCGTCCTGTTGGTCACCAGCGACCGTGGCCTGGCCGGCGGTTACAGCTCCAACGCGATCAGGATGGCGGAGTCGCTGATCGCGCGGCTCAAGGCGGACGGCAAGGAGCCGGTGCTCTACGTCATCGGACGTAAGGGCGTCGGGTTCTACCGGTTCCGCAACCGGCCGATCGAGGCGAACTGGACCGGCTTCAGTGAGCAGCCGTCGTTCGAGGACGCCCGTACCGTCGGTGAGACGCTGATCAAGGCGTTCACCGCCGGTGCGGACGACGCCGACGGCGGGGCCGGAGCGGACGGCGTGCTCGGCGTCGACGAGTTGCACATCGTCTACACCGAGTTCCACTCGCTGATGACGCAGAACCCGGTCACCAAGGTGATCGGTCCGATGCAGGTGGAGGACCGGCCGCGCTCCGAGGGGCTGCTGCCGGCGTACGAGTTCGAGCCGGAGGCGGAGGCGCTGCTCGACGCGCTCCTGCCGAGGTACATCAACACGCGGATCTACGCGGCGTTGATCGAGTCGGCGGCGAGTGAGTCGGCGGCACGGCGGCGGGCGATGAAGAGCGCCACCGACAACGCCGAAGAGATGATCGAGAAGTACACGCGCGAGATGAACTCGGCTCGCCAGGCCGGGATCACCCAGGAGATCAGCGAGATCGTCGGCGGCGCCAACGCGCTGGCCGCGTCGGGAAGTGAAGTGTGATGACTGCACCAGTAGAGACCAAGACGGCCACGGGTCGCGTGGTCCGGGTCATCGGCCCGGTCGTCGACGCCGAGTTCCCGCGCGACGCCATGCCGGCCCTGTTCAACGCCCTCAACGTCACCGTGAACCTGTCCGGCGGTGAGAAGACGCTGACCCTGGAGGTCGCCCAGCACCTGGGTGACAACCTGGTCCGTGCCATCTCGATGCAGCCGACCGACGGCCTGGTTCGTGGCGCCGAGGTGCGCGACCGCGGCGAGCCGATCACCGTACCGGTGGGCGACGCGGTCAAGGGCAAGGTGTTCAACGCGATCGGCGAGGTGCTCAACCTCAAAGAGGGCGAGACGTTCGAGGCCGACGACCGGTGGGGCATCCACCGCAAGGCCCCGGCCTTCGCGGACCTGGAGCCGAAGACCGAGATGCTGGAGACCGGCATCAAGGTCATCGACCTGCTCGCCCCGTACGTCAAGGGCGGCAAGATCGGCCTGTTCGGTGGCGCGGGCGTGGGCAAGACGGTGCTCATCCAGGAGATGATCACCCGGGTGGCCCGTAACTTCGGTGGTACCTCGGTGTTCGCCGGCGTGGGTGAGCGCACCCGTGAGGGCAACGACCTCATCGCCGAGATGACCGAGTCCGGCGTCATCGACAAGACCGCGCTGGTCTACGGCCAGATGGACGAGCCGCCGGGCACCCGGCTGCGGGTGGCCCTCTCCGCGCTGACCATGGCGGAGTACTTCCGGGACGTGAAGAAGCAGGAGGTGCTGCTCTTCATCGACAACATCTTCCGTTTCACGCAGGCCGGTTCGGAGGTGTCCACCCTGCTCGGCCGTATGCCGAGCGCCGTGGGTTACCAGCCGACCCTGGCCGACGAGATGGGCGAGCTCCAGGAGCGGATCACCTCCGTCCGGGGCCAGGCCATCACCTCCATGCAGGCGATCTACGTGCCGGCGGACGACTACACCGACCCCGCCCCGGCCACCACGTTCGCCCACCTGGACGCGACCACCAACCTGGAGCGGTCGATCTCCGACAAGGGCATCTACCCGGCCGTGGACCCGCTGGCGTCCTCGTCCCGGATCCTCGCCCCGGAGTTCGTCGGCGCCGAGCACTTCCAGGTGGCCACCGAGGTGAAGCGGATCCTGCAGCGTTACCGCGACCTGCAGGACATCATCGCCATCCTCGGTATCGAGGAGCTCTCCGAGGAAGACAAGATCACCGTGGCTCGGGCCCGGCGGATCGAGCGCTTCCTCTCGCAGAACACCTACGCGGCGGAGCAGTTCACCGGCGTACCGGGCTCGACGGTCCCGATCAAGGAGACCATCGAGGCGTTCCGCAAGATCAGCGAGGGTGAGTACGATCACTTCCCCGAGCAGGCGTTCTTCATGTGCGGCGGTCTTGAGGACCTGGAGCGCAAGGCTGAGGAGCTGATGAAGGGCTGACAAGCCCGATTCGTCCCGCAACCAAAAGACTGCCCCGGCCATGCCGGGGCAGTCTTTTGTTCATCTTCGCGTCCTACCATCGTCGCGGTCCGTTACTCGGGGTCGTCCGTTCCCAAGAACCCGAGATACGTTCTAATTCGCGCGCTCACCCCTGACGAGCGTTGATCTTCGCAACCTTTCGACGACGTGCGCCCGTCTTCCTTCGTGTGGGCGTAACGAACGGAGCTGCTCGTGGGTAAGGCCGGTAAGCGGGGCCGCAAGTCATCCGTCTGGCGCGGCGTGCCAGGCTGGGCCAGGATCTGCACGGTGTTCGGCACCGTGCTGGTCGTGCTCAGCGGCGCGGTGCTGGTCGGCACGGAGGCCCTGATGGCCCGCTACGAGGGTGCGGTCGGCAAGGCGGACCTGTTCGGTGACCAGGCGGCGGGCGCCCAGGCGAAGAAGAGCGACATCAAGGGCCCACTCAACATCCTGCTCGTCGGCATCGACCCGCGTACGCCGACGGCCGCGCCGCTGGCCGACTCGATCATGGTGTTGCACGTGCCGGCGTCGATGGACCGGGCCTACCTCTTCTCCCTGCCGCGCGACCTCTACGTGCCGATCCCGGCGTTCAAGAAGGCCGACTTCCCCGGCGAGACCACGAAGATCAACGCTGCGATGTCGTTCGGCAGCAAGGTGCCGGGGGCCAACCCCGACGCGGCACGTGGCTTCGAGCTGCTGGCCACCACCGTGCAGAACGTGACGGGCATCAAGCGGTTCGACGCTGGCGCCATCATCAACTTCACCGGCTTCCAGAAGATCGTCGACGCGATGGGCGGCGTCGACATGTACATCGAGCGCGACGTCAAGTCCGAGCACAAGCAGCCGGACGGCAAGCCGCGGCCGGGCAAGACGTACGGCGAGGGTTACGTCGGCCCGCAGGCGGTCTACAAGAAGGGCAACCAACACCTCAGCGGGTGGCAGGCGCTGGACTACGTCCGGCAGCGCTACCCGAAGAACGGTGTTCCGGACTCCGACTACGGCCGGCAGCGCCACCAGCAGCAGTTCGTCAAGGCCATGGTGGGCCAGGCGTTCAGCGCCGACGTGGTGGCCAACCCCCTCAAGTTGGACAAGGTGCTCCGCGCCGCCGGCCAGTCGCTGATCTTCAACGGTCGGGGCAGCAGCGTCGTCGACTTCGGGCTCGCCCTGAAGGACATCCGCCCGAACACCATCCAGATGATCAAGCTCGCCGGTGGCGAGCTCAAGAACAGCAGGGGCGTCTACCTCGGTGAGCAGTTCCAGGCGGATGTCCCGGACTTCTTCACCGCCCTGCACAACGAGCAGCTCGATGCCTTCCTGCTGGAGCATCCGGACTTCGTGAACAAGACCAAGTAGTCGCGGCGCGGGTTCTCCCACCCGCGTTGGGAGCGCGTGCGCGTCAGGCTAGACTTTCGGCAATCCGTCGCCGCAGCAAGGAGACAGCGTGGCAAAGCAGCTTCACGTCGAGCTCGTCGCCGTCGAGGAGAAGGTCTGGTCCGGTGACGCCGAAATGGTGGTCGCCCGGACGACCGAAGGCGAGCTCGGTGTCCTGCCGGGACACGCGCCGCTGCTCGGCCAACTCGCCGAGCCCGGTCAGGTCCGCATCAAGCTCGCCGGCGGTGAGCAGGTCTCCTACGAGGTCGCCGGCGGCTTCCTCTCGGTGAGCGCCGACGGCGTCATCGTGCTGGCCGAGAGCGCAACCCCGGTCTCCGCGCAGAGCCGCTGAGCCACACCGGGGATGGACATCGTCGAAGGAATCGGGATCGGCGTTGTCGTCATCCTCGGCGCGCTTCTCACCCTCTTCGTCCGGCGAGCGCTGGTCACCCGTAGCGGTGGCATCATCCGGCTCAGCGTCCGAGTCACCACCATGCTCGACGGCCGTGGCTGGTCGCCCGGCTTCGGCCGGTTCGCCGGTGACGAGCTGCGGTGGTACCGGATGTTCAGCTTCGCGATCCGACCCAAGCGGGTGCTCTCCCGCAAAGGGCTGGCGGTGGAGCGCCGCCGGCTGCCGGAGGGCCAGGAACGGCTCTCCATGCCGGCCGACTGGGTGATCCTCCGCTGTACGAGTCACCACGCACCGGTGGAGATCGCCATGGCGCGGTCGACCGTCACCGGTTTCCTCTCCTGGCTCGAGGCCGCCCCTCCGGGGGCGGTCTCGCCGCGTATGGCCTCCCAGGACTGGCCGGCTGCCTGATCGGCTCCTGGGTGGTTGCGCTTGGGGTTTCCGGGGGAGCCCACCCGGCTCCGGGCGGTCAGGCTTGATCCCTGCGCCGGGCGGGCTCCCCCGGAAACCCGTCGTTGGCGCTGTGCGCCGCTCTGGCGCGCTTCTTGCCTTCTGCCGTTACCGGGTTGGTTGAGTCTCGCCTTCTCGGTGGTCGGTCCCGCCTTCTTCGGTGGCGGTGGCGCGCCTAGATCAACTCGGGCTTCTTGATGCCGGGGTGTTCTGGTGGCTGGGATGGCCCGACATCAAGGAACCCGAGTTGATCTAGGCGCTGGTCAGCCCAGCTCGCCGAGGAGCCAGCCCCAACTACGCGTGGCAGCGGCCAGATCGGGAACCCACACCTCCACGTGGTGCAGCGCGCCCACGGTCAGCGCTTGCCGCCCGGCACCCATAGCACATCTCCCGCCGGATTTGCCGTTCTTGACAGGATAAAGAGCAGATCGGAGAGCCGGTTGAGATACTTTGCCGGGAGAGTGCTGGTCCGTTCCGAATCGTGGCTGACCAGCGCCCATGCCGCGCGTTCGGCACGCCGGGCGGTCGTCCGCGCCACGTGGAGCAGCGCCGCGCCCGGGGTGCCGCCGGGGAGGATGAAGGAGTCGAGCTTGCTCAGGCGTGCGTTGTACTCGTCGCACCAGCCCTCAAGGCGCTCGACGTACGCCTCGGTGACCCGCAGCGGCGGGTACTTCGGCTCCGGCTCGACGGGGGTGGACAGGTCGGCGCCGACGTCGAACAGGTCGTTCTGCACCGACCCCAGCACGCCCCGCAGTTCCTCGTCGAGCCCACCCAGGGCGAGCGCGACGCCGATCGCGGCGTTGCATTCGTCGACATCCGCGTACGCGGCGATCCGTGGATCGGTCTTCGGCACCTGCTCGTTGTTGCTCAGCCTGGTCATGCCGGCATCGCCGGCCTTGGTGTAGATGCGCGTGAGGTGGACGGCCATGACGCACAGCCTACGGATTCCCGACCTGACGATCCCGGCGCGGCCGGACAGCGCGACCAGTTGGCCGGTGGTGGCGGGCCCCGGCGACGCGGGCGACCCGGCGGTCAACGACGTCGACGTCATCCGGGTGTACGGGGACGCCCGGCTCACCGGCACCGTACACGTGGTGGGGGCCAAGAACTCGGCGTTGAAGCTGATGGCCGCCGCGCTGCTCGCCCCGGGCCGCAGCGTGATCACGAACGTCCCGCGGATCACCGACATCGCGATCATGGGCGAGGTGCTGCGTCGGCTGGGCTGCGGCGTCCGGTTCGACGCGGACGACCCGGTCGACCCGATGGTGGCCCGCGGCGGGGTGGCCCGGTCCCGGTCGGTGACCATCGACGTGCCCGAGCAACCGGGCGCCGAGGCGGACTACGACCTGGTCCGGCGGTTGCGCGCGTCGATCTGTGTGCTCGGCCCGCTGCTGGCCCGCCGGGGGTACGTGCGGGTGGCCCATCCTGGTGGCGACGCCATCGGGTCACGCGGGCTGGACATGCACGTCTCCGGGCTGACCCGGATGGGCGCGGAGATCTCCGGTGAGCACGGCTTCGTCATCGCGTCCGCCCCGCACGGGCTGCGCGGCGCGGACATCGTGCTGGACTTCCCCAGCGTGGGAGCGACCGAGAACCTGGTGATGGCGGCGGTGCTGGCCCAGGGCGTCACGATGATCGACAACGCCGCCCGGGAGCCGGAGATCGTCGACATCTGCACGATGCTCAACCAGATGGGGGCGCGGATCTCCGGTGCGGGCACCTCCACGTTGCGGATCACCGGGGTGCCGGGTCTGCACCCGGTGCGGCACGCCACGGTGGGGGACCGGATCGTCGCCGGCACGTGGGCGTTCGGGGCGGCGATGACCCGGGGCGACGTGACGGTGACCGGGCTGGACCCGGCGTACCTGGAGGTCGCGCTGGACAAGGTCGTGGCCGCCGGTGGCCTGGTGGAGACCCGGGGAGACGGCTTCCGCGTACGGATGGACGACCGGCCCCGGGCGGTGGACGTGGTGACGTTGCCGTACCCCGGCTTCGCCACCGACCTGCTGCCGATGGCGATCGGGCTGGCCGCCGTCAGTGACGGCGCCTCCCTGATCACCGAGAACATCTTCGACGGCCGGTTCATGTTCGCCAACGAGATGATGCGGCTCGGCGCGGACATCAAGACCGACGGGCACCACGCGGTGGTCCGTGGGCGAGGTCGGCTCTCCGGTGCCCCGGTCCAGGCGACCGACATCCGCGCCGGCGCGGGGCTGATCATCGCCGGGTTGTGCGCGCAGGGGGTCACCGAGGTTTCCCACGTGCACCACGTCGACCGGGGTTACCCGGACTTCGTGGCCGATCTCCGCGCTCTCGGGGTGGCGGTCGAGCGGGGCACCACCCCGGATGAACCGTCACTGGAGATCTGAGGCCGGCTCCGTGCGTGGGGCCGCACCGCGTCAGGCGGCCCCCAGCGAGGCCCGTACGTGTCGTCGCGCGTCGTGGATGCGGGACTTCAGGGTGCCGATCGGAATGGCGAGGTGGTCGGCGATCTCCTCGTAGGTCAACTGGCACAGATCACGCATCACCAGCGGGGCGACGAGTTCGGGTCGGTGTGCCTCCAGCCGTTCCAGCGCGTCCAGCAGGTCGAGCCGGGAGCCCGCGATCACGCTCGTCGTACGCGGGTCGGCGGCATCAAGGGGAAGCAGTGGCGTGGGCTGCTCGCCGGCCCGGCGCTTGAGGCTCCGGTACGTCTGCCGGGCGCAGTTGGCCGTGACGACGTACAGCCAGGTGGAGAACTTCGACCGCCCCGCGAAGCCGTCTATCTTGCGAGCGACCTGGAGAAGGGCGTCCTGGCACGCCTCTTCGGCGTCCTGCCGGCACGGGAGGAGGCGCAGACACTGCCGCAGGACCTGCGGGCCGATCCTGCTCAGCAGCGCGTCGAGAGCGGCGGCGTCACCCGTGGCGGCGCGGCCGGCGAGCTCCTCGATTCCAAGATCGTCTGACATGCTCAGGCCCCGTTCCCCCACGTCCTGAGGGCCATAATACGGGCGTGTCAGTACCCGACAGGATCGGCCGATATCGCATTCTGCGACGTATCGGTTCCGGAGCGTTCGCCACCGTGTGGCTCGGCGCGGACGACGCCCTGGACGCGTCGGTGGCGATCAAGGTGCTGGCGGACAACTGGTCGTACCACGCCGATCTGCGGGAGCGCTTCGAGCAGGAGGCGCGGATCATGCGGCGGACGGATTCCAGCCTGCTCGTGCGGGTCCTCGACGTCGGTGAGCTGCCGGACGGCCGGCCGTACCTGGTGATGCCGTACGTGGCCGGTGGCACCCTCGCGGATCGGCTCGTCTCGGGGCCGATGCCGGTACGGGAGGCCCTGCTCGTCGCGGCCGACATCGCCAGTGCCGTCACCGTGCTGCACGAGGCTGGTGTGCTGCACCGCGACCTCAAGCCGTCCAATGTGTTGTTCGAGCCGGCCGCGGATCGGGATCGGGTGCTCGTCGCCGACCTCGGCCTGGCCAAGGCGCTCGCGAACGCGTCCGGCTTCACCTTCGCCGCCGGCACACCCGGTTACATGCCTCCCGAGCAGGCCACCCCGGGCGGGGGCCTGGACATCCGCGCCGACGTCTACGCGATCGGCGCGACCCTGTACCACATGCTGACCGGGAACCCTCCCGAGCAGGCCAGTCGCGCGGGCAGGGGTGGGCGGTCGTTGCCCAGGCCGTCCCAGGTACGCCCCGGGGTTCCGTCCGCGGTGGACGACCTGGTGCGCCGCGCGCTGCATCACGACCCTCGGCAACGGTGGGCGTCCGCCGCGGTCCTGCTCGACGAGCTGTGCCGGGTCATCGCCGCGATGGAGCGGGACACGGGCCGCGGCCGGTTGGTGCGGCAGTTGGGACGGGTCGTCGGCGTCGGGGTCGCACTGACCGCGCTGCTGGCGACGGCGGGTTCCAGCGCCGCCCTGCCGGCACGGTCGGGCTGGGTACGCGTCCACGACGTCTCCGGTGCCCTGTCGATCGCGGTGCCGTCGAGCTGGGCCGGCCAGGTGAAGGACGCCGGTTGGGATCCTTCGGTGCTGCGACTTCCCGCGGGTCAGGCGCCGGGCCTCGCGGTCGCTCCGGATCTCGACGTCTGGTCCGATCCCGCGAGTCGGATACCCGGCGTGTTCGTCGGCGTGAGCAAGGCACTGCTCGCCGGCGGCGCGGCACCCGCCCTGCCCAGCCACACCTCCTGCGTCCCGCAGCCCGACCGGACCGTGGACGTGGGCGGTAACCAGGCGCGGATACGGCGGTGGACCTCGTGTGGCGCCGCGGTCTCGTTCAGCGAGGTGGTGCTCACCGTGCCGCAGCGCGGCTACGGCGTCTACCTGCAGATCAAGCAGGTCGGTGACGCCGACCTGACCGACGAGATCCTGGCCGACCTGCGGCTGTCCAGCTCACTGGCGCCCCAGGCCGGCCGGGTCGGGTCGGTTCAGTCGAAGCAGTCCTGGTCCACGTGCTGCAGACTCAGCGCGGTGACCTTGCCGTTCCTCGTTGCGATGCGGTACACGGCCTTGTCGTTGCCGGGGGGCGTCGCGTAGCCAGCGTTGACCCCCTCCCGGTATGCCGGGTAGATCCGAAGCACCTCGGCGCTTGACATGCCGATGCCCAAACCCTCGCGCGTCTTGATGCCGGGCCACACGCTGATGGCGGCGATTCCCACGGTCGGCGAGAGGGTGATGGTCCCCTCCTCGGTCGGGGCGGCGCGCAGGAATGACGTGCCGCAGCCGCCGGTGGCGTCGAAGGGGATCCGCAGCATCCCGGTCGCGGTGGCCTGCTGACGGGTCATTCCGAGCTTCAGTGAGCCGATGCCGTTCGGTCCCAGGACGAGCTGATCGGTGGTGCTCGACGGTCGCACCGACGGCGAATACGACGCAGATGGCGTGGGCGACGCGGGCGGCGTGGGCGACGCGGGCGGCGTGGTGGTCGCCGCGCTGGTCGCGGGGTCCGGTGAGCCGGCCGGCGCGGCGTTGCCGCTCTGGTGTGCCGGTGACGTGCACGCGGCGACGAGCAGGAGGCAGGTGAGGGTTCCGACCAAGGGCGTGGCACGCATGATGAACTCCTGGCTGATGGCCGTTGGGTTGTTGTCGCAGGGTTCGATGCACCCGCAGGGGAGTTTGTTCGCCGAGCGGGGTCATGAATCCGTCACCGGTCCCTACCCCGCCCAAGGTCACCGGAAGCGCCCAACATCCTTCCGGGGTGGAGCGCGCTTAGTCATCGTTCAGGCTCGCCGACTAGGGTGCAGTGAGGCACTCATTCGCAGCGAGGGAGAAGCAGATGGCGGGTCGACTCGCGGTCGTCGGGGCGGGCTTGATGGGCTCCGGCATCGCCCAGGTGGCGGCGCAGGCGGGCTGGCAGGTGACGTTGCGCGACCTGGACGACGCGGCCACCACCCGAGGGCTTGCCGGCATCCGGAAGTCGCTGGAGAAGTTCGCCGAGAAGGGCAAGATCGAGGCGTCCGAGGTCGAGGCGACGCTGGCCCGGATCACCCCGACCACCGAGCTGGAGGCGGCGGCCGACGCGGACATCGTGGTCGAGGCGGTCTTCGAGCGGCTGGAGATCAAGCACGAGGTGTTCCGCGCCCTGGACAAGATCTGCAAGTCGGACGCGGTGCTCGCCACCAACACCTCGGCCATCCCGGTCACCCAGATCGCCGCGGTGACCGAGCGGCCCGAGGCGGTCGTCGGCACCCACTTCTTCTCCCCGGTGCCGATGATGCAGCTCTGCGAGCTGGTACGCGGTTACAAGACCAGCGACGCGACGCTGGACACCGCGCGGGCCTTCGCCGAGGAGATCGGCAAGACGGTGGTGGTGGTCAACCGGGACATCGCCGGCTTCGTCACCACCCGGCTGATCTCCGCCCTGGTCATGGAGGCGGTCAAGCTCGTCGAGTCCGGTGTGGTGTCCGCCGAGGACCTGGACACGGCCTGCCGGCTGGGCTTCGGGCACGCGATGGGACCCCTGGCCACCACCGACCTGACCGGCGTGGACGTGCTGCTGCACGCCTCGAAGAACATCTACACCGACACGGCCGACGAGAAGTTCTTTCCGCCGGAGCTGCTCCAGCGGATGGTCACCGCCGGCGACCTCGGCCGCAAGACCGGCAAGGGCTTCTACACCTACTGAGACGTCCAGCCCCGGGGTCCGTTCGCGGTCTCCGGGGTCAGGTCGGCCGGGGCGGCGCGGCCAGCGCTGCCGCGACGAAGTCGAGGGCGCTGGGTATGACCCGTCCCCAGTAGCGGAAGTCGTGCCGGCCGTCGGCGTACTCCGCGTGGGCCGCCGGCTCCGGCAGGGCTCGCTCCAGCGCCTGCACGTCGTCGAGGAAGTCGTCCTGCCGGCCGCACCACAGACCCAGCGGGGTGCCGCGCAGCCGGTCGACACCGGCGAAGACGTCATCGCCGGGCGCGACGGCGGGGGAGAAGGCCGCCACGGCGCGGAGCAGCCCCGGCCAGGTCTCGGCGAGCAACAGCGAGCCGAAGCCCCCCATCGACCAGCCCCAGGCCGCCAGCCGGGTGGCGTCGAAGCCCCGCTCGGCACACCAGGCCGGCAACTCCTCGCGCACCATCCGTTGCGGGTCGTCCCGACCGGCGGGGCGCCAGGAGAGGCGGTCGCCTGTCGCTCCGGCGAGCACGAACGGCGGCGCGCCCCGGCGTACCGCGTCGGTCAGGAAGCGCCCCAGGCCGAGCCCGGGGAAGTCGCGCGCGGTGGTGGACGCGCCGTGCAGCACCAGGCAGACCGGCAACCCCCGGCCGTCGCCGTGCCCGTCCGGGACGGCCGTGTAGAAGTCGACCGAGCGGCCACGTGCGGCGGACGGCCGGCTGGTCAGCCGCTCGTCACCGGCGGGCGCGTCCGGGGGTGTCGGCCGTGCCGGCGAGGGACGGATCAGGTCGCGGGCGGCCCAGCCGACCCCGACCGCCAGTGCCGTCGCTCCCGCACCCGCAAGCAGGAGACCACGCCGGGTCGGTCGAGCGGTCATCGACAGAGTCTGGCAGGCCCCGGGGCGGTTCGGGACCCCGGAACGGGTCAGCCGTCGCGCTTGGTGGTCCAGCGGAAGGTGGTCAGGCAGAGCACCACACCGATCACGCACCACAGGGTCAGCACCAGCGCGACCCGGCCCAGCTCGAACGAGCCGCCCGGCTCCTGGGCGCCGAAGCTCTCCGGCAGGAAGACCGACCGCAGCCCCTGGCACATCCACTTCAGTGGGAACAGCGCCGCCACCTGCTGCATCCAGGTGGGCAGGTCGGTGAAGACGAAGAACACCCCGGAGATGAACTGGAGCACCAGGGCGACCGGGGTGACCACCGCCGAGCCGCTGCGGGCGGTGCGGGCCAGCGACGAGATGGCGATGCCGCACAGGGTGCACGCGGTCACCCCGAGCACGGCGACCCAGCCGAAGGTGAACCACTTCGCGGCGGTGCCCGGCAGGTCGAGGTCGAACAGCGCCACCGCGACGGCCAGCAGCAGGACCGTCTCGGCGATGCCGATCGCCACCACCATGATCACCTTGCCGGCGAACCAGACCCACTTCGGCATCGGCGTGCCCCGATAGCGCTTGAGCACCCCGCGGTCCCGCTCGATCGGGATCCAGATGCCCAGGTTCTGGAAGCTCACCGTCATCAGGCCGGTCGCGATCATGCCGGTGATGAAGTACTGGGTGAACTTGACCCCGCCACCGATCGTGCCGTCGAAGATCGAGGCGAAGATCAGGATCATGATGATCGGGAAGCCCATGGTGAAGACCACGGACTCCCGGCTGCGCAGGAACTGGGTGATCTCCAGTCGGCCCTGGCGCAGGGCGAGCGCGCCGGCACCCGGCCGACGGCCGCGGGTCGCGGTGACCGGCGTCGCCGGCTTCGTCGTGGTCGTCATCGCGCGTGTCCGATCATGGTGAGGTAGACGTCCTCCAGGGTCGGCCGGGTCACCGTGAGGCCAGGGACCTCGCCGCCGTAGCGCGCGGCCAGGTCGGCCACCAGGGCCGTCGGCGTCGCGCTCTGCGCGCTCTCCGGCGTCCCGTCCGGGGTACGCCAGGAGACCGTCGCGAGGGCCTCCTGTCGGTTGCCCAGTTGGTTCGGGGCGGCCACCTCGACCAGTCGGCCGCCGGCGATCACCCCGACCCGGTCGGCGAGCGCCTCCGCCTCGTCCAGGTAGTGCGTGGTCAGCACGATCGTGGTGCCGGCCGCGGCGAGGTCGCGGATCAGCTCCCAGAACTCGCGGCGGGCCTCCGGGTCGAAGCCGGTGGTCGGCTCGTCGAGGAAGAGCAGCTCGGGACGACCGACGATGCCCAGCGCCACGTCCAGGCGGCGCTTCTGCCCGCCGGAGAGGGTGTGTGTCCGGGCCTTCGCCTTGTCGGCCAGCCCGACCCGCTCGATCACCTTGTCCGGGTCGTCGGCGTCGGGATAGAAGCCGGAGAAGTGCCGAATCACCTCGGCCACGGTCAGCTCGTCGAACTCGCCGGTGCCCTGGAGCACGATGCCGACGCGGGCGCGCCAGTCGGCGTGCTGCTGCGCCGGGTCCGTGCCGAGCACGGAGACCTCGCCGGCATCCCGGCGTCGGTAACCCTCCAGGATCTCCACGGTGGTGGTCTTGCCGGCGCCGTTCGGGCCGAGCAACGCGAACACCTCGCCCCGGCGCACGTCGAGGTCCACGCCCGCCACCGCGACGTTGTCGCCGTACGCCTTGCGCAGCCCGCGGACGGAGATGGCCAGCTCGTCATCCATGCCGTCCAGTGTGCGTCCTGACCCGGCCGGGGTGGTGTCCGGGGTATAGCGGTGCGCACCACTGCGCGCGCTTCGCGCCCAGACGTCCCCGACATGGACCTGTGTGGTTTTCCACAGTCCGTTTTACTGAACGGTAACTTAAGCTCCAGCCATGGATGAGACGGCATCTACGGGACGGCTACCCGAGCGGGACCGCCCGTGGGTGATGCGTACCTACGCCGGCCACTCGTCGGCCACCGCGACCAACGCCCTCTTCCGGCGCAACCTGGCGAAGGGGCAGACCGGCCTCTCAGTCGCCTTCGACCTGCCCACCCAGACCGGGTACGACCCGGACCACGAGTTGGCCACCGGTGAGGTCGGCCGGGTCGGCGTGCCGGTGGCCCACCTCGGCGACATGCGGGCGCTCTTCGACGGCATACCGCTCGCCGAGACGAACACCTCGATGACCATCAACGCCCCGGCGATGTGGCTGCTCGCCCTGTACGGAACCGTGGGGCTGGAACAGGGCGCCGACCTGGCCCGCTGCGCCGGCACCACCCAGAACGACATCATCAAGGAGTACCTGTCCCGGGGGACCTACATCTTCCCGCCGGCCGCCTCACTGCGACTGACCGCCGACGTCATCGCCCACACGCTGACGGCGATGCCCCGGTGGAACCCGGTGAACATCTGCTCGTACCACCTCCAGGAGGCCGGTGCCACGCCCGTGCAGGAGGTCGGTTTCGCGCTGGCCACCGCGGTCGCCGTGCTCGACGCGGTCCGGGACTCCGGTCAGGTGCCGCCCGAGCGGATGGGCGACGTGGTGCAGCGGATCTCGTTCTTCGTCAACGCCGGGGTGCGTTTCGTCGAGGAGATCGCCAAGATGCGCGCGTTCGGGGTGCTGTGGGACGAGATCACCCGGGAGCGGTACGGAGTCACCGACGCCCGGCAACGGCGGTTCCGCTACGGCGTGCAGGTCAACTCGCTCGGCCTCACCGAGGCACAGCCGGAGAACAACATCCAACGCATCGTGCTGGAGATGCTCGGCGTGACGATGTCCCGCGACGCCCGGGCCCGCGCGGTGCAGCTACCCGCCTGGAACGAGGCGCTCGGCCTGCCCCGCCCCTGGGACCAGCAGTGGTCACTGCGGATGCAGCAGGTCCTGGCGTACGAGTCGGATCTGCTCGAATATCCCGATCTCTTCGCCGGCTCGCACGTGATGACGGCGCTCGTCGACGAGGTCGTCAGCGGGGCGCGGGTCGAGCTGGACAGGGTGCTGGAGCTGGGCGGTGTCGTCGCCGCCGTGGAGACCGGCTACCTCAAGAGCGCGCTTGTCGCCTCGCTGGCCGAGCGCCGGCGACGGATGGAGTCCGGTGCCGACGTGGTGGTCGGGGTCAACCGGTACGCCGAGACCGAACCCTCCCCGCTGACCGCCGCCGGCGCCGAAGCCGTCGAGCAGGTCGATCCGGCGGTCGAGGCGGCCGCCACGGAGGGCGTACACCGGTGGCGGGCCGATCGGGACGCGGACGCCGTCGACGCGGCCCTCTCCCGGCTCCGTGCGGACGCCGCGACCACCACCAACCTGATGCCGGCCACCGTGGAGTGCGTGCGGGTCGGGGTGACCACCGGCGAGTGGGCCGGAGCGCTGCGGCAGGTCTTCGGCGAGTACCGGGCGCCGACCGGTCTGGCCGGCGGCACCGGCAGCGGCGGGGATCCGGGTCTCGCCGCGGTGCGGGAGCGCGTCACCGCCACCGCCCGCGAGTTGGGCAGCGGCCGGCTGCGGCTGCTGGTCGGCAAGCCCGGCCTGGACGGGCACTCCAACGGCGCGGAGCAGATCGCGGTACGTGCCCGCGACGCCGGTTTCGAGGTCGTCTACCAGGGCATCCGGCTCACCGCGGGGCAGATCGTCGCCGCCGCCGTGGAGGAGGACGTCGACCTGGTCGGGCTGTCCGTGCTCTCCGGGTCGCATCTGGCCGCCGTGCCCGCGGTGCTGGACGGGCTGCGCGCCGCCGGGCGGGCGGACCTGCCGGTGGTCGTGGGCGGCATCATCCCCGCCGGTGACGCCGACACGCTGCGGGCAGCCGGGGTGGCCCGGGTCTTCACCCCGAAGGACTTCGCCCTCACCGACATCATCGACGACCTGGTGACGGTCATCCGACGCGCCAACGACCTGCCCTGACCCGCCGTCGGTGGGTCAGCGGCCGGCGTACGTCATGCAGTCGGCCAGGTCGTTGTCCGGGCCGACCTTGATCGACGACGCGTGGCACTCCAACTGCTCGTTGTGCCGACAGTCGGCACGCTGGCAGGCGCCGACCTGGGCGGTCATTCCGTCCACGCCGCCCCGGATGGGCGATTCGACGAAGGTGTGGCAGTGCGCGTGATCCATGCTGCCGATCGTGATCGCGAAGGCGTGGCAGTCACCCGCCTGGTTGTACGCGCACGCGGCGACTACGCATTCCTGGACTCGGGGCATCTCCAAAGCTGCAGTCATGCCAACCTCCTCTAGGTCTTGCCCCGATCCTAGGCTTTTGTCGGCCCGTGCAACCCGGGTATGGCGGCCCGCCGATCCGCCGCCGACCAGGTCAGACGCGGAAGCCGGCGGCGCGGGCCGCCTCGCGTTCCCGGCGGCGTTCCGAGCGCCGCCGGAGGAACCAGAAGACGAAGACCACCAGACCCAGCAGGAAAGCCAGCACCAGCACGGGCAGGATGATCGCCACCAGGGAGACCACCACGCTCGTGGCGTCCTCGGCGGTGCTGGCCACCGGGGCGCCGAACCCGGCAGTGGTCGCGTTGATGACCGGCCGTGCCGCGGACTTGAGCAGGTGCACGCCCAACGCCAGCAGTACGCCGGTGACGACAGGCACCCACTGGTGCGAGGAGAAGAAACTCCCCGGGTCGCTGACCGTCACCGTCTCCGACGAGGATCCGGCGCCGAAGGCCAGGCCACCGGCTGTGGGTCGGACCACGGTCTGCACCACGTCGTTGATGTGGTCGACCACGGGCACCTTGTCCGCCACCATCTCCACGGCGAGCAGCACGGCCAGGATGACGATGACCCAGCCGTTGCCGAGCCAGGTCCAGCCGCTCGGAAGGTCGATCAGGTCGGTGTAGCGGCCGAGGAGGCCGAGGGCGAGCAGGGGTATGTAGGCGTTCAGCCCCGCTGAGGCGGCGAGGCCGGTGCCGGTGAGGACTTCGAACACGGTCTCAGCATGGCACCGACGCGCCAGTGCCGCTCGGCGGCGACCGGTGGGTCCTCGGCTACCCTCGTCGGGTGCGGTTGGTCATTGCGAAGTGCTCGGTGGACTATGTCGGACGGCTCTCGGCTCACCTGCCGCCGGCCACCCGGTTGCTGATGGTGAAGGCGGACGGGTCGGTGTCGATCCATGCCGACGACCGGGCGTACAAACCCTTGAACTGGATGAGCCCGCCCTGTCGGCTGGAGGAGGCCCCCGGCGTGTGGCGGGTGGTCAACAAGGCCGGCGAGGAGCTGCGGATCACCCTGGAGGAGATCTTCCAGGACACCTCGTACGAGCTGGGGGTGGACCCGGGCCTGCGCAAGGACGGGGTGGAGGCGCACCTCCAGGAGTTGTTGGCCGCCAACCCCGGGGCGTTGGGCGAGGGATTCACGCTGGTCCGCCGCGAGTACATGACGGCGATCGGCCCGGTCGACCTGCTGTGCCGGGACGCCAACTCCGGCGCGGTCGCCGTCGAGGTCAAGCGGCGCGGTGACATCGACGGTGTGGAGCAGTTGACTCGATACCTCGAGTTGATGAACCGTGACCCGCTGCTCAGCCCGGTGGCCGGGGTCTTCGCGGCCCAGGAGATCAAGCCGCAGGCCCGGGTGCTCGCCGCGGACCGGGGCATCCGGTGCGTGGTCGTGAACTACGACCGGCTGCGGGGCATCGAGAAGGACGAACTGACGCTCTTCTGAGCGGCTCACCCGCCGGTACGCACCGCGATCAGCGACTTGGGCAGGCCGAACGCCCGCTCGACGAGCATGTGCGAGTCGGGGAAGTAGTGGCGCATCTGCGAGCGGTCCAGCAACTCGGTCCAGAGCACCTGGTGGATGGCGGCGTCGTGGCTGCGGGTCGGCTTGTGGCCCAGCGGCCAACGGCGGGCGAGCGCGGTGCGCAGTCGTACCGGCAGGAACTGCATCCCGGGCGCGATCCAGTGTGGCTCGATGGGAAAGTAGCGGTAGGGCGTCTGCACCCAGTGCCGGTCGGCCATCGCGCGGGCGGCGGCGGCGAAGCGCAGCCGGCGTTCGTGCCCGCCCACGTGCTCCAGGACGGAGTTGGAGAAGACCAGGTCGTACTCGGTCCGGGCGAGTCGTGCGGGCAGGGCGCAGGCGTCGGCCTGCTCGACGTGGGCCCAGTCCGGCACGACGGCGGGCGGCTGCTCCAGGTTGATGACGGTGACCCGGGCCGGCCGGACGGTCGCGCGGTGCCAGGTGCCGAGCCGGCCGCCGAGATCGACCACGTGCATGTCGCCGATCTCGGGGAAGGTGCGTGCCAACCAGTCCGAGCGATGCCGGCGCCGCCGCGCACTCCACGACTGGTCGCTGTCGACAAGGCGGTAGCGCAATCGATTGGGGCCCATTTAACGCAATGTACCGCCGCCGACACCGCGTATAAACATGTGGATACGCCGATCTTCGTCGAGATCGGTTATCCGACACTCATCTGCCGTACATCACCTTGATGGCCTTGACGAGTCGGGCCACGTCGGTCGGGGTGCGCTCGAAGGTCATCGACGGCAACAGTGACCGGGCCCGACGGCGGGTGATCGCCTTGGCTCGGCCGAACTCGCGCAGCCCGTCCTCCCCGTGGATCCGCCCGAAGCCGGAGTCGCCGACCCCGCCGAACGGCAGGGTGGACATGCCGGCGAAGGTCAGGCTGGAGTTGATCGAGGCCATGCCGGAGCGCAGCCGCCGCGCGATGGACACCGCCCGCCGCCGGCCGAAGACCGAACCCCCGAGGCCGTACGGCAGGGCGTTGGCGCGGGTGACGGCCTCGTCGGCGTCGCGGACCCGGCTGATGGTCAGCGTGGGGCCGAACGTCTCCTCCTGGACGGCGGCCGACTCCTCCGGGACGTCCACGAGCACGGTCGGGTGCACGTACGGCGGCTGCACGGCGCTCGGACCACCGAGCACGGCGCGCCCACCGGAGTCGATCGCCGCGTCGATGTGCCGGCGGATCACGTCGATCTGCCGGGGCATGGTGATCGGCCCGATGTCGGTGCCCTCCGGCCCCACTGTCAACCGACCGGCGCGGGCGACCACCTTGTCGACGAAGGCGTCGAAGACCGAGTCGACCGCGTACACCCGCTCGATGCCGATGCAGGTCTGGCCCGCGTTGGTCATGCCGCCCCAGACGCACGCCTCGGCCGCGGCGTCCAGGTCGGCGTCGCTGTCGACGATCATGGCGTCCTTGCCGCCGCCCTCGATCAGTACCGGGGTCAGCGTCTCGGCGCAGGCGGCCATCACCTTGCGGGCGGTGGCGGTCGAGCCGGTGAAGGCCAGCTTGTCGACCCCGGCGCGGCACAGCGCGGCGCCCACGTCGCCCAGCCCGTGCACGGCGCTGAACACCTGGTGCTCGGGCACCACCTCGGCGAAGCTGTCCACCAGCCACTGGCCGGCGGCCGGGGTGTATTCGCTCGGCTTGAGCACCACGGCGTTACCCGCGGCCAACGCGTACGCGGCGGAACCGATCGGCGTGAAGACCGGATAATTCCACGGCCCGATCACGCCCACCACGCCGTGCGGCTGGTATTCGAGGTGACCGGAGAACTCGGCGAGGATGAGCCGGGACCGCACCCGGCGCGGGCCGAGCACCCGGCTGGCGTTGCGGGCGGCCCAGTCGATGTGCTCGATCGCGGTGACGATCTCGACGATGGCGTCGGCGGTCGGCTTGCCACCCTCGACGTGCACCAGCTCGGCCAGCTCCTCGATGCGTTTGGCGAGCAGGGCGCGCCAGCGCAGCATCCGTTCGCGGCGGTCGGTGAAGCCGAGCCCGGCCCACCACCCGCCGGCGGCGCGGGCGTCCTCGACGGCCCGCCGCACGTCGGCGTCGGTCGCGACCGCGAAGCGGCCGGCCTCGGCGCCGGTGGCCGGGCTGGTGGAGACCAGCCGACCCGCCTCGATGACCGGAAGACCGGGGACCTGCACAGCCGTCATGGCGGAAGTCTAGACCCGAGGATTACTCACCGGTAGGTCCAGATCGTGGCCGACCGGCCCGGAGTCGTGCGGCTGCGCCTGATCGTTGATCAGTGCAGGCCAAGGCGCTGATGGTGAACGCGATCCGCCCGAATCGTCGAACGGCGGGTAGCCGGGAGGTGGCGAGGAGCTGACCGGCTGGGCGGTATCGATGACTACCGTCTGATGGCAGGCTGACGCGCGGAGTAACGGTGTGGGGTGGAGGGCTGACTGTCCATGGAGGAACATCCGGAACTTAGACCGCTGCTGACGGTGGCGGGTGGGCCGATGCGCGGAGCGAGTTTCCGACTGCGGATCGAACCACAGGTGGTCGGTCGAGCACCGACCGGTCACGTCGTCATCAGCGACCCGCACCTGAGCCGCCGCCACGCCGAGGTGTGGCTGGCCCCGGAGGGTCCGTCGCTGCGGGATCTCGGCTCGACAAACGGCACCTGGCTCAACGACCGCCGGATCACCGAGGTCGAGCTTCTCTCCGACGGTGACGTGATCCGACTCGGCCGTACCGAACTGCGCCTGTTCGACCCGGGGGTGGCACACACCGATCCGGTGGGGCTCAGCTTCGGCCCGTCCCGGCGGGACGTCCGACCGACACTGCCGCTGCCGTTGGCCGCGCCGCCCAGCGTCCGCCGCTGACCAGCGCCCGCCGACCCGGGTGTGGCCCACACCTGGGCCGCACCCGGGGTGGCTGTCCGGCACGTGGACCCGCGCCGGCGGGCGTGGCACCATCCCGCGGATGGAAACCGAGCAGCGGAGCGTCACGGCGAACGGCATCACCCAGGCGGTCCGGGTGGCCGGCCCGCCGGACGGCATCCCGGTGCTGCTGATCCACGGCAACTGCTCCTCCGCGCTGTTCTGGGAGCCGCTGGTCCGGCGGCTGCCGCCGACGCTGCGGGTGGTCGCCCCCGACCTGCGCGGGTACGGCGACTCCGCGACCGCCCCGGTGGACGCCACCCGGGGCCTGCGGGACTTCGCCGACGACGTGGCCGCCCTCCTGGACGACCCGACGCTCTTCGGTGCCAACGACACCCGCCCGGTGGTCGTCGGGCACTCCCTCGGGGGCGGGGTGGCGATGCGTCTCCTCGTCGACCATCCAGACCGGGTGGGCGCGCTGCTGCTCGCGGCACCGGTCTCCCCGTACGGCTTCGGCGGCACCCGCGACCTGACCGGCACACCCACCACTCCCGACTTCGCCGGCACCGGCGCGGGCACGGCGAATCCGGACTTCGTCGCCCGGCTCGCCGCCGGCGATCGGAGCGCGGACGCCCCGGCCAGCCCGCGCGCGGTCCTGCGCGCCACCTATGTGGCCGATCCGGCGGCACTGGGCGCGGACGAGGACCTGCTCCTGGACACGGTGCTCTCCACCGCCACCGGGGACGACAACTACCCGGGCACGGCGGCGCCCTCGACGAACTGGCCGGGCACCGCGCCGGGGAGACGTGGTGTGCTCAACGCGCTCGCGCCGACCTGGTTCCGGCTCGCCGACGAACTGGTGGCCGTCGCCGACAAGCCCCCGATCACCTGGGTACGCGGCGACGCCGACGTCATCGTCTCGGACACCTCGCTGTTCGACCTGGCGTACCTGGGCTCGCTGGGTCTCGTACCCGACTGGCCCGGCGAGGAGGCCTGCCCGCCGCAGCCGATGGTGGGCCAGACCCGGTCGGTGCTGGAGCGGTACGCGGCGGCCGGCGGCGCGTACCACGAGGTGGTGCTGCCCGGCTGCGGACACAGCCCGCACCTGGAGCGGCCGGCGGAGTTCGTCGCGGAACTGCTGGCCCTGACCAGCGCGCCGGCCGCCTAGCGGCCCCACGTCGTCGGCGGTGAAATATGCCACGGCGTCTCGACAACCAAGCGTCACGTGGCAGACTCGCGCGCATAACCTTAGCGGCCGTTCAGGGGCCGTGCGGAGTGTCTGGGGAGGCCGGTCGTGGCGCGCGAGTTCAGCACCGTGGGTGTGGTGGGGCTGGGCACCATGGGTGCCGGCATCGTGGAGGTCTTCGCCCGCAACGGCATCGATGTGGTCGCGGTCGAGATCTCCGAGCCGGCGCTGGAACGGGGCCGGGCCACCCTCACCGCCTCCACCGACCGCGCGGTCGCGAAGGGCAAGCTCGCCGCGGCGGACCGCGACGCCCTGCACGAGCGGGTGCACTTCGCGGTCGGGCTGCCCGCACTGCACTCCGTCGATCTGGTCATCGAGGCGGTGCCCGAGCACCTCGACCTCAAGCAGCGGATCTTCGCCGAACTGGACCGGGTCTGCCGGCCGGAGGCCATTCTCGCCACCAACACCTCGTCGCTGAGCGTCACCGAGATCTCGGTGGCCACCACCCGGCCCAACCAGGTGATCGGCATCCACTTCTTCAACCCGGCGCCGGTGATGAAGCTGGTCGAGGTGGTCCGCACCGTCGTCACCTCGCCCGAGGTGGTCGCCGACGTCGAGGCGCTCTGCGCCCGACTCGGCAAGGTCGACGTCACCATCAACGACCGGGCCGGCTTCATCGCCAACGCGCTGCTCTTCGGCTACCTCAACCACGCGGTCGCCATGGTCGAGTCGCACTACGCCGCCCGGGAGGACATCGACGCCGCGATGAAGCTCGGCTGCGGTCTGCCGATGGGCCCGCTGGCGCTGATGGACCTGATCGGCCTGGACACCGCGTACGAGATTCTGGACACCATGTACCGGCGCGGCGGGCGGGACCGCCGACACGCCCCCGTGCCGCTGCTCAAGCAGATGGTGACGGCGGGACTGCTCGGCCGGAAGTCCGGCCGGGGCTTCTACACCTACGAGCGGCCCGGCTCGCCGGTGGTCGTACCGGACGAGGCGACGCCGCCGGCCACGGAGGCCGGGCTGGCCGACGGCGCGCGCGCCATCGCAAAGGTCGGCATCGTGGGCTCCGGGACGATGGCCACCGGCATCATCGAGGTGTTCGCGACGGCCGGCTACGAGGTCGTGTCGGTGACCCGCGGCGCGGAGAAGTCCGCGACGGTCTGCGAGGCGGTGAAGACCTCGCTGAACAAGGGCGTGGTGCGCGGCAAGCTCACCGAGGCCGACCGGGACGCCGCGCTCGGCCGGATCAGCTGGTCGGCCACCCTCGACCACCTCGCCGACGTCGACCTGGTGGTCGAGGCGGTGGTCGAGGAGTTGAGCGTCAAGAAGGCCCTCTTCGCGAGCCTCGACGAGATCTGCAAGCCGGGCGTCGTGCTGGCGACCACCACCTCGTCCCTGCCGGTGATCGACGTGGCGATGGCCACCCACCGACCGGCCGACGTGGTGGGACTGCACTTCTTCAACCCGGCGCCGGTCATGCCGCTGGTGGAGGTCGTGCGGACCATCCGCACCTCACCGGAGGCCACCGCCACCGCCCGTGCCGTCTGCGCCGCGCTCGGCAAGACCGGTGTGGTCTGCGGCGACCGGTCCGGGTTCATCGTCAACGCGCTGCTCTTCCCGTACCTGAACGACGCGGTGAAGATGCTGGAGGCCAGCTACTCGACGGCCGACGACATCGACCACGCCATGAAGCTGGGCTGCGGCTACCCGATGGGTCCCTTCGAGCTGCTCGACGTGGTCGGGCTGGACGTCGCGCTGGCGATCCAGCGCGAGCTGTACCTGGAGCTGCGTGAGCCGGGCTTCGCGCCCGCGCCGCTGCTGGAGCACCTGGTCACCGCCGGCTACCTGGGCCGCAAGACCCGCCGCGGCTTCCGCGACCACTCGCACCGCTGACCGGTGTCAACAGCGGGCGCCGGTGACGGCGTCTCAGTGGTGTGACCTTCGAGGAATACGTCAGCAGTCGCGGGCCGGCGCTCGTCCGGCTGGCCCGGCTGCTGACCGGTGACGAGCACCGGGCCGAGGACCTCACCCAGGACGTGTTGGCGCGCGCGTACGTGCACTGGCGGAAAATCGCCCGTGCCGACCATCCGGACGTCTACGTGCGCCGGATGCTCGTCAACGCCAACACCTCGTGGTGGCGCCGCCGATCCAGCCGGGAGTTGGCCACTGCCGAGTTCGCCGACCGGCCGGGGCGCGGGGACCTGGGCGGCGACGCGGCCGACCGGGACGAGATGTGGCGGCTGATCCTCGGCCTGCCCGACCGGCAGCGCGCGGTGCTCGTGCTGCGCTACTACGAGGACCTCGACGACGCGACAATCGCCCAGATTCTCGGCTGTTCCCCGGTCACCGTCCGCACCCATGCGATGCGGGCGCTCAGCCAGCTGCGGGAGCGCCACGGCGTTCCCACGACGAACGGGAGCCGGCCGTGACCAACCTCGACGAGCGGATCGCACGGGTACTCCGGGAGCAGGCCGACGGACCCGTGGACACCGACAGCCTGCTGACGGCGGCGGTGCACGGGGGACGAACCCGTCGGCGGCGACGGCGCGCCGTCATCGGGACAGCGCTCGGCGTCGCGGTGCTGCTCGGGGCCGGTGTGGCCCTCCGTACGCCGTCGGCCGCGCCGCCACAGCCGGCAGTCACGCCCAGCCTGGTCGTGGTCACGCCGCCCCGAGCACCGGGGATTCCGGGGGCAGCGGCGAGCCCCGCCCTGATCGGCTCCGACCCCCAGCTGCTGCACTTCGGGGTCGATCCGTCAGCAGCGAAGCCGGTCGCCTGGCGCTCCGCAGCTCAGGTCGAGAGCATGCGACTGGACCTGGGTGGCGGTGTGCAGGCTCTGGTGATCGTTGCTGCCGACCCACGGACGGCCGAGACCGGTGACCCGAGCCAGCTTCGGGACATCGGCCCCGACAGAGTGAACGCCGCCGACAGCGAGAAGGATCTTCCCTCGCCTGGCCCGGACGTCGACTCCGCATCTCGGTACAACGGGGTGATCCGTCAGCTCGACCGGGTCGCGAAGGGGTGGGTGCTGCGCTGGCAGCCCGTCCCGGGCCTGTATGTCCGGGTCGCGACCCTCGGCGAGACCAGTGCCGAGGTCCAACGAGCGGCCGCGGCGCTTCGGTTCGACGAAGCCCGCCGCTGTGTCGCCCCGGTCCGACTGACCGCTCTGCCGCCAGGTGCCCGGATCAGCGCGTGCGAGGTGGCGGTGCGTCAGCTGGCCTGGCCCAGCATCGTGAACGTGGCGGGAACCACCACGCCGACCCAGAGGCCCGTCGCGGCTTCGGATCAGACCGAAGCGGCGCTCACGGTCGCTCTCCAGGGCGCGGGCACCCTGCCGGTGCGGCTCTACTACTCACCCCGCCCATCCTCGCCCGACCGGTCCAAGGCCAACCGCGAGATCGCCGGCAGGCCGGTGTTCGACATGGGTGACTTCTGGCACGTGCTCGGCATTCCGCACACCCTGCTGTCCATGGGGCACGAGAACCGCTGGGAGCGCCCGCCCACGGACGCCGAGGTCAGCACGGTTATCGGCGGGCTCCGGGTCGCCGACGACCTTGGCGAGCCGGCCAGCTGGAAGTGACCGTAACCTTGGTGACTGTGAGCCCCCGTCGCAATCGCCCTCGCCGGGACGACAACGCCAACCTGGACGCCGATCGGGTCCGGCAGGGTGTCGCCTCGGTGCAGCAGTGGACCGACGGCGCCTGGCAGGTACGCGGAATCGGCGCGGGGGCGTCCGTCAAGACGTACCGCTGCCCCGGCTGTGACCAGGAGATCCGGCCGGGGGTGGCGCACCTGGTGGCCTGGCCGGCCGACGGCCTGGGTGACCTGACCGACCGGCGACACTGGCACAGCGGCTGCTGGCGAGCCCGGGATCGGCGTGGCCCGGCGGTGCAGCGCGGCCGCGGCACCCCGCGCTACTGACCAACCCGGCCGGGGGCCGCGCGCGCCGTGTCCGCGCAGCGGCTCAGCGACCTGGATCACGCTGTTCGTGCCTGGGTGGGCGGCGGCGGTGACTTCACGACACACTTGGGCGGTGAGCACAGCGATCCGCGCGTCGTCGATCCTGCCCGGCCGCCGGGAGGACATCGAGCTGCACACCGCCGACGGTCTGCGGCTGGTCGGCGAGCTGGCCCTGCCGGCCGACCGGCCGCCGGTGGCCACCCTGGTCTGCCTGCACCCGCTGCCCACCCACGGCGGGATGATGGACAGCCACGTCTTCCGTAAGGCGGCCTGGCGGTTGCCGGCCCTGGCCGACCTGGCCGTGCTGCGGTTCAACACCCGGGGCACCAGCAGCCTGCGCGGCACCAGCGAGGGCACCTTCGACGGCGCGGTGGGGGAGCGGTACGACGTGGCCGCCGCCATCGAGTACGCGGAGTTCGCCGAGCTGCCCAACATCTGGCTCGTCGGCTGGTCGTTCGGCACCGACCTGGCCCTGAAGTACGGCTGCGACCCGGCTGTCGCCGGGGCGATCCTGCTCTCCCCGCCGCTACGCTTCTCGACACCCGAGGACCTGACCACCTGGGCCGCCTCGGGTCGGCCGCTGACGGCGCTGGTGCCCGAGTTCGACGACTACCTGCGCCCGACCGAGGCGCGGGAGCGGTTCGCCGCCGTGCCGCAGGCCGAGGTCGTCGGCGTGCCGGGCGCCAAGCACCTCTGGGTGGGCGACGCGGAGACGGTGCTCGACGAGATCGTCCGGCGGGTCAACCCGGCCGTCGAGGTGCCGCTCCCGACGACCTGGGACGGCCCGATGGAGGCCGGCGACGTCAGCGCGTACGCCGACCGGACGGTCGCCTCGTTCGCCGACACGCCCGTCCCCGGGCCGGCCGCCGGTCAGGCCGGCTGACCCCCTTCGCCGTGGGTCAGCGGGTCTCCTGGCGGGGCAGCACCACCTCGCGCAGGATCAGTTGCAGCGCGGCCACCGTGGGGATGGCGATCAGCGCGCCCACCACGCCCAGCAGCGCCACGCCCAGCAGGGCGGCCAGCAGGGCGGCCACCTCGTTGACCTCCACCGAGCGCCGCATCACCTTCGGGTATATCAGGTAGTTCTCCACCTGCTGGTAGACGAGGAAGAAGACCGCGCAGGCGATGCCGGTGGGCAGGTCGGCGGCGAAGCCGACCAGGCTCACGATCACCGCGCCCAGGGTGGCGCCGATCTGCGGGATCAGGTCGGTCACCGCCACCACCACGGCCAGCGCGAACGGGTACGGCAGCCCGACGATCAGCGCGAAGACGAAGGTGGTCGCGCCGGCCAGCACCGCGATGCTCAGCGCGCCGACCATGTAGGCCCCGACCTTGGCCAGGATCTCGTCGCCGATCAGCTGCACCCGCTCGCGCCGCGACCGGGGCACCAACGAGTAGCCCAGGGCGCGAAGCTTGTTGAAGTAGGCCAGGAAGTAGATCGTCAGCACCAGCACCGTCAGCGTCCGGAACACCGTGCCGAAGATCAGTTGTGCGCCGCCCAACACCCCGCCGAGCGCCCGGCCGACGGTCTGCGCGTTGGCCGCGCCCTGCACGCGCTCCACCACGTCGTACCGCTCCACCAGGTCATTGACCGTCGGATTGCGGCGCAACTCGTCGAGCAGGTTCGGGATCTGGTCGACGAACTGTCCCGACTGCGTCACGATCGGCGGAACCAGCGCGACCACGCCGCCGCAGAGCAGCAGCACCACGGTCAACGCGACGGCCGCCACCGCCAGGCCGTGCGGCACGCCCCAGCGGCGAAGCCGGACCACCGCCGGGTTGAGGCCGACCGCCAGGAAGAGCGCGATCACCACCAGCACCAGGATGCCGCCGGCATTGCGAATCCCCAGATAGAGGGTGTACGCCAGCAGCACACCCAACGCCCCGGTGAACCCGATCAGGAAGCTGCTGCGCCGCAGCGGACGCCCCGGTGTGCCGAACTTTCCGGACGGAACCGCCGGTGGCTCATCCGGGTCGATTCCCGGAGCGGGAACCGGCACCGGTGGCGGCGTCTCCGCAGGCGGTGGCGTCTCCGCCTGTGGTGGCGTCTTCGCAGACGGTGGCGTCTCCGCCGGTGGGTTTTCCGCTGGCGGTGGCCCCGGGGTCACGCCCGGGTCGTCGCCGGACGGGTCGTGCTGCGGCACCAGAGACCTCCCGACTCAGGCGGTGGGATGACGGGTGGTGGTCACGAACGACCGCCACGCGGAACGTCCCGCACCAGTTCGATCGACTGACGGCGGACGTTTGTGATCATCTCCCAGCGCGCCAGCAGCGTAGCCACCCCATGGTCACCATCGACCACGAGACCGTCAATCCGGCGCTCCAGGTGCCCCACCCAACCACCGTCGGCACCCTCCAGACCCAGCCCACGCGCAGATCTTGGACAGTTCCCGTTACGCGTTGACGGAAACTGTCCAAGATCTGGTGGTGTGGCGGGCTCGCGGCGGTGAACGCTGTTCGGATGCTGCCTGCCGATGACGCCGACGCACTCGACTGGCTCGCCTTCGAGCAGGCGGGCGTGCTGACGACCGCGCAGGTCTCCAGCCTGCTCAGCGAGGGGGCAGTCCGTGGGCGAATCCGCTCCGGCCGCTGGCGGTCGATCTGCCGTGGGATCCTGTTGACCGGCAACGGTCGCCTGAGCCGCGACCAGCAGCTCTGGGTCGCGGTGCTGGCCGCCGGACCAGGCGCGATGCTGGCCGGGGTAACCGCCGCCACCGAAGCCGGGGTACGCGGGCTGCGCCGTGAGCCTCTGCACGTGCAGGTGCCGGCCGCCCGCCGTGCCGCACGGACCTCGCTGCGTCGCCTCCCCATCGACATGCCCGCGGTAGTGGTGCATCGCACGTCGGTGCTGCCGGACTCGCACCGGCAACTCGCCCGTCCACCGCGCACCACGACGGCCAGAGCACTCGTCGACGCGGCGGGCTGGGCAGTCGGAGTGGAGGAGGCGCAGGGGGTGCTGGCAGCCGGTTGTCAGCAGCGGCGGGTGCTTCCCGAGGAGTTGCAGACCGTGCTCGACGTCCTCCCGCGAGCGCCCCGCCGGCACCTGATCCAACAGACCGTCGGTGACATCGCCGGCGGCGCGCAGGCGCTCTCGGAGATCGACTTCCTGCGCCTCTGTCGCCGGCACCGGCTGCCCGTACCTGATCTTCAGGAGCATCGGGTGGACGCGGCTGGCCGCAACCGCTGGCTGGACGCGTACTGGCGGCAGTGGCGGGTGCATGTCGAAGTCGACGGCGCGCACCACATGGACGCCCGGCAATGGGCAGACGACATGCGTCGGCAGAACGACGTCTGGACCAGCGGCGACCGGATCCTGCGCTTTCCGGCCTGGCTGGTCCGCGCCCGTCCCGACGAGGTCGCCGGCGCCGTCCGGCGTGCCCTCGTCGCGGCCGGCTGGAGCCCCACCCCATCCCAACGCCATCCGACGCACATCTGAATCTTGGACAGTTTCCGTCAACGCGGGACGGGAACTGTCCAAGATCTCGGCGCGCACCCGAGTCAGCGCTGGGGGCGTACCCGTCAGTCCTTCTCGATGGTGACCTTGCTGGGCTTGGCGCTGCGTTCGTCGGTGGTCGGCTTGCTGGGTCGCTTGCCGTTCTCACCGGTGCTGGTGATCTTGGTCGGCTTGGCGCCCCGGCCACCCTCGCCCGGAACGGCGGCCACGGTCGGCTCCCCGTCCACCCCGGCGCTGGCCGCGCCCCCGTCGACGGTGGTCACCGGCTCGGCCACCGGCCGGGACGTGGACTGCCCGGCACTCTCGGCCCCGGCGTTCGCCGGCTGCCGGGTGTCGGCGGACTCGGTCTTGAGACCGTTGGCCGCTCCCAACCCCGACGACGCGCCCGCGTCGGTGGTCGCCGTGCCGGAGACGGTCGCGGCCTTCTCGTCGGCCGCGTTCCGGCTCGCACCATTACCGGCGGCCGGCGTGGTTGGGCCATCGATCGGACCAGCGACGCTCTGCAACCGCGCCTCGGTCATCTGCCGCTGCAGCTCGTCCGACTCCTGCCGAGCCTTCCAGGTCTCCTGGCGCAGGTCGGCGAGCTGCTGCTGAGCCTGGGCGATCTCCAGCATCACCTGGGCGAGCTGCTGTCGGCCCGCCGCGGACTCCTGCTGTGTGGCCGCCAGGTGCTGCTGAGTGGTGGCCAGGTGCTGTTGGGTGGTGGCCGCGTACTCCTCGAACTGCCGACGGGAGGCCGCCACGTGCTCGTCGGCCTCGCGGCGCTTGCCGCCGGCCTCGGTCTCGGCCCGGCTCAGCAGCTCGGCGGCCTCCGCCTCGGACCGCTGGCGAAGAGCCGCCGCGTCCTGCTCGGCCGCCTGCCGAATCCCGGCCGCGCCCTGCTCGATCTCGTTCTTGCGCGTGGAGTATTCGGTTTCCAGCTGATCCCGCCGGCTCGTGTACTCGGTCTCCAGCTCGTTCTTGCGTCCCGTGTACTCGGTTTCCAACTCGTCGCGGCGGCTGGTGAAACCCGCCTCCAACTCCTGCTGACGGCTGGCGAACCCGGTCTCCAGCTCCTGCTGGCGGGACGTGTGCTGCTTGTCCAGCTCGTCGCGGCGCTTGGCGAACTCCTGTTCGGCAGTGGACCGACGCTGCGCCAACTCCCGGTCGGCCGCCTCGCGACGCGAGTTGACCTCCTGCTCCACCCCGGCCCGCCAGGCGCCCAGCTCCTGCTGGGTCTGCGCCCGGGTGTGCTGCACGTACGCCTCGGTCTCGGTGCGCATCCGCTGCACGTACGCCTCGGTCTCGGCACGGCTGCGCTTGCCCGCCTCGGCGGCCTGCGTGGTCAGCCGCTCCGCCTCCTGCAGCGCCTTGGCGCGGGTGGAGCGTCCGGCCATCGACGCGTCGTCGATGATCTGCTTTGCCTCCTGCTGGGCCTTGGCGTGGCTGGCCCGGCCCGCCTCGGTCGCGGTGTCGGTGAGCCGCTTGGCCTCCTGGAGGGCCTTGGCGTGCACCTCCTTGGCGGCCCCGCGCAGGTCGCTGGCCTCCTGCTGGGCGTTGGCCAGTGTCTCCCGGGCCGTCTCGCGCAGCTTGGTCGACTCCTGTTGCGCGCGGGCGTGGATCTCCTTGGCGGTGTCCCGCAGCTGGGTGGCCTCCTGCTGGGCCTTCGCCAGCGCGTCCTGCGCCGCCTTGCGCAACTGCGCCGACTCGTCCTTGGCGGACCGCAGAGTGGCCTCGGCCTCGGCCCGTCGGGCGGCGCTGTGCCGCTCCTCCTCCGAGCGGCGCGCGGCGAGGGCGATCTCGAAGTCCTTCAGGGCCCGCGCGGCCTGCTGGCGGGCCTCCTCGATGATGTGCTCGGCTGCGGCGCGACGGGCCTCGATCTCCACGTTCGCGTCGGACACGATCTGCTCGGCCTGCTCCTCCGCGAGCGTGAGGATCGACTCGACCCGTGGGCCGAGGTGGCGGAACGAGGCCCGGTCGACCACGTTCATCTGCTTGCGGACCTGCGTCAGGTCACGCTGGAGCACCTCGACCTGGCCGGCGAGCTTGTGGATCTGTGTATACGCCTGTTCCCGTTCGGAGGCGAGGGTCGCGATCTCGTGCTCGGCACGAGCGACATACCGATCAACCTGTTTCTTCTCGTACCCCCGCAGAGCGGACTCGAAGCTGGGCTCCGTCGTCACGTCCCCGCCGAGAGCGAACAGTTCCTCGCCGTGCGACATGCCCCCATCCTCACACGCAACAGGGCCTGCTGGGGCGATACGGACGCGCCTTGTGCGAGCTACTTCACTCCGTTGCGGGCAAGGGATACCACCGGCTGGGAAACGCATACGGCGCGAGGTTGCACCGGTTACCCGGTGTCACCTCGCGCCGTTCGATGCCCCGACCTGACGCCTCGCGTCAGCCGGTGGTCTCCGCCGGCACCCGCTCCTGACCGCCGTCGGTCTTCTTGGCTTCCGGCTTGGCCGCCGGGGCGGCAGCGGGCATCCCCGGAACGATGCCGGCGAGCCCGGAGAGCATCTGGCCCAGCTGCGAGGTGACCGCGTCCTTCTGCCGGGTGAGGTCCTCGACCTCGCGGCGGGCGGCCTGCGTGGTCAGTTCCGCCTCGGTACGGGCCTCGGAGAGCAGACGCTGCGACTCGGCCTTTGCCTCGTTGAGGGTCTTCTCGGAGTGCGCCTTGGCCTTGTCCACCGTCTCGGCGGCGTTGCGCTCCGACTCGACCCGGCGGGCCTCGGCGCGCTGCTCGATCTCCTTCGCCCGCTCCTGCGCGGCCCGAGCACGCTGCTCGGCCTCGCTGACCATCTTCTGGGTCTGCGAGACCTGTGCAGCGTGCCGCTCGGACTCCTCGCGCTCGGACTTCTCCCGCCGCTCGGCCAGCTGGAGCTCCAGAGCCTGAAGGTCCTTGTCGCGCTTGTCCCGCGCGTCGGTCAGCAGCTTGGTCGCCTCGGCGCGCTTCTCCTCAGCCTCGCGGGCGGCCTTGGCCCGCTGCTGGGTGATCTCCCGCTCGGCGGTGGCCCGAAGGGTGGCCACCTCCCGCTCGACTGTCGACTTCAGTTCGGCGACCTCGTGCGCCGTCACGGTACGCAGCTGCTTGGTCTCGCGGTCGGCGTCCGCGCGCAGCGTGTCAGCCTCACGGCGGGCCTGCACCCGGACCTCGGCGGCCTCGCGCTCGGCGGCCGTGCGCAGGTTGCCCGCCTCTCGCTCGGCGCTGGCCTTCATGGCCGCGGCCTCGGCACGCGCCTTGTCGGTGATCTCGCGGGCCTCGAGGCGGGCGGCGGAGAGGATGCCCTCGGACTCGCGCTTCGCCTCGTTGCGGTGGTCGTTCGCCTGCTCCTCGGCGAGCCGGAGGATCTGCTCGACGCGGGTGCCGAGGCCGGAGAGGGTGGGCCGGCTGTTCTCTTCGAGCTGCTTGTTCGTGTCGGTGAGCTTCTGCTCCAGCGCACTCATGCGCTGTTCGGCTTGGCGGAGCCGACGCTGGGCGTCGTTCATCCGCTGCTCGGCCTCGGCACGGGCCTGCTCGGACTGGGTCAGCGCGGCGGTCATCCGGCCGAGGAAGTCATCGACCTGGTGAGTGTTGTAACCGCGCAGGCCGACGGTGAAGTCTGGCTGCGAGTTCGCGTTATCGAAGAACGCGAGAGGGGAGGACTGCTGCTGGGGCATTGGGACATACTGGCAGACGCCCCAGGGTGCTTCGCAAGAGCGGTGCGCAGCTTTCGTGGCCTCTTTACATGGTCAACTCCCGCCATCGGCGGAGGGGGACCAATCGCCGATCTTGGCAGGTCCCGGGCGGGTCGGACGCCACGGAGCGTGACGCGGAAAAGGGCCCCGGGGTTACCCCGAGGCCCTTTGTTCGATCCGGGCGGGTTTTCCGCTAATGGGAGCGGAAGAACAATGTCCGATCAGCGCATTGGCCATCGAGCGTTCATCCGTCCGGCCGGCGGTGCCGGCCAGTGCCCCGGGCCGGCGGTGCCGGCCAGTGCCCCGGACCGGCGGTGCCGGTCAGTGCCCCCGAAAGCGGTTGATCGCCTCCTCGTGCCGGGCCCGCAGCTCCCCGTCGCGTACGCCGAGGCCGTCCGTCGGTGCGAGGCAACGCACCCCGACCTTGCCCTGGTGGGCGTTGCGGTGCACCTCGTACGCGGCCTGACCGGTCTGCTCCAGGGAGTAGGTGCGGGACACCGTCGGGTGCACCTTGCCGAGCGCGACCAGACGGTTGGCCTGCCACGCCTCGTGGTAGTTGGCGAAGTGGCTGCCGACGATCCGCTTGAGGTGCATCCAGAGGTAACGGTTGTCGTACTGGTGCTGGAAGCCGCTCGTGGAGGCGCAGGTGACGATCGTCCCACCGCGCCGGGCCACGTAGACGCTGGCGCCGAAGGTCTCCCGACCCGGGTGCTCGAAGACGATGTCCGGGTCCTCGCCGGCGGTCAGCTCGCGGATCCGCTCGCCGAAGCGCTTCCACTCGTCCGGGTCCTGGGTCTCCTCGT
This sequence comes from Micromonospora sp. NPDC085948, assembly GCF_040686315.1. NCBI lineage: Bacteria > Bacillati > Actinomycetota > Actinomycetes > Micromonosporales > Micromonosporaceae > Micromonospora > Micromonospora sp. NPDC085948. The sequence continues at coordinate 172,156 of NZ_JBFBJW010000001.1, read as the reverse complement.
CCTTCCAGAAGCGGAAACCCTCCGCCGCCCGGTCGATGACCAGGTCCGCACCCATCCGGCGGCACAGCTCCGCCTTCTCCGGCGAGGAGACGACGCAGACGGGGATCGCGCCACCGTTGAGTGCCATCTGGGTGGCGTATCCGCCGAGGCCGCCGGAGGCGCCCCAGATCAACACCACGTCGCCCTGCTTCATGTTGGCCCCGTGATGCGAGACGAGCTGCCGGTACGCGGTGGAGTTGACCAGCCCGGGGCTGGCCGCCTCCTCCCAGCTCAGGTGCCGTGGCTTGGGCATCAGTTGGTTGGCCTTGACCACCGCCAGCTCGGCCAGCCCACCGAAGTTGGTCTCGAAGCCCCAGATCCGCTGCTGCGGGTCCAGCATGGTGTCGTCGTGCCCGGCGGCGTCCTCAAGCTCGACGGAGAGGCAGTGCGCGACCACCTCGTCGCCGGGTGCCCAGCGGGTCACCCCGGGACCGGTGCGCAGCACCACGCCCGCCGCGTCCGAGCCGACGACGTGGTACGGCAGGTCGTGCCGGCGGGTCAGCTCGGAGACCCGGCCGTAGCGCTGGAGGAACCTGAAGGTGGGCAGCGGCTCGAAGATGCTGGTCCACACCGTGTTGTAGTTGATCGCGCTGGCCATCACCGCGACCAACGCCTCGCCCGGCGCCAGTTCCGGCGTCGGCACCTCCTGGACGTGCAACGCCTTGCGCGGGTCCTTGTCCCGGGTGGGCTTGCCGTCGAACATCCGGGCCTCCTCGGCGCGGACCACGACGCCTCGGTAACTCTCCGGTACGGGCAGCCCGGCGACGCCGGCGAGTTCGCGGTCCGGATCGTTCGATTCCTCCGCCGCCATGATCGCTTCGAGGATGTCCTGCACGGTGACCTCCGGTTCGTCCGCACCCGCACGGGCCCGGGTGCTGCCATCGTCGGCGCCGGTGGGTCACGACCGCCATGTCGGCATTCGACACATCCGACCCCGGTCGCGCTCCGGTGGGGCCGGACGTTACTGAACGGTAGCTAGACCGGGAAGTCCTCTGTGAAAAACTGCATCCGCCGATGCGTGAAGGTGTCCGGCCGCCCCACCAACCGCGCACTGACGTGCGCGCACGTGGCGCGGGAGGATGCGCCACGTGCGGGGGTCAGTGGGCGGTGGGGGCGGGTTGGACCAGTTCGACGAGGACGCCACCGGCGTCCTTCGGGTGGACGAAGTTGATCCGGCTGTCCGCGGTGCCGCGCCGCGGTGTGTCGTAGAGCAGCCGCATCCCCCGGGCGCGCAGCGCCGCGCACGCCGCGTCGATGTCCACCACCGTGTACGCGACCTGCTGCACACCCGGACCGTTGCGGTCCAGGAACTTGGCGATCGTCGACTCCGGGGTGAGCGGGGCGAGCAGTTGCACGCAGCCACCCTCGGTGGTCGGCCCGACGGCCAGCATCGCCTCCCGCACGCCCTGCTCGGCGTTGGTCTCGACGTGCACACAGCGCATCCCGAACGTCCGCTGGTAGAAGTCGATGGCGGCGTCCAGGTCGGCCACGGCGATCCCGACGTGGTCGATTTTGCGAAGCCCGATGTCTGTGACGGAGTCGGCACCAGGCTCGGCGGAGGAGTTCTCAGTCATGGCGCTAGTCTGACCGAACAATCGTTAAGGCGTACAGCTCGGCACCCCCCTCGGAGGCAGGCATGGCTTCGGTGATCGTCAGCGGCGCGCGGACCCCGATGGGCCGGCTGCTGGGCAACCTCAAGGATCTTCCGGCCACGAAGCTGGGCGGGATCGCCATCAAGGCCGCGCTGGAGCGGGCCGGGGTCAGCCCGGAGCAGGTCCAGTACGTGATCATGGGGCAGGTGCTGCAGGCCGGCGCCGGTCAGATTCCGGCGCGGCAGGCCGCGGTCGAGGCCGGCGTGCCGATGTCGGTGCCGGCGCTGACCATCAACAAGGTCTGCCTCTCCGGCCTGGACGCGATCGCCCTGGCCGACCAGCTGATCCGTGCCGGCGAGTTCGACGTCGTGGTGGCCGGCGGCATGGAGTCGATGACCAACGCCCCGCACCTGCTGATGGGTCAGCGCACCGGCCACAAGTACGGCGACGTGGTGGTCAAGGACCACATGGCGCACGACGGGCTCAGCGACGCCTTTGACTGCTGCTCGATGGGCGAGTCGACCGAGCGCCTCGGTGCCCGGCACGGCATCACCCGCGAGGAGCAGGACGAGTTCGCCGCCGCCAGCCACCAGCGGGCCGCCGCCGCGCAGAAGAACGGTCACTTCGCCGACGAGATCGCCCCGGTGGTGATCCCGCAGCGCAAGGGTGACCCGCTGGTGATCAGCGAGGACGAGGGCATCCGCCCGGATACCACCGTCGGGTCGTTGGCCAAGTTGCGCCCCGCCTTCGCCAAGGACGGCACCATCACCGCCGGCAGTTCGTCGCCGATCTCCGACGGCGCCGCCGCCGTGCTCGTGATGAGCAAGGCCAAGGCCATCGAGCTGGGGCTGACCTGGCTGGCCGAGATCGGTGCGCACGGCAACGTGGCCGGCCCGGACAACTCCCTGCACTCGCAGCCGTCCAACGCGATCAACCACGCGTTGAAGAAGGGCGGCCTGAGCGTCGCCGACCTGGACCTGATCGAGATCAACGAGGCGTTCGCACAGGTCGGTGTGCAGTCCACCCGGGACCTCGGCATCAGCCCGGACAGGGTCAACGTCAACGGCGGCGCCATCGCGCTGGGGCACCCGATCGGCATGTCCGGCGCTCGTCTCGTCCTCACCCTCGCTCTGGAGCTGAAGCGGCGCGGCGGCGGTACCGGCGCGGCGGCGCTCTGCGGTGGCGGTGGTCAGGGCGACGCGCTGATCATCCACGTGCCGGGCAAGGCTGCGGTGGACCAGTGACCGCGGGACGTGAGCCGGTTCTGCGAGCGCCGCGGTCGCGAACAAGGGTGGTGCGGTGAGCGACGCGGCGGAGCGCGTCCCGTCCGCGGGTGCCACGTCGGTGCGCCGCACCCGGGACGTACCGATGCTTGTCGAACGCGCCCGCGCGGGTGACCCCCGCGCGGTGGCCCGGCTGATCACCCTCGTGGAGAACGGCGACGAGCTGCTGCCGGCGATCGCCGCCGCGTTGGCGCCGTACGCCGGGCAGGCCCAGGTCGTCGGGCTGACCGGTTCGCCCGGGGTGGGTAAGTCGACCACCACGAACGAGCTGGTCCGCGCGCTGCGGGCGAAGGGGCACCGGGTCGGCGTGCTGGCGGTCGACCCGTCCAGCCCGTTCACCGGTGGAGCGATCCTCGGCGACCGGGTAAGGATGCAGGACCACGCCACCGATCCGGGCGTCTACATCCGGTCCATGTCCAGCCGGGGTCACCTCGGTGGGTTGGCCGCGGCGACGCCGCAGGCGGTCCGGGTGCTGGAGGGCGCCGGCTGTGACGTGGTGCTGGTGGAGACCGTCGGGGTCGGACAGGCCGAGGTGGAGGTGGCCTCGCTGGCCGACACCACGCTGGTGCTGCTCGCGCCCGGCATGGGCGACGCGATCCAGGCGGTCAAGGCCGGCATCCTGGAGATCGCCGACGTGTTCGTGGTCAACAAGGCCGACCGGGACGGCGTCGACGCCACCGTCCGCGACATCCAGGGCATGATCGCCCTCGGTGAGCGTGGCCCGGGGCAGTGGAGACCGCAGGTGGTCCGCTCGGTCGCCGCGCGCGGCGAGGGCATCGACGAGATCGCGGCGGCGATCGACAAGCACCGGGGCTGGCTCGTCGAGCACGGCGAGCTGCGCCGCCGCCAGGAGGCGCGGGCCGCCGCCGAGGTCGAGGCGATCGCGCTCGGCACCCTGCGCGCCCGGATCGGCTCACTGCGCGACGGTACGGAGTTGGCCACGCTCGCCGCCAAGGTGGCCGAGGGCGCGATCGACCCCTACCGGGCGGCGGACGAACTGCTCGCCCAGCTCGCCCGCTGACCGTCCACCGGGGACACCCTGGTGGCATTCCCTCCTTGTAGGCTCGCAGCGCCCCACGGCGGTGGGGGCCGGGCGGTGTGCCGGCGCGGTGGCGCGAGGAGCAGGGGGAGTGGCGATGGACCACGAGGTGACGCGGGAGCTGACCACGGCGTCGGCGGGGGCCGGCGGAACGACGCAGGTGTCCGACGAGGTGATCGAGAAGATCGCCGTCGCGGCGGCCCGCGCTGTTCCCGGAGTGGCCGAGTTGGGCGGGGACGTGGCCCGATTCTTCAACTCGGTGCTGGACCGGGTCGGGCTGGATCAGGTGGGCGATGCCCGACGGGGCTGCTCGGCCCACGTGACCGGCGATGCCGCGGTGGTCAACCTGGTGCTGGTGATTCACGCCGGCCAGCCGGTCCCGGAGATCACCGGGCAGGTGCGGGCTCGGGTGACCGAGGCGGTCGAGGCGTACGGGCTGCGGGTCGACGAGGTCAACATCCGGGTCGACGACGTGGCGATGGGCGGGCCGGCCGTCTAAGGCCCAGCTCGCACGTTACCGGTCGGTACGACGGGACTTAGCGATCGTTCAGGTGTGGGCCCTACACTCGACGTGCAGTCGAGGACCCGAGGAGGAGCCCTGCTCATGGACGCCGACGAGATCGACGCCGGACGGGCGCGTTGGCAGGCCCGGTACGACGCCGCACGCAAGCGCGACGCTGACTTCACCACGCTCTCCGGGATGCCGGTCGAACCGGTCTACGGGCCGCCCGAGGGCAGCGCGTACCCGGGCTTCGAGCGGATCGGCTGGCCGGGCGAGTACCCGTACACCCGGGGTCTCTATCCGACCGGCTACCGCGGGCGGACCTGGACGATCCGGCAGTTCGCCGGCTTCGGTAACGCCCAGCAGACGAACGAGCGCTACAAGATGATCCTCGGCGCCGGCGGTGGCGGCCTCTCGGTCGCGTTCGACATGCCGACGCTGATGGGCCGCGACTCGGACGACCCGCAGGCGCTCGGCGAGGTCGGCCACTGTGGCGTCGCCATCGACACCGCCACCGACATGCAGGCGCTCTTCGACGGCATCGACCTGGCCGACGTCACCACCTCGATGACGATCTCCGGTCCGGCCGTGCCGGTGTTCTGCATGTACCTGGTCGCCGCCGAGCGGCAGGGCGCCGACCTGTCCAAGCTGGACGGCACGCTGCAGACCGACATCTTCAAGGAGTACATCGCGCAGAAGGAGTGGCTCTTCGACCCGGAGCCGCACCTGCGCCTGATCGGCGACCTGATGGAATACTGCGCCGCCGAGATCCCGCGCTACAAGCCGCTGTCGGTCTCCGGCTACCACATCCGCGAGGCCGGCTCGACCGCCGCGCAGGAGTTGGCGTACACCCTGGCCGACGGTTTCGGGTACGTCGAGCTGGGCCTCTCGCGCGGCCTGGACGTGAACGTGTTCGCGCCGGGGCTGAGCTTCTTCTTCGACTCGCACCTCGACTTCTTCGAGGAGATCGCCAAGTTCCGCGCCGCCCGCCGAATCTGGGCCCGCTGGCTGCGCGACGTCTACGGCGCGACAAGCGAGAAGGCCCTGTGGCTGCGTTTCCACACGCAGACCGCCGGGGTGTCGCTGACCGCGCAGCAGCCGGTCAACAACGTCGTACGGACCGCCGTCGAGGCGCTCGCGGCGGTGCTGGGCGGCACGAACTCGCTGCACACCAACGCGCTCGACGAGACCCTGGCGCTGCCCACCGACGAGTCCGCCGAGATCGCCCTGCGTACCCAGCAGGTGCTGATGGAGGAGATCGGCGTGGTCAACGTGGCCGACCCGCTCGGCGGCTCCTGGTACGTCGAGGCGCTGACCGACAAGATCGAGGCCGAGGCGGAGGAGATCTTCGCCCGGATCCGGCAGCTCGGCGGGGACGGGCCGCACCAGATCGGCCCGATGACCTCGGGCATCCTGCGCGGCATCGAGGACGGGTGGTTCACCGGGCACATCGCCGAGTCGGCCTTCGTCTACCAGCAGGCCCTGGAGAAGGGTGACAAGAAGATCGTCGGGGTCAACTGCCACACCGGTACGGTCGCCAAGGAGCTGGAGATCCTGCGCATCTCGCACGAGGTGGAGCTGGAGCAGCGCCGGGTGCTGGCCGAGCGCAAGGGTGCGCGGGACGAGTCGGCGGTCCGCGCGGCGGTGGCCCGGATGGTCGACGTCAGCCGCACCGACGAGAACATGATCCCCGCGATGCTCGACGCCGTCCGCGCCGAAGCGACCCTCGGTGAGATCTGCGACGCCCTCCGCGCCGAGTGGGGCACCCACCGCGAACCAGCCCGCTTCTGACCCATACCACCACCCCCGTCGATCACGCACCCGCCGCCCACTTCCTGGCGGCAGAAATGCCCGATCGCCGGGGGTGGGGGTGGGGCGTGAGAGTTGCAACGTCGGGGTTGTGGGTGACCTGAGATCGGGGGCTCACGTGCGAGACTAGGTAACCATGAGCGACCCACGGATCACCTCGTCGATCTTCACCCGCGGCGCGGTCGACCTCAGCACGCTGCGTGGCCCCGCACCAGCAAGTACCCGCCCCGGCACGCCCCCACAGGGCGGCCCGTCCAACGGCACCCCCGGCGCGCCCACCGCCGGCGGGAGCACCGCCATCGTCGACGTCACCGAGGCGACAATCCAGTCCGAGGTGCTCGAACGGTCGATGGCCGTGCCCGTCGTCGTGTTCTTCGGCGCGGCCGGCTTCCCGGAGAGCGACGAGTTCGCCCCGGTCCTGGAGCAGTTGAACGCCGAGGGCGGCGGCACCTGGGTGCTGGCCCGGGTCGACGTGCAGGAAAATCCGCGAATCGCACAGATGTTCCGAGTCCAGGGCATCCCCATGGTCTACGCGGTCGTCGGCGGCCAGCCGGTCGACGCCTTCTCCGGCGTGGTGCCCGAGGCCCAGTTGCGGCAGTGGATCCAGGCCGTACTCAAGGCCGGCGGCGTGACAGTCGCCGAGCCGGAGGACCCCCGCCTCGACGAGGCCGACGACGCGCTGATGAGCGGCGACCTGGACGCCGCCGAGCAGGCGTACCGGAAGATTCTGGCCGACGCCCCGGCGGACGCCGCGGCCACCGCCGGGCTGGCCCAGGTCGGGGTGGCCCGCCGGGTCGCCGGCGCGGACCCGGCCGCCGCGCTGGCCGCCGCCGAGAGCGCCCCCGACGACGTGGCCGCGCAGCTGCTGGCCGCCGACATCGAGGTGCTCAGCGGTCTGGCCGAGCAGGCGTACGCCCGGCTCGTCGGTCTGGTCCGGCGCACCGCCGGAGAAGACCGGGAGACCGCCCGCCAGCACCTGGTCTCGCTCTTCTCCATCGCCGGCCCGGACGATCCGGCCGTCGCCTCGGCGCGCCGGGCGTTGGCCAGCGCCCTGTTCTGAGTTCACAGCACGCCAGCGCGGGCCGGCGTTCCGGCCGGCCCGCCCGACCAACGAGGACGGGAGCTCATGATGCGCCGGATCGCCGTCCTCGACGCGCCGACAAATCTCGGTCTGCGGCCGCCGACGTCCACGTCGGTCCCCGGGTGCGCCAAGGCGCCCGGCGCACTGCGCGACCACGAACTGCTGGCCCGGCTCCGCGCCCGCGACGCCGGCTGCGTCACCCCGGCACGGTACGACCCGGGCGACTGGCGGCCCGGCGACGGGGTGTGCCACGCCCGGGAGATCGCCGACTACTCGCTGGCCCTCGCCGAGCGGATCGGCTCGATCATCGACCGGGGCGAGTTCCCGGTGGTGCTGGGCGGCGACTGCTCCGTGCTGCTCGGCTCGGCGCTGGCCATGCACCGCCTCGGTGAAGCCGTCGGCGGGCGGATCGGGCTGGTCTTCGTCGACGGGCACTCCGACTTCCGGCACCCCGGCAACGCCTCCTACGTCGGGGCGGCCGCCGGGGAGGACCTGGCCCTCGTCACCGGGCGCGGCCAGGCCGACCTGGCCGCGATCGAGGGCCGCCGGCCCTACTTCCGCGACATCGACGTGGTGGTGCTGGGCATCCGAGCCCAGGACGAGTACCGGCTCGACCTCCAGGCCGCCGGGATCACCACCCGGCCGGTGCCGGCGCTGCGCGCCGAGGGCGCCGCCCGGACCGCGCAGTGGGCGCACGAGCAGCTCGCCGACTGCGCGGGCTACTGGGTGCACATCGACGTGGACGTGCTCGACCCCGCGGTGATGCCCGCCGTCGATGCCCCCGACCCCGGTGGGATCGCCTTCGCCGAGCTGGAGATCCTGCTCGCCGGCCTGGTCGACACCCCACACTGCCTCGGCGTGGAGCTGACCGTGTTCGACCCCGACTACGACCCCGACGGCTCGTACGCGGCCGAGATCGTCAACACCGTCGTCGCCGGCCTGGCCCCGGTCACCGCCCCGGAGGCGGTGCCGCCCCGGCTGCTGTCGTCCCGGCCGACCCCCGGCCCCCGCCGCGGCAACGGCCGGACCCCGGCTCCCACCGAGCGACCCGGCCACGACGAAGGTGCAGGTGGGTTGGACCGCGCGGAGCGGGTTGGTGGGGTGGACCGCGCGGAGCGGCTTGGTGGGTTGGACCGCGCGGAGCGGATCGGTGGACTGGACCGCGCGGAGCGGCTTGGTGGGGTGGACCGCGCGGAGCGGCTTGGTGGGGTGGCTGGTGTGATCGGCGGCGCGGCGTCCTTCGCCGATGCCCCCTCGTGGTCTCCGGCCGTCGATGCCACGCCGCTCCCGGAGGCGGGGTCGGCCGACCCGGGAGCCGTCGCCGATGACCGGGCCGGCATCGACCGCCCCGATGGTGCGGTGGCTGCTTCCGGCCGATTCGGTGGTGACTCCGCCGAGGGTGCGGCCCACCTCCCGGCCACGACCGAGCGGGAGCCGGTCGGCCCACCCGCGTCGGCCGGCCCGGGTCTGCTCCGCCGACCCTCCCCACCGGCCGAGAATGCCCCGGACCATCGCAAAGCCGACACCGCCTGACCCGAACGCCGCCCCGCCGGGTCATGATCGACTCGGCTTTCATGATGTCGCGGCGTCCGAGTGGCTCGGATAGCGCGGTTTCAGCAAAACCGAGTGGATCAACGCCGGAGCGGTGCGCGGGGTTGCCGGCCGGGCGTGCGGTTCGGGCTGGGCGGGGGTTGCCGGCTGGGCGTGCGGTCGGGGTTGGGCGGCGGGTCGGGGCTGGGCGTTCCTGAGCGGCGTTGGTGTCAGGACGGGGGGAGGGCGCGGAGGAAGCGCTCGGCGATCGGGACGGCCGACGCCGTGCTGGCGCCGCCCTTCTCCACGAAGACGGCGAACGCCACGTCGCCCCGCCAACCGACGAACCAGGCGTGGGTATGGGCCGGGTTGTCGTCGTACTCGGCGGTGCCGGTCTTGCCGTAGACCTCGCCCGGCACGTCCTTCAGCGCGCTGCCGGTGCCCGTGGTGACCACCTCGCGCATCATCGCGCGCAGTGCCGCGACCGATTCCGGCTTGAGTTGCTCGCCCGGCGGGGCCGGCTTGGCCGGCGCCGGGTCGATGAGCAGTTTCGGCTGCTCGAAGCGGCCTCGGGCGACCGCCGCGGTGGCACCGGCCATGGCCAGCGGGCTGACCAGCGTGGTGCCCTGCCCGAACGATGCCGCGGCCTGCTCGGCCGGGCTGCCACCCGCGGACACCTTGCCGGTGAAGGCGTCCGTGCCGAGGTCCCACTGACCCTCCAGGCCCAACGAGCGGCCGGCGGCGGCCAGCCCGTCACCGCCGAGCTTCGGCGCGAGCGAGGCGAACGCCGTGTTGCAGGACTTGGCGAAGTCGGTGCGGAACGGCACCGAGCCGAGTTCGAAGTTGTCGGAGTTCTTGAAGGAGCGACCGTCCACGGTGAAGGTCTTCGGGCAGGCCACCGGCCCGTCCAGAGTGACCGCACCCCGGTCCAGCAGGCCGAGCGCGCTGACCATCTTGAACGTGGAGCCCGGAGGCACCTGAGCGTCGAAGGCCAGATTCTCCCCGGCCGGGCCAGGGCCGTTCGCCGCGGCGAGCACGGCACCATCGCTGATCCGGAGCGCCACCATCGAGGACCGCCGTGGCTCGGCGCGCAGGGCCCCGTCGGCCGCATTCTGGACGGCGACGTCAAGCGTGGTCTTCAGCGCCTGACCGGGCTGCGGCTCCCGGCGGAACAACTCGGTGCCGGTCGGTTCCAGTTTGCCGCCCTCGACGGGACGCTCGACCACCACGGTCAGCCCGGGGCCACCGCGCAGTCGCTCGTCGTAGCGGCCCTGCAGCCCGCCGTGCCCGACCAGGTCGCCGACGACGTACCGGTCGGGGTGTGCGGCGAGGTCGTCGGCCTGCGCCGGGTCGACCGAGCCGAGCACCGCACGGGCGAACTCGCGGGTGGGCGCCAGGTCGATCTTGTCGGAGACGAACTTGGTGCCGGGCAGGTCGTAGATCCGGGGCTTGATCTGCCGGTACGCCTCCTCGCGGAGCGACACCACCTCGACGAAGGCGCCCGGCTCGGCCTTGGTCACCCGGTCGGGCAGGTCGGCCAGGTCGACGCCGGGGACCAGCGCCGGGCGGATGGCCTTGAACGCCGCGTCGAGGTCCTTGACGAGCTTGCCGAGATCGGTGACCCCGTCGGGCTGCACGCCGACCCGCACCACCGGCCGGGGGGTCACGATCGGTTGGCCGGCGGCGTCCAGCACCCCGGCGCGGGTGCTGGCGTCGCGGCGCAACGCCAACCGGTCACCCTCGGTGAGCTGCTCGTGCACCACCTTCGGCTCCCAGATCACCTGCCACTGGTCGTCGTCGCCCTTGGCGAGACGCACCTCCCGGTCGTACGTCCAGGGGGTCTGACCGGGCAGCTTCCACTCCACCTGGACGGTTGTGGTGGCGATGTCCGCCTTCACCTTCGGCTCGCCACGACGCGTCAGCGTGGGCGGGGTCGCCGCCAGCTCACCGGAGAGCTCCTTGATCTGGCGACTCACCTCGGTCGAGGGCAACTTGCTGCCGGTCGGGTCGATCAGACCGACCGCCTGGAGATCGCCGCTGCGCCAACCGGCGAGGAAGGCGTCGAGACTGCCCTCCGGCCCGTCGTCAGCCGAGCAGCCAACCAGAACGCCGGCCATGAGCAGCGCCGCGGTGAGGGCGGCGGCCACACGGCGGACGGGGTTCGGCCGGAGGGGCCGGGGGTACGACGAGGGCATGAAGCTGGTCCTTCCGATCTCGGAGCGCCTTCGCACGGTAGTACGCCGACGCCGTCCCCAACGTCCCCCAGCATGGCGGGCGCGCTCAAAGACGGGCCGGGCCGGTGTGATGAACATCGCGTGGCGGGGTATCCCGCAGCCGGCCAACCTCGGACCCGCAACGGGTGAAAGGACAAAGTCCCGATCCGGACGTCTGGCCAGTGGTCCGCCGACGAAGGCGCACAACGGCAGGGCCTAGGCTGAGCGGCAGAGTGACCCACAACGCGGTGGGTCGAGGGGAGTGGCACCGATGGACCGGCGTCCGGCGATCAAACCGGAACCCGACCTCCGGCAGGATGACTCCGGCCGGGACGACGACAGCTTCGATTCGGCGACCGACGGGGACGGCTACGGCCGGCTCGACACGGGAGTCACGGGGCTGACCGGGTCGAGCATCGACACCATCTACGATCTGGGCCTGCCCACCGAGGCGTTGGCCGACGACGTGGAGGACGCCGAGCTCGACGAACCAGTTCCCAACGCGGAGCGGCTGGTGGCTCAGGCTGTCGCGCTCGCGGGGGACGACCACGACGCGGCGACACTCGTCGGCCGTTTCTGGCGGTTCGCACCGGACGAGGAGCTGGTCGGCTTCACGGCGGAAGAGATGCTCGACGCGGCCCGGGCGCACCGGGACCTCGCCCAACAGCGGGTGCCGGGCGAGTTGAAGCTGCGGATCCACGAGCCGCACGCCGACCAGCACCACACGGTCGTCGAGATCGTCACCGACGACATGCCGTTCCTGGTCGACTCGGTGACCGCGCTGCTCAACTCGTACCACCTGGACGTGCATCTGCTGGTGCACCCGCTGGTGGTGGTGCGGCGGGAGCCGTTGGGCCGCCTCACCGAGGTCTCGGCGGACGTGGAGCCGGACGACGCGATCGCCGGCGACATCATCGAGAGCTGGATGCGGATCGAGATCGACCCGGTCCGGGACGCGGCCGAGCGGGACCGGCTGCGCCGCGAGCTGCAGCGGGTGCTCACCGACGTGCGGGAGGCGGTGGAGGACTGGCCGAAGATGCGTCAGCGCTCGCTCGCGCTCGCCGACGAGTTGGCCTCCGCGCGTACCGCCGAGAACCGGCCGCCGGTGCCGGAGAAGGACATCACCGACTCGGTGGAGCTGCTGCGGTGGCTGGCCCACGACCACTTCACCTTCCTCGGCTACCGGGAGTACCGGCTGGTCGACGTCGCGAGCGGCGATGCCGGCGACGAGGTCGACGGCAAGGCGTTGGAGGCGGTGCTCGGCACGGGTCTGGGCATCCTGCGCTCCGACGCGCCGGAGGCTCGGCCGCTGGCGTCGATGACGCCGGAGGCGCACGACAAGGTGCTGGAGAAGCGCCTGCTCATCATCACCAAGGCCAACTCGCGGGCCACCGTGCACCGCTCGGCGTACCTGGACTACATCGGCTTCAAGATCTTCAACGAGGCCGGCGAGGTGATCGGCGAACGGCGCTTCCTCGGCCTGTTCTCCACCGCCGCGTACCGGACCAGCGTCCGGGAGTTGCCGGTGGTGCGCCGCAAGGTGGCCGAGGTGCTGGACCGCTCCGGCCTGAGCCGGCGCAGCCACTCGGGCAAGGATCTGATCCAGATCCTGGAGACCTACCCCCGCGACGAGCTGTTCCAGATCAAGACCGACGACCTCTACCACGCGGTGATCGGCGTACTGCGGATGGCCGGTCGTCGGCAGCTGCGGGTCTTCCTGCGCCGGGACGCGTACGGGCGGTTCATCTCCTGCCTGATCTACCTGCCCCGGGACCGGTTCACCACGCAGAACCGGCTGCGCATGCAGGACATCCTGCTGCGGGAGCTGAACGGTGTCGGGGTGGACTACACCACCCGTGTCACCGAGTCGATGCTGGCCCGGGTGCACTTCATCGTGCGTACCGACCCGACGCGACCGCCCGGCGACATCGACGCCGACCTGTTGGCCGAGGAGTTGGCCGACGCGACCCGACTCTGGGACGACGACTACCGGCTGGTGCTGGAGCGCAAGCTCGGCGACGAGCAGGCCAAGCACCTGTTCACCAGGTACGCCGACGCGTTCCCGGAGGGCTACAAGGACGGGCACACGCCGTACGAGGCGATGAAGGACCTGGCGAAGCTGGAGCTGCTGGAGGAGCCCGGCCAGCTGGAGATGCACCTCTTCCGTAAGCAGTTGGCGCCCCGGCCGGGCACCCGGGTCCCCGGCGCGGATTTGGCCGAGGCGATGGACGTCCGGTTCAAGGTCTACCGGTACGGCGAACCGATGATGCTCTCCGCCGTGCTGCCGGTGCTGCACTCCCTCGGTGTGCGGGTGGTCGACGAGCACCCGTACGAGGTGGACCGGATCGACGGGCGCGTCTACCTGTACGACTTCGGCCTGATGCTGCCCGAGGGGCACCACGAGCTGTCCGAGGTGCGCCCGCACGTGGAGAACGCCTTCGCGGCGGCCTGGCGCGGTGAGGCCGAGGTGGACCGGTTCAACGAGCTGGTGCTGCGCGGCGGGCTCACCTGGCGGCAGGTGGTGGTGCTGCGGGCGTACGCGAAGTACCTGCGGCAGGCCGGCACGGTCTTCTCCCAGGACTACATGGAGCAGACGTTCATCGCGTACCCGAAGCTCGCCGCGTTGCTGGTGGAGCTGTTCGAGACCCGGTTCGCGCCGGGCGAGCAGACCACCGAGCAGCGGCAGCAGCGCAGCGGTGAGCTGGTCGAGACGATCCGGGCCGGGCTGGACGACGTGGCCAGCCTCGACCAGGACCGGATCCTGCGGTCGTACCTGACGCTGATCGAGGCGACCCTGCGGACCAGCTTCTACCAGAAGCGCGCCGACGGGCGACCGAAGGCGTACGTGGCGTTCAAGCTCGACCCGCAGGCCATCCCGGACCTGCCCGCGCCCCGACCGAAGTTCGAGATCTTCGTCTACTCGCCCCGCTTCGAGGGCGTACACCTGCGGTTCGGGCCGGTGGCCCGGGGCGGGCTGCGCTGGTCCGACCGTCGGGAGGACTTCCGGACCGAGGTGCTCGGTCTGGTCAAGGCGCAGATGGTGAAGAACACCGTGATCGTGCCGGTGGGCGCCAAGGGCGGCTTCGTGCTGAAGCAGAAGCCGGGTGACCGGGACGAGGCGGTCGCCTGCTACCAGGAGTTCGTCGGCGCGATGCTCGACGTCACCGACAACATCGTCAGCGGGCAGATCGTGCCGCCCGAGGACGTGGTCCGGCACGACGCCGACGACCCGTACCTGGTGGTCGCGGCGGACAAGGGCACGGCGACGTTCTCCGACATCGCCAACGAGATCTCCACGGCACACAACTTCTGGCTGGGCGACGCCTTCGCCTCCGGCGGCTCTGCCGGCTACGACCACAAGAAGATGGGCATCACCGCCCGGGGCGCCTGGGAGTCGGTGAAGCGGCACTTCCGGGAGTTGGGCCTGGACACCCAGACCCAGGACTTCACGGTGGTCGGCGTCGGCGACATGTCCGGCGACGTGTTCGGCAACGGGATGCTGCTGTCCGAGCACATTCGGTTGGTGGCCGCCTTCGACCACCGGCACATCTTCCTGGACCCGGAGCCGGACGCGGCCACCTCGTACGCGGAGCGGCGGCGGCTGTTCGACCTGCCCCGGTCCTCGTGGGAGGACTACAACCCGGAGCTGATCTCGGCCGGCGGCGGCATCTTCCCGCGTACCGCGAAGTCCATCCCGATCACGCCGCAGGTCCGGGCGGCGATCGGCCTGGACGACGACGTCACGCACCTGTCGCCGCAGGAGCTGATGAAGGCGATCGTCACCGCTCCGGTGGACCTGTTCTGGAATGGCGGCATCGGCACCTACGTCAAGGCGTCCACCCAGACCAACGCCGAGGTGGGCGACAAGTCCAACGACGCGATCCGGGTGGACGGGCGCAACCTGCGGTGCCGGGTCGCGGGCGAGGGCGGCAACCTGGGCTGGACCCAGCTCGGCCGGATCGAGTACGCGTTGACCGGCGGCCGGATCTTCTCCGACTTCATCGACAACGCGGCCGGCGTGGACACCTCCGACCACGAGGTGAACATCAAGATCCTGCTGAACACGGCGGTGGCCGACGGCGAGTTGACCACGGCCGAGCGCGACGAGCTGCTGGCCGGGATGACCGACGAGGTCGCGGAGCTGGTGCTGCGGGACAACTACGACCAGGCGCGGGCGATCAACAACGCCCAGGCCCAGGCCGCCTCGCTGCTTCCGGTGCACCGCCGGATGATCAACGAGTTGGAGCGGTCGGGTGGGTTGGACCGGGCGCTGGAGGCGCTGCCGCCGGATGAGGAGTTGGCGGTCCGCAGCGAGTCCGGGCTGACCGCGCCGGAGTTCGCGGTGCTGCTCGCGTACGTGAAGATCGTCCTGGAGCGGGAGATCCTCACCGAGGGTCTGGCGGACGAGGAGTGGACGACCGAGGTCCTGGTCAACTACTTCCCGACGCCGATGCGTGAGCGCTTCGCCGACCGGATGGGCCAGCACCGACTGCGCCGCGACATCGTCACCACCGTGCTGGTCAACGAGGCGATCAACCGGGGTGGCATCTCGTTCATCTTCCGGGTGGTCGAGGAGACGGCGGCCAGCGCGGCGGACGTGATCCGGGCCTACGTGGTGGTCAGCGAGGTGTTCGGCCTCCGCGACCTGTGGGACGCGGTCGAGGCGCTGGACAACAAGGTCGCGCCGGAGTTGCAGACGAGTGTCTACCTGGACACCCGTCGGCTGCTCGACCGGGCCGTGCGGTGGCTGGTGTCCAACCGGCGTTCACCGATCGACGTGCCGGCCGAGATCGCCCGGCTGCGCGACGGTGTAACCCGGCTGCTGCCGGGGCTGGAGGAACTGTTCTACGGCAACGAGCGGCAGGGCATCGCCGCGCACATGGACTCGATGACCGAGCGTGGGCTGCCCCGCGAGCTGGCGGAACGCGCGACCCGGCTGATGTACAGCTTCGGTCTGATGGACGTGGTGGAGACGGCGAACGCCAGCGGGCGGGACGTCAGCGAGGTGGCCTCGGTCTACTTCGTGCTGTCCGACCTGTTCCGGGTGGACTCGCTGCTGTCGAAGATCTCCCTGCTGCCTCGCGAGGACCGCTGGCAGACGTTGGCTCGGATGGCGCTGCGCTACGACCTGTACGCCGCGCTGGCCGCGCTCACCGCGGAGGTGTTCGACTCCACCCCGGAGGACCTGCCGCCGCACGAGCGGGTGCAGCAGTGGGAGCAGTCGAACGCGACCTCGATCCACCGCGCCCGGCGGGCGATGGGGGAGTTCGACGAGTCGCGGGCGGATCTCGCCGCCCTGTCGGTGCTGCTGCGCCAGATCCGCACCCTGGTGCGGACCTCCGCGGCCGCCTGAGTCGGTACGCCGGACGCGGTCCGGCCGGTCGGGGTGACCCGACCGGCCGGACCGCGTTTCGTTTCGTCCCCGATCAGGCCACCAGGGTGGCGAAGACGACGATGTTGTCCGGGTAGCTCTTGGCGGCCTCGTCGAACTGACCACCGCAGGTGACCACCCGCAGACCGGGCCGGTCGCTCGGTCCGTACACCAACTCGGTGGGGAAGGCCGTCTTCGGGTACGACTTCACCGAGTCGACCTGGAACGCGGCCGGCTGGCCGTCCGCCCGCCGCACCGTGATGGTGTCACCGGGCACGAGAGAGCCGAGGTCGAAGAAGACGGCCGGGCCGAGCTTCGCCGAGTCCACGTGCCCGACGATGACCGCGTTACCGGTCTCGCCGGGGCTCGCTCCCGGCTCGTACCAGCCAGCCTGGTCGGCCTGCTCCAACGGGGGAACCTGGACGGTCCCGTCCGGGTTGGTGCCGAGGGACAGGATCGTCGCGTTGACGCCGATCCGGGGGATCTCGATGCTGGTCGGCGCGGAGCGCGCCAACCCGGCCGGAACGTCCCCCTGGCCGACCGGCTGCCCGTCGACCGGGGGCACGGCGGTGGCGGTGTCGGCCGGCCCGCTCACCTCGGGACCGGCCTGGGCCAGCGGCTGCGGCGGTCGGGTCTGCGGGGTGGTCTTCAGAGCGAAGCCGATCATGCCAGCGCCGAGCATGGCCATAGTGACGACGACGGCCGCGCCGGCGGCACGCCACGGTCTCCCGTGACGGCCGCCGGCCCGTGTCGTCGTCACGTCAGACGAGCGAACCATTGGTCCGCCGACGACGCATCAGCACGATCCCGCCGAGCGCGGCAGCGCCGAGCAGGCCCGCCCCGCCGGTGGCCAGGCCACGGTCGGTACCGGTGCTGGCGCCACCGTCACCACCGTCGACACCGCCGTGCGGCAGCACGACGAGCTCGCCCTCGCCGCACGAGCCCTTGAGCTCGTAGCGACCCGGCTTGGCATCCTTGTCGACCTTGGCGTCGCCGTAGTAGACGAACTCGCGCTCCTTCTCCCAGCTGTCCTCGTCCGAGCCGTGCTCGTCCTTGCCGTAGCCGCCGCGCTCGTCCGAGCCGTGCTCGTCCTTGCCGTAGCCGCCGCGCTCGTCCGAGCCGTGCTCGTCCTTGCCGTAGCCGCCGCGCTCGTCCGAGCCGTGCT